>NZ_BCZS01000007.1 GCF_001598855.1 Pluralibacter gergoviae ATCC 33028 = NBRC 105706 | reverse complement strand
TAGTGGTGCCCGGACTCGGACTAACGCCGGAGGCGTTGAACAGCGCGCTTGTCGCGCTGGCCCCGCAGGGGTGAGCCGCCTGCGGCGAATAATCGAACGAAGTTCGATGGAGAGTCCGTTTCGCCAAAAGCAAAAAACCCGCCATAGGCGGGTTCTTCTGAATAGTGGTGCCCGGACTCGGAATCGAACCAAGGACACGGGGATTTTCAATCCCCTGCTCTACCGACTGAGCTATCCGGGCAACGGGGCGCATTAAACCGTAATCGCCTGCACCCGTCAACCTTATTTCCGTAAAATCTTTCCGGATGGCTAACTTTGCGGCAGTTTGCGCAGAACTGCGGCAATCAGGTCAGCGCGCCGCCGGATCGGCACTGGGCGAAGCGTAAAATATCTTCTGCCAGCCGCCGCGCGGTGTCCACGTCCTGCTGGCTGCGCTTCACCAGCATACGGCTCAGGCAGCCCTCCAGCACCAGCTCCATCTGTTTGGCGACCATCTCCGGATCTTCAACCTCCAGCTGCACCAGCAGGGCATGGGTGTGCTCCCACGCGGCCTGCTTCTGCCGCTCGGCCAGCTGGTGGATCGGGTGGCTGGCGTCCGGGTAGAACGAGCAGGCGGCGATAAACAGGCAGCCGGGGTAGCGGTTGTTGCTCACGCACTCGGTCAGGGCACCGTAGCGGGCCAGCAGCTTCTGCTCGCGGGTCAGCTCCTCGTTAAGGATGAGCTGGCGGCGCCAGGTATCCACTTTATCGCTGAGGTAGCGCAGCACGTCATACAGCAGGGCCTCTTTATCCGGCCAGAAGCGGGTCAAATCGCCGGGCTGCATTTTTATGCGTTCGGCGAGCATTTCCAGCGTGGCGTCAGCGATCCCTTTTATTTCAAGCAGTTGAAGTGCTTGTTCCAGAACATCTTCGCGTTGCACGGCGTTATCCTCCCTATATCCTTCCCACAGTGTCGTTTACCGGGCGCGTTTGTGCAAATGCGCGGAAAACGTCTCCGCGTCCATAAACCCGGCAACCCGCATGTCTGACATCTCCCGCCCGTCGGCGTCGAAGAACAGGATGGTTGGCAATCCCGGCACCCGCAGCTGCTTCAGCAGCGCGGCGTCGGCGGCGCTGTTGCGGGTAACGTCGGCCTGCAGCAGGACGCTGTCGCCCAGCGCCTGCTGCACACGGGGATCGCTGAAGGTGTACTTCTCAAACTCTTTACACGCCACGCACCAGTCGGCGTAAAGGTCGAGCATCACCGGTCTGCCTTTCGCTTCCGCCAGCGCGCGGTTGAGCTCGTCCACGCTGCTGATGCGGGTGAAGCTGAGGTGCGCCTGCTGCTGCGCGGCCGGGGCACCAAACGCCCAGTCCTGCAGCGGACGTACGCTGACCAGCGCGGCGGCCAGCAGCAGGATCTGCACCAGCCGCATCCAGGCCTTGCCGGCGCTGAGGCTTGCGATAAACGCCCAGCCGAAGAAGGCCACGGCGAGCATTGACCACAGGCGCATACCCCACGCTTCGCCCACCAGCCGCTCAAGCAAAAAGACCGGCAGGGCGAGGATCACGAAGCCGAAGGCGATTTTAACCTGCGCCATCCACGGCCCGCTCTTCGGCAGCAGCCGGTTGCCGAAGACGGTCACCAGGATCAGCGGCAGACCCATGCCCAGGGCATAGAGATAGAGCGTGCCGCCGCCCAGCCACAGGTTGCCGCTCTGGGCAATGTACAGCAGGATAGCGCTCAGCGGTGCGGTTGTGCAGGGCGAGCAGATAAGCCCGGCGATGGCGCCCATCGCGAAGACGCCGCCGGCGGAGCCGCCCCGCTGGCGGTTGCTCATCAGGGTCAGGCGGGTCTGCAGCGAGGAGGGCAGCTGCAGGGTGAACAGGCCGAACATCGACAGCGCCAGCAGAATGAAAACCGCCGAGAGACTAATCAGCACCCAGGGACTCTGCAGTGCCGCCTGGAACTGCATTCCGGCAGCGGCGACCACCAGCCCGAGGGCGGTGTAGGTCAGGGCCATGCCCTGGACGTAGATAAAGGCCAGCAGCAGCGCCCGGCCGGTAGAGAGCCGCTCCCGGCCGCCGAGCACGATCCCGGCGATCAGCGGATACATCGGCAGGACGCAGGGCGTAAAGGCGATGCCGATGCCGATCAGCAGCGCCCACAGGGCCGAGAAGGGGAGCGCGGTATGACTGCCGGCGGCGGGGGCAACGGCGGCGGGGGCCGGTGCGACGGACGGCGCTGAGGCCGCCGCCACGTCCCGCAGCGGCACGACTTTCGTCTCCGGCGGATAGCAGAAGCCCGCCTCGGCGCAGCCCTGGTACGTCACTTTTAGCGACGCCTCTTTCCCTGCCCGAATGAGGGTGACCGGCACCGTCAGGTGCTGGCGGTAGATTTCACTTTTGCCGAAGAATTCGTCTTCGTGCCAGTCGCCGGCGGGCAGCTGCGGCGGCGTCAGCGCCGCGCCGGTAGCGTCCACGGCAATCTGTTTGCGGTAGAGGTAGTAGCCGTCGCGGATCTGCCAGTTGAGGGTCAGCGTGCGGCCGTCCTGCCGGAAATCGAAGGTAAAGGCCTGGTCCGCAGGCGTAAATTTCGCGCTGCCGGGGGCGTCGAACAGTCCGGCAATGGCTGAGGTGCTGCACAGCAGCAGGATCAGCGTAATGATGCGTTGAGCCATGAGAGGTAATCATTATCTCCGTGTAATACGGGTAAAACCAGCAGTTCCGGGGTTTGATACGGATGATGCGACTTCAGGCAATCCAGCAGCGCCTGCTGTTTATCGACATCGGACTTGAGCAGCATCTGCACCTCATACTCCTGTTCGAGTTTCCCTTCCCAGTAGTAAAGCGAGGTGGCGCCGGGCAGCAGGGTGGCGCAGGCGGCGAGCTTTTCAGAAAGCACTTTTGCGGCCAGGTCCTGGGCGGTGGCTTCATCCGGGGCGGTGCAGAGTACAACAACAGCGGCGGGCAGCGTCATCATCAACCTCGTATCGGCGAAAAAGGCACTATAGCACGATGGAGGATGGCGATGAATTAAGCGGGCCGGGAAAGCGGCCCGCTGTGCGTATCAGAACAAACGCGTCAGAGAATAACGCTGCCCAGCAGGAAGCCGAAGCAGACGGCGAAGAAGACCGCCATGGTGCCGGGGATAAAGAACGGATGGTTAAAGACGAAGCGTCCGATGCGCGTGGTGCCGGTATCGTCCATCTGCACTGCGGCGACCAGCGTCGGGTAGGTCGGCAGAATAAACAGGCCGGAAACCGCGGCGAAGGAGGCGACCGCCGTCAGCGGCGTTACGTTCAGCGCCAGCGCCATCGGCATCAGCGCCTTGGCGGTTGCCGCCTGAGAGTAGAGCAGGGCGGAGGCGAAGAAGAAAATCACCGCCAGCAGCCACGGATGGCCCTGAATGACGCTGCCCGCCGTCTCTTTGATCCAGTCGATGTTAGCGGAAACGAAGGTGTCGCCGAGCCAGGCAACGCCGAGAATACAGATACAGGCGCTCATCCCGGCTTTAAAGGTGCTGGAGTTCAGGATGCTGTCGGTATCTACGTGGCATATCAGGGTGGTCAGCGTAGCAACGCTGAGCATGATAATCAGGATCGCGCTGGTGGTGTTCATCAGCGGTGTTGCCACCAGGCCGAGGCTCGGGCTGTTGACGATGGCGTAAGCCACGATGCTGACCACGCCGAGCAGGAACAGCAGAACCGAGAGCTTCGCCCGCGGCTTGATCTCCACAATACGCTCACCGCGCAGGGCGATCAGCCCCTCTTCCAGACGACGGCGGTAGACCGGATCGTCGGAGAGCTTCGAGTTAAACAGCAGGGTGACCAGGAAGGACATCAGCAGGATCGCCAGCAGCGTCGACGGGATCACCACCGACAGCAGGTGGATATAGCTGACGCCGTGGCCTTCCATGACGGAAGACATGTAGACCACTGCCGCCGAAATAGGCGATGCGGTAATGCCTATCTGTGCTGCAACTACTGCGGTGGAGAGCGGACGGCACGGCTTCACGCCCTGCTCTTTCGCCACTTCAGCGATAACCGGCAGGGTCGCCAGCGAGATGTTGCCGGTCCCGGCAAACAGGGTCAGGAAGTAGGTGACGATGGGCGCGAGAATGGTGATGTACTTCGGATTTCTGCGCAGCAGCTTTTCGGTCTGGTTCACCAGATAATCCAGTCCGCCCGCCACCTGCATCGAGGAGATGGCCGCGATCACCGCCATGATGATGGAGATAACGTCGAACGGGATCTTACCCGGCGCGACGCCGATGGCAGCAAGCACCAGTACCCCAAGACCGCCCGCATAGCCTATGCCAATCCCACCGAGCCGGGCACCCAGAAAAATCGCCGCGAGGACGATGAGCAACTCAATGACTATCATACTGCCTTCCTTTGTTGTTAGTATCTTGATGCAAAAATGTTGTCAATTTGCAGTCCTTAAAAGTAAAAAAGGCACGTCACTGCTGACGTGCCTTTGCGGATTTAATCGCCGTAATTACTGTTCGTTTTCATCGGTATAGCGCCTGGCTTTATAGGCAGGATGCATCAGGTTCTCGGCGGAGAAGATGTCGTCCAGTTCGCTGGCGGTAAGCAGCCCGCGCTCCAGCACCACTTCACGTACGCTTTTGCCGGTTTCGGCGCAGATCTTGCCGACGATATCGCCGTTGTGATGGCCGATAAACGGGTTGAGGTAGGTGACGATGCCGATGGAGTTATAGACGTAGCCTTCGCACACCGCTTTGTTGGCGGTGATGCCGTTGACGCATTTTTCCAGCAGGTTGTAGCAGGCGTTGGTCAGGATGTGGATAGACTCGAACATCGCCTGGCCAATTACCGGCTCCATGACGTTGAGCTGCAGCTGACCCGCTTCGGACGCCATGGTGACGGTGGTGTCATTACCAATGACTTTAAAGCAGACCTGGTTAACCACTTCCGGGACCACCGGGTTCACTTTCGCCGGCATGATGGAAGAGCCGGCCTGCAGCTCAGGCAGGTTGATTTCGTTGAGACCGGCGCGCGGCCCGGAGGAGAGCAGGCGCAGGTCATTACAGATCTTGGAGAGCTTGACCGCCAGGCGCTTCAGGGCGCTGTGCACCATCACGTAGGCGCCGCAGTCGGAAGTGGCTTCGATCAGGTCTTCAGCCGGGACAACCGGCAGGCCGGACACGTCCGCCAGCTTCTGCACCGCCAGCTGCTGGTAGCCTTCCGGCGTATTCAGGCGGGTGCCGATAGCCGTGGCGCCGAGGTTCACCTCCAGCAGCAGTTCGGAGGTACGCAGAATGCTTTTTGTCTCTTCATTGAGCAGGACGTTAAAGGCGTGGAACTCCTGGCCCAGCGTCATTGGTACCGCGTCCTGCAGCTGGGTGCGACCCATTTTGAGGATATCGGCGAACTCGGCCGACTTGCGCTCAAAGCCTTCGCGCAGCTGGTTGATGGCATCAATCAGCTTAACCACCGATGCATATACCGCAATGCGGAAACCGGTCGGGTAAGCGTCGTTAGTGGACTGACATTTATTCACGTGATCGTTCGGATTGAGGTACTGATATTCACCTTTCTGGTGGCCCATCAGCTCAAGCCCGATATTGGCCAGTACCTCGTTGGTGTTCATGTTGACCGACGTACCCGCGCCGCCCTGATAGACATCTACCGGGAACTGGTCCATGCACTTACCGTTGTTCAGCACTTCATCACATGCGGCGATAATGGCGTCGGCAACACCTTTGGGAATGGTGTGTAGCTCTTTGTTAGCCATCGCGGCGGCCTTCTTCACCATCACCATGCCGCGAACGAATTCCGGAATGTCGCTGATTTTGCTGTTGCTGATGTAGAAGTTTTCAATCGCTCTCAGAGTATGGACACCGTAGTATGCGTCCGCTGGAACTTCCCTGGTGCCCAACAAATCTTCTTCGATACGAATGTTGTTTAACATGTGAACCTTCTTTTTAAGCTGCCAATGAATTCACCAAACACACAGAATGAGTGAGGTATTGTGCGTTTTCTGACCGAAGATTATCTCCTTAATCGGCCTGGTGCCCATGATCATATGCTGATAATAGCCAATTGCCGTAATCTGGATCACTTATTAAGCCTACTTCTACCTCTGAATGATTATTCTGTGAAACGTGTCACCACGCAAAATGTGTGGACTAAATCGTTTAGTCGGCAATTGAAAACGAAGAATTTACCTCCATTTATAGTGAATGCGACTTGCAGCCTTATCAAAACGGACGCCCCGGGTGGCCGTGCTTTAACAGGAGAACCCAGTGCGCTGGATACCGTTTATTGCTTTCTTTTTATATGTTTATATCGAAATCTCGATTTTCATCCAGGTTGCCCACGTGCTCGGCGTCCTGCTGACGCTGATTCTGGTGATTTTTACCTCTTTTATCGGTATGTCTCTGGTACGCAACCAGGGCTTTAAGAACCTGATGCTGATGCAGCAGAAGATGCAGGCCGGCGAAAGTCCGGCGGTGGAGATGATTAAAAGCGTGTCGCTGATCATTGCCGGTATGCTGCTGATAATCCCCGGTTTCTTTACCGACCTCCTTGGCCTGCTGCTGCTATTGCCGCCGGTGCAGAAGCACCTGACGCTGAAGCTGATGCCGTACCTGCGCTTCGGCCGTATGGGCGGCGGTTTTGGCGGCGCGGCCGGGGGAGAGACCTTTGAAGGCGAGTTTCAGCGTAAAGATGACGATCGCCTTGAGCACAAAGACGATCGTAAAGAGTAAGGCGCAGCGGGCCCGGTGACGGGCCCGCCGTCAGCGAATAGCCCGGCGGCCCGGCAGCAGCACCCACAGTGCCGCCAGCATGATGACCGCATACAGGCTTTTCCAGCCGATCATCACCAGCAGCAGCAGGCACAGCAGACTTCCTGCCGCCGCCAGCAAGCGATACCGCCCCGCCAGCAGCCGACAGCCCGCCAGCATACA
This sequence comes from Pluralibacter gergoviae ATCC 33028 = NBRC 105706, assembly GCF_001598855.1. Lineage (GTDB taxonomy): Bacteria > Pseudomonadota > Gammaproteobacteria > Enterobacterales > Enterobacteriaceae > Pluralibacter > Pluralibacter gergoviae. Next base: position 202,682 of record NZ_BCZS01000007.1, on the reverse strand, counting down.
CAGCAGATAAATCATCACGAAAATGCCGTTGGCGTAGACGATCAGCACTTCAAGGTTGATGTTCAGCAGATAAATGCCCAGCGTGCTCAGTGCGCAGCAGACGAGCACCGCATTGAGCGCATTAACCGGCTGGCGGCGGGCCGACAGCGCGGCCAGTCGACTGGCGGGGCGCGCCTGCGCCTGGGTCCACACCAGCCGGGCAAAGCTCTGGATATAGATATTGAGGCTGGCGAAGCAGGCCAGATAACCCACCACGCTCGCGGCCCACAGCGCCTTCACGCCGAACAGCGTGACCACAATATCCGGCAGCGAGGCCGCCGCCGCTTTGTCCGCCCCGAAGGCGTGAAAGTGCAGCACCAGCACCGTGCAGGCCCAGTAGACTAGCCCCGCCAGCAGCAGGCCTATCATCAGCGCCCGCGGGAAATCCCGCTCAGGCTGCTTAAATTCAGCGGCCATATGGGCAAAGGCCTCCAGACCGACAAAGCACCAGAACATTACCGCCAGCGCCGCGAACAGCGGCCCGGCGCCGACGTTTGCCAGCGGCGGAAACGGGATGGCGGAGAGCGTGATATCGCCGGCCCACCACAGGGCCACAATCAGAGCAACGATCAGAATTGCCACCAGCGTCTGCAGGTTGGCGCTGGTGCTGGCCCCGCGCGAGCCGAGCCACCAGACAATCGCCAGCGTGCCCAGCTGCGCCAGCAGCAGCTGGCCGTCGTGCCAGCCGAACAGGGCCTGCGTAAAGCCGGCGGCGATATGCAGCGCAGCGGGCAGGCCCACCGGGATCACCGACAGAAACAGCCAGCCGGTCACGCTGGCCAGGCGCGGACCAAAGGCCAGGCTCACGAAGTGGGCAACGCCGCCGGCGCTGGGAAAATGGCGGCCGAGGGTGGCAAAGACGATAGCGATGGGAAACACCAGCACGATGAGGGCAGGCCACGCCCACAGGCTATCGTCGCCCGCCACCAGCGCGGCCAGGGCCGGAACGGCGAAGACGCCGGTGCCCAGTAGCGACGTTGACAGCAATCCGACGCCCTGCGCCAGCCCCAGCTCCTGCTTTAAACCACTCATGACGTCATCCATAAGTAAAAAAAATCATGTTAACACAAGGGCTTTTCGCGCGTCTGTTCACGGAATTCATCTCTGCAATGAGATTTGATAATTTTTTTTCAGATCCCCCCTTGAAGGCGAAAAACCCGGCCCCATCTCTCTGGTCACTAGCCGGGAAACCATGAACGGTCCGGCGTCACCCATGACTGATAAAGACTTTCTCAAAGGAGAGCTATCAAATGAGTATTCGTCCGTTACATGATCGTGTGATCGTCAAACGTAAAGAAGTTGAATCTAAATCTGCTGGCGGCATCGTTCTGACCGGTTCTGCAGCGGGCAAATCAACGCGTGGCGAAATCATCGCTGTCGGTAAAGGCCGCATCCTGGAAAACGGTAATGTGCAGCCGCTGGACGTGAAAGTGGGCGACATCGTTATCTTTAACGATGGCTACGGCGTGAAGTCCGAAAAAATCGACAATGAAGAAGTTCTGATCATGTCCGAGAGCGACATTCTGGCAATTGTTGAAGCGTAATCCGCGACCGACACTGAACATACGAATTTAAGGGAAAGAGAAAATGGCAGCTAAAGACGTAAAATTCGGTAACGACGCTCGTGTGAAAATGCTGCGCGGCGTAAACGTACTGGCAGATGCAGTTAAAGTGACCCTGGGCCCGAAAGGCCGCAACGTAGTACTGGACAAATCCTTCGGCGCGCCGACCATCACCAAAGACGGCGTTTCCGTAGCGCGTGAAATTGAGCTGGAAGATAAGTTCGAAAACATGGGCGCACAGATGGTGAAAGAAGTTGCCTCTAAAGCGAACGACGCTGCGGGTGACGGTACCACCACCGCGACCGTACTGGCACAGTCCATCATCACCGAAGGCCTGAAAGCCGTTGCTGCGGGCATGAACCCGATGGATCTGAAGCGCGGCATCGACAAAGCCGTTGCTGCGGCTGTTGAAGAGCTAAAGGCACTTTCCGTACCGTGCTCTGACTCCAAAGCTATCGCACAGGTAGGGACTATCTCCGCTAACTCCGACGAAACTGTTGGTAAGCTGATCGCGGAAGCAATGGATAAAGTCGGTAAAGAAGGCGTTATCACCGTTGAAGACGGTACCGGTCTGCAGGACGAACTGGACGTGGTTGAAGGTATGCAGTTTGACCGCGGCTACCTGTCTCCTTACTTCATCAACAAGCCGGAAACCGGTGCCGTTGAGCTGGACAGCCCGTTCATTCTGCTGGCTGACAAAAAAATCTCCAACATTCGCGAACTGCTGCCGGTACTGGAAGCCGTTGCGAAAGCCGGTAAGCCGCTGCTGATCATCGCTGAAGACGTAGAAGGCGAAGCGCTGGCGACCCTGGTGGTCAACACCATGCGCGGCATCGTCAAAGTCGCTGCGGTTAAAGCACCGGGCTTCGGCGACCGTCGTAAAGCCATGCTGCAGGATATCGCAACCCTGACTGCCGGTACCGTTATCTCTGAAGAGATCGGTATGGAGCTGGAAAAAGCGACCCTGGAAGACCTGGGCCAGGCTAAGCGCGTGGTTATCAACAAAGACACCACCACCATCATCGACGGCGTGGGCGAGGAAGTGGCTATTCAGGGCCGCGTGACTCAGATCCGCCAGCAGATCGAAGAAGCGACCTCTGACTACGATCGTGAAAAACTGCAGGAGCGCGTAGCGAAACTGGCAGGCGGCGTAGCGGTAATCAAAGTCGGTGCAGCGACCGAAGTTGAAATGAAAGAGAAGAAAGCCCGCGTTGAAGATGCCCTGCACGCGACCCGCGCAGCGGTTGAAGAAGGCGTGGTTGCCGGCGGCGGCGTGGCGCTGATCCGCGTAGCGAGCAAAATCACCGAGCTGAAAGGCCAGAACGAAGACCAGAACGTCGGTATCAAAGTTGCGCTGCGCGCAATGGAAGCACCGCTGCGTCAGATCGTGCTGAACTGCGGTGAAGAGCCTTCAGTCGTGGCTAACACCGTGAAGAGCGGCGACGGCAACTACGGCTACAATGCGGCCACCGAAGAGTACGGCAACATGATCGACATGGGTATCCTCGATCCGACCAAAGTCACCCGTTCTGCTCTGCAGTACGCGGCATCCGTGGCCGGCCTGATGATCACCACCGAGTGCATGGTCACCGACCTGCCGAAAGCTGATGCCCCTGACTTAGGCGGCGCTGGCGGTATGGGCGGCATGGGCGGTATGGGCGGCATGATGTAAGCCACGCTCCCCGCGAGCTCGTAATGAAACCCCTGCGGCAGTTTCTGCCGCAGGGGTTTTTCTTTTGCTCTGCTTTTTAGTATAACGTTGAGTCGGACAGGTTGTGTCCAGCCCATTGATAACGAGGAATAACATGCGCGTAAAAGTCTGTGCAGGGATTGTCGGCGCCGCTCTGCTGCTGGCCGGCTGTAGCTCCAGCAATGAACTGACCGCGGGCGGGCAGAACGTTCGCTTCGTGGAAGATAAGCCGGGCAGCGAATGCCAGCTGTTAGGCACAGCCTCCGGTAAGCAGAGCAACTGGCTCTCAGGCCAGCGCGGTGAAGAGGGCGGCTCAATGCGCAGCGCGGCGAATGCCCTGCGCAATCAGGCTGCCGCAATGGGCGGCAACGTCATTTATGGCGTCAGCAGTCCGACCCAGAGCATGCTTTCAAGCTTTATCCCGACCGACAGCGAAATGATAGGCCAGGTCTACAAGTGTAAAAACTGACCGGGTCAACGCGCCCCCTGACCCCTCAGCGGGCGCGTTGCGATTATGCTGCCGCAGTTGTCTCCCCACGCAGCAGACAGAGCGCCTTCAGGCAGTCGTCCAGTGAAGGCTCTCCCTCTTTTATGCCCAGCGCGCGCACCGATACCCGGCAGCGCTCTCCCTCCAGTTTTTTAAGCCTTGGGCTGAACGCCAGCAGCCGACGGGCGATGGCCTGCATGCGCTCATCGTCAGACGGCGATCGGGTCTTCACAATCGTGCCGCAGCTGCGCTCGCGGCCCTGCTCATCGGTGTAGTGATAGACCAGCGCCAGCGTGCGGTCGAACAGCGCCAGCTTCCACGCCGGATGGGTGTAGGTGTCGTATTCAAGCTGGGTATCGCCGCGGAAATCGGCGTCGTAGAGCGGCAGAAAGTCGAGCAGCGACGAGAGCCGCAGCGACAGGGCGTGCATTCCTGCGTTCTGAATGGCGCGCGAGATAGCGGTGATGAACAGCGGAATTTGCGCCGTCCCGAGCGCCAGCGCCGCGCTTTTCCCGTCTTCAGCGAGCAGCGTCAGGCCGATTTCTCCCTTGCGGCTGAAGTCCGGCTCAACGGCGCAGATCCGCTGCCCCGGAGCTCCCTGAACCATCTCCTCCTGCGCCAGCGGCGGGATGTTGTCCGCCATGTGCCGGGACGCCTCCTGCGCCGACGGCGCGCTCAGGGTCTGCTGGTGCAGGCCGTATTCGAGGCTGATAAAAATATCCCGCAGCGCCAGCGCGGGGATGAAAAACAGCGCCGCGCTGTCGTTCTCTGTTTTAACTTTCAGCGCCAGGGCAATGAACTCGCTGCCCCTGTGAATAACGCCGGTATTAACGCCCTTGATCCTTGCGGCCACTTTAACGCTCCTTTCATGCTGGTATGGTAAAGCGCTAAAAGTAGCATTAGCAGTGGCTGCAGTATGTGTACGATTCCGGACTTCGTTGAGCTTCAGCTCTGCCGCAGCTGCAGATCCAGCGGCGTTTTGCTCGGCTCGCCGCCGATCTCGCGGGCCAGCTTCGGCACCATATAGCCTGAAACCAGCGTCAGCAGCTCGCGCACGATGGCCCGCGCCTCGTCGTCGCTGACCATGAAGTGCGCCGCGCCCTGCACTTTATCGAGAACGTGCAGGTAGTAGGGCATTACGCCGGCATCAAACAGCGCGTTACTGAGATCCGCCAGCGTCTGCGCGCTATCGTTGACGCCGCGCAGCAGCACGCTCTGGTTGAGCAGCGTGACGTTGGCGCCCCTGAGCCTGGCCATCGCCCGGCGAAATTCATCGTCGATTTCCCGGGCGTGGTTGATGTGGTTAACCAGGAGCACCTGCAGCCGCGATTGGTCAAAGCGTCCGACCAGCGCGTCGGTTATCCGCGCCGGAATAACAATCGGCAGGCGGCTGTGGATGCGCAGGCGCCTGATATGGGGAATGGCTTCAAGGCCGTCCAGCAGCCAGGCGAGCTCGCCGTCTTTGGCCATCAGCGGATCGCCGCCGGAGAAGATAATCTCGTCCAGCTCCGGGCGGGCGGCAATGTAGTCCAGCGCCACCTGCCAGTTGCGCCTGTTGCCCTGGTTCTCGGCGTAGGGAAAGTGGCGGCGGAAGCAGTAGCGGCAGTTGACGGCGCAGCCGCCTTTGACCAGCAGCAGCGCCCGGTTGCGGTACTTGTGCAGCAGACCGGGAACGGCGCTGTGCTGCTCTTCCAGCGGATCGGTACTGAAGCCCGGCGCGGAAACGAACTCCTGCTGCGAGGTCAGCACCTGGCGCAGCAGCGGGTCGTTCGGGTTGCCTTTTTCCATCCGCGCGGCGAACGCGCGCGGCACGCGCAGGGCGAACAGGCGGCGCGCTTCGCGGCCGGCGATTAAATTTTCATCAGCGTCTATATTTAAAAAACGCAGGAGTTCATCCGGATCGGTGATTACATCGCCAAGCTGCGATAACCAATCTTCTCTGGATGGGGTGTTTAGGGTTACAATATGCGCCATTTTGTGGCTAAGCTACCAGTTAACAATTTTCAGAGGGCCTTATGGCGACTTATTCTAGCAACGATTTTCGTGCCGGTCTTAAAATCATGATGGATGGCGAACCGTACGCGGTCGAATCCAGCGAATTCGTAAAACCCGGCAAGGGCCAGGCATTCGCGCGCGTTAAGCTGCGCCGCCTGCTGACCGGTACCCGCGTTGAGAAAACCTTCAAATCTACCGATTCCGCCGAAGGCGCAGACGTTATCGATATGAACCTGACTTACCTGTACAACGACGGTGAGTTCTGGCACTTCATGAACAATGAAACGTTTGAGCAGCTGGCTGCCGATGCTAAAGCGGTTGGTGATAGCGACAAGTGGCTGCTGGACCAGGCCGAGTGCATCGTGACCCTGTGGAACGGCCAGCCTATCTCCGTGACCCCGCCGAACTTCGTCGAGCTGGAAATCGTTGATACCGATCCGGGTCTGAAGGGTGACACTGCCGGTACCGGCGGCAAACCGGCAACCCTGAGCACCGGCGCCGTGGTTAAGGTTCCGCTGTTCGTGCAGATCGGTGAAGTTATCAAAGTTGACACCCGCTCCGGTGAATACGTTTCTCGCGTGAAGTAATTCATGCTATAAAAATGGCGCGGCTGCGGCTGCGGCTGCGGCTGCGGCTGCGGCTGCGCTATTTTTTTGCCTGTCAGGACCGGGATGATGAACCGCCTCATTACACTTCTTCTGCTGATCTTTTTTTCCACCACGCTGCTGGCGGGGTGCAACACGTTTCGCGGTATGGGTCAGGACGTTCAGAGCCTCGGACACGCCATTTCGCACGCGGCCAGCTGACGCCGGGTAAAAGACTCTCAAAATTCTCTCTTTACCGTTCATTTAGCGGGATTTTGTCTATGCTTATCAGGCAAGGTAAACCTGTCTGGTAATCAAAGGATGAAATCATGATCAAGAAATCAATTGCGGCGTTTTTCTCTCTCCTGGTGCTTTCTGCTGTACTGAGCGGCTGTAACACGACGCGCGGCGTGGGTCAGGATATCTCTGCGGGCGGTAACGCTATTTCCGGTGCTGCTACCGACGCACAAAAATAATCTCCGCGGTACAGCCGGACGGCTGTACCGCTCCCCCGGCTTGCAATTGCGGCCGGGGCGGCTAGAATAATGGCTTCACTCAACCTTACGGGACGACCCGTAAGCGTATCTTAAATATCGGGGACGACCCCATTCGGGAGTCGCTATGTCCTGGTTAATTCTGATTATTGCCGGCCTGCTTGAAGTGGTCTGGGCCGTAGGCCTCAAGTACACCCACGGCTTTAGCCGCCTGACGCCGAGCGTCATCACTCTTGTTGCGATGGTCGCCAGCATGGCGCTGCTGTCATGGGCGATGAAGACGCTGCCGGTTGGCACCGCCTACGCCATCTGGACCGGCATCGGCGCCGTGGGTGCCGCAATCACCGGCATTCTGCTGCTCGGTGAATCCGCAAGCCCCGCGCGCCTTGTCAGCCTGCTGCTGATCGTTTGCGGCATTATTGGCCTCAAGCTCAGCGCCCACTAGTAGGTCTGCTTCACCCAGATAAGTTTGCTGACGTCGAAGCCCTGGCGGGCGGCGGCGTCGAGCATCTGCTGCCTGATTTCCGGCGCGATGGTCGGCGTGCGCGAGAGGATCCACAGATAGTTGCGATTGGGCCCGCAGATCAGCGCGTGGCGATACTCTTTATCCAGCGCTATCACGTTATAGCCGCCGTAGAAGGGGCCGAAAAAAGAGACCTTTAGCGCGCCCCTGTCTGACGAGCCGGTAAAGCGGGCCACGCCGTCAATTTTTTGCCAGATCCCGCGATCGGGATTGTATCCCTTGTTAATGACGCTGATGCTGCCGTCGCCGCGCAGGCTGTAGGTGGCGGTCACGTGCTGCAGTCCGCTTTCAAAGCGGTGATCGAAGCGCGCGATTTCGTACCAGGTGCCGAGGAAGCGGTTGGCGTTAAACGGTGAAACCACCGTAACGCCCTGGGGCGGCGTAGGTGAGCTGCAGGAGACGACCAGCAGGGCGGCCGCAACGGCGGCGGCGATGGGAAGCAGGCGCATAAAGATCCCTCAGAGGTTTTTCTGTAAGTGTAGAACTCTGTGGAAGAAATGGGGGAAGAGTCAGAAAAATGCCCGGCGGGCGCCGGGCACTGGCGTCAGATAAACAGAATGCCTACCAGGGTAACCACGGTGAGAATAGCCGCCAGACCGTAGAAGACCCACTTGCCGCTCGGCACGTGGATTTTCAGGTCGTGCATAGCGTGGTGGATGCGGTGCAGACCGCACCACAGCGGCAGGACGATCATCAGGAACAGGAACAGGCGGCCGATAAAGCTGTGGGCAAAGGCCAGCACGCGCTCGTAGCTGAAGGCATCGTGCGGCGCGAGGCCCAGCGGCAGCAGAATGCCTACCAGCAGGACCATTACCGGCGCGACAATGGCGCTCCACATGCCACCTGCGCCAAACAGCCCCCAGAATACCGGCTCATCGGAGCGTTTCGGATTAGGATTGATCATCAGGTTCTCCTTACCAGAACAGGGCAACAAACAGGATGACGACGGTGGCGACGATGGTTACGCCCCACAGCCCCTTGATCACCGGCTCAGGCCCCATCTTCTCGCCCTTGACGATGATGTTGGCCGCCTTCGGCGCCAGCTCGAACCAGGTTTTGGTGTGCAGCAGCGCCGCCGCGAGCGAAATCAGATTGAGGATCACCACAATCGGGTTCTGCAGGAAGCTGACAAAGCCGGCCCAGGACTCCGGCCCGTGCTTGAGCGAAAACAGACCGCAGATCAGCAGAATGCTGAACCACACCGCCGGCACGGCGGTGCCTTCACGCACCATATAGAAGCGGTAAAAAGGCAGTTTCTTCCACCACGTTGACGTCATCGGACGCACGTAGGGTTTGCGTTTAGTGGTCATGATGCACTCCTTAGCGTGGTTTCAGGGTGGCGATCAGAAAGTCTTTCGAGCTTTCTACCTTGCCCTGCTGGATAGCGGCCGCCGGGTCGACGTGCTTCGGACACACCTCCGAGCAGAAGCCGACGAAGGTGCAGCTCCAGACGCCGTTCTGGCTGTTGAGCTGCGCCATGCGCTCCTTCTTACCATGATCGCGGCTGTCTTCGTTGTAGCGGTGCGCCAGGGTGATGGCCGCCGGGCCGATAAATTCCTTATTGAGGCCAAACTGCGGGCAGGCGGCGTAGCACAGGCCGCAGTTAATGCAGCCGGAGAACTGGTGATATTTCGCCATCTGGGCCGGGGTCTGGGTGTTCGGACCCTGGTCCGGCGTGCGCGGATTGCCGATAATGTACGGTTTAATGGCCTCCAGGCTCTCGATAAAGTGGGTCATGTCCACCACCAGGTCGCGCTCGATCGGGAAGTTGGCCAGCGCCTCGACCTTCATGCCTTTTTGATAGTCGCGCAGGAAGGTTTTACAGGCCAGCTTCGGTACGTCGTTGACCATCATCCCGCAGGAGCCGCAGATGGCCATGCGGCAGGACCAGCGGTAGCTCAGGTCCGCGGCGAGGTTATCCTTGATATACCCCAGCGCGTCGAGCAGCGAGGTCTGCTCATCCCAAGGCACCTCATAAAAGGCGCTGTGCGGGGCGCTATCCGCCTCCGGGTTATAGCGCACAACCTCAATTTTCAGATTCTTCATCTCAGCCATTTGCCGTCTCCTTTTTCTCGGCAGCTTCCGCTTCTGCACCGTAGACGCGTTTGGCCGGCGGCAGGGTGGTGATTTTCACATCGCTGTAGTCCAGGCGCGTGGTGCCGTCGGCATCGCGGAACGCCAGGGTGTGCTTGAGGAAGTTAACGTCATCGCGCTCGGTGCAGCCTTCGTCCAGGCGCTGGTGGGCGCCGCGCGACTCTTTGCGCGCCATGGCCGAGTGGGCCATACATTCGGCGACATTCAGACCGTGGCCGAGCTCGATGGTGTAGAGCAGATCGGTGTTGAAGACGCTGGTGGTATCGGTAATGCGCACGCGCTTGAAGCGCTCCTGCAATTCGGCGAGCTTATCAATGGTTTTCTGCATCAACTCCGGCGTGCGGTAGATGCCGCAGCCCTCTTCCATAGAGAGGCCCATTTCGTCGCGGATCTTCGCCCAGCTTTCGTTGCCCTGCTGGTTGACCAGCGCCTTCAGACGCTTCTCAACGTCGGCAACCTGCGCGTCCAGCGCCGCGCCGTTGGCTTCGCTGACCGTTGACGCACGCTCCATCGCGCGCTCGCCCGCCATGCGGCCAAATACCACCAGCTCCGCCAGCGAGTTAGAGCCGAGGCGGTTGGCGCCGTGCAGGCCGACGGAGGAGCATTCGCCGGCGGCAAACAGCCCCCTGATGCGGGTTTCACACTGCTGGTCGGTTTCGATGCCGCCCATGGTGTAGTGCGCGGTCGGGCGCACCGGAATCGGCTCTTTCACCGGGTCGACGCCGACATACGCTTTTGCCAGTTCGCAGATGAACGGCAGGCGCTCCAGCAGCTTCTTCTCGCCGAGGTGACGTAGATCGAGGTGAACCACGTCGCCGCGCGGCGTGGAGATGGTATTGCCCTTGCGCCACTCGTGCCAGAAGGCCTGGGAAACTTTGTCGCGCGGGCCGAGCTCCATATATTTGTTCTTCGGCTCGCCGAGCGGGGTTTCCGGGCCCATGCCATAGTCCTGCAGGTAGCGGTAGCCGTTTTTGTTGACCAGAATACCGCCTTCGCCGCGGCAGCCTTCGGTCATCAGAATGCCGGAGCCCGGCAGACCGGTGGGGTGATACTGCACGAACTCCATATCGCGCAGCGGCACGCCGTGGCTGAGCGCCATACCCATACCGTCGCCGGTGACGATGCCGCCGTTGGTGTTGTAACGGTAGACGCGGCCCGCGCCGCCGGTGGCCATCACCACCGCATTGGCGCGGATCTGTACCAGTTCGCCTTCCATCATATTCATGGCCACCAGGCCGCGGGCCTGGCCGTCGTCCACCAGAATATCGAGGACAAAGTGCTCGTCGAAGCGCTGGATCTGCGGAAACTGCAGGGAGGTCTGGAACAGCGTGTGCAGCATATGGAAGCCGGTCTTATCGGCGGCGAACCACGTGCGTTCGATTTTCATGCCGCCAAAGCGGCGCACGTTGACGGAACCGTCCGGGCGGCGGCTCCACGGACAGCCCCACTGCTCGAGCTGGGTCATCTCGGTTGGGCAGTGGTGAACGAAATAATCAACGACGTCCTGTTCGCAAAGCCAGTCGCCGCCGGCAACGGTGTCGTGAAAGTGATACTCAAAGCTGTCGTGATCCTGAGCGACAGCCGCAGAACCGCCTTCGGCGGCGACGGTATGGCTGCGCATAGGGTAGACTTTTGAGATTAATGCGATTTTAGCGTTGGGATTGGCCTGCGCTGCGGCTATTGCTGCGCGTAATCCGGCACCGCCAGCGCCAATAACGGCGAGATCGGCATGAAAGGTTTGCACGACATTCCTCCAGAATAAAAGTTTTTCCTCAATGGGCCACGCGCCGGTTTACCGCGCGCGCTTGCGCCAGAGAAAGCAAATCCATACATCCTTAACGGGTAAACGAGTATAGCCATAAGGGGTATAGGGAAATTTGACGCGTTCGATTTTTTTGCGGATCTTTTGGCATACCAGTCATCGGTTTTGATGAACTGCGTCACGAAATGTGCGATTGGTGGAGAAAAGCATCTTTTGCAGGCCAAAATTTGTTTCGCGACGGCCTTGCGAGTAGACTTCGTGCCCTTGTTAGAAATCGGAGAGAGTTACCATGAGCGAAACGGCAAGCTGGCAGCCGAGCGCGTCCATTCCTAATCTGTTAAAACGCGCGGCCATCATGGCGGAGATCCGCCGCTTTTTTGCCGACCGCGGCGTGCTGGAAGTGGAGACGCCCTGCATGAGTCAGGCAACCGTAACCGACATCCACATGGTTCCCTTCGAAACGCGCTTTGTCGGACCGGGGCACTCTGAGGGGCTCAACCTCTATCTGATGACCAGCCCGGAATATCATATGAAGCGCCTGCTGGCAGCGGGCTGTGGCCCGGTGTTTCAGCTCTGCCGGAGCTTTCGTAACGAAGAGATGGGCCGCCACCACAACCCGGAATTCACCATGCTGGAGTGGTATCGCCCCTGCTATGACATGTACCGCCTGATGAACGAGGTCGACGATCTGCTGCAGCAGGTGCTGGAGTGCCAGCCGGCGGAAAGCCTCTCCTATCAGCAGGCGTTCCAGCGCTATCTGGAGCTCGATCCGCTCTCTGCGGATAAGGCCCAGCTGCGCGACGCGGCGGCTAAGCTCGATTTGAGCAATGTGGCAGACAGCGAAGAAGACAGGGATACGCTGCTGCAGCTGCTGTTCACCTTCGGCGTTGAGCCGCAGATAGGCCAGGACAAGCCGACGTTTGTCTATCACTTCCCGGCAAGCCAGGCCTCGCTGGCGCAGATCAGCACCGAAGATCACCGCGTGGCGGAGCGCTTTGAGGTGTACTACAAGGGGATTGAGCTGGCGAACGGTTTCCACGAGCTGACCGACGCCCGCGAACAGCAGCAGCGCTTCGAGCGGGACAACCGCCAGCGCGCGGCGCGCGGTCTGCCGCAGCAGCCGATAGACCTCAACCTGCTGGCGGCGCTTGAGGCTGGCCTGCCTGACTGCTCCGGCGTTGCGCTGGGCGTCGATCGCGTGATCATGCTGGCGCTGGGGGCAGAGAGCCTGGCCGAGGTGCTGGCATTCCCGGTGGACCGGGCCTAGGCAAAAGCGCCTCTCCCGGAGGGAGAGGCGAGTGATTGCGTCCTCTCCCTCCGGGAGAGGGAAGATCTTCTACAGACTCCCCGCCGCCCGTCGTCCCGACGACGACAGCGTTTTCCCCGTTTGCTTACCGTTCAGGCTCTCCAGCCGCATCTGGAAGGGCGGGAACGGCATCTCAATGCCGTGCTCGCGGAAGCCTGCCAGAATCAGCTGATGCAGCTCGTGGCGCAGCGGCATCCGGTGGCCCATCTCCGCGGCGTAGATACGCAGCTCAAACAGCTGGATCCCCTGCTGGAGATCCACCAGAAACGCCTCCGGCGCCGGGTTATCCAGCACCAGCGAGCAGCGCTCCGCGGCGGTCACCAGGATCTGCGTCACCTCTTCGGTATCGGCATCGGTCGGCGCCGGGACGGTCAGCACCACGCGGGTGACCGAGTCCGACAGCGACCAGTTGATGAACTGCTCGGTAATAAACGCTTTGTTGGGGACGATTATCTCTTTGCGGTCCCAGTCGCTGATGGTGGTCGCGCGGGTGTTGATTTTGGTGATGCTGCCGGTCAGGTCGCGGATCGTCACGGTATCGCCGATGCGGATCGGCTTTTCAAACAGAATGATCAGGCCGGAAATAAAGTTGGCGAAGATCTCCTGCAGGCCGAAGCCGAGCCCGACGCCGAGCGCCGCCACCAGCCACTGCAGTTTGGCCCACTCGATACCTATCATCGAAAAGCCCACCAGGCCGCCGATCAGCATCAGCAGGTATTTGGTGATGGTGGTAATGGCGTAGCCGGTGCCCGGCGTCAGGCTGATGTGCTGCAGGACCGCCAGCTCCAGCAGGGCCGGCAGATTGCGCACCAGCTGCAGGGTGATGATGAATACCAGGATAGCGATCAGTACGGCACCAAGGGTAATCGGCTCCAGGCTTTCAACGCCCTGCACCGTGGAGGTGACGTCCCACAGGGAGATATTTTCGAGGAAGCCAAACGCGGAGTGGATCTCCGACCACAGAATGATGACCGAGAGCAGGGCGATTAGCATCAGGATTGAGCGCACCAGGCGCAGCGACTGGGCACTGAGGGTATCGAGATCGACTTCGGTGATGTCGACCTCCGGCAGCCCTTCCATGCTGATGGGATACTGATTCTCCTCTTCACCGCGGGCGCGCTGGGCCAGCATTTCGGCGCGGCGGTGGCGGGCGCGGTCAAAGGCGATGCGCCGCCGTTGAATTAGCATCCAGCGGCGAATGACGTGGTAGATAACCAGCAGCAGGAACCAGATGGCCACCGAGGTTTCAAGGCGGGCCAGCAGCGCCTGGGCAGTCGCCAGATAGCCGACCGCCGCCGCGAGGATAGCCAGCAGCGGCGCGCCCATCATCAGGTTCCACAGCAGGCTGTTAACCATATTGTCGCCGTTGCCCTCTTTATCGAGATACAGCGGCAGCCCGGCGCGCTTGAGGCTCAGGGTGACGATCGCCAGCGCGCCGCAGATGAGGATAAAGCAGAGCCTGCCAAGCGACGCGGAGAACTCCCGGTCGTTGAGGTTATCGAACATAATAAGCGCCATGATCAGCGGCACGATAAGCCCGATGCTCATCAGGTAGTAGCGCATCGCCCGCGCGACGCGGTTGCGCGGCCAGCCGAAGTGGGCGACAAACAGACCGTTTGGCCGGGCGAAGGTGGCGCAGATCATCACCACCCACAGCAGCGGCACGGTGGCGGTTACGCCGTCGCCGATGGCGACGGCCAGCGGGTAGGGCCACGCTTCCTGCAGGCCGTAGCCGAGGGTCATCCACAGCACCGGCAGCGGCGAGGCCACCAGTATCGACCAGAATACCGTGCGCATGGTCAGCCAGAAGTGGTCCTGGGTGACCTTACCGACGCGGCTGCTGGAGCGCTCCAGAAAGCGGGTGAAATGTTTGCGCGAGCTGATGCTGAAGCCGACCAGGATCAGAGCGGCAAACAGCGGGATCAGCGTCTCCTTGCTGGTCAGCATCATGATCGATGCCTTACCCAACTGACTGAAAGTATTGAGTGAGATCAGGCGGCGCAGATCCTGCACGATATCCAGCGGCCAGGAGAGGCTTATCGGGCTCACGTCCGACGTCCAGAAAAGATAGCGGTGGGTCGCTTCGTTAACCTCCGTCAGCGCATCTTCCAGCTGGCCGTTAGATACCTTGAGCTTGGTCAGCTCCAGAATCAGCGTATCGCCGCCCTGCAGCAGGGAGGTGAGCAGCTCCTTCTGGGTATTGAGCTGGGCGTCAAGAATGCGCGACTCCTCGGCGGTCAGCGGCTCGCCGTTATTCTGGTGGCTTTCGCGCAGCTGCGGCTGCTTATTGAGGAGATCTTCATAGCGCAGGCGGTGCACGCGCAGCTGGGCCATCTCGGTGTCCAACTGCTGCGGTTTGGGCATTTCCGGCAGGCGCGCCACCTGGGCGCGCAGCGCCTCGCCGAGCAGATTAGAGGAGCCGAGCCACTGGGCCTGTTCGCGCAGGGTGTTCAGCGCCTGGCGCACCTGCAGGGTCTGATTGGTGGCCTGCCGCTGCTGGGACGCCACCAGATCCATGCGCTGCGCCTGCTGGTTCAGCGCCTGCGACAGTTCGCGGTTGACGCTGAACTGCTTCACGATGCTGGCGGGCAGGTTTTCGCTGTTTTCCGCCAGCTGCTCGGTGCTTTCGAGCGCTTTTTCCGCCTCGCGCTGGCGCTGGCTGTTGAGCTGATTGCGCAGGCCCTGCAGATAGGCATCGAGCTGCTCGCTCTCTTTCTGCGCCAGTTCGGAGCGCATGCGCGCCAGCTCCTGGCGATTATTGGCCGACAGCTGGGCAAGCTCCAGCTCGTCGACCAGCGCCTTCAGTTTGGCCGATTCGGCCTGCATATTGAGGTTCTGCGCCTGGGCGCTGCTGCCGATGGCGGAGCCCGCGCGGCGCTCAACCTCGTTCAGCTGGCGGCGGGCGTCGGTCTGCTGCTGCGGCAGCTGGCTCAGCGAGTCGGCTATCTCCCGTGCCCGCTCCTGTTCCTGCTGGGCCAGGCGGCTCTTTTCCAGCAGTTGGCTGCTGACCTGCAGGATCTCCTGATTCAGGGCGTCGGTCGTCAGGGCGGTAGGGATCGCGCGGGGCTGGGCGGTCATTCCTTCGAGCTGGGCGCGCAGCGTCTGGGAGTATTTGGGAAAATTATCGATAACCTGCTGATACTGCCGCGCGCGCTCAAGGGAGCCTTTACGCTCCTCAAGGGCCGTCAGCGCCGACTGCAGCGCCTCAACGGTATCGGGCCGGGCAGGTTTGGCTTCTTTGGCCTGCGCCAGCTCCTGGGCTATCTGTTTGGCATCGGGAACGCTGGCGGCGTGCGCCCCCAGGCTGAGGCACCAGGCCATCAGAAAAGTGATAATCAGGCGCACGTCAGCGGTCCTTATAGTAAGCCTTACGCTTTAGTCTCTTCTGCCGGCGGCGCGGCAATATCTTCTGTTACTGCCGCCGCGGAGGCATCTGCCGGTGCGGCGCTGGCATCTGCAGAGACTGCCAGCGGCTCGCCGATACGGGTGACGGACAGGCTTTTCAGGGTGTCAGCCAGCTTAACCTTGCCCGGCGCAAACAGGTTGATGACGGTAGAGCCGAGCTTGAAGCGGCCCATCTCCTGGCCCTTGAGCAGTGCAACGGCGCCTTCGCTGTCGCCGGCAGGCCAGGTCCAGCGCTTGATAATGCCTTCGCGCGGCGGCGTCACGGTGCCGGACCAGACGGTTTCGATGCTGCCGACGATGGTCGCGCCCACCAGGATCTGCGCCATCGGGCCAAATTCGGTATCGAACAGGCAGATAACGCGCTCGTTGCGGGCAAACAGGTTGGGCACGTTCTGCGCGGTCAGATGGTTGACGGAGAAGAGGTCGCCGGGCACGTAGATCATTTCGCGCAGGATGCCGTTGCACGGCATATGCACGCGGTGATAGTCGCGCGGCGACAGGTAGGTGGTGGCGAAGCTGCCGTTGCGGAACAGGTCCGCCATCAGGTAGTTGCCTGCCAGCAGCGCTTCCAGCGTGTAGTTGTGGCCTTTGGCCTGCAGGATTTTGTCGTCTTCAATGTCGCCGAGCTGGCTGATAACGCCGTCGGCGGGCAGCACCAGTACGTTAGGATCGGTATTCAGCGGGCGAACATCGTCGCGCAGCGGGCGCACGAAGAAGTCGTTAAAGGTGCGGTAGCTGGCGGTATCCGGCTTCTGCGCCTCTTTCATGTTGACCTTGTAATATTTAACGAACAGGTCGATAACCAGCCTTGTCAGCCAGCCCGCCCGTTTGCTCGCGCCCCATCCGGCCAGGCGCGTAAGCCACAGTTTCGGCAGAAGGTATTGCAGCGAAAGTTTAAATGAATTTAACAAGGTAGCCTCCAGGCTATGTTTCTCTTAATCCGGCTCTTGCTGAGCCCTTTAAAAAGGGGCTGATTTTATCGGCGTTTAGCGTAATTGTCAGTCATCGCTTTCAGAAAGGCCTTTACGCGTTTTTACCTGCGCCATGGTTTCCAGAATACGGTGATAGTTGTCAAAACGGCTCTCCGCAATCTCGCCTTTGCCTACCGCTTCGCGAATGGCGCAGCCCGGGTCAGTATCGTGCTTGCAGTCACGGTATTTACACTGGCCGAGGTAATCGTGAAATTCGACAAAACCATTGAAGATTTGTTCCGGTTCAAGATGCCAGAGGCCAAACTCGCGCACGCCGGGCGAGTCAATCACGTCGCCGCCGTGCGGGAAGTGATAGAGGCGGGCGGCGGTGGTGGTGTGCTGGCCAAGCCCGGAATTATCGGAGACGTCGTTGGTCAGGATCTCATCCTGCAGGCCGAGCAGGGCGTTAAGCAGGCTCGACTTGCCGACGCCTGACTGGCCGGCAAAAATGCTGATGCGCCCGGTCAGGGCTTCTTCAAGCGGCTTGAGGCCATTCTGGGTATGGCTTGAGACCATCAGCACCCGATAGCCGATGCGGCGGTAGATATCCATCTGCTCATTGACGAAGGCCATACTGGCATCGTCGAGGAGATCGATTTTATTCAGCACGATCAGCGGTTCGACCTCAAGCGTTTCGCAGGCCACCAGGTAGCGGTCGATAATATTCAGCGACAGCTCCGGCAGAATAGCCGACACGATAACAATCTGATCGATATTGGCTGCAATAGGCTTCACGCCGTCGTAGAAATCGGGACGGGTCAGCACAGAACTGCGCGGGTGCACGGCTTCAACGATGCCTTTGACATTAACGCCTTCTGCGGCCGCTTTACCGGGGCGCCAGACTACGCGATCGCCGGTGACCAGCGAGCGGATGGTGCGGCGAATGTTGCAGCGGTGGATGCTGCCGTTGCTGTCTTCAACGTCCGCGTGCATGCCAAAGCGGCTGATGACGATGCCTTCAGACGTTTCGCCAAACAGGTTGTCGTCGAAATCGGCCTTCTCCGCGGTGGTCTTCAGGCGGCGCTGGTGGTTGGCCTTCACGCGGCGCTGCTGACCTTTGGAGAGTTTATTTTTACTCAATCGGGCTGGCTCCTGGTCGCCCGTAGCGGGCAAAACCTCTATGATACACAGACTAATAATATCAGTTAACCCGCCGCGGCGGGTTATGCGAGAAGGGTGGAAAATAGCATGAGTGCAAACGAAAACAACCTCATTTGGATCGATCTTGAAATGACCGGCCTCGATCCCGAGCGCGATCGCATTATTGAGATAGCGACGCTGGTGACCGATGCGGATCTTAATATTCTCGCCGAAGGGCCGACCATCGCCGTTCACCAGTCCGATGCCCAGCTGGCGCTGATGGACGACTGGAACGTGCGCACCCACACCGGCAGCGGGCTGGTGGATCGCGTCAAGGCAAGCCAGATGGGCGATCGCGAGGCGGAGCTGGCGACTATCGAGTTTCTTAAGGCCTGGGTTCCGGCAGGCAAGTCGCCGATCTGCGGCAACAGCATCGGCCAGGATCGGCGCTTTCTGTTTAAGTACATGCCGGAGCTGGAGGCCTATTTCCACTATCGCTACCTCGATGTCAGCACCCTCAAAGAGCTGGCCCGCCGCTGGAAGCCGGAGATCCTCGCTGGCTTCAAGAAGCAGGGCAGTCACCAGGCAATGGACGATATCCGCGAGTCGGTGGCGGAGCTTAGCTACTACCGCGAAAACTTTATTAAGCTGTAAAAGTCCGGCGCGGCGGGAAAATCGTTGCTAAAGTGTGCATTGCGGCGATTAAATCAGCATTCGAACGCAAAGGCGAAAAAATCACGCTGTCGGGGGTTGCAGAGGTTTCGAATTCTCGTATAATGCGCCTCCCGTAACGACGAGAAAACTTCTTCGTTGCGAGCAAATTTAATTGCGGGAATAGCTCAGTTGGTAGAGCACGACCTTGCCAAGGTCGGGGTCGCGAGTTCGAGTCTCGTTTCCCGCTCCAAAATTTGTCAGCGCCATACCCAAGCGGGAATAGCTCAGTTGGTAGAGCACGACCTTGCCAAGGTCGGGGTCGCGAGTTCGAGTCTCGTTTCCCGCTCCAAAATTTGTCAGCACCACACCCAAGCGGGAATAGCTCAGTTGGTAGAGCACGACCTTGCCAAGGTCGGGGTCGCGAGTTCGAGTCTCGTTTCCCGCTCCAAATCTTTAAGAAAACCTTCATTATCCACAGCGGAATTCTCCGTTGGGGACGTCTGTTTCTCCGCCGTACACACTCTTTTAAACAGACTTATCCACAGAATCTCCGAGCCGGGATAAATTCACCAAAACCTCAACTCTTGAATTATCTTTGTGTAAGTCAATGATAAATATATATTTATAATTATTCCGAAATGTTACGTCGATCGCTTGACGAATTTCTGCACCTTGAATTGCAATGTGTTTTTATTTTTATTCACAGCCTGTGAATGAATCAGGCATCCCTCGGCAGACCCTTCTCAATGACCCTGACCAGACGCTGTTTTTGCGGCAGCTGAACCTCCACGGCGCAGGCGTTTCGCTTATCAATCTGCTGCGCAATCGCCCACTCTATGTGTTCATCAAGAAGTGGGTGCTCACCTCGCCGGCTCGTTAGCGCCGCAAGATTCTCCTCCCGCCAGGGCGCATTGCCCAGTGCGACGGCGATATTGCGCAGCCAGCGCAGGTGGCCGATGCGGCGGATGGCGGAGCCTTCGGTCACCTTCAGAAAGTGCGCCTCGCTCCAGGCAAACAGCTCGGTCAGCGCCGGGGCGTGCAGCGCCTGGCGGGGACTGAAGTCCTCCTCGTCGGTCAGCTGCGAATAGCGATTCCACGGGCAGATCAGCTGGCAGTCGTCGCAGCCGTAGATACGGTTGCCGATCAGCGGGCGAAATGCTTCCGGAATAACCCCTTCCAGTTCGATCGTCAGGTAAGAGATGCAGCGGCGGGCGTCAACGGTATAGGGTTCGACAATGGCGCCGGTAGGGCAGATGGTCATGCAGGCCACGCAGCGCCCGCAGTTCTCCGCCTGCGGCTTATCGACGGGCAGGGGCAGGTCGATAAGCAGTTCGCCGAGGAAAAAGAAGGAGCCAGCGTCGCGGCTGAGGATAAGTGAGTGCTTACCTGTCCAGCCGAGCCCGGCTTTTTCCGCAATCGGCCGCTCAAGGATGGGCGCGGAGTCGACAAAAGGTCTAAAATTCAGCGGGGAACAGTGGGCCTGGATCTTCTCACCCAGCTTTTTTAGCCGGTTACGCAGCAGCTTGTGATAATCGCGCCCGAGCGCGTAGCGGCTGACGTAGCCGAGATCGGGATTTTTCAGGGTACGGGCGAAGGCGGCGTTAGCGGGGAGGTAATTCATTCGCACGCTGATCACCCGCAGCGTACCGGGCTGCAGCTCGTGGGGGCGGGCGCGCATCATGCCGTGGCGCGCCATCCACGTCATTTCGCCGTGGTATTGTTTATCCAGCCACGCCTGCAGCTTCGGCTCGGACGCGCTGAGGTCGGTATCGGTAATACCCACCTGCTGGAAGCCAAGCCCGGCGCCCCACTGTTTAATTTGCTGCGCTAACTGATTGAGATCGAGGAGCTGCGACATGACGGACCATACCATGAATAAAAACGCCGCGAGTATACCACACGCCGTCTGGTCTGCGGATGACCTGCGGCGCGGCGAAAAGGAGGCGGCGGACGCTCTCGGCATGACGCTCTACGAGCTGATGCTGCGCGCCGGAGACGCGGCGTTTACCCTGGCGCGCGGGCGCTATCCGGCGGCAGCGAGCTGGCTCATCCTCTGCGGTCACGGCAACAACGGCGGCGACGGCTACGTGGTGGCGCGGCTGGCGCAGGCGGCGGGCATCCGGGTAACCCTGCTGGCGCTGGAGAGTGATAAGCCGCTGCCTGAAGAGGCGGCGCAGGCCCGGGCGGCGTGGCTCGACGCCGGCGGCACCATTCACGCGCCGGACGTTCCCTGGCCGCCGGAGACCGACCTGATTATTGACGCTCTGCTCGGCACCGGCCTGAAGAGCGCCCCCCGCGAAGGCGCCGCCGCGCTGATTGCCCGGGCGAACGGCCACCCGGCGCCGACGGTGGCGCTGGATATTCCTTCTGGCCTGCTGGCCGATACCGGCGCTACGCCCGGCGCGGTGATGAATGCCGCCCACACCATTACCTTTATCGCCCTCAAGCCCGGCCTGCTCACCGGCAAAGCGCGCGACGTCGTCGGCGAGCTTCACCACCACGCGCTGGGCCTGGAGCGCTGGCTCGCCGCGCAGCCTGTCGCTATCCGGCGGCTGGATGCCGGGCTGCTGGCGGGCTGGCTGCCGCCCCGGCGGCCGACGTCGAATAAGGGCAATCACGGCCGGCTGGCGGTTATCGGCGGCGACCGCGGCACGGCGGGCGCTATCCGCATGACCGGCGAGGCGGCGCTGCGCGCGGGCGCCGGGCTGGTGCGGGTGCTGACCCGTGCGGAAAACATCGCGCCGATCATTACTGCCCGCCCGGAGCTGATGGTGCACGAGCTGACGGCCGACGCGCTGGACGAGGTGCTGGCGTGGGCCGACGTTATTGTTATTGGCCCCGGCCTGGGCCAGCAGGCGTGGGGTAAGCAGGCCCTGCGCAAAGTCGAAAATTTTCGCGGGCCGATGCTGTGGGACGCCGACGCGCTGAACCTGCTGGCGGGCGATCCCCACCGGCACAAGCATCGCATCATCACGCCGCACCCGGGCGAGGCCGCGCGCCTGCTCAACTGCGGCGTGGCGGACATTGAAGCCGATCGCATCCTTGCCGCGCGTCGTCTGGTAAAACGGTACGGCGGCGTCGCGGTGCTGAAGGGCGCGGGTACGGTTATCGCCAGCGAAGAGGGGGAACTTGCCATTGCCGATGTCGGTAACGCCGGGATGGCCAGCGGCGGCATGGGCGATGTGCTCTCCGGCATCATCGGCGCATTGCAAGGACAGCATCTGAACCCGTATGATGCAGCCTGCGCCGGCTGCGTCGCGCACGGCGCGGCGGCCGATCTTCTTGCCGCCCGCAGCGGCACGCGCGGTATGCTGGCGACCGATCTTTTTTTCACGCTGCAGCGTGTGGTTAACCCGGATGTGACTGACCTGAATCATGACTAATCAAGTTCTCTCTCTGCCTGACGAACAGGCCACTTTAGACTTCGGCAGGCGCATTGCCGGGGCCAGCGCGGGCGCAACCGTTATTTATCTCTACGGCGATCTCGGCGCCGGGAAGACCACCTTCAGCCGCGGCTTTCTGCAGGCGCTGGGCCATAAGGGCAACGTCAAAAGCCCTACCTATACGCTGGTTGAGCCCTACGCCCTCGATGGTCTGACGGTCTACCACTTCGATTTATACCGCCTGGCGGACCCCGAAGAGCTGGAGTTTATGGGCATCCGCGACTATTTCACCGATGATGCCATCTGCCTGGTGGAGTGGCCGCAGCAGGGGGCCGGCGTGCTGCCGGCGCCGGACGTTGAAATTCACATGCACTACCGGGACCAGGGCAGAGAGGCGCAGGTAGCGGCGCTCTCGGCGCGAGGTGAATCTTTACTGGCGCGGTTCGCCGGTTAATCTGAGGGATCGCGGATGATGTTTCGCGCTAAAAGTATGCTGGCCGCTTGCATGATGCTGTTTTGCCTGCAGGCGACGGCGGCGACGCTGTCGGATATTCAGGTATCGAACGGCGACAGGCAGGCCAGGATCACTTTCAGCTTTATGGGCGATCCTGAATACGCTTTCTCGCAGGAAGGAAAGCGCAGCGTGGTGCTGGACATCAAACAGACCGGCGTCATTCAGGGTCTGCCGCTCAACTTTAGCGGCGATAACCTGGTGCGCAGCATCCGCGCCGGTACGCCGAAAGACGCCCAGACTTTGCGGCTGGTGGTCGACCTGACCGCTAATGGCAAAACGCAGGCGGCGAAGCAGCGCAGCGGCGCCGCCTATACGGTGGTGTTCACCATCAATGCCGATGTCCCGCCGCCGCCTCCTCCTCCGGTGCCGGTGGTCGCCAGCCGGACGGTGCAGCCATCTGCAACTGCGCGCCCTTCTCAGCCGCCCAGAAACCCGTTTAAGGCGCAGAATGACAGGATCACCGCCGTGACCAGTACCGATACGGTAGCCCGTCCGGCAGCGCGGATGCGCAAGGCCGGCGCGGCGGACGGCAAAGTCATTATCGCCATTGACGCGGGCCACGGCGGCCAGGATCCGGGGGCCATCGGCGCGGGCGGCACCAAAGAGAAAAACGTGACTATTGCCATTGCCCGCAAGCTGCGCGCGCTGCTCAACGACGACCCGATGTTCACCCCGGTGCTGACCCGCACCGGCGACTACTTTATTTCGGTGATGGGCCGCTCGGACGTGGCGCGCAAGCAGAATGCCAACTTCCTGGTGTCGATCCACGCCGACGCCGCGCCGAACCGCGACGCCACCGGCGCGTCGGTGTGGGTACTCTCCAACCGTCGCGCCAACAGCGAAATGGCCGGCTGGCTTGAGCAGCACGAGAAGCAGTCCGAGCTGCTGGGCGGCGCGGGTGACGTGCTGGCCAACAGCCAGTCCGATCCCTACCTGAGCCAGGCGGTGCTGGATTTACAGTTCGGTCATTCCCAGCGCGTCGGGTATGATGTGGCGGTAGACGTGCTGAGCCAGCTCGGGCGCGTCGGCAACATTCACAAACGCCGCCCGGAGCACGCCAGCCTCGGCGTACTGCGTTCGCCGGATATTCCGTCGATCCTGGTGGAGACCGGCTTTATCAGCAATAGCGCCGAAGAGCGGCGGCTGGCAAGCGACAGCTACCAGCAGCAAATTGCCGAGGCCATTTACGGCGGCCTGCGCACCTATTTCGCAGCGCATCCGCTGCAGTCGGGCCCGCGCGGCGAAAGCGCGCAGACCGCCAGCGCGGCCAGTACGGGCGGATCATTACTTAATTAAGGAGTTTTCATGCCGATTCAGGTTTTGCCGCCCCAGCTTGCAAACCAGATTGCCGCGGGTGAGGTGGTAGAGCGCCCTGCGTCGGTAGTGAAAGAGCTGGTAGAGAACAGCCTCGATGCCGGGGCCACCCGCATCGACATCGATATTGAGCGCGGCGGCGCGAAGCTTATCCGCATTCGCGACAACGGCTGCGGCATCGGTAAAGAGGAGCTGGCGCTGGCGCTGGCCCGCCACGCTACCAGCAAAATTACCACCCTCGATGACCTCGAGGCGATTATCAGCCTCGGCTTTCGCGGCGAGGCGCTGGCCAGCATCAGCTCGGTTTCGCGGCTGACGCTGACCTCCCGCCCGGAAAGCCAGCAGGAGGCCTGGCAGGCCTACGCCGAAGGGCGCGATATGGACGTCACCGTCAGGCCCGCCGCGCATCCGGTAGGCACGACGCTGGAAGTGCTGGATCTGTTCTACAACACCCCGGCCCGGCGCAAGTTCATGCGCACCGAAAAAACCGAGTTTACCCACATCGATGAAGTGATCCGCCGCATCGCGCTGGCGCGCTTTGACGTCACCATTAACCTGAGCCACAACGGCAAGATGGTGCGCCAGTACCGGGCAGTAGCCGAGGGCGGGCAGAGAGAGCGCCGGCTCGGCGCCATCTGCGGCGCGGCGTTCGTTGAGCACGCGCTGGCGATCGAGTGGCAGCACGGCGATCTGGCCCTGCAGGGCTGGGTGGTCGATCCGCAGCAGAGCACGCCGCAGCTGGCGGAAGTGCAGTACTGCTACGTTAATGGCCGGATGATGCGCGACAGGCTGATCAATCACGCTATCCGCCAGGCCTGTGAAGAGAAGCTTGGCGCCGGCGAGCAGCCGCCGTTCGTTCTCTATCTGACCATCGATCCGCATCAGGTGGACGTTAACGTCCACCCGGCCAAGCACGAAGTGCGCTTCCACCAGTCGCGGCTGGTGCACGATTTTATCTATCAGGGCGTGCTCAGCGCGCTGCAGGAGCAGGGCGATGTGCCGCTGCCGCTGGCGGACGTGCATGACGCGCCCGAGCCGCGCCCGCTGCCGGAGAACCGCGCGGCGGCCGGGCGCAACCATTTTGCCGAACCCTCCGCCGCCCGCGAACCCGCCGCGCCGCGCTACGGCACTCCGTCGTCGGGCGGAGCCCGCCCGACGCAGCCTGCGAGCTGGCCCAACGCCCAGCCCGGCTATCAGAAGCAGCAGGGCGCGCTGTATAAAAAGCTGCTGCAAACGCCGCAACCGTCGGCGGAGCGTCCGGCCGCGAAGCCCGCGGCGGACGCGCTGGACGGGCACAGCAGCAGCTTTGGCCGCGTGCTGACCATTCTCCAGGGCGAGTTTGCCCTGCTGGAGCGCGAGGGCAGGCTGAATCTGCTGGCGCTGCCGGTGGCCGAACGCTGGCTGAGGCAGGCGCAGCTCTCTCCGGAGATAACGACGATTTGCGCCCAGCCGCTGCTGATCCCGCTGCGGCTGAAAATTACCGCCGACGAGCAGTCGGCGCTGCTCAAGGCTCTCCCTCAGTTGGGGGCACTGGGCATGGAAATCCAGTCAGAGGCGCAACATGTGACGGTAAGGGCCGTGCCTTTACCCTTGCGGCAACAAAATTTACAAATCTTGATTCCTGAACTGATAGGCTACCTGGCGCAACAGGCAAGCTGTGATACGGGCATACTTGCGCAGTGGCTCGCGCGCCACCTGGCAAGCGAACACCCGCAGTGGAATATGGCGCAGGCGATTACCATGCTCGCCGACGTTGAGCGTCTTTGTCCGCAGCTGCTGAAGGCACCGCCGGGCGGGCTATTACAACCTGTAGATGTCGCTTCGGCGATCGACGCGCTTAAAAATGAATGATGTAACAGAGGCGAGCCTGCCAAAGGCAATTTTTTTAATGGGGCCAACGGCCTCCGGTAAGACCGCGCTGGCCATTGCGCTGCGCAAAGTTTTGCCCGTAGAGTTGATTAGCGTGGATTCCGCCCTCATCTATCGGGGAATGGACATCGGCACCGCAAAGCCGGATGCGCAGGAGCTTGCCCTGGCACCGCACCGCCTTCTGGATATTCGCGACCCGGCGCAGGCCTACTCGGCGGCAGATTTTCGCCGCGATGCGCTGGCAGAAATGGCCGATATCGTCGCCGCGGGGCGTATTCCGCTGCTGGTGGGCGGAACCATGCTCTATTTTAAGGCCCTCCTTGAGGGGCTTTCGCCGCTGCCGTCGGCGGATCCGGAGGTCAGAGCCAGAATTGAGCAGCAGGCGGCAGAGCAGGGATGGAACGTTTTACATCAGCAACTTCGGGACATAGACCCCGTTGCCGCTGCGCGTATACATCCAAATGATCCGCAAAGACTTTCCCGGGCACTGGAAGTTTTTTTCATTTCGGGTAAAACTTTAACGGAACTGACGGAAACGTCAGGCGAGGCTTTGCCGTACAACGTGCATCAGTTCGCTATCGCTCCGGCGAGCCGTGAACTGCTTCACCAGCGCATTGAGCAGCGTTTTCATCAGATGTTGGCTTCAGGTTTTGAAGCAGAAGTGCGGGCGCTTTTTGCCCGTGGAGATTTGCATACGGATATGCCTTCCGTTCGTTGTGTGGGATACCGCCAGATGTGGTCATACATAGAGGGCGAAATCTCATATGATGAAATGGTTTATAGAGGTATTTGCGCCACGAGACAGCTGGCGAAGCGCCAAATAACCTGGTTGCGCGGTTGGGATGATGTTCACTGGCTAGAGAGTGAACAACCAGAACAGGCGTTCAACGAAGTGTTAAAGGTTGTTGGTGCGGGCCTAAGCTGAATGTGTAAAATTAGACCGTATCGTGCGCAATTTTCAGAATCGTAAGGTTCTAAGTACAAGCCTGAAGTTTAGGGGGAGGGCGACTCCCTTAAAACAATAGGTAAAACAAGCATATAAGGAAAAGAGAGAATGGCTAAGGGGCAATCTTTACAAGATCCGTTTCTGAACGCACTGCGTCGGGAACGTGTTCCGGTTTCTATTTATTTGGTGAATGGTATTAAGCTGCAAGGGCAGATTGAGTCTTTCGATCAGTTCGTTATCCTGTTGAAAAACACGGTTAGCCAGATGGTCTATAAGCACGCGATTTCGACTGTGGTGCCGTCCCGTCCGGTCTCTCATCACAGCAACAATGCGGGTGGCGGTTCCAGCAATTACCATCACGGCAGCAACGCGCAGTCCTCGTCTGCGTCGCAAGACAGTGAAGAAACCGAATAAGGTTACTGACTGTTTATTTTTAATCGGGGAGCCAGCTAGTTCGGTTCCCCGCTGACTTTTGTGAGGGTTTACGCTTGTTTGACCGTTATGATGCCGGTGAGCAGGCGGTGCTGGTACACATCTATTTTTCGCAAGACAAAGATATGGAAGACCTGCAGGAGTTTGAATCCCTGGTCTCTTCCGCCGGTGTCGAAGCAATGCAGGTGATTACCGGTAGCCGTAAAGCGCCGCACCCAAAATATTTTGTTGGTGAAGGTAAGGCTGTCGAAATTGCGGAAGCGGTTAAAGCGACGGGCGCCTCCGTTGTGCTATTTGACCACGCGCTCAGCCCGGCTCAGGAACGCAACCTTGAGCAGCTGTGCCAGTGTCGGGTCATCGATCGTACCGGTCTTATTTTAGACATTTTCGCCCAACGTGCGCGCACCCACGAGGGTAAGCTGCAGGTTGAGCTGGCGCAGCTGCGCCATCTGGCCACGCGCCTGGTGCGCGGCTGGACCCACCTTGAAAGGCAGAAGGGCGGGATTGGTTTGCGTGGTCCGGGTGAAACCCAGCTCGAAACCGACCGTCGCCTGCTGCGCAACCGCATTATGCAGATCCTCTCCCGACTGGAAAGGGTCGAAAAACAGCGCGAGCAGGGCCGTCGTTCACGTACGAAAGCCGATATTCCGACGGTGTCGCTGGTAGGCTATACCAACGCCGGGAAGTCCACGCTATTCAACCAAATTACCGAAGCGCAGGTTTACGCCGCCGACCAGCTGTTCGCTACGCTGGATCCGACGCTGCGCCGGATTAATGTCGCCGACGTAGGTGAAACCGTGCTGGCGGATACCGTCGGCTTTATTCGCCATCTGCCCCATGACCTGGTGGCGGCGTTTAAGGCGACGCTGCAGGAGACGCGGCAGGCAACGCTGCTGCTGCACGTGATTGATGCCGCGGACGTCCGCGTGCAGGAAAACATTGATGCAGTGAATGTTGTCCTCGATGAAATCGACGCCAGCGAGATCCCGATGCTGCTGGTGATGAACAAAATTGATGCGCTGGAGAATTTTGAGCCGCGTATCGACAGGGATGAAGAAAATAAGCCGATTCGCGTCTGGCTCTCCGCCCAGACCGGCATCGGAGTACCTCTGCTTTTTCAGGCGTTAACGGAGAGACTTTCCGGCGAGGTTGCCCAGCATACGCTGCGCCTGCCGCCGCAGGAAGGGCGTTTACGGAGCCGCTTTTATCAGCTTCAGGCGATAGAAAAAGAGTGGATGGAGGATGACGGCAGCGTCGGCCTTGAGGTTCGCATGCCGATCGTGGACTGGCGTCGTCTCTGTAAACAAGAACCCGCGCTGGAAGACTATCTCGTCTGACGGTGCAGCTGCCTGAAGAAATTAGCCTCATTTGGGGCACCCAAAACTAATATGGAGCATATACATGGCGTGGAATCAGCCCGGTAATAACGGACAGGACCGCGACCCGTGGGGAAGCAGCAATAATCAAGGCGGCAACTCTGGGGGAAATGGAAACAAAGGCGGACGCGATCAGGGGCCGCCGGATCTGGATGATATCTTTCGCAAGCTGAGCAAAAAGCTCGGCGGCTTTGGCGGCGGAAAGGGTGGCTCAGGCGGCGGCAGTTCCTCTCAGGGACCGCGGGCGCCCATCGGCGGCCGCGTGGTGGGCATTGCCGCAGCGGCGGTGGTGATTATCTGGGCCGCCAGCGGATTCTATACCATTAAAGAAGCCGAGCGCGGCGTTGTGACGCGCTTTGGTAAATTCAGCCACCTGGTGGAGCCGGGCCTGAACTGGAAGCCGACCTTTATTGACGACGTCACTGCGGTCAACGTTGAAGCGGTCCGCGAACTGGCGGCGTCCGGCGTGATGCTGACTTCCGATGAGAACGTGGTGCGCGTGGAGATGAACGTCCAGTATCGCATCACCGATCCGCAGAAGTATCTCTACAGCGTGACCAGCGCCGATGACAGCCTGCGTCAGGCCACCGACAGCGCCCTGCGCGGCGTTATCGGCAAATACACCATGGACCGCATTCTGACGGAAGGTCGTACCGTTATTCGTAGCGATACCCAGCGCGAGCTGGAAGAGACCATTCGTCCGTACAACATGGGCATTACCCTGCTGGACGTCAACTTCCAGGCCGCCCGTCCGCCGGAAGAGGTGAAGGCCGCCTTTGATGATGCGATTGCCGCCCGCGAAAACGAGCAGCAGTACATCCGCGAAGCTGAAGCCTACGCTAACGAAGTTCAGCCGCAGGCCAACGGTAAGGCGCAGCGCCTTCTGGAAGAGGCCCGCGCCTATAAGACTAAGACCGTGCTGGAAGCGCAGGGTGAAGTTTCCCGCTTTGCCCGTATTCTGCCGGAGTATAAGGCCGCGCCGCAGATCACCCGCGAGCGTCTTTATATCGAAACGATGGAGAAAGTGCTGAGTCATACCCGTAAAGTGCTGGTCAATGATAAAGGCGGTAACCTGATGGTGCTGCCGCTGGACCAGATGCTCAAGGGGAATGCCTCCGCCGTAAAGCAGAGCAGCAGCGAAAGCAGTGACCTGCTGCGCCTGCCGTCTTCGTCCGACGCAAGCAGCGACGCGCGCAGCCGCCAGTCGTCAAGCGACAGCAGTATTATGGACCAGCGCCGCGCTAACGCGCAGCGCAACGACTACCAGCGTCAGGGGGAATAACGATGCGTAAGTCAGTAATAGCGATAATTATCATCGTGCTGGTAGGGCTGTTTGCCTCTCTGTTCGTGGTAAAAGAGGGCGAGCGCGGGATAACCATGCGCTTTGGCAAGGTGGTGCGTGATGACGACAATAAGCCGCTGGTGTTTGAACCGGGCCTGCACTTTAAGATCCCGTTCATTGAGTCGGTGAAAACCCTGGATGCGCGCATCCAGACTATGGATAACCAGGCCGATCGCTTCGTCACCAAAGAGAAGAAAGACCTGATCGTCGACTCCTACATCAAGTGGCGGATCAGCGACTTCAGCCGCTACTACCTGGCCACCGGCGGCGGCGACGTCTCCCAGGCCGAAGTGCTGCTCAAGCGTAAGTTCTCTGACCGTCTGCGCTCTGAGATTGGTCGCCTGGACGTGAAGGATATCGTTACCGATTCCCGCGGCCGCCTGACCATTGAAGTGCGCGATGCCCTGAACACCGGCTCGTCCGGTGCGGATGATGAAGTGGCGACGCCTGCCGCCGATAATGCGATTGCCGAAGCGGCAGAGCGCGTGACGGCAGAAACCAACGGCAAAGTGCCGGTCATCAACCCGAACAGCATGGCGGCCCTGGGTATCGAAGTGGTTGACGTGCGTATCAAGCAGATCAACCTGCCGACCGAAGTGTCTGATGCTATCTTCAACCGCATGCGCGCCGAGCGTGAAGCGGTTGCCCGCCGCCACCGCTCGCAGGGTAAAGAAGAAGCTGAGAAACTGCGCGCCGCGGCAGACTATGAAGTGACCAAAACGCTGGCGGAAGCCGAGCGCCAGGGCCGCATCCTGCGCGGTGAAGGCGACGGTGAAGCGGCGAAGCTGTTTGCCGACGCCTTCAGCCAGGATCCTGACTTCTACGCCTTCATCCGCAGCCTGCGCGCTTACGAGAAGAGCTTCGAAGGCAACCAGGACGTGATGGTGTTGAGCCCGGACAGCGATTTCTTCCGCTACATGAAGACGCCGGGTAACGCAACGCGTTAATATCTGCGACTCTCAGACGTCGTTAAAACCACCGCGACCGCGGTGGTTTTCTTTTTCTCAGGATAATATATGAACACGACAATCTGGCTGGCGCTTGCGCTGGTGCTGGTACTTGAAGGGCTGGGGCCGATGCTCTATCCCCAGGCGTGGCGCAAAATGGTCGCGGCGCTCTCTAATCTGCCCGATTCGCTGCTGCGCCGCTTTGGCGGTGGTCTGGTGGTTGCCGGCGTCGTTATCTACTATATGTTGATGAAAACGATTGGCTGATCAAAAAGTGGTCGGATTTGGCGTATTTAAGGGTCAAAAAGTGCTGTACGCCAGAAAAAGCGATGGTAGAATCCATTTTTAAGCAAACGGTGATTTTGAAAAAATGGGTAACAACGTCGTCGTACTGGGCACCCAATGGGGTGACGAAGGGAAAGGGAAGATCGTCGATCTTCTGACCGAAAGGGCTAAATATGTTGTTCGCTACCAGGGCGGTCACAACGCAGGCCACACTCTCGTAATCAACGGTGAAAAAACCGTTCTCCATCTGATTCCATCAGGCATTCTCCGTGATAACGTCACCAGCATCATCGGTAACGGCGTTGTGCTGTCTCCGGCCGCGCTGATGAAAGAGATGAAAGAGCTGGAAGACCGTGGGATCCCGGTTCGCGAACGTCTGCTGCTCTCCGAAGCCTGCCCGCTGATTCTGGACTATCACGTGGCGTTGGACGTGGCGCGTGAAAAAGCGCGCGGCGCGAAGGCTATCGGCACCACCGGTCGCGGCATTGGCCCGGCCTATGAAGACAAAGTCGCCCGCCGCGGCCTGCGCGTCGGCGACCTGTTCGATAAAGAGACATTTGCCGCCAAGCTGAAAGAAGTGATGGAATATCACAACTTCCAGCTGGTGAATTTCTATAAAGTGGACGCGGTTGACTATCAGAAAGTGCTGGATGACGTGATGGCTATCGCCGACATCCTCACCGCCATGGTGGTTGACGTTTCCGACCTGCTGGACCAGGCGCGCAAGCGCGGCGACTTCGTGATGTTTGAAGGCGCGCAGGGCACGCTGCTGGATATCGACCACGGTACTTATCCGTACGTCACCTCCTCGAATACCACCGCAGGCGGCGTCGCCACCGGCTCCGGCCTCGGCCCGCGCTATGTAAACTACGTGCTGGGTATTATCAAGGCTTACTCCACCCGCGTGGGCGCCGGTCCGTTCCCGACCGAGTTGTTCGATGACACCGGCGAGTTCCTGTGCAAGCAGGGCAATGAGTATGGCGCTACCACCGGCCGCCGCCGCCGCACCGGCTGGCTGGACGCCGTAGCCGTGCGCCGCGCCGTGCAGATTAACTCTCTCTCCGGCTTCTGCCTGACCAAGCTGGACGTGCTGGACGGTCTGAAAGAGGTGAAAATCTGCGTCGGTTACCGCATGCCGGACGGCCGAGAAGTGACCACCACGCCGCTGGCTGCCGACAACTGGGAAGGCATTGAGCCGATTTACGAAACCATGCCGGGCTGGTCTGAGTCCACCTTTGGCGTGAAGGCGCGCAGCGGCCTGCCGCAGGCGGCGCTGAACTACATCAAGCGTATTGAAGAACTGACCGGGGTACCGATTGATATTATTTCAACCGGTCCGGACCGTACCGAAACCATGATCCTGCGCGATCCGTTCGACGCATAATCATGCCGGGGGCGCCGTCACGGCGTCCCCGTTCCCGCGTTTTTCCTTCCTGCTTTAAATTAATTCACCGCTCACTGTCCGGCTGGTTTATCATCAAAGGTAATAAGTTCCCCTTTTTCCCTGCTTTGAGGTTGATGTGCAGTTAACGAGTTTCACCGATTATGGTTTGCGGGCGCTCATCTATATGGCGTCGCTGCCGGCCGATCGGATGACCAGCATCTCTGAAGTTACCGACGTCTATGGCGTGTCGCGTAATCATATGGTCAAAATAATCAACCAGCTGAGTCGTGCAGGCTATGTTGACGCCGTGCGCGGGAAAAATGGCGGCATCCGGCTGGGAAAACCGGCCTCTGCCATTCGGATCGGAGACGTGGTTCGCGAGCTGGAGCCGCTATCGCTGGTTAACTGCAGCAGTGCGTTTTGTCATATAACGCCCGCCTGCCGCCTGAAGCAGGCGCTTTCTAAGGCCGTGAACAGTTTCCTCGAGGAACTGGATAACTATACGCTGGCCGATTTGGTTGAAGAGAATCAACCGCTTTATAAATTATTGCTGGTGGAGTGACGACTCACTTCACCAGAGCTGACAACGGAGGAACCGCGATGTCACAAGATCCATTCCAGCAGCGCGAAGCAGAAAAATACGCGAACCCTATCCCGAGCCGGGAATTTATCCTCGATTTTATCTCGAAGCGTGAAAAGCCCGTCAGCCGCGATGAGCTGGCGGTTGCGCTGAATATTGAGGGCGATGAGCAGCAGGAGGCTCTGCGCCGCCGCCTGCGCGCGATGGAGCGCGACGGGCAGCTGGTGTTTACCCGCCGCCAGTGCTACGCCTTGCCCGAACGCCTTGACCTTGTGAAGGGCATGGTTATCGGCCACCGCGACGGCTTCGGCTTCCTGCGCGTCGAGGGCCGTAAAGACGATCTTTATCTCTCCAGCGAGCAGATGAAGATGTGTATGCACGGCGACATGATCCTCGCCCAGCCTCTGGGCGCCGATCGCAAAGGCCGCCGCGAGGCGCGGGTGGTGCGCGTGCTGGAGCCGCGCACCGGCCAGATCGTCGGCCGCTACTTTACCGATGCCGGCGTCGGCTTCGTGGTGCCGGACGACAGCCGCCTGAGCTTCGATATCCTCATTCCGCCGGAGGCGGTAATGGGCGCGCGGATGGGCTTCGTGGTGGTGGTTGAGCTGACCCAGCGTCCGACCCGCCGCACCAAGGCTATCGGTAAAATCGTCGAGGTTCTCGGCGATAATATGGGCACCGGCATGGCCGTCGATATGGCCCTGCGCACCCACGAAATTCCCTATGTCTGGCCGCCGGCGGTCGAAAAGCAGGTCGCCGGGCTGAAAGAGCAGGTGCCGGAATCGGCGAAAGCGGGGCGCGTCGATCTGCGCAAGCTGCCGCTGGTCACCATTGATGGCGAAGACGCCCGCGACTTTGACGATGCCGTGTACTGCGAGAAAAAGCGCGGCGGCGGCTGGCGCCTGTGGGTGGCTATCGCCGACGTCAGCTATTATGTGCGTCCGGGAACGCCGCTTGACGCAGAGGCCCGCAGCCGCGGCACCTCGGTCTACTTCCCGTCTCAGGTGGTGCCGATGCTGCCGGAAGTGCTCTCCAACGGCCTCTGCTCCCTCAATCCGCAGGTTGACCGGCTGTGCATGGTCTGCGAAATGACCATTTCCGCCAAAGGCCGCCTTACCGGACACAAGTTCTATGAAGCGGTGATGAGCTCCCACGCCCGCCTGACCTACACCAAGGTGTGGCACATGCTGGAAGGCGACAAGGAGCTGCGCGAGCAGTACGCGCCGCTGGTTAAGCATATCGAAGAGCTGCACAACCTGTATAAAGTGCTGGACGGCGCCCGCGCCGAGCGCGGCGGCATCTCGTTTGAGACCGAAGAGGCGAAGTTTATCTTCAACGCCGAGCGCCGCATTGAGCGCATCGAGCAGACCCAGCGCAACGACGCCCATAAGCTTATCGAAGAGTGCATGATCCTCGCCAACATTTCGGCGGCCCGTTTCGTCGAGAAAGCCGAGGAGCCGGCGCTGTTCCGTATTCACGACAAGCCGAGCGACGATGCGATCACCGCCTTCCGCTCGGTGCTGGCGGAGCTGGGCCTGGAGCTGCCGGGGCGCGGCAAGCCGGAGCCGCGCGACTACGCCGAGCTGCTGACCTCCATCGCCGACCGCCCGGACCATGAGATGCTGCAGACCATGCTGCTGCGCTCGATGAAGCAGGCGGTTTACGATCCGGAGAACCGCGGCCACTTTGGCCTGGCGCTGCAGTCTTACGCCCACTTTACCTCGCCGATCCGCCGCTATCCCGACCTCTCCCTGCATCGCGCTATCAAATACCTGCTGGCGAAGGCGGAAGGGCATAAGGGCAACTCGACCGAGACCGGCGGCTGGCACTACAGCATGGAGGAGATGCTCCAGCTGGGCCAGCACTGCTCGATGACCGAGCGCCGCGCCGACGAAGCTACTCGCGACGTCGCCGACTGGCTCAAGTGCGACTTTATGCAGGATCAGGTGGGCAACGTCTTTAAAGGCGTCATCGCCAGCGTCACCGGCTTTGGCTTCTTCGTGCGTCTCGACGATCTGTTCATCGACGGTCTGGTGCACGTCTCCTCGCTGGACAACGACTACTACCGCTTCGACCAGGTTGGCCAGCGGCTGATCGGCGAGTCCGGCGGCCAGACCTATCGCCTCGGCGACCGCGTGGAGGTCCGCGTGGAGGCCGTCAACATGGACGAGCGTAAAATCGACTTCTCGCTGATCTCCAGCGAGCGCGCGCCGCGTAACGTCGGTAAAACCGCCCGCGAGAAAGCGAAGAAGGGCGCCGGTGCTAAACCCTCCGGCAGGCGCCGCCAGGCCGGGAAGAAGGTAAACTTCGAGCCGGACAGCGCCTTCCGCGGTGAAAAAGGCAAGAAACCGGCGAAGGCGAAAAATGCCGCTGGCGATAAAGCGCCGCAGCCGCCGAAGGCGAAAAAAGAGTCCGGCGGTAAAAAAGCCAAAAAGCCGTCGGAAAAAACGCTTAAAATCGCCGCCGCCACCAAAGCGAAGCGCGCGGCGAAGAAAAAGGCGGCAGAGTAATTTTGACCTTCACCTGAACCTGCCCGGGTTCTCCCTCTCCCCTTTGGGGAGGGGGCCGGGGTGAGGGGAGTCAGCGATTAACCATTTACGAGTACATCCATGAGTGAAATGATTTACGGCATCCACGCGGTGCAGGCCCTGCTGGAGCGCGCTCCCGAGCGCTTTCAGGAAGTGTTTATTCTGAAAGGCCGCGAGGATAAGCGGCTGCTGCCGCTGATCCACGCCCTCGAAGCCCAGGGCGTGGTGATCCAGCTGGCAAACCGCCAGTATCTTGATGAGAAGAGTGAAGGCGCCGTGCATCAGGGGATCATCGCCCGCGTCAAGCCGGGGCGGCAGTATCAGGAGAACGATCTGCCGGATTTGATCGCCACCCTCGATAACCCGTTCCTGCTGATCCTCGACGGCGTCACCGATCCGCACAACCTCGGCGCCTGCCTGCGCAGCGCCGATGCCGCCGGCGTGCACGCGGTGATCGTCCCCCGCGACCGCTCCGCCCAGCTCAACGCCACGGCGAAGAAAGTGGCCTGCGGCGCGGCAGAGAGCGTGCCGCTGATCCGCGTCACTAACCTGGCGCGCACCATGCGCCTGCTGCAGGAAGAGAACATCTGGATCGTCGGCACCGCCGGTGAAGCTGACCATACGCTCTACCAGAGCAAAATGACCGGCCGCATGGCGCTGGTGATGGGCGCGGAAGGCGAGGGTATGCGCCGCCTGACCCGCGAGCACTGCGATGAGCTTATCAGCATCCCGATGGCCGGCAGCGTCTCTTCTCTGAACGTCTCCGTGGCGACCGGTATCTGCCTGTTTGAAGCGGTGCGCCAGCGCGGCTAGATTTTTCTCCTCGGGGCTCTCCCTTCGCGAGAGCCCCGGTATTCCCCCTTTGCAACAGTGACCTCTCCCCCATTCCTCGCCCCGCGTGCGGGCAAAGCCAACCGTCCCCGGCCATACTTACCGCTCAGGCCAATAAGGAAAGGAGGCACCATGCCGTGGCAAACCCATACCGTATTCAACCAGCCCTCACCGCTCAGCAACAGCAATCTGTTCCTCTCTGATACCGCGCTGCGCGAGGCCGTCGCGCGCGAAGGCGCGGGCTGGGATCTCGATCTGCTGGCCAGCATCGGCCAGCAGCTGGGGACCGCCGAGTCGCTTGAGCTGGGGCGGCTCGCTAACGCCCATCCGCCCGAACTGCTGCGCTACGACGCCACCGGCGCCCGGCTGGACGACGTGCGCTTTCATCCCGCCTGGCACCTGCTGATGCAGGGGCTGTGCGCTAACCGGGTGCACAATCTCGCGTGGCAGGAGGAGGCGCGCAGCGGGGCATTCGTTGCCAGGGCCGCGCGCTTTGTGCTGCACGCCCAGGTGGAAGCCGGATCGCTGTGCCCCATAACCATGACCTCGGCGGCCACGCCGCTGCTGCAAAAGCACTTGCCTGCCCCCTTTGCCGACTGGCTGACGCCGCTGATGAGCGATCGCTATGACGCCCACCTGCAGCCGGGAAGCCAGAAGCGCGGCCTGCTTATCGGGATGGGAATGACCGAAAAGCAGGGCGGCTCAGACGTGCTCAGCAACACCACCCGGGCAAAGCGGGCCGAAGGCGGCCGCTATACGCTGGTGGGCCACAAATGGTTTTTCTCGGTGCCGCAAAGCGATGCCCATCTGATCCTGGCCCAGGCGCCCGGCGGCCTCTCCTGCTTTTTTGTGCCGCGCTTTTTGCCCGACGGGCAGCGCAACGGGGTGCGCCTGGAGCGGCTGAAGGATAAGCTCGGCAACCGGTCTAACGCCAGCGGCGAGGCGGAACTGCTGGACGCCAGCGGCTGGCTACTGGGCGAGGAGGGCGAGGGCGTGCGGCAGATCCTGCGGATGGGCGGCCTGACGCGCTTCGACTGCGCGCTGGGCAGCCACGGCCTGATGCGGCGGGCGCTGTCGGTGGCGCTGTACCACGCATATCAGCGGCAGGCATTTGGTAAAACGCTCATTGAGCAGCCGCTGATGCGCCAGCTACTGAGCCGGATGGCGCTGCGGCTGGAAGGGCAGAGCGCGGCGCTGTTCCGCCTGGCCAGGGCCTGGGACCGCCAGCACGTGCCGGAAGAGGCGCTGTGGGCCAGGCTGTTTACCCCCGCGGCGAAATACGCCGTCTGCCGGGCCGGGATCCCGTTTGTGGCCGAGGCAATGGAAGTCCTGGGCGGCATCGGCTACTGCGAGGAGAGCGAGCTGCCGCGCATTTATCGCGAGATGCCGGTGAACAGCATCTGGGAGGGCTCCGGCAATATCATGTGCCTGGACGTTTTGCGGGTACTGGCTAAACAGCCCGGGGTGGTGGATCTTCTGCAGTCAGAGTATCAGGCGGTAAAAGGGCTGGATCGTCATTTTGACAGGGCCTGGCGCCAGCTGCAGCAGCGGCTGCACAAACCGACGGAGGCGCTGGGGCGGGAGATCGCCCAGCAGCTCTGGCTCATCGGCAGCGGTACGCAGATCCTGCGCTACAGCTCGCCGCCGGTGGCTCAGGCCTGGTGTCGGATGATGCTGGACTCGCGCGGCGACGTTGTGCTGGATGCCCGCGTCCAGGATGAGGTGCTGCAGCGGGCGACGGGGGGAGAGAGATAACGGCGGGCGGGCGCGAAGGCCCGCTGCCGAACTCAGGCGTAGAGGATAGCCTGCACGCGCCAGTTGCCCGGAGGGGGATCTTCATACATGCGAATGATGCGATACCACGAGGCCCCCTGTTCATCGGCCTTCAGCGCCACCATGTGCTCAACGTCCTGCGGGCTGCCGGCAATATTATCCACGGAAATTAAGCCGATTTCGTTCAGGCCGGTGACGCAGTCGGCGCTGGCAAACTCAGCGGACTGGGCGGTGGTCGTTGCGGTTGAGAAAGCAAAGGCATATTTCATTGTCGTCAGCTCCATTCACGTAACCCAGGAAAGTGCCCGGGCAGTCCATTGCAGACGCTCATTCCTGACCAGGCATGAGCTCAATTGTGTATCGAGGAAATGTGAGCGGCTGAATAGCAGTGTAAAGCAGATTAAATAAGGTCTTATTATTTGCGATACATCACAGCCTGAGAGTACCACTGGCCGGGGATCACTGTTTCATCCACCAGGGTAATGACGTAATAGTCCGCACTGGCCGCCGCCGCTTTCGCTTTGATGGCCGCTTCGGCATCCGACGGGGCGCCGCGCACCAGCACGCTGACGGAGCCTATTTTCTGCAGGCCCTGCGTCTGGTTGCGCCGTATCTCCTGCGGTTTGTCCGTCAGGGGCGGCGGCGGCTCCGGTGTACCTTCCAGTACGGTGCATCCACACAGCAGTAAAGCCAGTATCAGCGGTATTCTTTGTCGCATTACCATCTCTCGTTTCCTGATAAGGTCAGTGTAGCGGCCAATACATTTGCCTTGAGGGGAATGTTCCCAAATTGTTATCCTGAACGCGAAATTAATACGAAAACACTACAAAAATGCAACTGCAATCCCAACATTAGCAATTCAAATGGACAGCGTGAAGCGGCATTATCTCAGAACCGCAACGTTACAGGAGAAGGATAATGATTGAACTGGCGTGTCGTGAACTTAACGGCAGTGAGGCGCTGATCGCCTGGCCGCGCGGCGCGGCCGCACGGCCGCTGCCCTGCGTGGTGTTCTACCACGGCTTTACGTCATCGAAGGTCGTTTATAGCTATTTTGCCGTCGCGCTGGCCGGGGCCGGATTTCGGGTGATTATGCCGGATGCCCCCGATCACGGCAGCCGCTTTTCAGGGGATGCGCAACAGAGAATGCAGCGCTTCTGGCCGATTCTCGTTAATAGCCTTCACGAGTTTCCCGCCCTGCGACGCGCCATTATTGACGAGGGCTGGCTGCTGGATGAACGGCTGGGCGTCGGCGGCGCCTCAATGGGCGCCATGACGGCGCTGGGGCTGATGACCAGGCATGCGGAAATTAAGTGCGTCGCCAGCCTGATGGGATCCGGCTATCTGTCGACGCTTTCACAGACGCTGTTTCCCTCCCCGCAGATGCCCGGCGATCTGGGCGAGTGGGATGTCGGCCATCAGCTTGCGGCGCTGGCGAACCGCAAGCTGCTACTGTGGCACGGCGAGGAGGATGACGTGGTGCCTGCCGCCGAATCGTTCAGGTTGCAGCAGGCGCTGGCGGAGCTGGGCTGGGATGCTAACCTGACCAGCCGCTGGCAAGCCGGCGTCAGGCACAGAATAACGCCGGAGGCGCTTGACGAAACGGTACGCTTTTTCAGGCAGCATCTGTAATCCCGGCCCCGAAGAGGGGCGGGAGCCTTTGCCCCTCACTCAATCAATATTGTTAATTACGCAGGCAAATACCGGAGAGAAGTTGTCGCCGACGATCACCGTCCTTTCATCAATACGTTTGATGATATTGATTTTATCAAAGTCGCGATAGGCATCGAAGAAAATATAATCAAATTTATCCGGTGAGTTATCATCCGGCTTTTTTTCGTGGCCGATAAATCTGGAGATGAAAGCGCCTTTGTTACGGTTTGCAGGAACGGTATAGCTGAATAACAGTCTTCGGTTAACAATATCTTCCTCAGTGCCGAATGTGAGCTTACCTTTGACGGAGAGAGACATTTTATCTTCCTGGAAGCTGGTGAGTGTCGTAATGCCATTAAAAAGCCATTGCTTCTCATCAATGTCGATCAGGGACTCAATCTCTGAGGTACAGGAGAAATCGATATTATTAGCATGGCTTCTGAACGTTATAAATCGAACGGTGATGGTTGCCAGCGCTACGCTGATGATGATTGTTGCCAGGAGCAATGTATTTATGTTTTTATTCTCTGCCATGTTATTTTTCATGATAATGATATTTCGAAAGACAGTGGTAATAACCCATGTTATAACCACATTCAGCACTGAACTTCCAGTTGATAAGTTGATAACTACTTTGCCAGATATTTATATAGATATCTTTTTGGGTGGAGCAATCTGGTTTATTTTCCATGGATTGAAAAATATCCAGTGATTTTTTCTCTGTGAAACTGTCTGTTTTCACATTACCCATGATATGAATTTTACACTGTTGCCAGCTGGTGGTGGACAGAATGGATATTTCCCCCATCGGCAGCGGGCCTGGGTGTTCGGTTAACCAGCAGCTTACCGCGACCGCCAAAGCAGAGAGTACCATGGCCACGATAATCGCTCCCTTGCTTATTATCTTAGCCAATTTTTCTGGTGATGTAGCGGGCGTGACGCCGGCTTTATCTGATTCTGCTTCTGTTTCCTGTTCCCGATACAGATTGAAAACGATGTTGTTTTCCACGATGTTAAACCCAACGCGTGGCGTTGTAACAATGATTTCTGCTGAATGCTCGATCGTTGTTATCGCTTTGCGGATGGAGGAAATATGCTGGTTCAGATTAGCATCCGTAGCACGAGCACCGTTACGTTGAAAAACATTTAGCAGAATATTATCGCGTGTTGATATTTCTTTACCATTTTGTAACAAGTAGAGAAAAAGCTGGCAGGCGATGTTATTGAGCGAGGCGCTTTTACCACTTTTTATATCCTGAAGTATATTTTTATTCGGTCTGAAAATGATGTTGTCACCAATGATTACCGATTTGATATTGTCTATTGGAATGTGAGAAAGCACATGCGTTTCCTTTATGCCTTAAATCCATGAACACTCTATATCATAAGTTTAAAAGTCACGCTGATCATGTGACGGCTTAACCTGCACTAATGAGTATGCAGCATTTTGACGATGATTATCATAACATCTGCTGTCTTTTACCTCACTGAGACTATTTATGGAAGTGAAATTATTCAGATGTTTCATATATGAACAGGTGACCTTTTTTGTTCCTCGAGTTAATTCTAAATAAAATTCATCATGGTAGTTAAAAAATCTATAAAACAAATAAATTGTAGTCGCTTATACCATTTACTTCGTTTAATTAATCATGAATCAGAGCTATTAGCTAAAATATGGAGTGCTATTTAGAATGTTCAACTGAATTTTTCAGGTCCGTGATTTACGGTTGTATACCATTAAAACTTAAGTAACATAAGCTACCGATGCAGTGCGGAAGAGTGTTGCTGATATAAGGCTATCGATTTAGTAACATAAGTTCTGAATGCAATAAGTGGCATGCTTGCGGATAAATACCATGGCAGGATTACTTACGTACAATGCTTCAGAGGCACTGTTGATATCAACCAAATAATCAGGTTTAAACAACTATGAAAATGAAGAAAATCGCTGCCGCGTGTTTAGCGATCGCCGGTATGACTTTTGTTTCTGCTTTTGCTAATGCGGATGAGGATGGTACGCCATCAACGTTAACTCCTACCAATGGTAAAATTGAATTTACCGGTTCTCTGGTCAGCTCTGCCTGCGGCCTTGCCCCGGAGTCCAGCCCGGTAAAAGTTAATTTTGGTGAAATTCCAACGTCCCAGCTGCAGGCTTCCGATCGCGTAGGCTCCCAGCACGCGAAAATAGTTCTCCAGGGCTGCGATGCCACAATTGCAAAATCAGCAACAGTCACTTATACCCCATCAACGACTGATACGACAATGAAGACTCTGGCCGCCATCGTTTCTGACACCGCCCGCGGTGTAGGTATTGGTCTTGTAGATAGCGGTAATCAGGATGTGACCTGGGGCGAAAAAACCTCACCGGTGCAGGTCACGGAAGGTAATACCAATATCGACTTTGTTGCTTATCTGCAAAATGATACCAGCGGTGAAGTTAAACCGGGTGCCTTCACCTCAACGATCAATTTCCAGATTGATTATCAGTAATGCTGTACGGCAGGCGGTTTTTCGCCTGCCCGTTCTTCTGAAGTATTAACAGGACGCCCGGTAATGTTCGAATGGCGAGTTTTGCTGCTGCTATTTTTTGCTCCGTTATTCTCTTTCAAGGCCAGTGCTGATAAATCGGTGACCACGCCCGGGAAGGTGCATATGAGCGGAGAACTTATTGAGGCGGCCTGTTATGTCGATCCTGATGACCAGTCAATACTGGTGGAATTTAACGATATCTCGGCGAGAGAAATTACCCAAAGTCGGGATAAGGTTTCTGCACATAATTTCAGTATTCATTTACTCGGCTGCTCATTAGGCGACTCTGCAAACCCTGATAAGGTTTTTCACAGCACATCCATTACTTTCTCCGGGGATGTTGCCAGCAATAATAAAAACCTCCTGAGCGTCCAGGCAAAAGATAATCAGGAAGAAGATTTGGCCATTGAAATCTTCGATCGCAATGGAAATCTGCTTGAGCTGGGTAAACCCTCCCCTGATTACGTTTTAAACTCCGGGACAAATACCCTGCACTTCACCGCATGGCTTGTTTCGACGGGAAGCGGAATTAAAACCGGGGATTTTAACGCGGCGGTTCACTTTGTGGTGAATTATCTCTGAGCTGCGCTGGCCGCAGCGGAGTTAAGGTTAGCTAACGATAATGAAAGCGCTAAAAATTAATAAAAATAAACTGGCGATACTCATATCTCTTGCCTGCGCAACCTTTCACGTTGCCGCCGATGATGCCGTTGAGTTTAATACCGACGTGCTCGACGCCAGCGACAGACAAAACGTCGACTTACAGCGTTTTTCCGAAGGCAACTTTGTCGCCCCCGGGACCTACTTGCTGGATGTCCGCATTAACGGCCAGGAGATCCCGCAGCAGCAAATTACCTACATTGC
This sequence comes from Pluralibacter gergoviae ATCC 33028 = NBRC 105706, assembly GCF_001598855.1. Classification (GTDB taxonomy): domain Bacteria; phylum Pseudomonadota; class Gammaproteobacteria; order Enterobacterales; family Enterobacteriaceae; genus Pluralibacter; species Pluralibacter gergoviae. The sequence continues at coordinate 159,483 of NZ_BCZS01000007.1, read as the reverse complement.
CGATCCGCAAAATGCACATAAGACCCTGGTTTGCTTTACGCCGCAGCAGCTCGCGCTGCTGGCGCTCAAGGATGAAGTTCAGCCGCATATCCGCACGATTGCTCCCGATTGCCTTGATATCTCCGGTATTGACGGCATCCGCTTCAGCAACGCCGCAGGGGTGCTGGATATCACTATCCCCCAGGCGTGGATGAAATACTCCGACCCGGACTGGACGCCGCCAGAGCGCTGGGACAACGGCGTCAACGGGGCCATTTTTGACTACAACCTTTCCGGCCAGGCGACCCACTATCTTAAAGAGGGTGGCCACTATCAAACCTTATCCGGATACGGCCAAACGGGGTTTAACGTCGGCGCGTGGCGCTTTCGCAGCCAGTATCAGATGAACTACGGCTCCGGCGGTCAGAGCGCGCGTTTCGATTGGGATCAGTTTTACGCCTATCGCCCGCTGCCGATGCACGAAGCCAAACTCACGGTTGGCGAAATTTATCTCGATTCCCAGGTGTTTGACTCTGTTCGCTTCACCGGCGTCAACCTTGCCAGCGATGAGCGTATGCTGCCGCCCAGCCTGCAGGGATATGCCCCGCAGGTTCACGGTATCGCCAAAAGTAACGCCAAAGTGACCATCAGCCAGCAGGGGAGGGTCATCTATCAGACGACCGTTCCGGCCGGGCCGTTCAATATCGAAGATTTGCGCAGTTCGGTCCGCGGTCAGCTCGATGTGCGCGTTGAAGAGCAGGACGGCAGCGTGCAGACCTTTCAGGTCAGCACGGCCGATATTCCCTATCTGACGCGTCCCGGCTACGTTCGCTACAACAATGCGTTCGGTCGGCCCTCCCGCTACAGCCACGATATTGAAGGCCCGGCGTTCTACAGCGGCGATTTCTCCTGGGGGATCAGCAACGCCTGGTCTCTGTACGGCGGGGCATTTATTGCCGGTAACCGCTATAACGCAGGATCGCTCGGCGTCGGTCGCGATTTAAGCTGGTTTGGCGCCGTGTCAGCGGACGTCACCCAGACGATGAGCCGGGTAAAAGATGAATCCCGGCAGCAGGGGCGCTCCTTTAAGCTCAGCTATGCCAAGACCTTCGATGATTACCACAGCACGATAAGCTTTGCCGGCTACCGCTTTTCGCAGCGCAGCTACCGGACCTTTGCCCAGTTTCTTGAAGAGCAGTACGACAATGATGATAGCGACGGCCGCGAACGGCAGATGTATACCGTTGCGGCGAATAAAACGTTCTTTGCCGACGAACCGCGGCTTGCCACGACGCTCTATCTGACGTTCACCCACCAGAATTACTGGGACCAGCAGTCTCAGAACCGCTACGGGCTCTCCGTCGGCCACAGCTTCACCGTGGCCGGGATCAGCGGCATCAGCACTAACCTTGCCGCCTATCGCTCAGAGTACCAGGGCAGCACTGACGACAGCGTTTCGCTCTCTGTTTCTATTCCGTGGGGCGACGGCCGCTCCGTGGAATATCAGATGCAGAACAACGGCGACCGCACCAGCCAGATGGCCTCCTACTCCGATAACCGTGACAGCAATAACAGCTGGCGCCTGCGCGCCGGTGCGTCTGAAGAAGGGCACGGCGCGTTTGATGGCTATTACAAACACCGCAGCTCGATGGCTGAACTGGAATCCAACGTCAACTGGGAGCAGGAGCGCTACGTATCGGTTGGCGGCACCGTGCGCGGCGGCTTTACCGCCACGCGTCACGGCGCCGCGCTGCACAACAGCCAGGCGTCAATGAATACCGCCAGGGTGATGGTGGATACCGACGGCGTCGCGGACGTACCGCTCAACGGCCAGCTGGCGCACTCCAACCGCTTCGGCATTGCGGTCGTCCCCGACATCGTGAGCTACCACAGTTTTGATACCCGCATTGACGTCGATGCAATGGATGAAGACATCGCCGCCACGAAGGCTATCGCTACCAGCACGCTGACGGAAGGCGCTATCGGCTATCAGCATTTCGCGGTCGCCCGCGGCGGAAAAATGATGGTCCTGCTGAGGATGGGTAACGGCAGCGTACCGCCGTTCGGTTCTGAAGTCCTCAACAGCAGCGGCGTGAACGTGGGCATGGTGATGGACGACGGTGAAGCCTGGCTGGAGGGCGTTAAGCCTGAGGAAATGCTTTCCCTCTCCTGGAACGGGAGCCGGCAGTGCCAGGTGCGGACGCCGAAAACAGTTAACACGCAGGGCAAAGTTCTGCTGCCCTGCCAGCCACTACCACAAACTAAATGAATACATTGATGAAAAACTCGACGCATTTTTCTCTGCAGCGCACGCTGCTGACGGCCGCCTGCGGCCTGCTGATCACCGGCGTAGCCCACCAGGCCTGGGCCGGGATCGCTCTCGACAGAACCCGGCTTATCATTAATGAAAAGGACAGGTCCGCCAGCGCCAACCTGACCAATACCAGCCCCGATACGCCCTTTCTCGCCCAGTCGTGGGTGGAGAATGCCAGCGGTGAAAAAATAACCTCGCCGCTGATGGTGCTTCCGCCCCTGCAGCGGATTAACGGCGGGCAGAAGGGGATTGCCAGGGTGACCAAAACCAATGGTATTGACGCCCTGCCTAAAGATCGCGAGAGCGTCTTCTATCTCAACGTGCGCGAGATCCCGCCAAAACCGGATAAGCCCAACGTGCTGCAGATGGCGATGCAGTCGCGCATCAAGCTGTTTTATCGCCCGGCGGCGATTATGCCGGAGCATCCGGGGATGGTCTGGCAAAACCAGCTGGTTTTCCACAAGCAGGGGGCACGCTGGTCGGTTGATAATCCGACGCCTTATTACATCACCATTATCGGCCTGAGCCGTAAAATGGAAGCGCAGGGCGGCGGTAAGCTCACCACCTTCCCCGGCATCATGGTTCCCCCCAAAGCCTCACAAAATCTTCAGGTCACCGACGGCGGCGTCGGCGAGTTCGCCATGATGTTTGTTAACGACTACGGCGGCCATCCTGAGCTCATCTTCCGCTGCAGCGGCGATACCTGCCGCGCGCTGCCGATGGATCAGCAGCCTGAATAAAGTCGGCCACAGGAGGCGTCAATGAAAAAGTGCGTTTGTGCCCTGCTGCTGGCCGCCGTTGCCTGTTCCGCGCAGGCGGGCGGCGGTCGTCGGGATATGACAAAGGTCTCCGGAGAGTACGGCGATGTGCATTTCCACGGCCGGGTTTACGTCTCTCCGTGCGTGCTGGCGATGGCATCCCGCGATCAGACGGTAGATTTGGGCGAAATTTCGGCCCGTTCATTTCATCACAGCGGCGATCGCAGCAGGCCGGTACGGGTATCGCTCTATCTTAACGACTGCCTCAAAGGTGCCGGGCATACGCTTGAGGACACGCCAGGGCAGACCAGCGCCGCGCCGGAGTTTGTGCTCAGCACGGTGGAGCAGGGCGTATCGATAACGCTGATGGCCGAGGGCGACCCGGACAATCGCGATCTTGCCCGCATCAGCGGTGATGTGCAGGGCGCAGGTATTCGCATTCTGACGATGAAAGAGAAGCCGGTGGCGCTTAACCAGACCGAGAGAATGCTGATTCTGAAGCCCGGCGATAACGCGGTCAATTTCCTCGCCGCGCTGGAGTCAACGGGACGGGAAGTCACCGCCGGCGAGTTTCGCGGGCTTATCAGGCTGAAGCTGGAGTATTTATGAAAAGGTCAATAAAACGGCTGGTGGGGATGGCGCTCCTGACGGCGGCTTTTAGCGCCCAGGCCTATGTTCAGGGGGAGGGCGAGCCCGAGGGCGAAGCGCATGTCTACAATATTGACCTCAACAGTCTCGATATCGCTAATAACCGCGTCGGCGGGAGAACACCGGAGTTTACGTGGAATCTTGGCAGTAATTACGTGGTCAATTTTCACTGTGATTCCGGAAGTATTATAAATGAAGCAATCAGTTACACCACGAAATCAACGATGCAGCCGTCGGGGAACAACCGCTTTAAGCTGAATGATTATCTCGATGTTGAAGCCTCCGTGTGGATCGCCGGGAATGTGAATAAATATATTCCGGCTCCTTTCACCAATTATTCCAATAGGTTACGTCAGAATTCTTGCTTTTCCGGCCCGGGCGGTAGCGTCGCGCGGGTTAATAATGTGCAAAGCGGCTCAAGAGGCAAAGTCGTCTTTATTGTGACTAAGCCCATCATTAACGGCATCAATATCACCGGGCAGGCGCTGTTAGACCTGGCGGGCGATCTGGGCGGTCAGGCCATTCCCAGTACGCCTATCTCACGCGTCATTATCAGCTCCGGCCTGATTACGGTCCCGGACAGATGCGTCTTTAATAAAGGGCAAAAGATCGCCGTTGAATTTGGCACATTGCCCAACGCGGCAAGCAAGCTTGATGGCAATAACTACAAGCAGTCGGTGCCCATTCACGTGGAGTGCGAAGGCGGCAGCTTCAGCCAGGGAGCGCTCAACATTGAGTTAGGTATTCAGACAACCACGGCCTCCGGAACCGCCAGCTTTAATCATCAACTGCTGGGTACGCTGAGCAATGGCCAGAAGCGCAGCGATCTGGGGATCCTCCTGCAGGATACGAACGGCAGACCCGTTGTGCCCGACCAATTCTATGAAATGAAAGGATTCTATAAAAATCAGGGGGACTGGAACCTGACCGCGGCGCCGATGGCCAATGCGGGGGCCGGCAGCGTCAAAGAGGGCGAGTTTGAAGCCTCGGCGACGGTGGTGGCGAAATTTCAGTAAGGACAGTGAAGATGGTGAATCGTACTTTTATTGCGCTGTGGGCCGCCAGTGCGGCCTGCTTTGCCAACACCGAGCTCATCGGCGGTGATATGCATTTTCACGGCACGATAACGGCCCTTGCCTGTAGCCTGCCGCCGGGCGGTGACAGGATCGCCGTCGACTTTGGCGAGATTGCGGCGCAGTCCCTGTATCTCTCAGGGCGCAGCAGCCCACAAAAATTTCAAATTCGCCTCGTTGACTGTAACCCGGAGGTCTTCCGCTCGGTGGCGGTGATCTTTAGCGGGCCGGAAGATCCTGAACTGCCCGATCATCTGGCGCTTAGCAGCGGCAGTGACGCAAAGGGCATCGCGATAGGCCTGAGCGAAGATGACGGCACGCCGGTCCGCCTCAATCAAAGCACCTCCCGACAGGAGGTCGTGAAAGGCGATATGGCGCTGGATTTCCAGGCATGGGTTGAAGCAGAGCCCGGGGCGAAAAAAAACAACTCGCTGAATTACGGCGCATTCACCGCCAGCGGGACGTGGACGCTGAGCTATCAATGACTCTTCATCCAATGATTAACCTAAGAATGAACACACATGCAGACAGATAATTGCCCTGAGACGGCTTCTCAGGAAACGCTTTCTCCGCCTGAAGAGGTGAGAGTGACGGGATTCAGACTGGAATTAATCCATTTTTTACGCAGGCCGCTCCACGGCGTCCGGGAAGTCTTGAGTGAAGTGAGCGCCGGGGTGGCCGCGGAGGATTTCTTCCGGGATCTATCGGAAGAGAGTAAAAAGCAGCTTTTTTGCCAACAGATGGCCAGCGTTTTACCGTTATCCGGGCGCTACACCCTTAATCTATCGGTCAGTATGCTCGCCGATGCGGCTTTTGTTGAGCAGATCCTGGCTCAGAAACTGGGCCGGAAAATCATTATCGAGATACAGGATCCGGGGAGTCTGCTGAGGCTCAATAGCATTGAACAGCAGACTATTTTTACCGCCGTTAAGCGCCTGTCGGCGGAGGAATATCAGGTCTGGCTGGACGATCTCTATCCTGAGCATCTCTATGCGTGGAGCCGGTCGGGGCTCGTTTTTGATGCCGTCAAAATCGACTGCCACCTGTTCCGCCAGTTCAGTCAATCCGCGGCGGTATTTGCCAGGCTGGTAAGGCGATATCGCGATGCCGGAAAGATGGTCGTTGTCGAAGGCGTCGAGAGCATTGAGGATTATATAATCTGCCTGCGGAGCGCAGCCGATGCGCTTCAGGGGTATTTCTTTCGCCAGGAGTGGCGTAGACTGTCGCTGCATTGAAAACCGCCCCACGTGCGTGGGGCGCAGATTACCGGTAGATCACCGCACTGGCGTGCATTGGGCCATTGCTGCCCGGCTCGCGCATCAGGATGGGATAATAGAGCCGCGCGCCGCGCGCGTCTGTTTCCGCGCTGAGCGCCTGCTCGGCTTCGCTCTCGGTGGCGATATTATGATTGATATAGATGACTCCCAGGCTCATGACGTCGTCCATATTCTTAGCCTGCGAGGCGGAAATTTTAATCGCCGCCGTGGCGTTGCTGCTTAACAGAAGGGCGGCCAGCAGGGCCGTTATCATGCGTTTCATCGTCTTCACTCCTTATCGCCGGACTGCGCTGACGCTCTGTCCTTTTTGCAATCGGCTCAGTGATGACATTAAGTGTAACCCTTTGTCTGACGGGCAATCGCGACCATTTCTGATGCTGTTGTTCAAAAATTTGCCGCGTTGTTTATTGGTTAATTTTAAATCATCGCGTTATCGCTGATTGGCGCTTTGTGCGAATTACCTTGTATTTGCCAGGTAGCGTAAGTATGATTACGCGTCAATTTTTCAGCCGACTCTTAACACGTTCCTTGCCTCCCCGGGCCTCGGCTGACCCAGACAGGAGGCTGAATAATCCGTAAGGAGCAATTCGATGCGTCATTACGAAATCGTTTTTATGGTCCATCCTGACCAGAGCGAACAGGTTCCGGGCATGATCGAGCGCTACACCGGTGCAATCACTGGTGCAGAAGGCAAGATCCACCGTCTGGAAGACTGGGGTCGCCGTCAGCTGGCTTATCCGATCAACAAACTGCACAAAGCCCACTACGTTCTGATGAACGTTGAAGCGCCGCAGGAAGCGATCGATGAGCTGGAAACTAACTTCCGCTTCAACGATGCCGTTATCCGCAGCATGGTTATGCGTACCAAACACGCTGTAACCGAAGCTTCCCCGATGGTTAAAGCGAAAGACGAGCGTCGCGAGCGTCGTGAAGATTTCGCCAACGAAACCACTGAGGATGCTGGGGATTCTGAAGAGTAATTACTGATGGCCAACCGTCTGGCGCTGTCCGGCACCGTGTGCAGGGCACCCCTTCGAAAGGTCAGCCCATCAGGAATTCCTCACTGCCAGTTCGTGCTTGAGCACCGTTCCGTGCAGGAGGAAGCCGGTTTTCACCGGCAGGCGTGGTGTCAGATGCCTGTAATAATCAGCGGGCACGAGAACCAGGCCGTTACTCACAGTATAACGGTCGGCACGCAACTCACCGTTCACGGGTTCATTACCTGCCACAAGGCGCGAAATGGCCTGAGTAAAATGGTGCTGCATGCCGAGCAGATTGAATTGATAGATTCTGGAGACTAGCCAAATGGCACGTTATTTCCGTCGTCGCAAGTTCTGCCGTTTCACCGCGGAAGGCGTACAAGAGATCGACTATAAAGATATCGCTACGCTGAAAAACTACATCACCGAAAGCGGTAAGATTGTCCCGAGCCGTATCACCGGTACCCGTGCAAAATATCAGCGTCAGCTGGCTCGCGCTATCAAACGCGCCCGCTACCTGTCCCTGCTGCCGTACACTGATCGTCATCAGTAATCGGTCACGGTCCATTAATACGACTTTAAGAGGATAAGGTAATGCAAGTTATTCTGCTTGATAAAGTAGCTAACCTGGGTAGCCTCGGCGATCAGGTTAACGTTAAAGCGGGCTATGCTCGTAACTTCCTGGTTCCGCAGGGCAAAGCTGTGCCGGCTACCAAGAAAAACGTTGAGTACTTCGAAGCACGTCGCGCTGAACTGGAAGCCAAACTGGCTGACGTTCTGGCTGCTGCCAACGCTCGCGCTGAAAAAATCAACGCCCTGGAAACCGTTACTATCGCGTCTAAATCTGGCGACGAAGGTAAACTGTTCGGTTCCATCGGTACCCGCGACATCGCTGACGCTGTAACTGCAGCCGGCGTTGAAGTGGCGAAGAGCGAAGTTCGCCTGCCGAACGGCGTTCTGCGTACCACTGGTGAGCACGAAGTGAACTTCCAGGTTCACAGCGAAGTGTTCGCTAAACTGGTAGTAAACGTTGTTGCTGAGTAATTAATTACTCCGCTGTGACGAAAAAACGCTGGCCTCGCGCCGGCGTTTTTTGTTTTTGGGGAGAGAGCCAATTCCCTCTCCCTGTGGGAGAGGGCGCAAACGGGGCCTCTCCTGCGGAGAGGCGCTTTTACCCGTTTTACCTGGCGCGGATAAAGCTGCCGTTAGACTGGCGGGTAAACAGCACCTGCTGGCCCCCGGCGTCAACGGTTAAGCCGGTGACCACGCCGCTGGCGTTCTGCCTGATTTTCACCATCTGACCGGCCTGCAGCGAGCTGAGCGGCTTACCGGAGCCCTCAACCTGCGACATGGCGTAGGCATCGGTGGCGGGCAGGTTATGATCGCGGAACAGCTGCGCCAGCGTTTTGCCCGATTCCAGCCGGTAGCTGCGCCACTGCTGATCGATACCCGACGGCGTACTCTGATTCTGCGCCTGCGGCATCGGGTCATCAGGCTGCCCCTCCTGCACCACTTCCGGCGATGCCGGTGCCGCCTGGCCCGGATCGCTGACGGTCGGCGTCGAGGTAATCGGCGGCAGAGGCTGCTGCAGATTTCCCTGCTGCTGCGGCTGCGACTCGGACTGCAAATCGAGCTGCGCTTCGCGCCTGACCTGCGTTGTATCTGCGCTATCGCCGCCGCCCGGCAGCAGAAAGCCGATTATCACCAGCAAAAAGCCGATAATAATGCCGCGTCGGTGCATCAGCGGCAGCGGATCCAGAATGCGAATATTATCCGGGGCATGCCAGATTTTGTGCAGCATTGGTTGTAGAGCGAATCGCCCGGGCATTGTGCTTACCTCCTGCTCCGCGTTTCCCTGTATGTGACTCAGTATAACCATAATTTTGCTTATACACGTCATCCTTCAGGCAGCCTCGACGCCGGTGTTTAAATGATGTTATCTACCCGTAACGTTTTACCCGCCGCAGTGAGACTGCTATGCTGCCCGCTGATTAACATCAGATGAAAGGAAAGAGCATGGCAACCCCGACTTTTGACACCACTGAAGCCCAGGCCAGCTACGGCATCGGCCTGCAGGTAGGACAACAGCTGAGCGAATCCGGCCTGCAGGGTCTGCTGCCGGACGCGCTGGTAGCTGGTATTGCCGACGCGCTGGAAGGTAAGCAGCCGCAGGTACCGGTAGACGTGGTGCACCGCGCCCTGCGTGAAATTCACGAACGTGCCGACGCGGTACGCCGCGAGCGCTTCGAAGCGATGGCTGCCGAAGGCGTTAAGTATCTGGAAGAAAACCGCGAGAAAGAGGGCGTGAGCAGCACCGAATCCGGCCTGCAGTTCCGCGTTCTGACCCAGGGCGATGGCCCGATCCCGGCCCGTACCGATCGCGTACGCGTTCACTATACCGGCAAGCTGATTGACGGCACCGTCTTCGACAGCTCCGTCGCCCGCGGCGAACCGGCTGAGTTCCCGGTCAACGGCGTGATCGGCGGCTGGATTGAAGCCCTGACCCTGATGCCGGTCGGCTCTAAGTGGGAGCTGGTTATTCCGCACAACCTTGCCTACGGCGAGCGCGGCGCCGGCGCCTCTATTCCGCCTTTCAGCACGCTGGTGTTTGAAGTGGAACTGCTCGAAATCCTGTAAGCGCGTCAAATCCTCTCCCGCAGGCGGGAGAGGCTCCCCTCCTGCAGCAAAAAATGTTTGATTAAAGAAAAATGTGGCATCTTATGTTGCAATACGACGCTATGAGTGTATTTTTGTGAGCTGTTTCGCGAAGAGATAGTGATATAACACTCACTTTAAACATAACGTTAACATTATATTTAAAACATAGTATTCATCCCGCCGATTCTTACCTACTATCGATGCATCCTTATTACAGGATCGCAAAAGGCCGCAGAGCCTGAATAACACAACAGGAACAACAGGAAAAATCACATGGTAGATCAGGTCAAAGTTGCCGCGTCTGAGGACCCGGCGGCTGAACAGTCGCTACGGCGCAATCTCACCAACCGCCATATTCAGCTTATTGCCATTGGGGGTGCCATCGGTACCGGGCTGTTTATGGGTTCAGGTAAAACCATCAGCCTCGCCGGGCCGTCGATCATCTTCGTTTATATGATAATCGGCTTTATGCTGTTTTTCGTCATGCGCGCTATGGGCGAGCTGCTGCTGTCGAATCTGGAGTATAAGTCGTTCAGCGACTTTGCCGCCGACCTGCTCGGCCCCTGGGCCGGATACTTTACCGGCTGGACCTACTGGTTCTGCTGGGTGGTGACCGGCATGGCCGATGTGGTGGCCATCACCTCATACGCCCAGTTCTGGTTCCCCGGTCTGTCGGACTGGGTCGCGTCCCTGGCGGTGATTGTCCTGCTGCTGGGCCTGAACCTCGCCACCGTGAAGATGTTCGGTGAGATGGAGTTCTGGTTTGCGATGATCAAAATCGTCGCCATCGTTGGCCTGATCGTGGTTGGCCTGGTGATGGTACTGACGCACTTTACTTCACCGTCCGGGACAGAGGCGTCTTTTGCCCACCTGTGGAACGACGGCGGCTGGTTCCCGAAAGGCATCAGCGGCTTCTTCGCCGGCTTCCAGATCGCGGTGTTCGCCTTTGTCGGCATTGAGCTGGTGGGCACCACGGCGGCGGAAACCAAAGATCCGGAGAAATCCCTGCCGCGCGCCATTAACTCGATCCCTATCCGCATCATTATGTTCTACGTCTTCGCGCTGATTGTCATTATGTCCGTGACGCCGTGGAGTTCCGTGGTGCCGGAGAAGAGCCCGTTCGTTGAGCTGTTTGTGCTGGTGGGCCTGCCGGCAGCGGCGAGCATCATTAACTTTGTGGTGCTGACCTCCGCAGCCTCTTCCGCCAACAGCGGCGTGTTCTCCACCAGCCGCATGCTGTTTGGCCTGGCGCAGGATAAGATGGCGCCGAAAGCCTTCGCGACGCTGTCAAAGCGCGCGGTGCCGGCTAAAGGCCTGACCTTCTCCTGCATCTGCCTGCTGGGCGGCGTGGTGATGCTCTACGTGAATCCGAGCGCGATTGCCGCGTTTACCATGATCACTACCGTGTCGGCGATCCTGTTCATGTTCGTCTGGACCATCATCCTCTGCTCATACCTGACCTACCGCAAGCATCGTCCGCAGCTGCACGAAGCCTCGAAGTACAAGATGCCGCTCGGCAAGCTGATGTGCTGGGCGTGCATGGCCTTCTTCGTGTTCGTGATTGTGCTGCTGACGCTGGAGGATGATACCCGCCAGGCGCTGATCGTCACGCCGCTGTGGTTTATCGTGCTGGGCGCAGGCTGGCTGTTTGCCGGTCGTAAGCGGCTGGCTAAGTAAATCCCGATGGCCCGCGCCGGCGTCGGCGCGGGCCACTTCTCTTTTTACTTTTCTCCCGCCAGCGCGCGCGGGAAAAGCGCATTATTTTCCAGGCTGATGTGCTCCATCAGATCGTCAATCATCTCGTTAATGCCGTTATACATCGCTCTCCACGTTGTACAGGCTTCCGGCGGCGGTGTGACGTTATCGGTGATGTGCTTAATCACTTCCACCAGCTCGCCGGCCTCGTCGTGTTCGCTCTCCATCACGCTAATCGGGCCACCGGCCTGCGTTCCCATACCCTGCTTAATCATCGGAAACAGGATCTGCTCCTCTTTCATCATATGGCTGGAAAGCTCCTGATGCAGAGCGGTGAGGTATTTGGTCAACCCGCGCGGGACGCTGGGCTTGTCGGCGTGAACGCGCTCGACTTTTGTGGCCTGCAGGATAAGCTCCGGCAGCTGCTCCCGGTGCCTGTCGTGATAGCGGACGATAATGTGGTCGATCATCTCGCCCAGCGGCTGCGCGTGCCACGCTTTGCCGGCCGGCTGTTCGGCCAGTCGGGCCAGCTCGGCCTCCAGCATGGTGACGTCCAGCGCCTTGCGTTCGGCGACGCGCGCCAGGGTTTGCTTCCCGCCGCAGCAGTAGTCCATGTCGTACTGACGAAACAGCGCGGAAGCGCGGGGGATGGCGAGCGCCAGCTCGCCCAGAGTGTGATCGCGAAAGGCCATGGCCGTTACCTCATCTGAAAAGTATAAATTGCATTTTAAATGCATCTTTAAGATAAGGGAATACCCCTTCCGGATAGCGGCCTATTTTGCCGCCTCTTCCCGCAGCACCTGCAGGGCCGGCTTTTGCGGCTTCGCGCGTACGGCCATCACCACGCCCGCGATCAGCAGGGCGATGCCGCCGAGCGTCAGCGGCGGCGGAAAGTGCTGCCGCAGCAGGAAGGTGTAGAGCAGCCCGGCCAGCGTCTCAAACACAATCAGCGGGCCGAGGACAACGGTCGGCAGGCGCTGGCTGGCGATATTCCAGCACAGGGCGCCGATCCACGAACAGCACACGGCGATAGCGATCATCAGCGCGGTGAAAAAGAGCGGGCGCGGGCCAAGCGGAAGCGGGAAGTCTGCCGATGTCTTTGCCAGCCACAGGCAGGCGGCGCTATATCCCAGCAGCGATACCGGCAGCGTAACCAGCGCCTGGGCGGTGGCCCACATCATCGGGTTCTGCTGCGGGTGTTCCCGCAGCCAGCGGGCGTTGCGCAGCGCGTACCACGCCCAGCACGCAACGGCGAGAGCCGCGAGCCCTATCCCGCTGCCGTGGCGCAGCCAGCTGAAATCCGGCAGACCGTGCCGCAGTTCGGCAATGTTGACGCAGACAACGCCGGCGGCAGTGCAGAGCAGGGCGGGCGCCATGGCGCGCCAGCGGAGCCTGCCGTCCCGGCGGCCGTAAAACAGATTGGCAAACACCGGGATCACCACCGGCAGCGTGCCGATAATCATCGTCGCCACCGGCCCGCCGGCGCGCTGTATCGCGCTGGCGAGACAGACGTAGTAGATAAGATTGCCGCCGAGGGTCAGCAGCAGGGCCGTCAGCCAGTCGCGGGCGGTGAGCTGCTTCAGCCCGGCGCGGCCAAGCCAGGACAGCGGCAGGGCGATAAGCCCGAGCGCCAGATAGCGTCCCATCGACTGCAGCAGCGCCGGATACTCCGGCACCAGCAGCGGCCCGACAAAAATCATGCCCCACATCAGCCCGGCCAGCAGGGCGTACAGTACTCCACTCAACATTCCCGGCTCCTCGCGGTTATTGAGGATCAGGGTAGTGAAGCCGCGGCTGCGCTGTCTTGTACCAGCTTGCGCATCAGCGGCCGGTAACCTGCCGCTGATAGCGCGCCGGCGTAATGCCGTAGCGGCGGCTGAAGGCGCGGGTAAGGTGGGACTGATCGACCAGCCCGGTAGCGGCGGCCACCTCGGAGGCGGGCATCCCCTGGGTGAGGAACTCTTTGGCCCGCCACAGGCGGATAGCCATCAGCATCTGATGCGGCGTGACGTGATAGCGCTCCTTGAAGCGCCGCTGGAAATGGAAGGGGCTGAGGGCGGCGACGGCGGCGAGTTCATCGAGGGTAATGCTGCGCATATAGTTGTCGTGCAGATAATCGCGAACCTGCTCAAAGCGCTGCGCGCCTTCCTGACGCTGCGGCGTATGGCAGGCAAAGGGCCGGAAGGTATCAATCAAATTCAGCAATATTCCCTGCTGCGCCAGCGGCTCTTCGCTGTGCCAGAGCGCGTAGATTTGCTGACAGATCTGCGCCGAGCGTCGCGGATCGGTGCGCAGCACGTCGCTGAACCACCAGTGGCGGATGCCGGTCACCTCTTCCAGCAGGTCGGGATGCAGGTAGATCATCCGGTAGCGCCAGCCGCCCTCGGTTTCGGCCTCGCCGGTGTGCAGCTCATCCGGATTCATGGTGACGATGGCGTTGACCGACGCGACGTGCTGGGCGCCGCGGTAGCGAAAGCGCTCTGCGCCGGCTTCGATCGCGCCGATGCCGAAGGCTTCGTGGGTGTGGGGTTCAAAAGCGTAGCGGGAGATGTGGGCGTGATAAAGTTCCAGACCCGGAAGCTGTTCCAGGTGGCGGAAGCTGGCGCAATCTGTTGGATCGTCGAACTGTTCTGGTACGCCCTGCACGGACACCTCCCACAAAGTATCCCGCAATTATCGGAGATACTTTGTGAGGATGCTACACTGCGCGGCGTTTCCTGCGGATTATTTCAGGAATTTATTGTAGGTGTAGAAGTCGGTATCGCGGACAAAGCCGTTACGCTCATAAACTGCCTGAGCCTTCACGTTGTCGGTCGCGGTCGCCAGCATAATGAATGCGGAGTCGGATTCGTTGGCCAGCTGCTCTGCGCGTTCGATAAGCTGCTGCGCGACGCCGTGCTTACGCGCCGACTCGTCAACGAACAGATCGTACAGTAACCAGATGCGCTTCATTTCCAGGGAGCAGAACAGAGGATAAAGTTGGGTAAAGCCAACAACCTTACCTTCTGATTCTGCGAAGAAAATGATCGACTCTTTTAACTGCAGACGTTTCAGCAGAAAATCGCGGCTCTGTTCCGGTTTTTCTTCAACCTGATAGAAACGACGATAGCCAAGATAGAGCGGCAGAACTTTATCAACGTCCTGGGGCTGAGCCTGATATATTTTCATGTGATAACCTCATTCATAATGACAGAGTAATTATATTCCATACTTTTAAAAAGCAAAGGCAGGAACGTATCAATATGTATCTGTAAGTATTTCGCCGCGAACCGGGCAGGAAATATTGACAGTCATACCGTGCTGTTTTTTTAATTAACGTGGCTATGCTTGACATGCGTCAATGATAGCGACTGTTATGGGCCGCTATATGAATATATTCTTGGCTAAATTGTTAACATCAGTAACCGCCCTAACGATTATGCTGGTTGTATAAAGTAATGATAGGAACATTACTGGTAATAATTGTTATGGTGATGAGCTATTTATGCCTTCCATTAAAGGTATAGCACAAAAAGGATAGCGTATGTTTTTCATTCTGACCAGTTGAACTGCCCTCGACAACAGGTTTTGTAAGTGTAGTTTGATTGTTAAATTAATATTTTATTTTTTATTCTGGTAAAGTGCATTTTCTTGGTCTTTAGTTATTTATAAATCATTAATAAATGGATTTTAATTCTGATTAATGTGTAATTTGCGATATAAATACAATGTTGGGCCTCACGCTGCTAAGGTAAGCGCGGTGAATGTTGCTGAGCAACGATTCAGGGAACTGCGGAGGCGGTAGACCCGGAGGGCCGATATGCCGGGTGTCGCAGCAGCACGGGCCGGGAGTGAACTTTAACCCATTACTTAACGTCATTACCTTATGAAGCTATCTAACGACACCCCCGGCTACGCATCGAGCCTGCATCATCTTCTTACTTTTACGACACTGGTCGTCAGCCTGGTGTGCTTTGCCATGTTCTTTTCACGGATAGAAAAAATGAATGCTGACATGGAGAATATATTGAGTGTCTCGATACTGAAGTCAGAGTTCTTAACGCATATCAACGATGCAATGTATCTTCATGATAACCTCGATGCAACGTATCAAAAGAACATTACCTCTTTATACACCGGCTATGTGAAGCATGTATTCGCTGCCGACATCAGCAGCGCATTAAAGTATGAGGAAGAACATTTTGCTGAAAATATCTACCTCAAGGCTCGCGACCGCGATATTCATACCTTATATGATGATATCGGTGTGAATAATAATCAGTTTCCCCAGCTGGCGCGCAGCGCGATGAAACAGACTCGCGAGGTTTATAGCCGCCAGCTGTTAATACTGATTCTTATTCCCACGATAATGGCGCTGCTGCGCAGCATTCAATCCGTTTACTATTTCTACTCGCTGCGCCGGCTTCGCGGCAATTATATGATTGATCCCCTCACCGGCGTTTATAACCGTCGCTATCTGTCACAGCTGCACGACACCCAGGAAGTCTGCTACATCCTGGCGATAGATATCGACAACTTTAAAACCATCAACGACAGCTGGGGACATGGATTTGGCGATCGGGTATTGCAGGAGTGCACCCGCCAGATGACGTCACATCTGCGCGAATCGGATTTTGTGGTCCGCATGGGCGGCGATGAATTTTCTATTTTCCTATTCAAAACCGACAGAACGGGCGCGCTGAGGGCTTCCCGACGCCTGCTGGAGATGATTAACGGCCTGCAGATCCCGCTGCCGGATGACGGCAGCTTTACCCCCTCCATCTCGATGGGGCTGGCGCGCTGCGACGGCAATGTTGAACTGGCGCTGCATCAGGCCGACCTTAATCTCTACGCCTCAAAGAAGAAAGGCAAAAATACCCTGACAACGGAGGGCGAATAGCATGAAATGGCTTAATCGCATTCATATTTCGCTGCGCACCACCATCTTCACGGTGTTCTTTTGCTTTTCGCTGCTGATGATCGCCGGCGTGCTCTATATACAGCTGTATCGCGAAAATCAGACGCTCAACGTGATGAGCGAGCGTATTATCGATACCCGCGGAGAAGCGGTCAGGAACGCCCTGAATTACTACCTGAACATCCCTGAGCAGGCTAATTCGATTGCCGGCATCTTCGTTAAAACGCTCGATTATAGCGACAAAGAGGCCAGCTTTTACCAGATCCGCGATTATCTCTACAAAATAATGACCCAGAGTTTTAATCGCGACTCTCTGCTCAGCTCCATCGCTTTCGGCAGTATCGACGGCGACTACGTTGGCTTCTCGCGGGATCTTGAGACCAACTGGACTTTCCAGATCAAGAAGAATCATGAGACCGACAATAAGCTGGTGTTCTACAAAGACGGCTCCTCGACCAGCCCGGTGATGGACACCGTTGATGACTATAATCTTTTCGCCAGGCCCTGGTTCAGCCAGGTTAACCGCTCCCGCCACTCCGAATGGACCAGCGCCTATCGCGACGTAAACTCCGACTCCGGCGTCAGTATCTCCTACAGCTCGCCGCTGACCGATAAGCGCGGCCATTACGTGGGCGTTGTCTCAAGCGATCTGCGCCTCAGCCGGCTTAATCGCTACCTGGCGAGCCTGACGGCGACCCAGCACAGCCTTATCTATCTGGTCAACGATCGCCAGCAGATCATCGCCGCCTCCGAGCCGCGCCTGCTGCTTGGCGAATCGGGCCACGGCCTGGCAGAGCAGAGCGGCACGGGCCTGCCGCTGGTGCAGGACAGCGCCGAGCCGGTGGTCAAAGCTTCCGCCCGCTACCTGGCGCCCGGTGAAGGCAACATCCACCAGATAGACGTCGGCGGCTCCCGCTACTACAGCAAAGTTATCCAGGTCGGCGATGCCGTTAAGCTGCGCGGCTGGCGGATGGTGGTGCTGGTATCGAAGCAGGAACTGCTGGGCGCGGTCAGCGGCTATCGGGAGATGACTATCGTTATCGTCATCCTGCTGGTGCTGATAGGCGGCCTGCTGGCGCACCGGATCTTATCGGTCATTGTTAACCCGCTGCGGCGGATTGCCGAACAGGCCCCGCAAATCGCCCACACCCGTAAGATAGAACATAATGAAGGCTGGTCCTTTGACGAGATCAATACCCTCGACAATGCCCTGCACCGGATGGCAAGGGATCTGGACAGCGCCTTCGCCCGGCTGGAAGATCAGATCAACATCGACAGTGAGACGGGGCTGTTTACCCGTAAAGGGCTTATCTCCGAGTTCGGTGAGGATCGCCAGTTTCACGGCGTGATGGCGATGGTCAGCCTCAGCAAACTGCAGACCAACTTTAATAATCTCGGCTGCGACTATGCCGCGCGCTATCTGGAAGCGTTTATTCAGTTTGTCTACCGCACGTTTCCCGGCGATACCGTTCTGGTTCGCGATTCCATCGATCGACTGATTGTCTGCTGTCCCGGCAAGGAGACCCGGCAGATGGATGCCCTCGCCGCCCGCATGCTGAATCTGATGCAACTGGCCGAAAGCGAATACGCCACCAGCCGCTTCGTGTTCATGGGCTACGTGGGCGTTGTGACCTGCGCCGAGGGATGCTCGCTGCAGGCCGCAATGACCAATGCCAGTATTGCCCACCAGGCTGCCCGTCATCGCCACAGCGCCAAAGGCTGCCTCTATGACGCGTCGCTGCGCGAACAGGCGCTGAACAATATCTCGATGCTGAATCAGCTCTACGGCGCGATCCCGAATAACGAGCTCTACCTGGTCTATCAGCCCATCGTGACCATTGGCCGGGAAGCGGTCGATGAGGCGGAGTGCCTGGTGCGCTGGAACAGCCCGGAGCTTGGGATGGTACGCCCGGATCTGTTTATTCAGATTGCCGAGGAGTCCGGCTTTATTATTCAGCTTGGACGCTGGATTTTCTCTCAGGCCTGCCGCGAGCTGGGAGGGCGGATTGCCGCCAGGCTATGCAGCGCGATGTTTAAGCTGCACGTGAACGTCTCAAATATCGAACTTTCGCAGCCCGATTTCTGCCGTTTCATTCTCTCGACCATCGCCGCGAATGGCCTGAATACGCGCAATATCAGTATCGAAATTACTGAAACCAGTATGATCAACGGCTACTCGGAACTTAAAGAGACGCTGTCGACGCTCAGGAGCGCAGGCGTGACGATAGCGATAGACGACTTCGGCTCCGGCTTTTCAAGCCTGTCGTGGCTGCACAAGCTGGAGTTTGACACCTTAAAAATCGACCGCAACTTTGTCATGGATGTGGAACATAACCCGCGAAATGCGTCGATTATTTCGGCCGTGATCCGCATCGCCGAAGGTTTTGGCGTGCCGCTCATTGCCGAAGGCGTTGAGAACGAGCAGGTGCTGGAAAAACTGCGGTCAATGGGCTGCGCCAAGGCGCAGGGCTACTATTTCAGCCGCCCTCTGCCGTTTGACCAGTGGCCTGCCGCTCTCGTTAAACATTAAAACAAGAGACAAGCATTAATGAATTATCGCGTTTTGAAACCCGCTGCCGCAGCGCTGCTGCTGGCATCCTCCCTCTCCTCGTGCGCCGGCTACCACACCTGGAAAGGCATCAGCTATATGATGGACGAGGATAAGGCTCTGACGGCGGAAACGGCAAAGTATCGTCAGGGAGAGTGGAAAAAATCAGCGGCGACTGACGCGGAAGCCGCGCAGGTGCAGACCCAGTTCCGACGCGGCTACCTGAAGGACGTGGCGAAGTTGTTCGATAAGTTTGGCGCCTCTGACGCCGTGACCTCGGCGATTGCCGATGCTAAGGGCGATGTGAATATCAAATTTGGCAAGACCTGGCGCTACAGCCAGGGCGACAGCCGCTACTACTGCTCGACCTTCCTGGTGCTGGATCAGGACGGTCAGAACCGGGCGAAGAACGTGGTTACGCCATTCTTTGTCGAATCCGACCGCGATCCAAATATGGCCAACACCACCGCGACGCTGGTGAAACCGCTCTGCCATTAAACCCGCTCCGGCGATGCGCCAGCCGCATCGCCGCTTTATCCCCTAGGCCCTGTCGACGCACATAATCACCGGCGAATACATGCCGCCAATGCTGTAGGTGTTGGCGTTGACTCTGCGCACTACGTAGCTGTCGGTGGTGCCCGGCTTGCCGCTAATATTCCGCTCAATCAGCGCATCCGGCGTGTCGTCCCGCTGGGCGCGGTGCTGCGACGTCGTGGTCAGGGCATAAATGCCTTTTTCATCCTTTGAACGATAGCGAAAGCGGATTTCGCGAGCGACGGTAGTCTTATTATCTGCCTCACTGGCGCTGCCAATCAGCCAGATATAGCCCGTTTCATCGGCTCTGAAGCGCACCAGCACCGTGCCCTCGAAAGTAAATCCCCGGCTGTCGGTCTCGCTATGGCGATGCATTGCCAGCGTCGATTCGCATAAAAAATCGAGCGTCGGCCGCTGATAATGTTGCCGGATGGACCAGAGCGTCCAGCCCGCCAGCAGGATATTGACGGCGAGCAGCGCGAGCACGATTTTCTTCACGGTTATGTTCATCTTAATTGTTATAGCTGCTGTGGCATTTGGCATAGCGGCCGTCGGCCGCCGGGTAGCAAACGGCAATAAACGGGATTTGCGTTGCCTGCTGCTCGGGCGTTTCCAGCAGGCGGTAAAAAATAGCGCTGCCGGCCGGGCAGGGAAGCGCCGCGCGCTTCATCTGCGCCGCAATCATGCGCAGGTTCTCCTGGCCGCTGCTCTGGCTGGAGCGGTAGAAGCTGTACGCCGGGCAGCCGCCTATTTCGCCGGTCAGATAGCGCGCTTCGTAAAGCGGCGTATCCGGTAACGCGTAGCGGTATGCCGCGTAGCCGAGGTTTGCCACCGTCAGCAGGGCGAGCAGGAGAAGCAGGATGCGGTTTTTGCGGGCGGCGGGCGAGCGGCGGGCGGCGGTCGCAGGCGCTACCTCGACGCCGGCGTCGTGGGCTGCGGGTTGCTGCGGCAGCGGGCGGGGAAGCTGAACAGGTCCGGCGGTAACCTCCAGCTCCGGGCTGAACATAAAGCCGACTCTGGGCACCGTGACGATTGCCATCTCTTCGACGCCAAGATCGGTAAAGTTGCGCCGCAGCATGCTGATGTACTGATTCAGGCTGTTATTCGATGACTTAAGCCCGTAATTATCCCAGACGTGCTCCAGCAGCTCTTCGCGCGCAAGCACGCTGCCCTGATGGGCAATAAGAAGCTGCAGCAGGCGGTTTGCCGTCGGCGTCAGCGAGATTTCGCCCGCGGACTCCTGATGGCTCTCGTCGGTGAGCGTCAGGCTGCCGTCATCGGGGTTATAGATGACCGTTCGATTGATGCAATAGACCACGAAGATACCAGACAGTCAGTGTGTATTTGTCTGAAGTATAATCGCCGCCGTCAAAAGCTATCAACAATAATGCTGTCGGCAGAACGTTTATTTTCAGAAGAAAATATCGTGGGTTTGCCTTTGGTGACAATATGTTTGTCATCAGTGACCGGGGAAGCCGCAGCGGCGGAACTCACCGCTGCGGCGCCGGGTTTACAGAATCGTTTTAACGCTGTCGGCAAGCGGCGTCGTCGGGCGGCCAATCAGCCGGCTAAGGGTTTTGCTGTCGTCAAACAGGCCGCCTTTCGACGCCCCGATGTCCGAGTCGGCCAGCATGTCGGCCAGGCCGTCCGGCAGGCCGACGCTCTTCAGCGCGGCGGCAAAATCGGCTTCGCTCATGTTCTGATAGGCCACGCTTTTGCCCGTTTGCTTACTCAGCTCGGCGGCCAGCTCGCTCAGGGTCCAGGCGCTGTCGGCGGCCAGTTCGTAGACCTTGCCCGCGTGCCCCTCTTCGCTTATCACGCGTGCCGCCGCCGCTGCATAGTCGGCGCGCGGTGCGGCGGAGATTTTGCCGTTACCGGCGGCGCCGATGAAGATCCCGTGCTCAATTGCCGGCGGTGCGCTGGCGAGGTAGTTTTCGACATACCAGCCGTTGCGCAGCAGGGCGTAAGGGATCCCGGCTTCGGCGAGCATTTTTTCAGTTTCCACGTGCTCAACGTGCAGGCCCAGCGGCGAGCTGTCGGCGTGCAGCAGGCTGGTGTAGGCGATGAATTTCACTCCGGCCGCCTTTGCCGCATTGATGATATTGCGATGCTGGGCGGCGCGCTGGCCCATTTCGCTGCCGGAGATCAGCAGCAGCCTGTCAACGCCCCGCAGGGCGGCGGTCAGCGCGGCTTGATCCGCGTAATCGGCCTGGCGAACCTGAATGCCCTTATCGCTCAGGTCCTGCGCCTTCTGCGGGTTGCGGGCGATGGCCACCAGCTGGCCGGCCGGCTGCGTTTTCAATAGCGCTTCAATGACGAGGTGGCCCAGCTGTCCGGTAGCGCCGGTAATTGCGATCATCATGTTGCTCCTTAGTGTTTGCGGTAAGTTATGCTACGCTAGCACCTTAACTAACTTTTAGTAAGTACGTACACAAAGGTAAGTATGAAGAGAGCAAATCCGACAATCAGCGAGCAGATGCGCGACGGCAATCTCTTTGCCGAACAGTGCCCTTCCCGCGATGTGCTCAAACACGTGACCAGCCGCTGGGGCGTACTGATCCTGGTGGCCCTGCAGGCGGGCACGTTTCGCTTCAGCGATCTGCGGCGCAAAATGGGCGGCGTGAGCGAAAAGATGCTGGCCCAGTCGCTGCAGGCGCTGGAGGGTGACGGCTTTATCAACCGCGTCTCCCTCCCGGTGGTGCCTCCCCACGTGGAATATAGCCTGACGCCGCTCGGCCAGCAGGTCAGCGAAAAGGTGGTGGCCCTGGCGGACTGGATCGAGAGCAACCTGCCCACGGTGCTGGCGCACCGCGAGCAGAAAGAGGCGGAGCTATCGGGTTAAGTCCAGGCGGTAGACGGCAAAGCCGATATCGTCGGTGGCGACCTGCGTCATCGGATAGCGGGCGTGCGACTGAATAAAGGCCGCCGCTTTCGCCGAGGGTGACGTTTCGAAGCGGATATCCAGCGGCACGGAAGCCTTAATCGGTGCCAGGCGCCAGTTGTTGTCGGCGGCCGGATGGATAGCGCCGTGCCGTTTCGACTCGCTGGCGATCCACGCCGCCAGCACCGCGCGGTTCTCATCCGGCGAGGCAAACGCAATATGATCCTCGCCGGTGCCGGCGAACTTGCCACCGTAGGCGCGGTAGTTATTAGTGGCGACGAGGAAGGTGGCGTTAGGATCGAGGGGTTTGCCCCGATACGTCAGGTGCGTAATGCGCTCCGACTGCGGATTGAGGCTCTGGCACTCGCCGTCGTAGCGCGGCGGCCGGGTGACGTCAATCTGATAGCTGACGCCGTCAATGACGTCGAAATTATAGGTGCGGAAGCTCTCCCAGTTGATAAGCGGCTGCGGCCTGCTGCTGCTGGGATCTATCTGGTTAAACTGCCCGGCGGAGCACTCCAGCCACTCCTTGACCTCTTTGCCGCTGGCCTTCACCACGATAAGCGTATTCGGATAGAGGTAGAGATCGGAGGCATTGCGGAAGGTGAGCTGACCTTTTTCCACTTCAACGAAACTTGCCGGATCGTTCTTGCGCCCGCCCACTTTGAACGGCGCGGCGGCGGAGAGCACCGGCAGCGTTGCCAGATCGGGATCGCCCTGAATGTAATGCTCTACGTAGGCCTTCTGCGCCATATTCACCACCTGGACGGTCGGATCGTCCTGCACCAGCGCCAGGTAGCTGTACATATTGTCGGAGGATTTGCCCACCGGCTTGCTGACGAAAGCGCGGGTGGCATCGTGATCGGCCTTCAGCACGCTGACCAGCTTCGCATCCTCCGCCGCCAGCGATTTCTTCGCCACGCTGTCGTAAATCGGCCGCGCCCCGGCTCTGGCCCGGCTGACCTGCCACTTGCCGGCATCGTTGTTCAGTACCAGATCCACCACGCCGAGATGATCGCCCCACATGCCGGGCATCACCGCCGGAACGCCGTTGAGAAGCCCTTTCTCAATGTCGGCGCCTTTAATCGCCGCGAAGTCCTTCGACGGGAAGACCGCGTGGGCGTGGCCGAACAGGATGGCATCCACGCCGGGCACTTGGCTTAAGTAGTAGACCGAGTTTTCGGCCATCGCGTGGTAAGGATCGGCAGAGAGTCCGGAGTGAGCAATTACTATCACCAGATCGGCACCTGCAGCGCGCATTTGCGGCACGTATCGGCGGGCGGTTTCGGTAATATCGTTGACGGTCACCTTGCCGCTGAGGTTGGCCTTATCCCAGGTCATTATCTGCGGCGGTACGAAACCGATATAGCCTATTTTCAGCGTCTGCGCCCTGCCGTCGCTGTCGATAACCCGCGTCTCTTTGAGAAGATAGGGCGTGAACAGCGGCTTACCGGTTTTAACATCAACAATGTTAGCGTTTACGTAGGGAAAACGGGCGCCGCTTATTGCCTTGTGCAGATAGTCCAGGCCGTAGTTGAACTCGTGATTGCCGAGATTGCCCACCGCATAATCCAGGGTATTCATCGCCTTATAAACCGGATGCACATCGCCCGCCTTCAGCCCCTTTGCCGCCATATAATCGCCCAGCGGGCTGCCCTGAATCACGTCGCCGTTATCCACCAGCACGCTGTTTTTGACCTCCGCGCGGGCGGAATTAATCAGGCTGGCGGTACGCACCAGGCCGAATTTCTCCGTGGCCGCATCCTTGTAGTAGTCAAAGTCCATCATGTTGCTGTGCAGGTCGGAGGTTTCCATAATCCGCAGATCGACCGTGGCGGCCTGCGCGCCGGCCGCCACCAGCGCGGCAAGCAGCGTTGCGCTAAACTTAATCATCAGAGGGATCCTTTCGTTGATCGTGTTCACAAAAGAAAAGAGGATGTGCATCCTGTTGCTAAAGAATTGTGAAGCTTGCTAGAAAGAGCGGGCCCGAAACCGGGAGTGCTTCACAGATAGCGCAGAAAGCGACAATAGGATATAAATAAAACAACAGGTTAAGAGCCACTGCCATTAAACGAGGTGGAACATGCTAGAACAAATATGTCAGCTTGCGCGACAGGCCGGAGACGCCATCATGCAGGTTTACGACGGTCACAGGCCGATGGACGTGGTCAGTAAGGCCGACGATTCGCCGGTAACCGCCGCCGATATTGCCGCCCACAGGGTCATTGCCCAGGGGCTACAGGCGCTGGCCCCCGACATTCCTTTACTGTCGGAAGAGGATCCGCCCCGCTGGGACGTGCGCCAGCACTGGCAGCGCTACTGGCTGGTGGACCCGCTCGACGGCACCAAAGAATTTATCAAGCGCAACGGCGAGTTTACCGTCAATATCGCGCTGATTGAAAACGGCAGGCCGGTGCTGGGCGTGGTCTATGCCCCGGTGATGAAGGTGATGTACAGCGCGGCCGAAGGCAAGGCCTGGAAAGAGGAGTGCGGCGTCCGCAAGCAGATTCAGGTGCGCGAAGCGCGGCCGCCGCGGGTGGTGATCAGCCGCTCGCACATCGACGGCGAGCTGGAAGAGTACCTGCAGCAGCTGGGCGAACACCAGACCACCTCGATAGGCTCTTCGCTCAAGTTCTGCCTGGTGGCGGAGGGGGAAGCGCAGCTCTATCCGCGCTTCGGACCGACGAACGTCTGGGATACCGCCGCCGGACATGCCGTTGCGGTCGCCGCCGGGGCGCAGGTACACGACTGGCAGGGTAAAACGCTGGACTACACGCCCCGCGAGTCGTTCCTCAACCCCGGCTTTCGGGTCTCCCTCTACTGACCGAGCAGCTTATGCAGCAGGGCGATGACCTGCTGCACCTCCTGGGGAGTGAGGCTGCCATCTTTCACCCACTGTACGCGGCCCGCTTTATCCAGCACGATGACCGCTGAGCCTTTTTCTTCCAGCTGCCATGACTGGCGCACCAGCCCGTCGCTGTCGACGATAAACTGCGACCACGGATAGAGCTTCTTATTGCTCTCAATGCTGCTGCGCACAAACATGCTGGTGCCGGGAATGGCGTCATCAGTATTGACGATGGTGGTGGTCTGATACTTATCGTGGGGCAGATTGGCCGACTTGATCGCCTCCACCAGCGTCGCGTTCTTCTCCTTCGCCGACGTCCGGCCGGCAATATGCTGCACAACTCTCACTTTTCCGGCGAGCTGCGCGCTGTTCCATTTTTTATAGCTAAACTCATCGTTATTGAGCATGAGCTCGCCGCGATCGGCAACGCCTACCGGCGGCACGCGCTGGCCGGTTTCAATGTTATGGGCAGAAGCCATCATCGGCATGAGCAGGCAGGTGATTGCCATCAGCTTACGTAGGGTCATGGTTTTTCCTTATTTTATGCAGGTGATCCGACCACTTGGTGAGATGCTTTAATCATACGTGCGAACCCTGACCTTTTCCCGCAATGAGGATGCCACTTTGCGGGCGAGCGCACATCCCGGAGACAAAACGGCGCCTTATACTGCGTGGCTCCCATTTCTGAAGAGAAAATTCTTACTTATTGTCATCAGAAAGTAAAAAAACTTATATAGGCTGGGTGTCCTCAATCAAGTGGTCTATAGTTTCAGAGCATTAATTTGCGCCCCGTAACGCTGGACCGAGTGTGGTACCGCAGGAGCGTAAGACTTAGCAGGAGACAACAATGAAAATTTTCCAAAAGTACAACCCGCTTCAGGTGGCGAAGTACGTGAAGATCCTGTTCCGTGGACGGTTGTATATCAAGGACGTAGGCGCTTTCGAGTTTGATAAGGGCAAGATCCTTATCCCGAAAGTGAAGGACAAGCAGCATCTCTCTGTGATGTCCGAAGTCAATCGTCAGGTTATGCGTCTGCAAACAGAGATGGCATAACCAGTAAGTACCGTGCTATGCAGTGATATGAAGTAAAAACGGCTCCCGGTGGGAGTTATGCCAGTCAGCGCGATCGCTGACTGGCTGTTTTAAACCCGCTGTAAAGGCGGCTCATTCGCCGTGGTGACCGCGCTTGTTGTCCTGACCCTGATGATTCAATATCCTGGCCATATCTTCCATAGAGCGCTCAGCTGCTCTCTTGTTTGTCGCCTTCATCTGCTCGCTAACATTCGCGCCAAACGCTTCAAACAGCGAAGGTTCTGAACAATACTTAGTCTCAGTCGCCATATGTGCCCCTCTGTTGAGACGTCATTATAAAGTGATGTGGCTCAGATCGCTAACGTCCCTGTAGGGACAGTCGTGGGAATCAGGCCAGGACGCCAGGGTTACGTCGGGTTTATAATCAACCACAAATTTATGCGGGTTTTGCGGCGAAGGTCTACGCTGATAAACGTTGAGTGTTATATTATCTTTATATTTTTCAATCATATACTCAATGGTTTTTCGACTTTTGAAAAAGTTTTGCTTAAGTATATCCAGAGGAACCTTTCGCGCTCGCAATTTCGCATAGCGCCATGCGAGTTCTGGGTCAAAATAGACGTAATTAATCATTACCCTATAGCCAGCGCTCAGCGCCCGCTGAACGTTTCTTTCAGCTATGTCCCTGCTGGCAAACGTTGAATCCATGACTATCTGATATTTGTCCCGAAGGGCATAGCGATACATGAGTTCAACCATCTGCGATGCCGGTTTCTGATATGCCGCAGCGTTTGCTTCATTGTAGTAGGGAAACCACCAGCGAAAGTCGTCGGCATCAATGCGAACGATGTTGGTGATTCTGTTTTCCTCAATCAGCAGGTCCAGTAATTCCGTTTTACCGGCCGCGGGCGA
Source organism: Pluralibacter gergoviae ATCC 33028 = NBRC 105706 (assembly GCF_001598855.1). Lineage (GTDB taxonomy): Bacteria > Pseudomonadota > Gammaproteobacteria > Enterobacterales > Enterobacteriaceae > Pluralibacter > Pluralibacter gergoviae. The sequence continues at coordinate 132,448 of NZ_BCZS01000007.1, read as the reverse complement.
GCCCGCCATAAACAGAACATCCTGCGACGTAACTCTCTTATTTTGAGTTAAATATTGATAGAGAGAGGGCCTGATACTGCGGCTGAAAGCCGGTAAAACAGCAACGAGTTCCTTGTCCATAATAGCTTCCATATTTGCCTGAGAACCTAAGGCATTTTGCGCGTGTTATGGACAATTTTAGCGAGTTGAGGAATGTTTAGTCTTATGATTTATATAAAAAATCCGGAAACGGTCAACCGCTCCCGGATAATCATAATAGGCGGCGAACTCTGTGAGTTAGTCACCTCTATTTAATAGCGCAGTCGCTATGCCGCGCCCTTCTCTTTATTTTCCGCATCCGGCAGCGTCGGCGTGAGCGCCGCCGGCTTGTTATCGATGCGGGTCACCAGCAGCTGGTCGATGCGGTAGTTGTCGATATCCACCACCTCGAACTTATAGCCGGCAAACTTGACGGCGTCGGTGCGCTTGGGGATTTTGCGCAGCATATACATCATAAAGCCGCCGATCGTTTCGTAGTTGCCGGACTGCGGGAATTCGTCGATATCCAGCACCCGCATTACGTCGTCGATAGGCGTGCCGCCGTCCACCAGCCACGAGTTCTCGTCGCGGGCGACGATCTGCTCTTCCAGGCCCTGACCGACCAGATCGCCCATCAGGGTGGTCATCACGTCGTTGAGGGTGATGATACCCACCACCAGCGCGTACTCGTTCATGATCACCGCGAAGTCTTCGCCAGCGGTTTTGAAGCTTTCCAGCGCTTCGGAGAGCGTCAGGGTATCCGGCACGATCAGCGTATTGCGGATCATCACGCCGCTGTTCAGCGCCAGGCTCTGATTCGCCAGCACGCGGTTGAGCAGGTCCTTGGAGTCGACGTAGCCGATGATATGGTCAATATCTTCATTGCAGACCAGGAACTTGGAGTGCGGGTGCTCTGCCACCTTGCTCTTCAGGCTCTCCTCATCTTCGTGCAGATCGAACCAGATGATGTTTTCGCGCGAGGTCATGGAGGAGGGAACGGTGCGCGATTCCAGCTCGAACACGTTCTCGATCAGCTCATGCTCCTGCTTGCGCAGTACGCCCGCCAGCGCTCCGGCTTCTACCACCGCATAAATATCGTCAGAGGTGATGTCGTCCTTACGCACCATCGGCAGCTTGAACAGGCGGAAAATCATGTTCGCCAGGCCGTTGAAGAACCAGACCAGCGGACGGAACACCAGCAGACAGAAGCGCATCGGGTTGATGATGCGCAAAGCGACGGCTTCGGGCGCAATCATACCGATGCGTTTCGGCGTCAGGTCGGCAATCAGGATAAACAGGCCGGTGACCAGCGCGAAAGAGAGGATAAAGCTCATCTGCTCTGCCAGTTCGGCGGGCAGATAATTACTCAGCAGGCTATAGAAGGCCGGGGAGAAAGCCGCATCGCCGACGATACCGCCAAGAATGGCCACGGCGTTCAGGCCAATCTGCACCACGGTAAAGAACATGCCGGGATTTTCCTGCATCTTCAGGACTTTTTGTGCATTCTCGTTGCCTTCATCGGCGAGCAGTTTCAGTTTGATTTTGCGTGAAGCCGCGAGCGAGATCTCAGACATTGAGAAGAAGGCACTGATACCAATGAGACAAAGTATTACTAAAATACTGTTTAACATATCTTATCCAGCCGCTGAGGCCAGATCCTCGGAAGGGAAGTTAATGATTGTTGTGTGCGTGGAACGACGCTAAAACCGACCCGAAGGCAGTGGATCGGCGATTTCGCTGATGAGTATAGCAGCAGTGCAGGGGGAGTGGCTACAGGGTGTAGAGGGATGAGGAGACACATCAGGTCTATAAGGTGATCAGCGCTCGCCTGCGGGCATGCTGCTGGTTCGTAAGGTGTTCAGTACACCTCTTGCACCCATCTGGATGAAAAAATGAATTATCTCGGCGCGCTCTTCATCAGAGAGAGCGTTAAAGACCACGGCCCAGGCGGCGGCCAGTCCATCATCGCTATGCGCTGGCAAAGGTGCGGCTTCAGCAGGGAGCGATCCGCTGGCTGGAAGCGAGCGTTGGTCTGATACACTTCCTTTCGCCAGCCACTCAATAGAGACATTTTCAATCCTGGCGATCTTTAACACCACGTTAAGGGAGGGTTCTGTTCCCCGGGTCAGGTAATTATTGAGTGTCGAGAAGGCCAGCCCCCACTCTTTTGCGGTAGAGCGTACGGTGCGTTTGCCAATGAGTTGCCGTAAACGTGATGCAATCGTCTCTTTTTGCTCTATGTCACAGGAACGGCTGCGATCTTCAGTGACAGTCATACATAGATTTCCTCTAATGCATTGATTCGTATACGTTATTATTGTCTGGCTCAGCGCGTGAGCAGGGGAGAAAAATCTTCTTTACTTGATCTCAATGTAGATCAATAATCTTTCCATATTGAGATCACCCTGATTGTCACTGATGAGTGATGTTCGAGATTAATCGAAGTTGTAAGAGAAATGAAGTATACCGCGTAGGCGAGACGCGGAGTGGTTTTAATTGCGCCGGTCGCAGTGTCGCTATGCTTCGTAGTTGTCCTGCGGCATCTTAGATTATTATCCGGGCATCCTGCATTTTTAGGATCTCTCCAGTAACAATAGGGACCCCTTTGCTGTTTAATCTACGCCTGTGCACATTGGGTTAGCGTTTTCTGTTTGAACGGATGAGAGAGGAGAAAAGATCATGAGAAATTTAGTGGTGCTGCGTCATTTCTCCGACGCTGGGATTCGTTTGCTGCGCAATCGCCGTTTGCTTATGCAGTAAAAAACAATTTTGTCAAAGAGGATTTTTGGGAGCAGCGTGTGACATGTTAACGTTATTGATACTGAGTCGATACAATAATTCTGTGAGATGATGGCTCATCTAGTCCTGTTCTCATGATGTGTAGGAATTTGGGGCGCAACCCAATAACTACACCCCGACATTTGGCTGAAAATAATGGCATCATCTTATGATTAGTAAATAGGTTACAATAAATGAGTTCAAAATGGTAATGATGAAGATAATAAGCTGAAAAATATTTCTCGTAATAATCGGGAAATCTCGTAGCTTCGCAATAACTGTTTTCTTAAAGCTACAGTTGTTACTGTGAGAATGAAGATAAGTCTCCCTTTTTAGTGCATCAGAATATGCGTTGCATAATTTATAACCTTGATGATGATGCGATATGATCTTTATATTAATATCTATTTTCGCTAAATCTTTTCTCAAGAGGTAGATCTGTTGTGTTAAAGATGAGTTATAAAGTGAGGTATCAGTATTGCCCCATACTACCTCTATTATTTCTACTCGTGGGACAAATTTGTTTTTGTTAGTGAGTAATAGCTTTAGTATCTCCTGGCGGATCCCTGTAATCGACAATAGTTCACATCCATTGTGAGTAATACTCCCATCTTCTGCCTTAAATGAATAACCCACATCAAGCTCCATGTAGTCCCCCATTATTACTAACGCTGCTAGCTTACCTTTTCAAAATATAATAACTGTAAAATATATTAAAATCTAATGGTAAAAACTAATATTGAAATTATTAGTGGCTAAATTAATATAGATCACAATATAAGCTGCGGCAGAGGGTGTCTATATAATATAATAATAAACATGGCGTAAAGAATGATGTGTCGATGTAGGGTTGCTTAATAGTTTTGGTGTCTGTTCGCCGTTTGTTCTATGGGGAGATACAGCTGTTGCGTAACTCCGGCACAGGAGCAAATTTTCAAAATGCGTACTGGGGTGAATGAATACATATTTGTCAAATGATGCTTTTTAACTGCTTCATGTTTACAGCTAATTAATAAATATCACGCCATCTAACTCCCCGGAACATAGCCAGTAAAATAGTTCAATGTTTGAACCGAGGTCCAGCTTACGCATTGCATTTTTCTTATGAAAACTGATCGTCTTGGGGCTGAGTGATAAAATTTCCGATATCTTCTGCTGGGTCAGGCCGACAGAAAGATACCGCAAAATCTCAATCTCACTTTTAGTCAATGCTGAGTGCTGCAGAGAAGCGCCAATTTCATATCTTGTACTTTTATTTTTTTCTTTCATATTTATTATCTTTTTAGCAGTTAACAGGAGTTCAGAAGGGCGGATCCTTTTATCGACATAAACAATTCTGTTCTTATGCACATGGCTGGACATGTTTTTTTCCAGAGATTTTTCATGGAAAATAATAATAGCGGACACCCGCATGATGTGGTAGCGCATTTTGGGTGTTAGATTTAGCAATGATTGCTTGTCGCAAATAACGAGTAAGGGCATGCTTTCTGGATCGCTTTCAATCGATACAAGCGTTTTAAAATGCCTGGAAAGTAGGTTTTTCACACCAACCTCCAGGAATTTATCGCTGAAAAGCGCATATATGTATGCCGATAAATGTGAAGTCTGGTCTATCGTCTTGTCTATTAACATAGGTTTATTCATTGATAGGGGGGATGGTCCATGCAGGATCATCCTACCCACGTGTTATCGGATAATAGTCAAAAAATATTTTACTATAATTGCATTAGTTATAATATTTTATTGTGGTTGATTAAGTTCTTTTGCACTTATATTCTATAGAAGTTGTTTTTGTTAGATTAAATTAATTTTGTTCTATAAGACTCTTCTTGTATTTTAACGTAGTCTGCTGAAAAAAACGTTATATGCAAATATTTGTATTTTATGTGGCGTGTTGCTTCTGGATTAGATGAGTTTGTGTTTTTTTACATGCAAAATACATGTCAGTGCGTATTTCTATACACCATATAAACAGGATGTTTACTAAATTTATGCTGGCCTCATCACCCGGCAGATTTAGGGTATGAAATTACATTTTCATACCCTGGAGAGATAAGCACCGGCAACTATTTCTAGCGGGTTAGGCATAGTGCCATCAGTGTGCTGCGCATAATTATTATGCTAACGTGACAATTTTGTTACTCTGTAGCAGTAATTCAGGGAATAAATGATAATGTGACGAACCATCAGACAAATCAATAACAGTAGCTTCACAGGAACCGTAAAGAATGACCTGAGATGACCAGAAGGTGGTGTCTCCGTTGCTGCTATTCCACGGAGAGCCATATTTGGACATGTCCCCCCACTCATTATAAACGCTTAACAGGTCGGGAATACTCAACAGATTTTTTTGAATGATTTCATCATAAATTAGTTCAGCCCAACCGACATTATATTTAAAATCTTTATAGAATTTCGCGATTGAAAATTGAAAGCTTGCAATTTCTCCGGTTTCTTTATCGGTCACGCGAATCACGCACGGTGTGCTGTACAGTGGGCTGGTAATGGTAACGCTGGCTTGTCCATCAGGAAGTGAGGAAACGGACACGGAATTCGCGCCGCTGATAACTTCCCATGCAAAATTCTGACTTCCCCCGACGGTTTTTAAAATAAAGGTAGCGCCCTCCCAGGCCGTTGAGGGTTGACCAGCAGCAAACTTTTTATTCACGTTGTAAGCATCGGTAATCACAACTTTATCGAAGTTTTCCTTGAAAGTGACAATTTGTGATACCGAAGTATTGTCTTCGAGATGCGCTGATACGATCACATGCTCAGCGGTATCATCGAGAATCGAGACGATAGCCTTGCCCTGCTGATCTGTTTTTGCCGTTGTTGTGGATGTTTTTGAGTCCTGAAACCAGGCATGTTGCGTCACATCAAATGACAGGGGAATATCCCTTTCCGCCGCACCGGTACCGTCATTCGTGACCGTGGCCATGACAGTATTAGCTTTACCGCTGCCGGAAATACTATTATCCACCATAACATCCAGCATTAGCCGATGCGTACCTGAACTTATTTTTTCGAAAGTGAGCGCGGTGTGCTGACTCAACCCCGAATTGTTTAATGAAGAACAATACAGGGTTATCGTTTCTGCAACTGTATCGACAATGTTTACCTTAAAGGTGCCTGATGAATCGGTTTGAACATTCACTTCCTGGCGACCGTTGAGGTCGAAAAATGCGGTTTGCGTACCTCTGATGATAAAGTTTAGTGGGGTTTCAGAAACGGGACTCCCATTCGCTGTTACCGTCGCCACTGCTGCGTTCGGGCTTTTGCCATCTGCCTCAGTGTGATCGATGAGTGTTTCAAGCTTCAGCGTATCTGGCGCAGGCGTCGGTGAGATAAAGGTGGCTGTTTTTTTGTCGTAGAGAGAGGCATCATCTGCAATGGAGGCAAACACCTGTACTTTTTCTGCTGATGCATCCGTTAAGCCCAGCGAAGCGATTCCTGAGTTTTTCGTCTTCACTGTGGCCTGGTTGCGGCCATTCACAAACAGCGCGTTACCGCTTACGGTAAGATCTACGCTGATACCGTCAATACCGGTATTCGCGGAAGAAACAACTATTGCTGCCATATTAGTATCCTGGCCATCGGCAGCTGCATTATCTTTGGTAATCGTTAGCTGGACATTATCGGGTGTTGCCGAACCGCTGCCGCCTAAATTGACGGTAAAAAAGAGCGCTTCTGAATTCGTTACCTGCAGATTTTCATCTGTCCTGATGTAAGCAGCTTTGACATTATTACCATTTGTGATTAATTTTTCAGGTACCGGGAAGGCCATTTTTTTTAATGAAATATCATTTTCCGATACAACTCTAGAATCAAAAACATTCCCTCCCCAGATAACGTTTAGCGTGTCTCCCGGCTTATATCCTAAGTTATTGTCTACCGTTACGGATAATGTAACGCCTTTATTAGTGTTCAGTGTGCCGTTGATGATTTTATCAATAACAGGCGCAGGTAATGAGACAATGCTGCTCTTCTGCATGTTTTTTTCCTCTTAAGTTAAAATATTATGAATAACGCATGTTGCGGATCTACTGTATTTTTACTTTATTGAGGCAATAATGACTGGAGTCTCATTTTTATACGATGTGAGATAATGGCTGGCATATCTCATGGATACGATAAAAATTCATCCTCATACGCTTTAATATTTATTTGATTGATATTTTTTATTTTTGAATTTTATGATAAATCATAGAATCTAAAAAATAAAATCATGAATTCATCCACAATATTTTTCTTTGGTTATTTCATTATGGTGCTGGAAGTTAACCCGTAAGTGATAAAATAGCAGAGGTAGGGCCTGGATATATGAGTTCGAAAGATTTGAGTTTATCGCCGCCGAGAATACCGGCGGCAGACGATGGCGTTATCGATAAAAATGATATTTCTTCCAGCAGTATTATCGCAATTATTGGCTACAGTGGGCGACGGCTTGGGGATTTTATTAAACTATATATCGATAACAACGAAGTCGGCAGTGCCGTTGCGCCTGATGATATCACGCTGCCGGTCATTATTCCTATAAAGTCAGCACTCCTGACCGACGGCAGTCATAGTGTTGGGTATGATGCAACCGATCCGGCGGGAAATACGCGGTTTTCAGAAGATTTAAACGTCTATGTCGACCGCCTGCATGACGTAGAAAAGCTTACACCGCCGTCAGTCATTGGCGGTGATGACGGTTGCTTAAGTCAGAGCGAGATCACGTCTGCCGATGGCGCCGTCATCCGTATCCATCCCTCGGTTCGGCTAAATAACTTCCGGGGCGATATATTACATTTATTCTGGAAAGCATTCGATGCGGCGGGATTACCGCTCACTTCCGCATCCCGACAGTGGTCTTACGCCATTGATGAGACACTGGTATCAGAGGGGGCGACATTCTTTATTACTCTGGATATTGTCAATCAGGTGCTGAATGGAAGGGTTTCTGTCTATTTCTATATTCAGACCGGCGCTGAAAGGCTCTATTCTGACGCCAGAATGGTCGCCATCGGCAATTGCGAGAGTGGCCGCTTTACGATCGCGCTGGTCAGCGACAAAAGTGAGGTCATGGCGAATGACGCGGATTTTGCCACGCTCACCGCGACCGTTATAGATAGCGATAGTAAGCCGGTTTCGGCGCAGCACGTTCACTGGTCATCTGATTTAAATACGTTGAACAGGGATGACACATTCACCTCCGCTGACGGTACAACTAACAATACCCTGAAGGGAAGGCTGCCGGGTCTGACGACAGTGACCGCGACCATTGAGAATGGCGATGCGGCTGCGCTGAATATCAATTTTGTGAGCGGTGGCAATATGCTACCCGCGCCGGTGTTTTTACAGGCGACCGATAGCGAAATACGGCAGGCGGATATTATCGCTGATGGTGGCGTGCGTGTTCGCGTTGCCTATGAAGGAATGTCCACAGCCGACAGCATCACATTATTCTTCTCGGGGCAGGACAGTTCCGGTTCCACAGTTAACGGCACCGCCGATGAGCAAACCCATATCCTGACCGCAGAGGATGTCGCCCGCCGCGCTATTGATTTCGTCATCGCGGAAGAGAAAGCGGTGCGGGTCGGGAATGGAGGGCGGTTGAGCGCATTTTACCGCGTGGTGGATAGCGCGCAGACGCGTTTCTCGGGTACGGCAAAAGCGCTGTTAATCGTCGAGGCCGCGGAAAATTTGCTTGGCTTTTTTGCGACAGCCGCCCCTGTGTACGACAGAGATCATTTAGGTATTTCATCCTATAACTATGCAAAAGTTGTCGGACAGCCGGGGATACGCGTATCAATATCCTGCTCAAGCAATGCAGTCGTGGTTGAGTCGAACTCTCCAACATGGGACTCGCAGCTTGATGACCGCGGCATACTCTATTTTAGAGTTCGCGCAGCTGAAGCCGCCACTGCAACGATTAATATCTATCAGAAAGAACATCCGGCTAATTCATTTACCGGTACGATGCAGTTTAATAACTATTACGTGGGCGAGAACGCCATTTACGCTTATGGTTATACCACCGGTGCCGTTGCTGATAACTATATGCCGTGTTCGCTATACTTTGTCGGTACTGATGACATCACCGAACTTCGCCTCTGGCTGCCTGAAAATAACGCCGAAATCATCGGCTTTGACAACCCGGCAATTATCCCGCTGAACACGTTCGGTGCAGTTGCTGTTGATATTATATCTTCATTTGCAGGAAATGTTCCCGTACAGATATCTGCGCCCCAATCTCCGGAAAGTCATATGCGCATTGAGCTGGAATTTTTAGCGGCGGACTTCGCTGGCTGCATGAGTGGAAAATGTAAAACGATTTAAAAATTGAAAGGATATTTTATGGCTTATGTAATGAAATTAACGACTACGTCAGGCGCAAAAGCGGACGGTGTTGAGAAAAATAGTGCCACGGCCATTCTGACGGATAATAACGCCTACGTGCCTAATGTAATGCTCACCTTTACGCTTAGCGATCACGCGCTCTTTGATAATGGTAAGAATATTAAAACGGTTGCCACCAGTGCGTTAGGTAGCGCAAAGGTTGTTTTTTCTGATCCTGTTGCTGAAACGATAACCGTGACGGCCATTGATGCCGTTCACGAGCTGACGCAATCTGCCGAATCAACCTTTGTTGATGCCGGAGCCGGCGCTGACGATTATTACATTACGCTTACCGCCGATAGCGGCGCGGCGCCCGGTGATGCGCAGGGCAATCGCGTGTCGGCCGTGCTGTCAAAACAGGATCACTCTCACGTTGCCGGCGCACAGCTTAACTTTTCGACCAGCGGCTCAGCCTTGTTTAAGGCGAATCTCAGCAATACCCTGACGGCACTGACGGACGCGTCCGGTAATATCGAGACGGTACTCATTGATGCGGTGGCAGAATCCGTGGACATTGATGCCCGCTTTTTCTCCGGTGACGGCGAACTGCTGGCGACGGCGATGACCCGCACCCGCTTCGGCAGCGCCTACAGTGCAGATGTCTTCGTGCCCGATAGCGTGATGATAGGCCGGGACCGGACTTTCATTATTTTTGGCTTAATTAATGGCGTTCAGGCCACCCACGTGGAGCAGTGCGTCAGTAATTTTCACATTACCTCCTCAGAGGGGCTACTGGAGATGTATAACAATGCCGGGACCTTTTCCGGTACGGAATACAGCGGTAAAGGGTTTGGCGATAATGAAAATAATTTAGTTCTGAACCTCCGCGCATTATCGCCTGGCGATGCCACGCTCTCAGTACAGGTCGATTTTATCGACGGCACCCGATTTATCAAAAATTATGCTATTTCGCTAATCGATCCGTCGCAGTCTGTGGATTGTCAAAATGAAAACACATTTATTGAAAAATTTGACAGGTTCAGCTTTACGAAAGGGGCGGTTTTCAAAATAAAATATGCTAAGAATGACGCTGTAAAAATTTATATCCCAGAGGAGGGGATGGTATTTGACTCGGTCACCGGTACAGTGGTCTCTGAGCAGCCGGGAATGACGATGGTGGCTGATTACATTACCATCAGGTATGTGGGCGAATACAACTACATGATCCTTCGCGCAAATATTGACGGCAGGTTAGAGCCCGGTAAGCACTATTATTCAAGGGCTTACTTAACTGTTGACGGAAAAAGCACTCTGACCCTCTCGGCTAACGACCTGACTGCCAGAGATAAGTATCCCTGGACAGAAATGTTAACCCCTTTGATAGGTGTCCCGATGCTGGATAATGGCGGCCCGGGGGATTTGCCGGTTGAGTTTCATCCCCGCGCCAGCTATCAGAAGGCGCTGGATGAACTTTACGAGGAGATTGCCGAAAATCACCGGCAGGCGTATCTCTCAAGGATTGCCCATCCGACCGCAGAGCAGCGCGCGGCAATCTCAACCCTGGCTGAGAGGGTCGACGCCAAATACAAAAATATGTTTGAGGCGACTCCCGTTGATATTCAGGATCGCGACGAGCAGTTATGCTCGCTTGAGCAGCAGGTGAGGGGATATTGTGACAAGGTAGAAAGCGGCGATTTCCCCGATCCGGATTTGGCTATGTATGACAACCAGTTTAAAGCCTTCCCAAGGCCGGATACCGCGCGCTTTATTTATGATGATGATATCTTTGCCTACTGGCGGGTTGGTGGATGTAACCCTCTGGCGCTTTACCGCGTCAATTCGCTTCCCGATAATTTTCCGCTGACTGCGGAACAGTACCGCCTGGTCATGGGCGATGGGGATACGCTGGAGCAGGCGCTGCGCGAAAACCGGATTTATATGGTCAACTACAGCAATCTTGACGGCGCGGTCGCCGAAGACGGCTATACGAAAGTAGAGAGCGGCAGCAGCCCCGAACCCATCGTCGGCTACTCCTATCTGGCGATGGGATTATTTAGCGTCTCGAAAGTAACAAAACGGCTCAAGCCTGTGGCAATTCAATGCGGACAGGATCCGAATGATGCTGAACCTAATCCGCTGTTTCTGGCCATTGATGATGAAGCGCATAGATGGGGGTGGCAGCAGGCTAAAATGGTCATCCAGGCTGCCGATAAAACCCTGCATCAGCTCTCCAGTCATCTGGGACTTACTCACCTTTTAATTGAAGCTTTTGCGCTGGCGACCTACCGTAATCTGAAAAAAGGCCATCCTGTCTATGACCTGTTGATCTCACACTTTGAAGGGACGAACAGGATCAACCATAACGCCACGCTGCAGATTTTAGGCCCTAACCAATTTGTCGATAGCCTGATGGCGGCCCCGTTAGGCAAACTCGCGCAAAAAGCCATAGATATACGCCTGCGATTTAACTTCTATGATAATTTTTTGCCCGTTGAGCTAAAAAGGCGCGGCGTCGATGATGTTCACGCGCTGCCGGAATATCCCTATCGGGATGACGGCTTGCTTATCTGGAACGCTATTCAGCGTTGGGTGAACGGCTATATCGATTATTTTTACGACGAGTCCATTGCCGGCGACGGTGATCTCATGGCGTGGATTGACGATCTGGTTGAAAATGGCCGAATCAACGGCTTTAAAAGAATAACCCGCCGCGCGGAGTTAGCCGATGTACTGACCATGGTCATTTATACCTGTTCTGCCCGCCATGCGGCGGTTAACTTTGCCCAGCACGACTGGATGATGTATTCCCCCGCGATGAGCGGCACGCTGGCTGGAAAAAAACCGACATCTGTAGATGGGCAGGAAAAAGAGGGGTGGTTAGCCATGCTGCCCGGATTTACGCGTTCAATGTCCCGGCTGGATATTTATACGCTGCTCGGGAGGCTGCATAACGGTTATTTAGGTGAATATGTTATGCCCGACGGCGAACCTATCTTCACGCTGGAGAAAAACCCCGATATCTATAATTTGCAGCGAAAATTTAATGATGAGTTGAATGAAATAACAAAAACTATTCAGGAGAGGAATGTAACCAGAACCTATCCCTATATCTTCCTCTTGCCTAAGAATATTCCAGCAAGCATTAACATTTAAGATAATGTAAGCCTCACAGGCCGCAGGCCTGCGCCTTCCGATGACGCTGGCCTGCCGGGTCCCGAGCGGGAAACGCTAAGGCGGGCAGGGGGAGCGTCTTTACCTTCCTGCTTCTCTGATTAAGAGGCCTTTTGTTGATTAATGGTTATTTTAGTGGGTCGGCAATGTATACAGACGTGGGTTTGTGAGTGGTGCTGATGTTAAATTAAGCTGATTACAAACTGTTACGCGCAATGCCATTTTAAGAATTTTCAGAAGCCTCCAGTTATAATTCGAACGCTCTTTTGCTCCAATAAGTGCGACGATCCTTCAGGGCATAACCCCTCCTCGTCTTTTTTGAATGTCATAAACACGATTGTTTTTTGAGAACAATGGGGATTTTTCTCCATTGATCTCTTTGCGAGCAAGGTACGATGAAATCATGAATAAGCGCGACAGATTAAAGAAATTTATCTGCGCTACGCAAATCTTAGGACAAATCTTTCTTTATGTGCCTATGTCATTTGCCGGTAGCGAATCACCTAACACGACGAAGCCAATTTTTGGACAAGAACAAACGGATTACGGAAATAATGCGTTTGATAACAGCAGTACCGAGAATAACGTTGCCCGAATAGCTGAGAATATTGCAAGTAATAACAAAGAGATGTCGAGCTACGCGCTGTCATCTGCCACTAATTATGCAACCTCCTCCTTTCAAAAATGGTTATCGCAATTTGGTACTGCACAGGTCAAATTTGGTATTGACCAAGATTATCACCTTTCTGAAAGCTCCATTGATACCTTATTCTCACTGTATGACACGCAGGATCTGCTCTTTTTTAGCCAGCTGGGTTACCGTCATAAAGACAGCCGCAATACGGCAAATATCGGTTTTGGCGGCCGCTATTTCATGCCCACCTCTATGCTGGGGACAAACGTCTTTTATGATAATGATTTTACCGGCCATAACCGTCGGCTTGGCGCAGGTATCGAATACTGGCGCGACTACCTCAAGCTGGGCGCTAACGGCTATTTCAGGCTCACCGACTGGCACCAGTCCCGCGATTTTGAGGATTACGATGAGCGCCCGGCGAACGGCTTCGATGTCCGGGCCGAAGGCTACTTGCCCGGCGCCCCGCAGCTCGGCGCCAAGGTAACCTATGAACAGTACTACGGCAATGACGTCGCGCTCTTCGGCAGAAGCAGCCGGGAGAAGGATCCGAAAGCCATTACGCTGGGATTAAACTACACGCCGGTGCCGCTGGTAACGATGGGCGTCGATTTTCGCGACTCGCAAAAGGGCGGTAATAACGACACGATTCTGGGCCTTGAGTTTAATTACGACTTCGGCGTGCCTTTCTCAGAGCAAATCGATCCGTCGAAGGTCTCTCTGCGCAGAACCCTTGCCGGCAGCCGGATGGACCTCGTTCAGCGTAACAACGACATCGTGCTGGAATATCGCAAGCAGGATCTCCTGAACGCGCGTTTGCCCGATCAAATTAAAGGGCTGGAAAGCACGCGCCAGCCAGTCCGCCTGACGATCAAATCCAAATATGGCGTTTCCGATGTACAGTGGTCCGGTTCGGTGCTGACCCAGCCCGGCGTGCAGTTAGCGCCGATGGCAAAAGGTTCCCACACTGACTGGACGCTGAGCCTGCCCCCTTACGTGGAGAAATCGCTTAATCAGTACACCCTGACGGCTGTCGTACACGATATCCACGGCAATGCCGCCCCGGCGACCAGCACCAATGTTATCGTTGAGCAGAACCCCGGCAACCTGGTTAAGGACTCCATGACCTGCGCCCCGGCGACGGTGGTGATATCCAGCGACAGCAAATCAGTCTGTTCTGTCCGGGTGGACAATGGTCAGGGGCAGCCTTTGGCCAATGCGAAAGTCAACTGGAAAACCGATATTGGATCGCTGTCGGCGGAAAACAGCACCAGTGACGCCAGCGGTGTGGCTACCGTTACGCTGCGCAATAATCAGGTGTCAGTCTCGACAGTGACCGCCGCTATCAGCGAGAGCGCGGCCAGCGCCCAGGTTGCCTTTGTGGCAGGGGCGATTTCCGCCAGCCAGTCCTCGCTGACCGCCACGCCGGCGACCGTTAAAGCCAGCGGCAGCGACGTCTCTAAAATTGTGTTAACCGCCAGGGACGAGAGCGGCAACCCGATCGATGACCTTACCGTGGCATTCGCCACCGCCGGCGTGCCGGTCACGCTGTCCGGCGTTACCTCAAACGGTAATGGTATCTACACCGCCGACCTTACCGGCACCGTCGCCGGGGACGTCTCGATTACGCCGACCATTAACGGTAGCGAGGTCAACGCCCTGAAAGCCTCGGTCAAACTGGTTGCAGGCGACATCGACCAGCAGCAGTCCAGCCTGAAGGCCGTACCGGCAACCATTCAGGCGGATGGCAAAACCACCTCCGTCGTCACGCTGACTGCCGTGGACGCCAATAAAAACCCGATCGCCGGCCAGCAGTTTACGTTTTCTAAGGTCAGCGGCCCGGAGGGCACCCTGGGAACGGTAACTGAAAAGGCGCCGGGGCAGTATGAAGCGCTGTTTACTGCGGGCACGCAGCCGGGAACAGTCACCGTTGGCGCATCGGGGCCGTCGGGCGACACGAACCTGCGCGCCACCATTACGCTGACGCAGATGGCTGTTTCCCCGACTAACTCAACTCTGGCGGTGGATCCGTCTGAGATTGAGGCCAACGGCACGTCTACGGCGGTCATCACTTTTAAAGCGCGCTCGGAAAGCAATCTACCGCTCGGCGGACTCAACGTCACCTTCAGCAGCGATAATGCCGTTCCGGTAACTATCGCCAGCGTGCAGGAAACGGAGAGCGGTACCTACACCGCGATACTGACGTCCGGAACGCGAGCCGGTGTCGTTAACATCAGCGCCGCGGTAGACGGCTCTACCGTCGGAAGCCCGGTGCCCGTCACCCTGACGGCCGGAAAAATCGATCCGGCGCACTCCGCGCTGACCGTATCGCCTGCGCAGATCGCCGCCGATGGCGTCGCTTCGTCGTTAATCACCTTTACCGCCAAAGATGCCAACGATAACCCACTTGATGGTTTACCGATCGCCTTTTCACCGACCGGCGTTGCCGTCACCCTCTCCGCCGTCAACGCCAAAGGCAATGGCGAATATACCGCAACCCTGACGGGCCTGACTCCGGGAAGCGTCGACATTCGCGCCACCAACGGCGGCAGCGATACCGGCGTGGCGCCGCAGACGGTGACCCTGATCACCACCGGCGTCGATGCCGCAACATCCACCCTGGTGGCGAACCCGACGACCATCGTGGCCGACGGTAAAACGCAGTCAACCGTCACCTTCACGGCGATGGATAAATCCAGCCATCCGCTCAGCGGGCTGAACGTCACCTTTGACTACAGCGGCGTCGCCGTGCAGTCCTCTGCGGTGACCGAGAAGGGCAACGGTGTCTACACCGCAACGCTGTCGGGCACAGTCGTTGGCGATGCGATTATCTCCGCCAGCGTAGACGGCACCAGCGCCGTAAATACCCCGGCCAAAGTGACCTTAACCAGCGCCTATAAGTTCCTCGACGGCAAGATGACGGTCACCAAAGATAACGCGGAGGCCAACGGCACCGATGACAATGACGTTTCCGTCACCGTCGTTGACCAGGCCGGTAATCCGACCGCAGGCCAGGTAGTGACCTTTGCGGCGGATAATGGCGCGGTGCTGAAATCCACGACGGTGACCACTGATACCAGCGGCGTGGCCGTGAATACGCTGACGAGCACGGTGGATGGCAGCAGTAACGTCACCGCGACGCTGGCAGACTCCGCCAGTACCGTGGTTGATACCGTGACGGCCAGCGTTACCTTTAAAAAGGCCATTCCGCTGACCTTTAAAACGGTGAAAATTAATGGCTTTGACTTTGAAGCTTCCACCGGAGTACCCACCACAGGCTTCACCGGGGGCGAATTCCAGCTGATCGTTGACAGTACGCTGGCGGCCACAGACTTTGACTGGGCAACGGACAGAGGCGACCTGATTAGCGTTGATGGAAGCGGTAACGTTAAGCTCAACAAAGAGTTCCCCGCAGGAACCGGGGCAGTGACCATCACGGCGACGGAGAAGGATAATCCGGCTAAGGTGGCGACCTATCGATTTACAATTAACCGCTGGTTTATTCACGGCGAGGATAAGATTCCGCTCGCGCAAGCTATTAACTGGTGCTCTGAGCAGGGGTATGAGCAATCAAGTTTGGCAACGCTCAGCAACGCCCCCTCATCTAAAGCTTCGAAAAGGGGACCTGGGCGTTTTTGGCCGGAATGGGGCGATATGACAGCATTTGGCTGGAGTGTTTCACCTGCTGATTACTGGGCAACTCCGGTAATCGCATATCAGGTTGATATGTATAACCTTGCAGGGGGGATGGCGTGGCGAGTACTGTCAACAGAGAAGTATACGGCAGCGTGTGAAAGGAAGCTGTAATTATATTGCGATGATTTATCAACAATTTTATATTGAGTGATTATCAATGATACATATTCTTTTTTATAATGTTGATTAATTTATTTTGCATATAAAATGAGGCGCTTGCGCGCCTCATAACTTTTTAGAGTCCGCCAGGTGGAATGACGTCAACCTCGTAGACTCTCTCCTCTATAGTAGTGTAAGTTTTTCCCTCATTAGTAACGTTATAGGTGGCTCTAATGCTACCCTCACCGATAGCCATCAGAAAATCATGTAAAGGTTTTGGTTCTTGATCATCTTTACTATCTCTGTAAATATATTTCGATGGGTCACCCTCGACAGGAACAGGGATCGGGACAGGAATATTCAATGTGTTAATCGTTTGCCCTGCTTTATTATGTGCTACAAGATTAATGCTGACAGCGGTTGTCTTCTCATCGGTTAACTGTTGAGGGATATCGACAGGGTCGGATTCTCCATTGTAATAAATGCGTGAGTTTTCAATAACAATCTCTACACCATTACCTACGTCTGACCGATTAATGAATCCATCATCACCTGCGGGAATATCAAGAGGTGTGCAGTAGGGTAAGCCGCCACCGCCATTAACGCGGGCAACGAGTACCTCTGTGGCCTCGGAATAGTGACCATTACCTGCGGGGTCAACGACAAAGCCGCGAACCAGATAACTTTGGTTCTGGAAAAGCAGTTCATCAGGCGTAATATCGGGGCCCGTCAGGAAAAATGGATAATATTGGTCATCCCTTGTTGCGGTTTGCTGCATTTCATTGTCGCCCCAAAGCAGGAAAACCTGATCCCCTTTGCGCAAATCCGGGGCAATAACGCTTGCGACGACTGAATTAGCATAGTCATTATCATCAATGACGCCATCCAGTGCCGCAGGGATCCGAGGCGCAGGCAGGGTTGTATTTTTCATTTCAAGAGGCAGTACCGCGCTGGTTTGCGCTGTTGTTGATAGATGCTGGCCTGGCTCTGAAGGGGGAGTAACAGCTGCTGCGGTAATTTGATAAAAACCTGCAGGCCCACTCAGTGTATAAAGTAAAATGGCCAGACCTTTTTCATTGGTTGGCGGTGTTGCTACGGGTTTAAGAGACAGCGCAGGAATATTTGATGTGAGGTTTACGGTGATGCCGGACATTACTTTACCCGCTTCATCTTTTACCCTGACGTAAAAGCGCTTACTTACCTCATCCTTCCAGTTTGTACACCAGTCATTGCTGTCACTAGTAAGTTCGATGGTAGTTACAACAGGATTGGCAACGGGTTTAATCGTTGTGGATTTATCCATTGTAGTTCTCCTTAGTCTATTTGATTAATAGATGCTTATCAGGCAGTTTTCTTTTCCGGATAAGTACGAAGTGAATCAAGTTGTGCTTATCCGTAAACCGCCTGAAAACAATAGCGACAATCTCATGGTGATTAAGTGATCGGTGACGAATAATGATTGTGATTGAGCGTAATGATTTTGCGTGATTTATAATTTTATTATTATTGATGTTTGGCTATTAAATAATTCAGACGATCGCGAAGATACCTTGTTTAATCGATGGTTTTGGTGGATTTATATACGTGCGATTTTTCTTCGTGGTTTTTAACAGCGGAGTGCAAATGCGTAAAGAGTATTGCCGCTTACCTTAATGATGATGGCTTCATTACGTGGAAAATATTTATTAACCAATAATAAAGCTACCTGAATGTCGCGGTAGCTTTATTATCTTTCGTCGTTATGTCAGTGCCGTATAGGCTGCATTCAGTTTAACTTGCTTTTGCCTTTAACGGATTAATGACTCAGCTGTGAAACGTCAACTTCGTAGCTCCTTTCTTTTGTCACGCTGTAAGTATAATTTTTAATCGTTACGTTGTAAGACACCATGATGCTGCCCGCGCCGATACTCATCAGCAAGTCCTTAAGCGCCGTAGGTTGGCGGGGGTCAGGAGTATCCTGGTACGGGTAGGGATCATCCTCGGCGGGAATATTTACAACGTTTAGAGGAATATTCAGCGTATTAATGGTCACGCCATCATTGTTCAGGGCTTTAAGGCTGATACTGGCTGCCGTCGCTTCGGTCAACTGATGCTCAGCCTGAGTATGCCCATTCAGAATCAGCGGGCCATTGGGGATATTGATAGTTACACCGTTGAGAATATCCTCCTGGTTCAGGAGGCCGTCGTCTCCCTGCGGGATATCCAGCGGCTCGCAAAATGGAAGTGCGCCCCCGCCGTGAGTGCGTGATACCCCCAGCAATATCTGGGTGGAGAAACTCCCGTTGCCTGCGGGATCGACAACAAACGCCCTTACGCGGTAAGACTGATTCTGAAAAAGCCGTTCATCAGGTACGATACCCCTGCCGGTGAGGAAGAATGGGCAGCTGTTATCATCTTCCGTGAGTATCTGCTGTAACATATTATCTCCCCACAGAAGATAAACCACGCTACCTCGCTGCATCTGCGCCCCGATCACATTCGCCATAACGCTGTTTGCATAGTCATAATCATCAATGATGCTGTCAAATGCCGCCGGTATGCGCGGTGCCGGAAGTTCAGACGCCTTCATATTGAGGATCATTGGGGACGACTGTAGTTGAGTGGCGGAATGTACTGCGACCACAGCATACTGTCCGGCCTCAGCCTTAATCCGACAAAACGCGATGGCAACGCCATTGGCATTGGTCACCGGCCTATTCATCAGGGTTAACTCCGGTTTCCCGTCGGTGGCTTCAAGTGTCTCAAGCCCGACAGCAACGCCCGAAACCGGTTTTTTGTCGCTGTCATAGACCGTGATATAGAAACACTTGCTGACGTCCGGCCACTCGGTACACCAGTCGCTGCTATCGCTGTTCAATTCTATTAATGCGGGAACAGAGGCTGCACTATTTTTTGCAGTGATGGATTTACCCATTACATACTCCTTAATCTTTATTAATTAAAGTTATGAATCAGACTGGCGACATTTTATTTATTATCAGCACGCTGGCCGATGAATATTAAAGTCGCAAGGAGAGGGTAACGCGACAGATGATAGCGCTATGTGATTAAGGGCTGTTAATGACCGGGTTTTATGATTTTTATATAATAATGAGAAGGTTTGTTTTTTCTTTTTTCATAAAGGTGATGAAATGAGCAATATGATAAATCAGGAAAAGTAAATTGATATTTATTGATAAAAATAATCGGTGCGGCCCCATTCCCGGGCCGCACCTGGCTCATCAACGCTATTTCAACCTGATGCAGCAATCCATTACGCCGTCTCGCTGGCGGGCAGCGCCGACGCCGGTAAACCGAACACCTTATCGAATACCCAGTTATAGACAAACGTGTAGCACGGAATAATCACAATCAGCGCCGCGTCCAGCAGGAACGCCTGCACCAGGCTGACGTTCATCCACCAGGCGATAAGCGGGATCAGGTACACCACCAGCGTCAGCTGAAAGCCGATGGCGTGCAGCACCCGGCGGCGGACGGTGCGGGTGCGCGAGGCCTGGCGGCTCTCCCAGAATTCGAACAGATAGTTGTAAATAAAGTTCCAGCTCACCGCGATGGTGGTGATGATCACCGCCAGCGGGCCTGTGGAGGCCGGTTCGTGGCCGGAGAGCAGCGCCAGCCCCAGGGCCGAAATCGTCATACCAATAAGTTCATAAGCGGTCACATAGACCAGTTTTCTTTTAAAGCCCTGCACGGTGTTCTCCTGTATTGGGTGGCGGGGCGCTACAATACAGTCATCGATGCTGACAGAAAAAGTCAGTTACTATCAGTTTTATTGAAAGGTCGACGATGAACTTCTCCAGCGACAACATCGAACTGTTTCTTGCCGTGCTGGACCGCGGCTCCTTCTCCGCCGCCGCGCGGGCGCTGCGGCGCGTGCCGTCGGCGGTGAGTATGGGGATCGCCAATATGGAGGCCGAGCTGGGCTTCGACCTGTTCGACCGCTCCCGCCGCGAGCCGGTGCCGACGCCGCTGGCCCTGGCGCTGGCGCCGCACGCCCGGGCGATTGCCGCCCAGCTCAAGCAACTGCAGATCCACGCCGTGGAGCTATCCCAGGGGCTGGAGAGCACGCTCTCCGTCGGCGTGGCGGCGGACATTAACAGCGCCGCGCTGCTGGCGGCCATTCGCCGGCTGTCTGAGCGCTACAGCCTGCTGAACGTTGAACTCCTCAGCGCACCGCGGGACGACGTCCTGCATATGCTGCACGAACAGCGTATTGCCCTCGGGCTGGTGTTCGGCGGCCTGAGCGTTAACAGCGCCGAGCAGCTGCAGCTGGTGGGCAGCGACGCGCTGGTAGCGACGCTGTCGCCCGCGCATCCAGCCTGGCGGGAGTCGGACGGCGGGCTATTTATTGAGGACCTGGTGAACGTCCGGCAGATTGTGGTCGCCAGCCGCGATCTGCCGGTCAGCGACCAGCGTCCGCAGGTGGCGGCATTTTTCTGGCAGACGGATAGCCTGACCGCCGCGCTGAGTATGGTGGAGGCCGGGCTGGGATGGGGCAACTTTCCGCTGTCACTCACCCAGCCGCTGCTGGACAGCGGCAGGCTCGTCAGGCTGAGGTTTAAAAATACCCATAACGCCCTGCGCCTGCCGATGCATCTGGTGTGGCTGAAAAACCGGCCGCTGGACCGCGCCGCCCGCGAGCTGGTGGACCTGATGCAGCAGAGCGCCGGGCCAGCGTAGCGTTACGCCGGCGGCAGGCAGACGCCAATCCCGCCGAGGCCGCAGTAGCCGTAAGGATTTTTATGCAGATACTGCTGGTGATCGTCCTCGGCGTAGTAGAAGGGTTTCGCCGCCGCGATTTCAGTGGTGATCGCCCGGGTATCGTTGCCCGCATTCATCGCCGCCTGATAGCGTTCGAGGCTGGCGTGGGCCGCCTTCTCCTGCTCCGGGGTCAGCGGATAGATGGCCGAACGGTACTGGGTGCCGCGATCGTTACCCTGCTGCATACCCTGCGCCGGATCGTGATTTTCCCAGAAAAGATGCAGCAGCTGCTCATAGCTGATAACGTTCGGGTCGTAGACCACCCGCACCGCCTCGGCGTGGCCGGTCTGCCCGGAACAGACTTCGCGATAGGTGGGGTTCGGCGTGTAGCCGCCGCTGTAGCCCGCCGCGGTGCTGTAAACGCCCGGCTGTTCCCAGAAGAGGCGCTCAACGCCCCAGAAGCAGCCCATGGCGAACAGCGCCACTTCCATGCCGTCGGGCACGTTGGTCATCGAATGTCCGTTTACGGCATGCAGGGTGGCCACCGGCATCGGCGTGTTACGCCCCGGGAGCGCATCCGATTGGGCAACAATGTGTTTTTTATCAAATAGACTCACGGTGTGGCCTCCGGAATGCTGAGAATGTCGTTGAGGTTGTCATATAACGTCAGTTTTAACACAATATGGGATGATGTATACGTAGAGCCTGATGGGATAGGCTCGTAGGTGAACATTAGAGATATCGGGCCCTGCATCGTTTTTTCAATCGTTAGTGTTGAATTTTTGTTAAGTCGTGGATCGGCTGTTGCTTTTCCGTCCGGGGTGGAAGCAAGGATATTTGGGAGATAAGGTGCCACAATTTCGACATCTATGCTGGGCCAGCCTACTGCTGATCAGCAGCGTCGCCAGCGCGGCGGGAATTCGCCTGAAAGTTGAGGGGCTGTCGGGCGAACTGGAGAAGAACGTTCGCGCGCAGCTATCGACCATCGAGAGCGATGAAGTCACGGCCGACCGCCGCTTCCAGGCACGGGTGGACGATGCCATTCGTGAAGGTCTTAAGGCGCTGGGCTATTACGAACCGTCGATAAACTTTGAGCTTAAGCCCGCGCCGGCCAAAGGTCGCCAGGAGCTGGTGGCGCACGTCAAGCCCGGCGAGCCGGTGCGCATCGGCGGTACCGATGTTATCCTGCGCGGCGGCGCCCGCGACGATCGCGACTACCTCGATCTGCTGAAGAAGCGCCCCAAAATCGGCACCGTGCTCAATCACGGCGACTACGATGGCTTCAAAAAAGATCTCACCAGCGTTGCGCTGCGCAAAGGCTACTTCGACAGCGAATTTAAAAAGAGCCAGCTCGGCGTGGCCCTCGACCGCCATCAGGCCTTCTGGGACATCGACTACGACAGCGGTCAGCGCTACCGCTTTGGCGACGTCACTTTCGAAGGCTCGCAGATCCAGGACCGCTATCTGCAAAACCTGATCCCGTTTAAGAAGGGCGACTACTATTCGTCGGCCGATCTCGGCGAGCTGAACCGCCGCCTGTCGGCCACCGGCTGGTTCAACTCGGTGGTGGTGGCGCCGGAGTTTGATAAAGCGCGGCAGACCAAGGTGCTGCCGCTGCACGGCGTCATGTCGCCGCGCACCGAAAACACCATTGAAACCGGGATAGGCTACTCAACCGACGTCGGTCCGAGGGTGAAGACCACCTGGAAGAAGCCGTGGATGAACTCCTACGGCCACAGTCTGACCACCAGCCTCAGCATCTCCAGCCCCGAGCAGCAGCTGGACTTCAGCTACAAGATGCCGCTGCTGAAAAATCCGCTGGAGCAGTACTACCTGGTGCAGGGCGGCTACAAGCGCACCGATCTTAACGATACCGAATCGGACTCGACGACCCTGGCGCTCTCCCGCTACTGGGACCTCTCCAGCGGCTGGCAGCGCGCCATCAACCTGCGCTGGAGCCTCGACCACTTTACCCAGGGTGAGGTGACTGATACCACCATGCTGCTTTATCCGGGCGTGATGGTCAGCCGCACCCGCTCCCGCGGCGGCCTGATGCCGACCTGGGGCGACTCCCAGCGCTACTCGGTGGACTACTCCAACACTACCTGGGGCTCCGATATCGACTTCCTGGTGCTGCAGGCGCAGAACACCTGGATCCGCACCCTGCAGGAGAAGCACCGCTTCGTCATGCGCGGCAACCTCGGCTGGATTGAAACCAACGACTTCAAAAAAGTGCCGCCCGATCTGCGTTTCTTCGCCGGGGGCGATCGCAGCATTCGCGGCTACGACTACAAATCTATTTCGCCGGAAGACAGCGAAGGCAAGCTGCGCGGCGCCTCGAAGCTGGCGACCGGTTCGCTGGAGTATCAGTACAACGTCACCGGCAAGTGGTGGGGCGCCGTCTTCGTCGACAGCGGCGAGGCGGTAAACGATATCAGCAAAAGCGACTTTAAAACCGGCGCCGGCGTCGGCGTGCGCTGGCAGTCGCCGGTCGGGCCGATCAAGTTCGATATTGCCGCCCCGGTCGGCGATAAAGACGAACACGGGATACAGTTCTACATCGGTCTGGGGCCTGAATTATGAGTTTATGGAAAAAGATAAGCCTCGGCGCGCTGATCGTGGTCGTCCTGCTGCTGGCGACGGTCGGTTTTCTGGTGGGCACCACTCCCGGCCTGCATCTGGTGTTTAAGGCCGCCAACCGCTGGGTGCCGGGGCTCGCCATTGAGCAGGTTACCGGCGGTTGGCGCGATTTGACCGTGAAGAACCTGCGCTACGAACAGCCCGGCGTGGCGGTTCAGGCCGGGCGCTTCCACCTGGCGGTGGATCCGGGCTGCCTGTGGCACAGCAGCCTGTGCGTCAACGATATCGCCCTGAGCGACGTCAACGTCGCCATCGACAGCAAAAAAATGCCGCCTTCCGCGCCGGTGGAAGAGGAGGAGAGCGGGCCGCTGAACCTCTCGACGCCGTATCCCATCACCCTGAGCCGGGTGGCGCTCAGCAATATCAATATCAAAATTGACGACACCGCGGTGTCGCTGATGGACTTTACCTCCGGCCTCAGCTGGAAAGAGAAAGATCTGACCCTGACACCCACCGCGCTGCAGGGGCTGCTGATCGCCCTGCCCAAAGCGGCAAAAGTGGCGCAGGAGCAGGTGGTCGAACCCAAAATCGAGAAACCAAAGCCGGACGAAAAGCCGCTCGGCGAGACGATGAAAGACCTCTTCGCCAAACCGCTGCTGCCGGAGATGGCCGACGTCCACCTGCCGCTCAACCTCAACATCCAGCAGTTTACCGGCGAACAGCTGCGGGTCACCGGCGATACCGATCTGACGGTGTATAAGCTGCTGCTCAAGGTCAGCAGCAACAACGGCAAAATGACGCTGGATACCCTGGACGTTAACTCCAGCCAGGGCACCGTCAACGCCAGCGGGTCGGCAACGCTTGCCGACAGCTGGCCGGTGGATCTGACGCTCAACAGTACCCTGAATATCGATCCGCTGAAGGGCGAGAAGATCAAGATGAAGGTCGGCGGCGAGCTGCGCAAGCAGCTTGAGGTCGGAATTAATCTCTCCGGCCCCGCCGATATCGACCTGCGGGCCCGGGCGCAGCTGGCCGAGGCCGGGCTGCCGCTTAACCTCGAAGTACAGAGCAAACAGCTGTACTGGCCCTTCACCGGCCAGCGCCAGTTCCAGGCGGACAATCTGCACCTCAGGCTCAGCGGCAGGGCCACCGACTACGCGTTGTCCTTTAAAACGGCGGTTAAGGGCCAGGACCTGCCGCCCGCCGACATACGGCTCGACGCTAAAGGCAACGCGCAGCAGGTGAACATTGATAAGCTCACCGTCGCGGCGCTGGAGGGCAAAACCGAGCTGAAGGCGCTCGTCGACTGGCAGCAGGCGATCAGCTGGCGCAGCGAGCTGACGCTTGCCGGTATCAATACCGCCAAAGAGGTGCCCGACTGGCCGTCGAAGCTTAACGGTATTATCAAAACTCGCGGCAGCCTTTACGGCGGCAGCTGGCAGGTGGATGTCCCGGAGCTGAAAATTACCGGCAACGTCAAGCAGAACAAGGTCAACGTTGACGGCAAGCTCTCCGGCAACAGCTACCTGCAGTGGAAAATCCCCGGCCTGCACCTGGCGCTGGGCAACAACAGCGCCGACGTGAAGGGCGAGCTGGGGGTTAAGGACCTGAATCTCGATGCCAGCATCGATGCGCCGAATCTCGACAATGCGCTGCCGGGCCTCGGCGGCACGGCGAAGGGACTGGTGAAGGTGCGCGGCACCATCGAGGCGCCGCAGCTGCTGGCGGACATCACCGCCCGCGGCCTGCGCTGGCAGGAGCTCAGCGTCGCCGACGTCAGCGTCAAGGGCGACGTCAAATCGGCAGAGCAAATCAGCGGCAGCCTCGGCGTGCGGGTGAACGGCATTACCCAGCCGGACGTCAACATTCGCCAGGTGCTGCTTGATGCCAAAGGCAGCGAGAAGGAGCATAAGCTGACGCTGCGCATTCAGGGCGAGCCGGTCTCCGGCCAGCTGGATCTGGCGGGCAGCTTTGACCGCGGCGAGCAGCGCTGGAAAGGTACGCTCAGCAATACCCGCTTCGAGACGCCGGTCGGGCCGCTGGCGCTTAACCGCGCGGTGGCGCTCGATTACCGCAACAAAGAGCAGAAGATTAGCGTCGGGCCGCACTGCTGGACCAACCCGAACGCCGAGCTGTGCGTCCCGCAGACCATCGACGCGGGCGCCAGCGGCCGCGCGCTGGTGAACCTCAACCGCTTTGACCTGGCGATGCTCAAGCCGTTCCTGCCGCCTGAAACCCAGGCCAGCGGCGTGTTCAGCGGCAATGCCGACGTCAGCTGGGACACCACCAAGCCTGGCCTGCCACAGGGCAAAGTGACGCTCTCCGGGCGCAACGTTAAAGTGACCCAGCAGGTGAACGACGCCCCGCTGCCGGTCGCCTTTGATACGCTCAACGTTAACGCCGATCTGCACAACAACCGCGCCGAGCTGGGCTGGCTTATTCGCCTGACCAACAACGGCCAGACCGACGGCAAAATCGACATCAGCGATCCGCAGGGCAAGCGCAATCTCGCGGGCAGCGTCAACATCCGCAACTTCTCGCTGTCGATGATTAACGCCATCTTCGAGCGCGGCGAGAAGGCGGCCGGCAACCTCAACGCTAACCTGCGCCTCGGCGGCGACCTGCAGGCGCCGCAGCTCTTCGGCCAGCTGCAGCTGGCGGATCTGGATATGGACGCGAACTTTATGCCGTTCGATATGCAGCCGAGCCGCATCGGCCTGAGCTTCAACGGCACCCGCTCGACGCTATCCGGGCTTATCGCCACGAAGCAGGGGCAGATAAACCTCAGCGGCAACGCCGACTGGACCCAGCTCGACAACTGGAAAGCGCAGGTGGCGGCGAAGGGCAGCCGGGTGCGCATTACCGTGCCGCCGATGGTGCGTCTGGACGTCTCGCCCGACGTGGTCTTTACCGCCACGCCGAGCCTGTTTACCCTCGACGGCAACGTCGACGTGCCCTGGGCGCGCATCGTGGTGCACGACGTGCCGGAGAGCGCGACGGGCGTCTCCAGCGATGAGGTGATGCTCAACAACGATCTGCAGCCGGAAAAACCGCAGACCGCCGCGATCCCCATTAACAGCAACCTGAATATTCATCTCGGCAACAACGTTCGCCTGAGCGCATTCGGCCTGAAGGCCCGCCTCGACGGCGATCTGAAGGTGGCGCAGGACAAACAGGGGCTGGGCCTTAACGGGCAGATCAACATTCCGGAAGGGCGTTTCCACGCCTACGGTCAGGACCTGATTGTCCGCAAGGGCATCCTGCTGTTCTCAGGCCCGCCGGACCAGCCGATGCTCAATATCGAAGCCATTCGTAACCCGGACGCCACCGAGGACGACGTGGTGGCCGGCGTGCGCGTCACCGGCTCAGCCGATCAGCCGAAAGCGGAGATCTTCTCCGATCCGGCGATGTCCCAGCAGGAGGCGCTCTCTTACCTGCTGCGCGGTCAGGGACTGAGCAGCGAGCAGAGCGACAGCGCGGCAATGACCTCAGCTTTAGTCGGTTTAGGGGTTGCGCAGAGTGGGCAGGTTATGGGTAAAATCGGCGAGACCTTTGGCGTAAGCAATCTGGCGCTCGACACGGCGGGAGTCGGTGACTCTTCCCAGGTTGTCGTCAGCGGTTATATTATGCCGGGTCTGCAGGTGAAATACGGCGTGGGAATTTTTGATTCTCTGGCAACGCTCACGCTACGTTATCGCCTGATGCCTAAGCTATATCTGGAAGCGGTGTCTGGCATAGATCAGGCGCTCGATCTGCTCTATCAGTTTGAGTTTTAGCAATGCGAATATTTGTTTACGGCAGTTTACGACGCAAACAAGGCAACAGCCACTGGATGACCAATGGCCAGTGGCTGGGCGATTTCAGCGTGGAAAACTATCAGCTCTACAGCCTGGGCCACTATCCGGGCGCGGTGCCCGGTGAGGGCACGGTAGCAGGTGAGGTTTATCGCATCGACGCTTCAACGCTCGCCGAACTCGACGCCCTGCGTACTAAGGGCGGTGAATACGCGCGCCACCTGATCCAGACGCCCTACGGGAGCGCCTGGATGTATGTCTACCAGCGTTCGGTGGAGTCGCACACGCGGATTGATACCGGCGACTGGCTCGACAGGGAGCTGTTCTGAAATATCCAGGCTGCCGGGGGCTCAGGCGTGCCTGGCCCTCTTGCCCGTAAAAGAGGATCCGGCGTCAGGAAGCTGACGCCGGATTTATATGCGGATCACCGCACCCCGTGAGCGTTAGCTGACGGGGTGTTTTTATTTGCAGCGCGAGCCGCGCTGGCGTCAGGCGGGGCGGATGGTAAATTCGGCGACGCTATTCGTCAGCACGCTGGCCTGCTCTTCCATCGCGTGGCTTTCGCTGGACGACTTATGCACCAGATTGCTGTTTTGCAGCGTGACGCTGTCCATTTCGACTATCGCTTTGCCCACCAGCTCAATTCCTTTGCTCTGTTCCTGTGAAGCGGAGGCAATTTCACTCATCAGATCGTTAACGTGAGTCGTGGCCTTTACGACCTCATCAATGGTTTCCCCGGCGCTTATCACCAGCGTGGAGCCAAGATCGACTTTACAGACGGAATCATCAATAAGCGTCTTGATCTCTCTGGCGGCGAGCGCGCTGCGCTGGGCGAGATTGCGCACTTCACTTGCGACGACCGAAAATCCTCGTCCCTGTTCGCCGGCGCGCGCGGCCTCCACGGCGGCATTCAGCGCCAGAATGTTCGTCTGAAAAGCGATGCCGTCAATGACGCTGGTAATATCGGCGATTCTCCGCGAACTCTCAGTGATTTCATTCATCGTGGCGACAACATTGCTGACGACTTTACCGCCTTGGCGGGCTGCGGCCGATGCGTCGAGCGCCAGCTGATTCGCTTTCTGCGCATTCTCCGCATTTTGCTTCACCGTTGACGTCAGTTCTTCCATGCTGGCAGCGGTCTGTTCCAGAGACGCCGCCTGCAGCTCGGTACGCTCGGCAAGTTCGCTGCTGCCAAGCGTCAGCGCTTTAGCCGAGTGGTATATGGTATTGGCGCTGGTGCGAATATTGCCAATGGTGCGGTTCAATGCGTTCTGCATCTGGTGCAGATGGCTAGCAAAGGTACTGAGCTCGTTACTGCCTGCGATTTCAAGAGGCTGCGTTAAATCGCCATCCGTAATGTTATTAATACTTTTACTCAACCGGTTAAGCGGTTTAATCAGAATATGGTGAATGCCGAACCAGGCGAAAAAGACCAGTAGCACAATCAGTAATGTTGCTCCTATCGAGATAGCGACGGCCAGTCGGTAATCAAAGTTACTCGCCGCAACGGCGCCTGCGAGCGTTTTTTCGCCGTTGGCAATGAACTGGATATAGGCTTTTTCAAAGTTATCCTGAATTTTCTGCGTTGGCTGATTAAGCCCGCTCGCCAGGTCACGGCGTTTCATGAAAACAATCATCTCAGCCAGCGAATTAGCGTAGATCATATAGGTCTGCCTGAGTACATCGCGCTTTTGCGGATTGATAGCGACAGGAAGTTTTATTGCTTCATATTGACTCCATTGTTGCCGGGCCAGCAGCAGCGATTTTTCTGCCCGATCGAGTAATGTGGCGATATCCGGGGACGTTGCGGTACTGTCATGATTAAGTGCGTAGTTGATGCCAACTAAGCTAACCATTGTCCTGACTTGCAGTAAAGAGATAAAGGATTTGTTGAGATAGTCGTGCTGTAGATTGATGGTCGATACTATTTCTGTATTTTTCTTATTTGAGTTAAGAGAGTAATAACTCATTGCACCAGAGGATATTTGCAATATATTTATTAATACAAATAGCAACAATAATCCGCTGACGATCTTTATCCTGTTTAACATAATTAAAACTCTCAAGGAAAACTTTTGTTTGATGTTTTACCGCAATACGCAAACCTTATCGGCATTGGTGTTGGTCTTGAGGTGTTAAATTAAATATAAATAATCGCGACAAAGAAGAAGATTCTTCTTTGTCTTTCATAGGTAAATAAATGGATGCTATTGTTAGTTATGAGATAATATATCTATTATACGCTGAGGTTATAAACCTTACCTGAGGATGCGGTCTCTGTTTGACCATTGGCGCCATAGGTGGGCATCATTGAGCCGCTCTTTTTAACCAGTTTATTTAACCGATCGCTTTTCTCCATATGCAGCGCCAGCAGGCCTGCAACTTTATTATTAAGCTCATTGGATATTTTTATTTTTTTAACAATTTCTTCCCACGAGGTTGCAATTCTGGGGTTGTTTTTGTACGGAGCCGTTATTTTTAGCGTTACCTCTAGTTGTTTGCGCATCTCATCATAGTGACTGATGGTGGAAAGCAGCTGTTTTTTATTATCAGAAATAATCTGTAGCGAAACGGGATTAATCTGTACTTTTCGTAGCTGTGACACTTCCTCAATAAGTAGCGCCTCCAGTTCAATCAGCGCACTGTGAAGCTTGTTCAGAATAGAGCTAAAATTTTCAGTTTTCATCATTTATGACATCAGGAGAGTTGAAAGATATCATTCACTAAATTTTGGGCTATCAGGTCAGGGTCGATCGTATACTCATTGGACTCAATCGCGCTGCGGATTTTGTCAATACGCTGATAATCGATATCCTGAGCCGAATCCGCCTGAATTTGCTGTGCTATCTGGCTGAATTTTACCCGCGTGCCGCTCTCTTTGCTGTTGGTCGCTACCGCCGCTTTCGCGTTTCCGCTTTTTGCCGGAGTGTTAAAATCCCGACGAACGGTCATTGCTGATACGGGGAGAGGCGACTGCGCTCTGTCTATACTCATCGTGATCCTCATAAACTTGTGACTCTGTATTAACTATCGGTCACAGCGGAAAAGACTAAAATTATTCTTTAAGATTTATGCTTACCGTACCGTCAGGTTCAACAATTCCGTTGATTATCTGCCCGTTACGCATGGAAACCCTGAGCGTTTTGTTGGCTGCCGCATTCGTCAGCGCCTTGCCGCGCGTGCGTATCTGAAAGCCATCGCCCTGGGCGAGGATTTCAACTTCCTGGCCCGCGACGGCAAGCCAGGGGTGCCGTAGTTCGCTTTGGGTGATTGCCTGCCCGGCGTTGATGGTGCGGGTGGTGGTCTGGCCAATAATGCTGCTTTTATCGAAGAGAAGATCGGCCGGTTGATGATCGAGCGAGCCGGTATGCAGCATCAGATCATCCTCCTGAATCACGCTGGCGGGTTTTAAGGGGTGGGCCGCAGTCCACCACTCACCCTCCGCCGCCACCTTGACCTGAATGAATTTACGCAGGTTACCGCAGCGTGCGACAACGCTTCTGTTACCGGTCAGGCGCCTGCTGCTGCCGGCGAGATACAGATCGGGATTTTCACACAGCTGTTTGAGCTGGCTGATGGGCGTGACGATAGTGACTATCTGAACAACATTGGCCGCTGCTGGCAGCTGACTTTCAGAGGTGATAAGCGCAGTGATATTTCGCTTTAATGCTTCATTTTCCACGCTGGCATGGGCGAAGGAATAATTCAGGCTGCTACCCAGCATTATTGCAATAGCAAGGATGGAACGGATAAATGACATGTGGCGGTCAGACCTTATTGATATATTGCAAGAGTAAAATGAAGTCGTTAATTAGAATTTTTATTCTGAGAGTATATGCTAAAATTCGTTCATTTTTAATGCCAGAGACAGTGAAGTTTTTGATGCCAATTCGGCGAATTAGTTTTACAAACTGTGTCATTTTTTCGCCATGTCTCTAATTGCGTTTATTTCTGTTGGATCTTTGCAGTATAGAAATAGGTTGTTCACTCCTAAAATGTTTGGGTTAATTTTTCAAGTATAAAGTGAGTATATTTCATGCTCGATAGACTCGATAGTGCGCTCCGCTTCCAGCAACAGGCGCTCAGCTTGCTGACTAAGCGGCAGGATGTTCTGGCTGCCAATATTGCGAATGCAGATACTCCAGGGTATCTGGCAAGAGATATTGATTTTTCACGCCAGTTAAAGGACTCAATGGATAAAAATAGGCCACAAAATAGCCCTGTTTCACTGACATTAACCTCCGGGGCACATATACCTGGCCGGGCGCCGGCATTTGATGATGGGCGATTAATGTATCGAATTCCGGACCAGCCCAGCGCTGATGGTAATACTGTCGATATGGACAGGGAGCGCGTGAATTATGCTGATAATAGCGTGAAATATGAGTCCAGCCTTACGTTACTGGGTGCTCAAATCAAAAACATGATGACTGCTATCGGTCAGGGATAATAACGATGTCAACGTTCAGTATCTTTGATATTGCCGGTTCGGCAATGGCCGCCCAGTCGAAAAGACTTAACGTCAGCGCCAGTAATATGGCAAACGCCGACAGTGCCGTAGGGCCAGATGGGCAGCCCTATCGGGCGAAACAGGTCATTTTCGAAGTGAATAGCGCACCGGGCCAGGAGACGGGCGGAGTGCGGGTCAGCGATGTTGTTGAAAGCAACGCGCCCGATCGCATGGTGTACGAGCCGGGCAACCCTCTGGCCGATGCCAGCGGCTATGTCCGCATGCCAAACGTAAATGTCGTGGGCGAGATGGTGAACACCATCTCTGCTTCCCGCAGCTATCAGGCCAATGTTGAAGTTATGAGCACGGCCAAATCATTAATGCTTAAAACATTGACGCTCGGTCAATAAGTAAGGTCAGAAAATGTCTGTTTCACCTTTAATAAGCGCCGCCAGCAATCCTGTACAAGGTGCAGGCGCGGCGCCGGCTGGCGGAGGTTCCGGTAACCTCGGCACCGGTAGCAATATCGACGATATTACCAACAGCTTTATGCAGCTGCTGGTTGCCCAGATGCAAAATCAGGATCCCACTAACCCAATGGATAATAACCAGCTGACCTCGCAGCTGGCGCAGTTTAACACTGCCGCCGGGGTCCGCGATCTTAATACCGAACTCGATCAGGTCGGCGGCCTTATCTACAACATGCAGCAGATGAATGCCGCGCAGTGGGTCGGCCGCAAGGTCTATATCGAAGGTGACAACTCGGTATCAACAAGCCAGGACGGTAATAAGGACTTCTCCTTCGCGGTGGATTCGGATACCGATAAAGTGACCGTCACCTTAACCGATGACGCCGGTAATGCTTATACCGCCGATCTTAAAGATCTGAAGTCCGGCGTGAATAGCTTCTCGCTCGACGATCTTCAGGACTTTAAACCGAGCGCCCCTCCTGCGGATAGCAACTTTAAAGTGACCTATTCCGCTGCCAACGATGATGGCACGGTACCGAAAATTGTTTCTCTTAAAAAGTCTACCGTGGACGGCGTTTCGTTTTCAGCGCAGGGCGCAGTATTACGTTTGGGCAAGGATGGCACCACCACGCTGGGCGACGTTTACCTCATTGAGTAATCGCCGCACGTCATTCTCCTCTCTTTTCAGGAATTAAATAACAATGAGTTTTGCACAAGGTCTCAGCGGCTTAAATGCCGCTTCCCAGGCGCTGGACGTGGTGGGTAACAATATCGCCAACTCCCAGACCGTAGGTTTTAAATCTGGCGCAATTTCCTTCGCAGACGTTTTTGCGGGTTCCCAGGTTGGTATGGGTGTTCAGGTTGCGGGGGTTAATCAGGACTTCACCGATGGTGTGCTCACCCAGAGCAATAATGCTCTGGATATGGGGATTCAGGGCAACGGCTTTTTCCGTATGGTTGATGAGGCGGGCCGCGTGTTTTACAGCCGCAACGGCCAGTTCCAGAAGGATGCCTCCGGCTACATTATTAACAATCAGGGCATGAAGTTGAGCGGCTACCAGGCCACCGGTACGCCGCCGACCGTTCAGCCCGGCTCACCGGTTGGCCCGATTCAGATCCCCGACGGACAGATGCCGGCGAAGGCCTCCGATGCCGGTACGATGAGCGGAAATCTCTCCTCCGAAACCGAGGCTATCGATCAGACTGAGCATCCCTTCGATCCGTCTGATAATAAGACCTACAGCCAGGTTGCGCCGATTGAAGCCTACGACTCGCTGGGCAACAAGCACACCATCAACGTCTACTACGTTAAGACCGGCGATAACCAGTGGAAGGTCTATACCAACGACACCACCTCGCCGGTAAAAGATGCCAACGGCAAAGATATCTACGGCGAGCTGGATCTGCAGTTTGACAGCTCGGGAAAACTCACCACCAATCCGGCGAAGGTGAAAATTCAGGGAGCGTCCTACAACGGCGGTACTGCCCTCGACTTCGATCTCGATCTCGACGGCACTATCCAGCAGTCCTCCGAAACCTCCATTGATAAGAAGTCGACCACCGGCTATGCGCCGGGCCAGATGAACGGTTATACGGTGGATGATGATGGTCAGGTGATGGCTTCCTACAGCAACGGCCAGTCTCAGCTTATCGGTCAGGTGGTGCTGGCAAACTTTACTAATCCCGGCGGACTCTCTTCTGAAGGCAACAACTGCTGGTCTGAAACTTCGCAGTCCGGTCAGCCGGTGATTGGATCCTCAGGAACCGGCAATCTGGGCACCGTAGCCGGTAACCGCGTTGAGGCCTCTAACGTCGATTTGAGCCAGGAGATGGTCAACATGATCGTCTATCAGCGCAACTATCAGTCGAATTCGCAGACCATCAAGACCCAGTCTGAGCTGCTGCAAATCGTCACCAATCTTGGCTAACGAGGGCTGATATGGATCGCGCGATATATACCGCTATGGGCGCGGCGAACGCCGCACTGACCCGCCAGAGCGTGACGTCTAACAACCTGGCCAATGCCGCAACGCCCGGCTTTCGGGCTCAGCTCTCAGCTTTTCGTGCGGCGCCGGTTGAGGGGCCTTCGGTCGCGACCCGCACGCTGGTGGCAGACTCAACGCCGTTCAATGACGACACCATGGGGGCAGTCAACCAGACCGGAAGAAACCTCGACGTCGCGCTGCCGCAGAACGGCTGGCTTGCGGTGAAGAATGCCGACGGCAGCGAAGGCTATACCCGTGCGGGGAATATTGAGGTGGACAGCGAAGGCACGCTGCGCATCCGCGGCCTGCCTGTGATGGGCGATGGCGGCGCGATTGAGGTGCCGCCGCAGTCGGCGCTCACCATTGCGCCGGACGGCACCATTACCGCCAGGGGCGCGGGCGACGATGCCAAAACCCTGGCCCCGGTGGCGCGCCTGAAAATGGTCAACGCCAGAATGCAGGATCTGGTCCACGGCGATGACGGTCTGTTTCACATTGCGCCAACCTCGCCGAATGCTGGCCAGGCCGCGCTGGCGGCCGATCCAGACCTCAAGCTGACGCCCGGCGCGCTGGAGAGCAGCAACGTCAGCCCGGTGAAATCGATGGTCGACATGATAGCCAACGCCCGCGGGTTTGACATGAGTATGCGCACTATCAGTACCGTCGATGACAACGACAAAAAGGCCAACCAGCTATTAAGCCTGAGCTAATCAGAGCAGGAGAACATGACTCATGATCCGTTCGTTATGGATTGCTAAAACCGGTCTGGAAGCACAGCAGACCAATATGGACGTTATTTCCAACAACCTGGCTAACGTCAGCACTAACGGCTTTAAGCGCCAGCGCGCCGTGTTTGAAGACCTGCTGTATCAGACCGTGCGCCAGCCGGGTGCGCAGTCTTCGGAGCAGACCACGATCCCGTCCGGGCTGCAGCTGGGGACCGGCGTGCGGCCGGTGGCGACCGAGCGTCTGCACACTCAGGGCAACCTGACCCAGACCGGCAATGATAAAGATCTGGCCGTCGAAGGCCGGGGCTTTTTTCAGGTGCAGATGGCGGACGGCACCACGGCCTACACCCGCGACGGCTCTTTCCAGATAGATCAGAACGGGCAACTGGTGACCTCCAGCGGCTATCCGGTTCAGCCGGCCATTACGCTGCCGCAGGATGCCGATCAGCTTACCGTCGGCAAAGACGGTATCGTCAGCGTCACGGTGCCGGGCCAGACGGCGCCGCAGCAGGTAGGCCAGCTGACGCTGACCACCTTCGTCAACGACTCCGGTCTTGAGAGCATCGGCGAGAACCTCTATCGCGAAACGCAGTCCTCCGGCGCGCCGAATGAGAGCACGCCTGGCCTGAACGGTGCGGGAACCATCAAGCAGAAGTTCGTTGAGGCCTCCAACGTCAACGTCGCCGAAGAGCTGGTCAATATGATCCAGACCCAGCGCGCTTACGAAATCAACAGTAAAGCGGTATCAACATCCGATCAGATGTTGCAGCGCTTAACGCAACTCTAATAGCAGCCTGACCGTGCCTCCGCCTGCGGGCGGAGGCGAGTGCGGCTGCGGTATTACCTAGTGAATGAAATGAAAAACCAGCCTTTTTCTCACGTCGCCCGACCTTGCAGCGTTCGCCACCCCTCCGTTTTCCGTCGCAGACCCGTTCTGCTTTCGGCGATCGCCGCGCTGATCATCACGCTATCGGGATGTGCCTATCTTCCACACAAGCCGCTTGTGCAGGGAGAAACGACGGCGGCACCGGTTCCCGTTCAGGCTTCTGCCGCAAGCGGCTCCATCTTTCAGACCGGGCAGGCGATGAACTATGGCTATCAACCGATGTTTGAAGACAGGCGCCCGCGAAACGTCGGCGATACCCTGACCATCATCCTGCAGGAAAACGTCAGCGCCAGCAAAAGCTCGTCGGCGAGTGCGAATCGCGATGGCTCAACCGGACTCTCTTTTGACGCTATTCCCCGCATGCTTTCGGGACTGTTCGGCGGTGATCGCACCAAAACCGAAGTCAGCGGCAGCAGTGATTTCTCCGGCAAGGGCGGCGCTGCGGCGAAAAACACCTTCAGCGGCACCCTCACCGTGACGGTTCACCAGGTGCTGGTGAACGGCAATCTCCAGGTGGTGGGAGAGAAGCAGATTGCCATCAATCAGGGCACGGAATTTATCCGCTTCTCCGGCGTCGTCAATCCCAGAACGATCAGCGCCAGTAATACCGTGATCTCTACCCAGGTGTCCGATGCGCGTATTGAGTATGTCGGCAACGGATATATCAATGAGGCGCAACAGATGGGCTGGCTACAGCGGTTGTTCCTGAATCTTTCACCTTTTTAATGACGGGCCGATGAAAACTTCCTTCTTCAACATTACCCTGAGTCTGCTGGTGGTTGGCATCGTTATCCTGATGCCCGCCGGGGCTCGCGCAGAGCGCATTCGCGATATGGTTTCGGTACAGGGCGTGCGCAGTAACTCTCTGATGGGCTATGGCCTGGTGGTTGGCCTCGACGGCACGGGCGATCAGACGATGCAAACGCCGTTTACCACCCAAAGCCTCAACAACATGTTGTCGCAACTGGGGATCACGGTGCCTGCCGGGGTGAACATGCAGCTTAAAAATATTGCCGCCGTGATGGTCACGGCGGAGCTGCCGCCGTTTGCCCGCAGCGGAGAGAAAATTGATGTGGTCGTCTCTTCACTTGGCAATGCCAAAAGTCTGCGCGGCGGGACGCTGCTGATGACCCCTCTTAAGGGCGTGGATAACCAGATTTATGCGCTCGCGCAAGGCAATTTGCTGGTGTCCGGGGCGGGCGCGCAGAGCGGCGGCAGCCGCGTTCAGGTCAATCAGCTGAACGGCGCCCGCATCAGCGACGGGGCCACCGTTGAGCGCGAGGTGCCGATCGATTTTGCGACGCGCAACACTATTACGCTGCAGCTGCATCAGGATGATTTTACGGCTGCCCAGTCTATCAGCGATGCCATTAACAGCCACTTCAGCGGCGGCGCGGCGACCGCAGAGGACGCCCGCACCATCAAGCTCTATGCCCCTACGGACAGCGCGTCGCGCGTGCGCTTCCTGTCGCGCATTCTCGATTTGCCGGTGCGCGTTCAGGTGATGGATGCCAAAGTGATCGTCAACGCCCGTACCGGGTCGGTGGTGATGAACCGGCACGTGATGCTGGACTCCTGCGCTGTGGCCCAGGGCTCCCTGGCGGTTGAGGTCTCAAGAAGCAGCCGGGTTAGTCAGCCGGATACACCGCTGGCGGGCGGTCAGACGGTCGTCACGCCGGATACGCAGATCTCGGTGCAGGATCGTGGCGGATCGCTACAAAAAGTGTCCACCAGCGCCGATCTCAATCAGGTCGTGCGGGCGCTTAACAGCCTCGGGGCCACGCCTAACGATCTGATGGCGATTTTGCAGTCCATGAAGAGCGCGGGCTGCCTGCGGGCGAAACTGGAGATTAACTGATGAATGCGAAACCGCTCATTTCCGGCGCGGCGTTTGAGGTTAACAGCCTCGACGCCCTGAAAAAGGAGGCGCGCACGAACTCAGCGGTGGGGCTGCGGGCCGCCGCGAAGCAGATAGAGGGCATCTTTGTCCAGATGATGCTGAAAAGCATGCGCGATGCGTCGATCAAGGATGACCTGATGCACAGCCAGTCGTCGGATATGTTTACCTCCATGTACGATCAGCAGATAGCCCAGGATATCGCTGCTCAGGGCAAGCTGGGGTTTGCCGATATGATGGTCAGGCAGTTCGGCGGGGAGGTTGCGCCGCCGGTACCGACTCAGGGGGCGGGCGTCGCGCCCTATCAACTCTCCCCGGGTCAGCAAAAAACCTGGCAACATATCCCGATGCGCAATCTTGCCGACGCGGGAACGCCGGAGGCGCCGCCAATCCCGGCGGGCGCCAACCATCACGACTTTATTTCCCGCCTGCTCGGGCCCGCCATTTCCGCGGCCAGGGAAAGCGGTATTCCGCACCAGCTTATCGTTGCCCAGGCGGCGCTGGAGTCCGGATGGGGGAACCGGGAGATAAGAACGCCGGCCGGGAAAGCAACGCATAATCTCTTTGGCATCAAAGCGACGCCCGACTGGAAAGGGGAGTCCACGATGGTGACCACCACGGAGTATATTGACGGCGTCAGGAAAAAGGTTAAAGCCGCCTTCCGGGTATATCCCTCTTATTCGGCGGCGCTGGCAGACTATACTTCGTTATTAAAATGTAATCCGCGTTATAAAAATGTAGTTCACTCTCCGACGCCTGAACATGCTGCCCGCGCCCTGCAAAATGGCGGCTATGCCACCGATCCGCGCTACGCAAATAAACTGATTAAAATTATTGATCAGGTGAAAAACGTGGTTGATAAAGGGTTAAGTAGCTATAAATCGGACATCGCTTCATTATTTTAGAAAATATATTTCAGTTAATTCTCATTCAACCGATAGATTAGATAACAAACTTTCCTGTGCGGCGCGAATGATAGCGCTTTCACGCAGTGTTAAGAAATTATTGGTGAGCCATGAATCTCTTGTATTTAGCCCAGAGTGGGCTTAGTTCCGCGCAATTATCCTTAAATGTCGTCGGCAACAATATCAACAATGCCTTCACCCCAGGCTACAGCCGCCAGAATCTGATCCTCGGCGAAGCGGGCGGCCGCACCACCGGGGTGGGCTACTTCGGCTACGGCGTTAAAACCGACGGCGTTGAGCGCGCCTATGACGGTTTTGTCAGTAATCAGATGCGTAACGTCACCTCTGACTACGCTGCCCTCGGCGCCCGCTATCAGCAGTTCAGCCAGATAGACGATATGCTGGGTGACGATACCTCCAACATCTCCGTTTCGCTGAGCAACATCTTCAGCGCAATGGAGAAAATGAGCAGCGATCCGGTTAACCCGGCGGCGCGCCAGGAGGTTTACTCCCAGCTTAAGGCCATCAGCTATCAGTACAACACCAACAGCAACACGCTGGACGGTCTGGAAAAAAGCACCAACACCCAGATTACCCAGAGTGTTGAGGATATTAACTCCTGCACTAAACAGCTGGCGGACATCAACACCCAGATTAATAAGATCTATGCCCAGACCGGCACGCTGCCGTCGGATCTGATGGATCAGCGCGATCAGGTACTCGGTCAGCTGAGTGAACTGGTCGGCGTCAAGGTCAACGAGAACGAAAAGACCGGCCAGGTTGAAGTCACCATGTCCAACGGGATGCCGCTGGTCAGCGGCGACCGCGCCTACTCCCTGGAGGCATCGACCTCGCCTGACGATCCGGCAAAAACCGTTGTCTCCTACGTGGACGCCTCCGGCAATAAGATGGCGCTGGATGAGTCGAAGGTAACCAAAGGTCAGCTGGCGGGCCTGTTCAAATTCCGCAATGAAGATCTGGTTGAGGCCAGAAACCAGCTCAACCAGCTGGCGCTGCAGATGGCGAACAAGTTCAACGAGGTTAACGCCGCAGGCTACGACCTGAGCGGCAAACAGGGAGGCGATCTCTTCTCCGTCGCCAATCCGGCTGCGCAGGCAAATCGCAACAACGCCGGAGACGGCAGCCTCAACGTCAGCTTTACCGATATCAGCAAGGTTGTCGCCCAGGATTACACGATCACCTACAAAGGTCCGGGCCAGAGTGACTGGGAGGTCAAAACCGCCGACGGGCGCACCATCACGCCGACGGTAGGCGACAATGGCGAACTGCTGCAGTTTGACGGCATTTCGATTTCGCCGCAGGGAACTCCCC
Source organism: Pluralibacter gergoviae ATCC 33028 = NBRC 105706 (assembly GCF_001598855.1). Lineage (GTDB taxonomy): Bacteria > Pseudomonadota > Gammaproteobacteria > Enterobacterales > Enterobacteriaceae > Pluralibacter > Pluralibacter gergoviae. The sequence continues at coordinate 92,003 of NZ_BCZS01000007.1, read as the reverse complement.
AGCCGGGTGACTCCTTCAGCCTGAATCCGGCAGACGGCGCGGCGGGTAAGCTCGGGGTGGCTATCGAGAACGGCGACGGTATTGCGGCATCCAGCTCTTCCGATCCGACGGATGAAAGCAATAACGAAAACATCAAGGCGCTGATCGCCATTAAAGATGCCAAAGTGATCAATAACGGTACGCTCTCCGAAGCCTACGCGAGCCTGGTAAGTTCCGTCGGGTCGTCAATGGGTTCCCTGAAGGCGGATATGACGACCACCGGTAAATCTTACAATGCCGCCGCCCAGCAGCAGCAGTCGGTCTCCGGCGTTGATTTAAATGAAGAGATGATCAATCTGCAAATGTTTACCCAGTACTATCAGGCTAATGCCCAGGTACTTAAAACGGCGACGGATATTTTTGACACGATATTAAGCCTGCAATAACCGCTCGGGCTGCGCTAACGGCCCGGCCCATCAGGCTCCGCGACCCGTTTAATTTTTTACCCATAAGGAAAGAAAGCATTATGCGTCTTACCTCCTATTACATGTTTCAAAATAATATTGATAGCCTTTCTAACGCGATGAAAGCGAAGAACGACGTGGGCACCTGCCTTTCCGCCCAGCGTTCATTATTACGTCCCTCGGATAATCCTGCCGGTGCGTCGCAGGCGATTGCCTATCAAAATACGCTGTCTACCATGAGCGAATATGATACCGCCCAGGGATATGCCAAAGATGCCCTTGAGCTGGAAGATAATACGCTGAGCTCGATAGGTAATCTGCTGACGAAAAACCTGAGCGAGAAAATTGTTCAGGGTGGTAACCAGGCATTATCCGATGCCGACCGCCAGGCGCTGGCAACCGAACTTCAGGGTATTCGCGATAACCTGCTGGATCTGGCGAATACCAAAAACAGCAACGGCCGCTATATTTTCTCAGGCTATAAAACCGGTACGGCGCCCTTTAATAAAGACGGCAGCTACGCGGGCGGCGATACGCCGATGACGCAAAAGGTTGCCGACAGCACCGAAATGCAGGTTGGCCACACCGGCAGCGATGTCTTTATGAGCGGGTCTTCTGACGATCTATTTAAAGCCCTCGATAATGCGATTGCTGCGCTGAATAAGCCGGTGTCCAGCGATGCCGACCGCGAAGCGCTGAAAAGCGTACTCGACCAGAGCAATGTGAGCATCAAAAAAGGCATTGATAACCTCGGCAGAGTGCAGGCCGAAGTGGGCACCAGCCTGCAGCATATTGACGGACTGTCGATGAGTTCGGCCACCGATCGCATCAACGTCGAGTCCCGACTGCAGCAAACGGTCGGCTCCGATCCCGATACCATCACTACCATGATCACCCGCTATCAGATGGCCGACTTCGCTCTTGAGAGCTCGGCGAAGGTTTTTCAGAGCATGCAAAATCTGAATATTTTTAATTATCTGAAGTGATTTAACATTAATCGCAATTAATATGCGCATTAATTTAACCACATAGTGATACATCGTTGATACATTTTACATTAATGATCGCATTGCCTTCGGGCAGGAATGAAATAATCATATTCAGCGATTGACGCTTTCAGGGCATGCGATTGCGTTTTATTTAATCAGCGATTGTAAAGTCTTCGCGGAATAGCCGTAGAAATATTTTTACATGGAATTAGCATCTTTAAGATGGAGATTGGTAGAGATCGTGAGCCTTTTTCAGGCTATTTGATTTCAGAATACTCTCACATAATGTGCTGCATATTATCTGATTAGGTAGTGTGACTGTGAACGGTATTTATACCCAAGATGGAGTAATACAAAAGGACGAGCTATGGACAAAGTATCGTCATATTGTTCGTAATGAAGCGCTGCGCCTTCAGGTCAAACTCCCTGCAAGCGTTGAGCTTGACGATCTCATTCAGGCCGGGACTATCGGCCTGTTGGGAGCGATTGACCAGTTTGATCCAAAGAAGGGCGTTGGGTTGGGCGCATACGTTACTCAGCGTATTCGCTGGGCCATGATTGATGAGCTACGGGAGTATGACTGGGTGCCGCGCCGCGTGCGCAGTAATTCCCGGGAAATATCTGCCGCAATCAGGAAGATTGAGCAGGAGGGTGGGGCTCCTGCAAGCGAGGCAAGCGTTGCAGAAATGTTAGGCGTTTCGTTACATGACTACCAGCAGATGCTGCTGGATACCAACAACAGTCAGGTCTATTCACTGGATGAGTTGCAAGAGGAGTTTGCTGACAATGTACAAATCGTTGATCAGCAAAGCGAAAACAATAATCCACTGAATGAGCTGATGCGCGGCAAGCTGGTGCAGAAAATTGGCCAGGAGATCAAGTTTCTGCCTGAAAGAGAACAACTTTTACTGAGTCTCTACTATCAGCAGGAGCTGAACATGAAGGAGATTGGCGTCCTGCTCGGGATCACTGAAACGCGCGTCAGCCAGCTACATAGCCTGGCAATAAAGCGTTTGCGGGCACGGCTTGATGTCGCGGGTGAGAAACGCTAGCAGCATCATTGATGCAATAATGATTGAATAATAATCCAATACTTAAAAATATTACTTTTTGCGGTGCTATTATATTTTTCGACCAGGGATGTTCATCATCATGAAGAATAGCTGGAGAGTTGAAAATTAGTAAGGTGTGTGACTATTACCGCAAAGACAGTTTATATGTTTACTATGAAGGTAATTGAGTTTCATTATTAACTACTGCTTCAATTATGAACCTCATCACAAAATTGTAATTCTGTTGCGCAACGTTTATTCATTGTTGTCTGTGATGGGATTTACAGCGCAGATATGCAAAATAGCAGCTGTGTCACCTTTATTTTTATACCTGAAGCTAATATTTTTGATGTTTTTTGTTCAGAAACTTAATTTATCCTTGGGGCTGTAGCCTCGTGGCTTGGTAAAAATAAAATGACTATTGGAAACGTTGACGATCAACTTCAGAGAATTCACGACATCAATTTGTCCTATCTTCTACTGGCGCAGCAGCTTATTCGTGAAGATAAATTTGCCGCAGGGTTTCGCCTGGGACTGAGTGAAGCAACTATTGATACAATTAAAGACCTCTCTTTACCGCAGCTCATTAAGCTGGCATCGACGAATCAGCTCATTTGTCGGTTACGCGTAGATAGCGAAATTGTCATCGATAACTTGACGAAAGACTCCAGAATCGAAGCCCTTCAGCAAATTCACACGGGCATTATTTTATCTACCGATTTACTTAACTCGCTCTCAGAGCAACGAGTTGATCCTACATGACGCATTACTGGACTTTATGATTATGACCGAGAAAAGCATTCTCCAGGAAGTCAGGGAAGTTCAAATTGCCATGGATTTGATTAATTTTGGCGCACGTATGCAGATGCTGGAAAGCACGACCAATCTGAGCCGCAGACGCCTTCTACGTCTTTATAAAGAGCTGCGCGGCTGTCCGCCGCCGAAAGGTATGCTGCCGTTTTCAGAAGACTGGTTTATGGCCTGGGAACGCAATATCCACGCATCCATGTTTTACAACATTTACCTCTATTTGCAGAGAACGGAATCAAGCCGACCTATTGAGGCGACAATTAAGGCCTATCGCCTTTATCTGGAACAGTGCCCTGTTTACGAGGGCGAGGCGCCGGTGCTGGGCCTGACGCGTGCATGGACGCTGCTGCGTTTTATCGACTGCGGCATTATTGAGCAGACGGAGTGCTGCATCTGTGGCGGAAGCTTCGTGGTCACCAGCGAACACTCCCGAAGCGCCTTCACCTGTAGCCTGTGCTCCCCACCTTCACGGGCCATTAAGAAAAATAAAATAGCGAACATGCCTGCTGAAATGCATATGTAAGCGTGATTCGGTTGACGGGGAATATCGGTGATATTCCCTGTCCGTGCTGCGATTTATTGAGGTGCATTTTTCATATCTGCTTATTACCGGCGGAGCTGCGGCTTATTCATTTCTGAGGAATTTTTTGTGTTAGTCATTATCGGTTATCTGGTTGTTATGATTTGCGTTTTCGGTGGCTATTCCATATCCGGAGGGCAGCTGGGTGCGCTTTTTCAACCGACAGAATTATTGATTATCGGCGGTGCCGGGCTGGGGGCGTTTATCGTCGGTAATAACGGTAAAGCGATTAAAGCGACCATGAAGGCATTGCCGCACATGCTTAAGGGTACGCGCTACACCAAAGCGCTCTACATGGATCTGATGGCGATGATGTACCTGATGCTGGCGAAAGGGCGTCAGCACGGCCTGATGACCCTGGAAGGCGACATTGAGGATCCGCAGAACAGCCCTATCTTCTCCGCCTATCCCCGCCTGCTTGCCGACGCCACCCTGATGAACTTCATCGTTGACTATATGCGCCTGCTGATCAGCGGCAGCATGAACGCCTTCGAGATGGAGGCGCTGATGGATGAGGATATCGAAACCACCGAACAGGAGCACGAGGTGCCCGCCAGCAGCCTGAACACCACCGGCGACGCGCTGCCCGCGTTCGGCATCGTGGCGGCGGTCATGGGCGTGGTGAACGCCCTGGCGGCGGCCGACCGCCCGGCGGCCGAACTCGGCGAGCTGATTGCCCACGCGATGGTCGGCACCTTCCTCGGCATCCTGCTCGCCTACGGCTTTATCCTGCCGCTGGCCACGCTGCTGCGGCAGAAAAGCAGTGAAGAGATCAAGATGCTGCAGTGCATCAAGGTCACGCTGCTGTCCAGCATGAACGGCTATGCGCCGCAGATTGCGGTTGAGTTCGGGCGCAAGACGCTCTACTCCACCGAGCGGCCAACCTTCCTCGAACTGGAAGAGCACGTTCGCCAGGTGAAAAGCATGTCCACCAGTAAAATGGATACGCCTTCATGAGTAAAAAAAACGAACCTGTTTTTATCGTTCGTAAACGAAAAAGCCACAAGCACGGCCACCACGGCGGCTCGTGGAAGATTGCCTATGCCGACTTTATGACGGCGATGATGGCCTTCTTCCTCGTTATGTGGCTGCTGTCGACCTCGACGCCGCTGCAGCGCGAGCAGATCGCCGATTATTTCAAGATGCCGCTGCGGGTGGCGATGTCGAGAGGCAATAAGGCCAGCCTCAGCAGCAGCCCGATCCCCGGCGGCGGTGAAGATCTGCTGCGCAAAGAGGGCGAAGAGTTCAAGAAGAAGATTGATGAACTCGATAAGCAGAAAAATATCCGCCACCTCAAGCGCGCCCACGAAGAGCTGGAGAGCCTGATCCACAACGATCCGCGTCTGAGCAACTTCCAGTCCAACCTCCGGCTCTCCCTGACGGAAGACGGCCTGCTGATCCAGATTATCGACAGCCAGGATCGGCCGATGTTTAAGATCGGCAGCAAAGATCCCGAGCCCTATATGCGCGGCATTCTCCAGGCGCTGGTGCCGGTGCTCAACAGCGTGCCCAACCGCATTAATCTCACCGGCCACACGGACTCGCTCCCCTACGCCAACGGCGAGCTGGGCTACAGCAACTGGGAGCTCTCCTCCGATCGCGCCAACGCTACGCGGCGGATGCTGGTTGCCAGCGGGCTTGCGGATAACAAATTCCTGCGCGTGATCGGTACGGCCAACATGCTCCATCTGGAGAACATCAAGCCCGACGATCCGCTCAACCGACGCATCAGCGTGCTGGTGCTCAGCAAAAGCAAAGAGAAGACCATCATGAGCGAGGACAACGTGCTGCAGAACGCCGCGGACACGCCGTCCAGCGAAAAAATTCAGTCCGGGCTGAAGGCGATGAGCACGATTTCCGGCAAAGCGACGCCCCCGGCCGGGGCGGAGAGCGGTTCTACAACCAGAGGGTAACGCATGGACATCAGTGATTTTTATCAAACCTTTTTTGATGAAGCCGATGAGCTGATGGCTGATATGGAGAGCCATCTCCTGGCGCTCGATTGCCGGTCGCCCGACAAAGAGCGGCTGAATGCGATTTTTCGCGCCGCCCACTCGATCAAAGGCGGGGCGGGCACCTTCGGGTTCACCGTGCTGCAAGAAACCACGCACATCCTTGAGAACCTGCTGGATGATGCCCGTCGCGGCGAGCTGCTGCTGACCAGCGACATCATTAATCTGTTCCTGGAGAGTAAAGACATTATGCAAGATCAGCTGGATGCGTATAAATCGTCCGAAAAGCCCGACGAGGAGACATTCCGCTATATCTGCGAGGCGCTGCGCAAAATCGCCCTGGAGGCGAAGCAGGGCCATGAGGCGCCCGCGCCGCAGCCGGAGCCCGCGACAACCGCGGCGGCCCCGGCCCCCGGCGGCGATGCGAGTACCTCGCTGCACGTGGCGCTCAGGGGCGTTGCTGAAAAGGATCGCGCCGCGCTGCTCGACGAACTGGGCCATCTGGGCGAAGTGCTTGAGCAGAGCAGCGACGGCGACACGCTGCACGTCCAGCTGCTGACCACCTCTTGTGCCGACGATATTCTGGCGGTGCTCTGCTTCGTCCTTGAGGCCGATCAGATAACTATCGCGCCCGCCAGCGCGCCGCTGGCATCGGCCGCGCCGGAGGCGGCGGACAAAGAGAGCGCGCACCACGACGGTCCGCTCGCCGCCCGGGCTAAGCCCGCCGTGCGCGCGCAGGCCGCCGAAACCGGCAGCCTGCGCGTGGCGGTCGAAAAGGTGGATACCATCATCAACCTGGTCGGCGAGCTGATCATCACTCAGGCGATGCTCTCCCAGCTCTCCGAATCCCTCGACCCGGCGCAGTACGACACCCTGATCGCCAGTATCGCCCAGATGGAGCGCAACGCCCGCGATCTGCAGGAGTCGGTAATGTCGATCCGCATGATGCCGATGGAGTACGTCTTCAGCCGTTTCCCGCGCCTGGTCCACGATCTTGGGCAGAAGCTCGGTAAAGAGGTCGAGCTGACGCTGCAGGGCGGCTCCACCGAACTGGATAAGAGCCTGATTGAGCGCATTATCGATCCGCTGACCCACCTGGTGCGCAACAGCCTCGATCACGGCATCGAGGAGAAGGCGCAGCGCGTTGCCAAAGGCAAATCGGCCCAGGGGAATCTGATCCTCTCCGCCGAGCACCACGGCGGCAGCATCGTCATTGAAGTGATCGACGACGGCGCCGGGCTGAACCGCGAGAAGATCCTCGCCCGCGCCGCCGCCCAGGGCATCGCCATCAACGAAAACTGGAGCGACGAAGAGGTCTGGATGCTGATCTTTGCCGCCGGCTTCTCGACCGCGGAGCAGGTCACCGACGTCTCCGGGCGCGGCGTGGGCATGGACGTGGTGCGGCGCAACATCCTCGCCATGGGCGGCCACGTCGAACTGCACTCCGAGCCGAATAACGGCACCACCGTACGCATCGTTCTGCCGCTGACGCTGGCCATACTCGACGGCATGTCGGTCCGCGTCGGCAGCGAAATCTACGTCCTGCCGCTGGGCACCGTCATGGAGTCGCTGCAGCCGCAGGAGAACGCGCTCTACAACATGGCGGGCGGGGAAGTGATGCTCCAGGTGCGCGGCGAGTATCTGCCTCTGCTCAACCTGCAGCATATCTTCGGCATCGACGGCGACGCCGCAGCTCCCACCGACGGCATCGCCGTGATCCTGCAGAGCGCGGGCTGCCGCTACGCCCTGCTGGTAGACCAGCTTATCGGCCAGCATCAGGTAGTGGTCAAGAACCTGGAGCTGAACTACCGCAAGGTGCCCGGCATCTCCGCCGCCACCATTCTCGGGGACGGCAGCGTGGCGCTGATCCTCGATATCGTGGCGCTGTTTACGCTAAGCAAAAATAACGAACTGGCCGAAAGGCGCTAACTACTGGGGCTAAGCAAGGTATTGGTATGAGTACGACAGGCACGGATAAAAATTTTGGTGATAAAAACGTGGGTAGCGAATATCTGATCTTTACCCTCGGCAGCGAAGAGTACGGCATTGAGATCCTCAAGGTGCAGGAGATCCGCGGCTACGACCGCGTCACCCACATTGCCAATACCCCGGACTTTATTGCCGGCGTAACCAACCTGCGCGGCGTGATCGTGCCGATCCTCGACCTGCGGGTGAAGTTCCGCCTGGCGTCGGCGGAGATTGATGACAACACGGTAACCATCGTCCTCAGCCTCAAGGACCGGGTGGTGGGGATCGTGGTCGACGGCGTATCGGACGTGATGTCCCTGACGGCGGAGCAGATCAAGCCCGCCCCGGACTTCTCGACCCTGCTCTCCAGCAAGTATCTGCTGGGTCTGGGCACTCTCGACGAGCGGATGATTATCCTGGTGGATATCGAGAAGCTGCTCAACAGCGAGGAGATGGATATCGTCCAGCGCCTGGCGGACGAGGAGCCGCAGCATGAGTTTGAGCGGTAGGGGTGAAGCAGGCATGAGGCGATAGTGCCGCCTTTATGCCGGGCGGCGCTGCGCTTGCACCGGCCTACATTTCACGTAATGCGGCGGGGTGCGATTTTGTAGGCCCGGCAAGCGCAGCGCCGCCGGGCGGTGTGGCGAGGATGGGTTTGCTGACGGGTTGTGCGGGCGACGGAGGATGTCGCCCTTTTTGGTTTAGCGTGGAGGTGTTAATCGGCCCATTTGCAGTAGAAACGATGGATTTCATCTTTTGTTAAGAATTTTTTGTGTAGCTCAGGGCATCCATCTATGGGATAGAAATTGACACTGTAGCTCTTATTAGTCGTGGGGCCAGAACCAACAGGCAAAGTATAAAAAACACCATCGACCATGATCGTGACTGGTTTAGATAAAATTTTTGAATAGTAATTCATAGTATTTTCGTCGCTTGGAAAATCTATTACCAAAGCATTAGGGCCGGTATTTCCTGTCCAAAATTGAAACGCTCTGAGATACTGTGCTGGTGTGGTATTTTCTATAATAGTGCATTTGCTGCCTGTAGTTGTTATGGAGTATCCCCAGCAGCTAATATATTCTCCAAGAGATTGACCGTTAGTAATATCAACTACCAACATATAATTAGTGTTGCCAGGTTCACTCGCCAACTCCCCCCAATCCTTCATCTCCATATCCACCTGCGATGGCTGATACGGCACAAAATTTCCCTCCGCGTTGCAGATCTCAATATTGGGCAGATAGTCAAATTTTGTATCCACCGGCACACCGGCCAGGGCGCGCCAGTCGCCGTCCTTCACCGTCTGGCCCGGTTCGCCGGGGTTGAGCACCAGATACATGCTGCGGTCTTTCCACGCCTCGCGGCTGACGCGCTTGCCATTTTTCAGTTCGAGCATCGCCCATTCAAACGAGCCTTCTACTGCGGTTAAATCTGCCATTATTATTCATCAGTATTGATTAAAAAAATTAAGCGCGGACTTTTTTCCGGGCCTGAATATATTCTGCCATTCCGCGGTCGGGAAATAAATTAACCGCCGTTGTGCCAGCGGCGGCAGAAATAAAAAAAGCGGATGAATTGACGGGCGAGAAAAGCAAATAAAAAAAAGCCCCAGCCGGAGAGGGGCTGGGGCAAGGCTCGGTATAACGAACCCCGTAGTCAGTGCTTTATTAACGCAGCAGTGACAGTACGTTCTGCGGAACCTGGTTAGCCTGGCCGAGGACGGTTACGCCCGCCTGCTGCAGGATGTTGGCGCGGCTCATGTTGGACACTTCAGAGGCGAAGTCGGCGTCCTGGATACGGGAGCGGGACTCGGACAGGTTGTTAACGGTGCTGTCCAGGTTGCTGATCACCGAGTCAAAGCGGTTCTGTACCGCACCCAGGCCGGAGCGCAGTTCATCCACCTGCGCCAGCGCCTTGTCGATGGTAGCGAGAGGGTTGGCCGTCGAGGGTTCGCCCAGGCCGGCACCTGCTCTTGTTGCATCGTCCAGCTTGGCGCCATTGGCTTTATAGGTTACTTTGCTATTAGCATCATCCCAGCCTAGATCCACTTTTACGGCACCATCGTCACCAACGGCATAGTAGTTGCCGTCATCCGACTTATACAGCTTCGCATTCGCACCGGCTTCAGCTGTAATGTCTGCAGCAGCATTAAGATCGGTAAGACTCACAGTACCGGCTTTGTCCGCACCGCCAGAATCTTTGACTGTAATGCTGGCACCGTCGGCCTGTTCTTCAGCAGTCATACCTGTCGCCACTTTGAAATCGTCCATACCCAGCGTGGTGGAGTCGATTTTATTCAGCTGAATATCAATGGTCTGGCCGTCGTTGGCGCCGACCTGGATGCTCAGGGACTGATCCTTGCTCAGTACCTTCACGCCGTTAAATTCGGTCTGCTCGGAGATGCGGTTAATTTCGTCCAGACGCGCGTCGATTTCGTCCTGAATAGATTTACGGTCAGAATCGGAGTTGGTGCCGTTCTGCGCCTGGGTGGTCAGGCGGCGGATATTCTGCAGGTTGTCGTTGATCTCGTTCAGCGCGCCTTCAGTGGTCTGGGCGATGGAGATACCGTCGTTGGCGTTGCGCGACGCCTGGCTCAGGCCGTTGATGTTGGCGGTGAAGCGGTTGCTGATCGCCTGACCGGCGGCATCGTCCTTGGCGCTGTTAATACGCAGGCCGGAAGAGAGGCGCTGAATAGCGGTACCCAGGGATGCCTGAGATTTGTTTAAGTTATTCTGTGCGACCAGGCTCAGGGCGTTGGTATTAATGACTTGTGCCATTAGTAGTTCCTCATTACATTAATTACTATTTAAAAAAGATAATAACGTGATGCGCTGTTTCGTTTCGCATGATTTAAATATCGGTGGCGGAAAAAATAACTGAAAAATTTTTTAACGAAAACGCGCTGACTGAGCGCGTTTTAATCAGGGCGGCGGCGCCGTGCCTTTATAGGCGGAAACGACCTTAAAAAAGGTCTTAAAATGTACGGGTAGCGCAATTAAATGAATTGCGCGCATTATTGCAGACAATTCTTTGAATTGTTTTTGGTATGGTGACACATTCTGTAAAAATAGAAAAATGATGCGCTGAAAAGTGCGGAACAATGCATTTCTGCGCATCATAACGTTGCCGTCGTGGCGACAAAAAATTAAACTTTGCGCTATTCAAACCGATATCTATGTGACGTTCCTTAGATTGAGTTAATTAAGCACAGGAGTACACGATGGGAATTTCATCTTTAGGTATCGGGTCCGGGATTGATACCGCCGGGATGCTCGAACAGTTAAAGGCGGGCGAGCAGATGCGCCTGCAGCCCTACACCCTTAAAAAGAGCACCTACAGCGGCAAGATCTCCGCCTGGGGGCAGATCTCCAGCGCCATGTCCGACCTGCAGGCCTGCATTAAAAAGCTCAAGGGCGACGCCTTCAGCAAGATGACGGTCAGTAAAAACGACGCCTTTACCGCCACGGCGGGCAGCGGCGCCACGGCGGATACCCACTCGGTGACCGTACACCAGCTGGCCAGCGCGCACAAAATTAAGACCAAGGGCTTTCCCAGCGCCGACGACCAACTGGGTCAGGCCAACGGCGGCACCCGCAAAGTCACCATCACCACCGGCGACGGCAAAACCACCACCGTCGAACTGAAAGATGACGAAACCTCCCTGTCGCAGATCGCCAAAGCCATCAACAAGGCGGACGGCAACGTTAACGCTACGGTGCAGCGCACCGACGACGGCTATCAGCTGGTGCTTAACTCGAAGACCACCGGCAGCGACGGCAAGATGTCGGTCAGCGTCTCCGGAGACGACAAGCTGGGGGCGGTCCTCAATACCTCCAAAGGCGGCAATCCGGGCGGCGCCGACGATAACGGCGACGCGATGGAGCTGGTGACCGAGGCCAAAGACGCCAAGCTCACCGTCGACGGCAGCGACTACACCCGCTCCTCGAACGACATTAACGACATCATTACCGGCGTAACCCTCGACCTGAAGAACGTCTCTAAAGATGATCAATCAGAGCAGCTGACCCTGACGCCGGACACCTCCGCCGTCAAGGACGCGGTGAAGGACTTCGTTGACAAGTACAACGCTCTGACCAAGCTCACCTCCGCCGCCAGCAAATACGTTAAAAACGACACCTCCGGCCTGGCTGACGATCAGGTGGCGACGCCAAGCGGCCAGAGCGGCATTCTGATGGGCGACTCGACCCTGCGCGGGATGGTCTCCGAGATCCGCGATGCGGTTAACGGCACCTACGGCTCGGGCGATGCGGATATCTCTGCGCTGGCCGATCTCGGCATCAAGGTGGACGCCGCGACGGGCAATATGACCCTTGACGAAAGCAAGCTGGATAAGGCCATCGCGGATAACCCGGACGCCATCAAGAATATGTTCGTGGGCAGCAACGGCGATACCGGCATGGCCTCCAGCCTCAACGATATCGTCACGCGCTACATCGGCGATCCCGATGACTCATCGAAAAAGAAAGATGACAGCATCATTGAGATGGCGACCGACGATCTTAACGCGCAGGTCAAGCTGATGGACGCCCAGATCGACAAGACCCAGAAGCTGATCGATGCTCAGGTCGAGCGCTACCGCGTTCAGTTCCAGAACCTGGATGCCACGCAGTCCAAGCTGACGAACCTCGGCAACCAGCTCACCTCAATGCTGGCTTCGCTCTGACGTAGCCACACACTGACAGCGGCGGAGGCAACTCCGCCTGATAATAAATGGAGACACCGTGTACGCAAAACAGGGGACCGGGGCCTACGCCCGCGTTGATCTGGAGAGTCAGCTGGCCGGCGCGACGCCGCATCAGCTTATTTCAATGCTCTATGACGGGGCGCTGAATGCGGTGCTGCGCGCCGGCATCTATTTTGAAAGCGGCAATATTGCCCGGCGCGGGGAGATGATCTCCCGGGCCATCAATATTATTGAAAACGGGCTGCGCAGCGCCCTCGATCATGAGAAGGGACAGGAGATCACCCGCGATCTGGAGCGACTGTATGACTATATGTCCCGCGCGCTGCTGCAGGCCAACCGGGAGAATAATCCCGCCGGGCTGACGTCGGTAAGCGAAATATTAACGAACCTCGCCACCACGTGGAAAGAGATTGAACCGAGAAAAATACAGGCTCACTATGGCTAAACTTTCGACAGCAGATTATGAACATATTTACCGCCTGAATGCGGACCTCCTGACGCTGGCCCGGCAGGGAAACTGGGATGCGTTTATCCCCCTGGCCGAGCAGTACGTCACCGCGGTCTCCGATATCATTGAGAATTCACCTGCAGAGATGATGGCGCAGGATGAAGAGCGGCTGATTTCGCTGTTTAAGTCATTGCTGAGCAATGAAGATGAAATAGAGCAAGCGCTCAGGCAGCGTCTTCAGTTCCTGAGAAAAGACATGTCCTCGCTGCACAATGGGAAAAAATGCAGTGAAGCCTATGCCCGCCAGTTTACCTCCGTTCGCCACTAATATTCGCAGAGGCCGTTTTCACTGTCTGAAAACGGCCTTCGCATGCCTGATTATTCCACCGCAATTTAGAACCTATCCCATTAGGACTATTTAGCCCCGGGCAGTGCTCGAACAAAATCCGCAGGATTTTGAACGCCCTTCAGGGCGGCCCAAAGGGTGAGCGCAGCGAATAATCCTCACGTACTCCAGTACGCTCCGGTTTCTCCGCGCTGGTCGGAACTAAACTGGCTGCGACATTTACGCCTACTGGGATAGGCTCATAACCACTACTGCCGGTAATTAATGGTCAGCTGATTCTGCACGACGTTGAGCGCCGGAACGATGCGTCCGGGGCGCGCGACGCGGTAGGTAAAGTGTAGCGGCGCGGCGAGCGCCGGAGCGCCGCTCAACGACATTCGGCCCGCAAGGCCGGGCAGCGGGAGGCAGCCGCCGGGCGCGCACAGGGCGATGTTCAGCCCCGCAGGCGGGTTACTCAGCAGCTGAATGCGCCACGACAGGGAGTAGGGGCGGGCGCCGGGCGGCAGGGCGGGTGCCAGCGCGCGGCTGACCAGCGTCTGGCCGCCCGCGCCAGTGATGCCGCCCATCGAGGCGGCGGTGACGCTGCCGCCGGCGGCGGTCGCCGCCAGGGGCAGCAGCAGCGCAAGGCTGAGCAGGGCGCGCGGCATCACGACTTCGCGCCGATGGTATAGGTGAAGCGCACCACCCGGTTGCTGGCGATCTCCTGGTTAGCCAGCACGGCGAGCTGGGGATAAACCCGGCGCAGAAAGCGCGACAGCATAAAGCGCAGCGGCTGATTTACCAGCAGCACCAGCGGCGCGCCGGCGGCGCTCTGCTGCATAATCGCCTCTTCGGTCTGCTGCAGAATGGCGTCGGCAATGCCCGGTTCAATCGCGCTGCCGCTCTGGGTGGCCTGAATCAGCAGCCGCTCGAGATTAAGATCGAGGCCGATCGCTTCGATATCGCCGCTGCCGGGGAACCACTGCTGGGTGATCGCCCGCCCCAGACGGATCCGCACCAGCGCGGTCAGCGCTTCCGGATCGCTCTGGGTGCCGATATTTTCCGCCAGGGTGTCAATAATGGTGCGCATATCGCGGATCGAGATCCGCTCCGCCAGCAGATTTTGCAGCACCTGATGAAACACGTTGAGCGAGATCGTTTCCGGGATCAGATCCTCTACCAGCTTCGGCATCTCTTTGGTCAGCCTCTCCAGCAGCATCCGGGTTTCCTGACGGCCAAACAGCTCGTCGGTGTGGGAGGCGATCAGGTGGTTAAGATGGGTCGCCACCACCGAGCTGGGATCGACCACCGTATAGCCCAGGGTCTGGGCGCGCTCGCGCAGCACTTCGTCAATCCACACTGCGGGCAGGCCGAAGGCCGGGTCCTGCGTCTTCTCGCCCGCCAGCTCTCCCTCGGCGCAGCCGGGGTCGATAGCCAGCCAGCGGTCCGGCTGCGCCTCGCTGCGGCCAATTTCCACACCCTTAAGCAAAATGCGGTACTCGGTCGGGGCCAGATCGAGGTTGTCGCGGATGTGCACCGCCGGCGGCAGGAAGCCCATCTCCTGGGCGAACTTTTTGCGGATACCGCGAATACGGGTCAGCAGCTGGCCGCTCTGTTCGCTGTCGACCATCGGGATCAGGCGGTAGCCGACTTCCAGCCCGAGCACGTCCTCATGCTGCACGTCGGCCCAGGAGGCTTCCGCCACCTGCGACGCCTTCTCCTCCGCCATCTGCATCGCCTTTTTATCCAGCGCCGCGTCGGCGGGAGCCTTCATCTGACGGCCGCGCGTCCACCAGGCGAGCGCCAGCAGCCCGGCGGTAAACAGCAGAAAGACGAAGTTCGGCATCCCCGGGATCATCCCCAGCAGGCCAACCACCCCGGCGGCCAGCAGCATCACCTGCGGATTTTTGAACAGCTGGCCCGTCATCTGTTCGCCGACGTCCTGATCCGTGGAGACGCGGGTGACGATCACGCCCGCCGCCGTCGAGATGATCAACGCCGGGATCTGCGCCACCAGGCCGTCGCCGATGGTCAGCAGGGTATAGGTCTGTCCGGCTTCGGCGAAGCTGAGATCGTGCTGCAGAATACCGATGATCAAGCCGCCGATGACGTTGATGACCATGATCAGGATCCCGGCGATGGCGTCGCCGCGCACGAACTTGCTGGCGCCGTCCATCGAGCCGTAAAAATCCGCTTCCTGGGTAACTTCGCTGCGGCGGCGCTTGGCTTCCTCCTCGCCGATCAGTCCGGCATTCAGATCGGCGTCGATCGCCATCTGCTTGCCCGGCATCCCGTCCAGCACGAAGCGGGCGCCGACTTCGGCGATACGCCCCGCGCCCTTGGTGATAACCATAAAGTTGATGATGATAAGGATGGTAAATACCACGATACCGATGGCAAAGTTGCCGCCGACCAGAAAGTGGCCGAAGGCGTCGATCACCTTGCCCGCGGCGCCTTCGCCGGTGTGGCCGTGCATCAGGATGATGCGCGTCGAGGCGACGTTGAGCGCCAGGCGCAGCAGCGTCGAAAACAGCAGCACCGTCGGAAAGGCGGAGAACTCCAGCGTGTTCTGGGTAAACATCGCCACCATCAGGATCATCAGCGACAGGACGATGTTAAAGGTAAACAGCATATCCAGCACGAAGGAGGGCAGCGGCAGGATCATCATCGCCAGAATTGCCATGATAAGCGCCGGGCCTGCCATGACCTGCCACTGGGTCTGCTTTAATCCGGGTAAACGTAATTTGGCGGCTAAATTTGCCATCACTCTTGACTCTCTTGTGCAAAATCCAGTGCCGGCGGCACGGGTAAATGTTGGGGTTTTTTCGGCAGTACGCCTTTGCCTTTACGCCAGTTGCGCATGCCGTAAACCCAGGCAAGCACTTCGGCCACGGCGGCGTAAAGCGCGGTTGGGATCTCCTGCCCAATCTCGCAGTGGCGATAGAGCGCGCGGGCAAGGGGCGGTGCCTCCAGCATCGGAATGCGGTGTTTTGCCGCCTCTTCCCGGATGCGCAGGGCAATGTCGCCGGCGCCTTTGGCCAGCATCACCGGCGCGCGATTACCGCCCTCCTGATAGCTCAGGGCGATGGAGTAGTGCGTCGGGTTATTGACGATAACGTCCGCGCGCGGAATATCGGCCATCATGCGCTGCTGCGCCGCCGCCCGCTGCAGCTGTCTGATGCGTCCCTTAACGTGAGGATCGCCCTCGTGCTGCTTGTGTTCATCGCGGATCTCCTGGCGGCTCATGCGCAGCTTTTTCAGATGACTCATCAACTGATAAAAAACGTCGTAGCCGACCAGCGGCAGCAGGGTCAGAATGACGATCAGCATGCAGCGGGAGATCATTGCCCCGCTGTCTTTGATGGCATCGGGCAGCGGCTCGTAGATAAGCTGGATCATGTGCGCCTTGCTGCTGAACAGATAAAAGGTGCTGGCGGCACCGACCAGCACAACCTTGAGCAGGCTCTTGAACAGCTCGGAGACCATCTGCATCGAGATCATGCGCTTTATGCCCGAGAGCGGATTAAGCCGCGTAAGATCTACCTTCAGCGATTTGCCGCTGAGGCTTAACCCGCCGAGGCACGCCGGGGACACCAGCGCCGTCAGAAACAGCCCGCCCAGCATCGGCAGCACGGTGACCATCGCCATCGACAGCAGTTCGCCCGCGCGGATGGTCGAAAAGGTCACGTCGCGCGCCAGCAGATTGTCGAAGGTCAGCCCATCGTGCAGCAGCATCATCAGGCGTTCGGCCATGTTTTCGCCGCCGGCGATCAGCAGCAGCCAGCCCACCAGCAGCATCAGTAGGGAGGTAAGCTCTTTGGAACGCGGGATCTGACCTTCTTCGCGGGCTTTCTGCCGCCTGTGGGGCGTGGGGTCTTCCGTTTTTTCTACATCACTCTCTTCAGACATCTTTTAACAACGCGAAAGTAGGGGGCGAGGGATACGCCCGGGGCCGCGGTGAAATCGCCTCACCGGCGGCGGCCGGGTTAAAACCCGAGCGTTTCCAGCAGGTCGTCAACCTGGTCCTGCGAGGCCATGATCCCGGAGACGTTTTGGTTGACCTGCGGACCATTCTTCAGGCTTTCCGGCTTCCTGTCGGCGTATTCCGGCAGCATTTCCGGCATGTTCTCCAGCAGGACCTGCACCAGTTCGCGCTCGATATTCTCAATCAGCACCATCAGATGCTGGATAACCTGGCCGGTGAGATCCTGGAAATCCTGGGCCATCATGATTTCCATCAGCTGCTTATTGGTTTTCCCGGCCAGCTCCGGCGTATCGCCGAGGAAGCGGCGGGTGTCGCTGACCAGCGCTTTCGCGTCGGCAAGCGCCACCGGATCGGCAAACCAGGCGTCCCAGCGCTGGCTCAGGCCGCTGGCCCGGGCGCTCAGCTGGTCCTGCAGCGGACGGGCGTTCTCCACGCAGGTCAGCGCACACTCGGCGGCCTCTGAGGTCTTGCCGACCACGTAGTTGAGGCGGGCCCGGGTATCCGGGATCGCCTCGGCGACGTCCATAATGGCGCGGTCAAGACCGAGATTGGCGATGCTGTCGCGCAGCAGGCGCGTGAGCTGGCCCACTTTGGAGAAGATATCTTTGAAGTTCTGACTGGACTCCTGGTGTTGCGTTACGTTCATCGCTACCACCCTAACTTTTCGAATATTTTGTTGAGTTTTTCTTCCAGAATGGCGGCGGTGAAGGGCTTCACCACATAGCCGTTTGCCCCCGCCTGGGCGGCGGCAATAATGTTCTCTTTTTTCGCTTCGGCGGTGACCATCAGCACGGGGACCGTTTTCAGGTTGTCGTCCTTGCGCATTTCGCACAGCAGCTGCAGACCGTCCATATTGGGCATATTCCAGTCGCTGATGACGAAGTCGGCGCGGTCGCTGCGCAGGCGGGCCAGGGCATCCTGGCCGTCCTCGGCCTCTTCGATGTTTTTGTAGCCCAGATCCTGAAGAAGATTGCGTACGATCCGGCGCATGGTGGCGAAGTCATCAACGACCAGGAAACGTAAGTTTGTATCTGCCATAGTTCTATCCTGTAAAAGCGCTCCCGGCGGGGCGCATCATGTTTAAAAACGAGATTAAATTCGGCGAGCCTGCCCGACGACGCTGTTGAGCATTTGCTGGCTCATATCGCACAGGTCGACCACTTCAATGTCCGGGTTAAGGGCAATCGCCTCGCGCGGCATGCCGAACACCACGCAGCTTTTTTCACTCTGGGCAAGGGTATGCGCCCCGGCGTTGTGCATCTCCAGCAGCCCTTTCGCGCCGTCGCTGCCCATGCCGGTCAGAATCACGCCAACGGCGTTCTTACCGGCTGATGTGGCCACCGAACGAAAAAGAACATCCACAGAGGGGCGGTGGCGGTTAACCGGTTCGCCATCGCTTATCCTGACGTGATAGTTGGCCCCGCTGCGCACCAGCTCCATATGGCGATTGCCCGGCGCGATATAGGCATGGCCCGGCAGCACGCGTTCGCCGTCTTCGGCCTCTTTGACCGAAATCCGGCACAGGCCGTCGAGGCGCTGGGCAAAAGAGTGGGTGAATCCCGGCGGCATATGCTGGGTTATCACAATGCCGGGGCTTGAGGGCGGCAGCGGCAGCAGCGTCTGCCGCAGGGCTTCGGTGCCGCCGGTCGATGCGCCGATAGCAATGATTTTTTCACTGCTCACCCGCGGGCCGCTCAGGGGGATCACCGCAGAGGGTTCGCGCGTCAGGCGGTGAATACAGGCCCTGGAAGCGATGTGAATTTTCTCCACAATCAGCTCGGCGTATTGCAGCATGCCTTCTTTGAGCGCCATATGCGGTTTATTAACGAAGTCCACCGCCCCCAGCTCCAGGGCGTGGAGGGTGATTTCTGAGCCGCGCTGGGTCAGGGAAGAGATCATCACCACCGGCATCGGGCGCAGGCGCATCAGGCGCTCAAGAAAATCCAGGCCGTCCATACGCGGCATCTCTACGTCCAGGGTCAGCACATCGGGATTAAAGCGCTTAATCAGATCCCGGCCAATGAGCGGATCGGGCGCGGTAGCGACCATTTCCATATCCGGCTGACCGTTAACGATATCGGTCATGATGCTGCGAATCAGAGCGGAGTCGTCAATGCAGAGCACTTTTATCTTACTCATCACTTCTCCTGTGTCAGGTAATACACCGACTGACCGCGCAATTGAAAAGCGCCGTGAGTGTTCCCGAAATGTTCAGAGTGGCCGGCAAACAGGATGCCGTTGGGTTTCAACAGTTTTGCAAAGCGTTTTAAAAGCCGTTGCTGCGTATTTTTATCAAAGTAAATCATGACATTACGGCAGAATATTGCGTCGAAAGGTGCCGGAATGTCCCATTCACTATTCAGCAAATTGAGCTGCTGATAGTGAATGGATGACAGCAGTTCTCGCTTTACCCGCACCCGCTCGCGCTGCTCGCCGGTGCCGCGCATGAAGTAGGTTTGCTTCTGGCGCTGTGATAATCCTGCGATATCAGAGAGCCGGTAAATCCCACTTCTGGCCTTTGCTAAGACGTCAGTGTCGATGTCCGTTGCCCATACTCTCGGACCGGCCAGCGCCGGGCCCAGCGCGTCGTTCAGCGTGATGGCAATGGAGCAGGGCTCTTCGCCGGTTGAGGCGGCGGCACACCATACGCTGTAGTTAACAGGCCGGCTCCTGGCGTGTTCAGCCAGAATGGGGAAGTGATAGGCTTCCCGAAAAAAAGAGGTCAAATTTGTTGTCAGGGCGTTAATAAAACACTGCCACTCCGGACTGTTGGGATTTGACTCGAGCAGTTGGATATAGCGCCCGAAACTCTCAATTTTTAATTCCCGCAGGCGGCGGGAGAGCCTGTTATAAACCATTCCGTGCTTTTGCTTGTTAACAACAATACCCGCTCGCTGATAAATCAACTCGCCGATCCTGCACAAGTCTTTCTCGGATAGCTCTTGCTGAAGGCGCATGTTTAGTTCAATTTGTTAATATTCCGTTATATAAATATTTCCTGTCATTAACCGCGGAGGATATTTTAAAAATCGCCTGTGGCCGGGAATAAAATAATCTGACAAGCTTAAGGTAAGTAATATTTATCCCTTGAAATACAGGCATAAATAATGTCTTTTCGCTATTATACGCCCATGCTCATGATATCCTGGTAGGCGCTGACTAACTTATTACGCATTTGAACGCCGAAGTTTAGCGCTACCGACGCTTTCTGCTGGTCGACCATCACATCATTAAGACCAATATCCGAAGCGCCGGTCATATAGTCCTGAGACTCCTGTTGCGCGCGGGTTTGCATTGTATTAATGTTGTTAATGCTGTTGAGCAATTCATTAGAAAACGAAGACGTCTTCTTGCTGCCCGCAGTCGTCGGTAAAAATGCCCCGTTCTGCGAGGCTGCAATTTGCTGGCTTTGGGCATTAATCTGGTCCAGCACCCGGCTCATTGATTGAATTGACACTGTTATTTGCTCCTGACTTAGTAACCTGACGAAGACAGGGTACTGAATTTATCTTAATGATGATTGATTACCAAAGATTAACATGTCAGCTAGCAAACAATATAACGTGAAAAGCCGTCACAAGTTTAAGCTTATTGATACTTAGAAAAACTATTTTTGGCAGATAATACGCCGCTGAAATTCGGTCAAAGTGTTTAGCGCCCTGCTTTGATATCTGAGCTTGCAATGTTGAGCGGTAACTTGGCATCTATTCACGTTATTTATTTTCTTACAGGACTATGGCATGAATGCCACGACAAACGATATCAAAAGAAATAGCACTGCTACTGTCATTGCGCAGCTGGAGCGTTTGCGATCCAGTCCCAAACTCGTTTTAGCGATTGCGGCAGCGGCTGCGCTCTCTCTTATTATTGGGCTGGTGTTCTGGGCGCAGACGCCTGAGTATCGGGTGCTGTACACCAACATCAGCGATCAGGATGGCGGGGCCGTGGTGTCGCAGCTGTCGCAGATGAACATCCCTTATCGCTTTACCGACCGCGGCGGGGCCATCACGGTACCGGCCGATAAAGTCTACGAAGCGCGCCTCAAACTTGCCCAGCTTGGACTGCCGAAGGGCGGCGAGGTTGGCTTCGAGCTGCTGGATCAGGAAAAGTTTGGCATCAGCCAGTTCAGCGAACAGGTCAACTTCCAGCGGGCGCTGGAGGGGGAGCTTTCCCGCACGATTGAGACCCTCGGCCCGGTTCATACCGTCCGCGTTCATCTGGCCATTCCTAAGCCCTCGATGTTTGTGCGTGAACAGAAGGTGGCCTCCGCATCGGTAACGGTCACCCTCAACAGCGGCCGCTCGCTGGATTCAGGCCAGGTGAATGCCATTACTTATCTTATCTCCAGCGCCGTCCCGGGTCTTAATGCCGACCATGTCACGGTGGTGGATCAGAATGGCCGCCTGCTGACCCAGAGCGGCGAACAGGCTATCCAGACCTCGCATCTGAAGTACACCAGCGATCTTGAGGCGGATTACCAGCAGCGCATTCAGGCGATACTGGCACCGATTGTCGGCCACAGTAACGTTAAGGCGCAGGTTACCGCCCAGCTGGACTTTACGCTCCACGAGCAGACCGACGAGGCGTATCAGCCTAATACTGACGTCAATAAGATGGCGATCCGCAGTCGGCAGAACAGCATTTCTCAGCAGGGCGGACGCAATGCCGTCGGCGGCGTGCCCGGCGCGCTCAGCAACCAGGCGCCGACCCCTGCTGCGGCGCCGCTGACGCGGCCTCTGGGTGCGGGCGCCGTACAGAATAGTACCAGCCAGACCAGCACAGCGGCTTCACAGGCCCCGGCGTCCGCCGTGCCCTACAACAACCGCCAGGACGAAACCACCAACTACGAGGTTAACCGCACGCTGACCCACACCAAACGTAACCTCGGTGAGGTTGAGCGTCTGTCCGTGGCGGTGGTGGTGAACTATTTGCCAGGAAAAGGCGGCAAACCGGCGGCGCTCACCAAAGAACAGCTGGCGCAGATTGATACGCTTGTTAAAGAAGCCGTGGGCTACTCGGCGCAGCGCGGCGATACCGTTAACGTTATTAACTCGCCGTTCAGCACCGTCGAGGAAGATGCGCCGCCGCCGTTCTGGAAGCAGCAGGCCTTATTCGATCTGCTGATGTACGCGGCCCGCTACCTGTTTATTGCCATCGTGGCGTGGGTGCTGTGGCGCAAGCTGGTCCAGCCTGCCTGGATCCGCCATCAGGAGGCGGTTATCCATCGCCTCGAACTGGAGAGAGAAGCGCGCCAGGCCCAGCTGGATGCCCATAAGATCAACGCCGAGAAGAGCGAAAGAGAGAAAGCCGAACAGCGCGTCGAAGTTGAGCTTAATACGCAGAAACTCCGCGATCTGGCCGAGCAAGAGCCTCGCGTCATCGCGCTGGTGATTCGTCAGTGGATTAACAAGGACATGAAGCAACAATGAATGCCTACGATAAAAGTGCCATCGTCATGTTGACCCTCGGCGACGGACTGGCCGCCGAAGTGTTCAAACATCTCAATACGCATGAGGTCAAACAGATCAGTAGTGCGATGGTGAATATGGGCGGATTTACCCATGAAGATCTGTCCACTGTTCTTGGCGAATTCCAGCGCGACTCCAGCGAGTACGCGGTACTGAGCGTCAACACCAACGACTATCTGCGCAGCGTACTGGTCAAGGCGCTGGGCGAGGAGCGGGCCTCCAGCCTGCTTGAAGACCTGCTGGATTCCCAGCAGGGGGCGAACGGTATCGAAACGCTCAACTTTATGGAGCCGCAGAACGTCTTCGATCTGATCCGCGAGGAGCACCCGCAGATCATCGCCACTATTCTGGTTCACCTCAAGCGTAACCAGGCGGCCGATATTCTCAGCAAGTTCGATGAGCACGAGCGCAACGATATTATGCTGCGTATCGCCACCTTCGGCGGCGTCCAGCCGGCGGCGCTCCAGGAGCTGACCGAGGTGCTGAACAACCTGCTGCACGGCCAGAATCTCAAGCGCAGCAAGATGGGCGGCGTACGTCCGGCGGCGGAGATCCTCAACCTGATGAAGAGCCAGCAGGAAGACGCCGCTATTGCCGCCGTGCGGGAATACGATCAGGAGCTGGCGCAGAAAATCATCGACGAAATGTTCCTCTTCGAAAACCTCGTCGAAGTGGAAGATCGCAGCATTCAGCGCATTTTGCAGGAGATCGAAAGCGAATCCCTCATTATCGCCCTCAAAGGCGCCCAGCCGGAGCTGCGCGAGAAGTTTTTCCGCAATATGTCCCGCCGCCAGGCCGACATTATGGTGGAAGATCTCGCCTCCCGCGGGCCGGTGCGTATGTCTCAGGTTGAGGCCGAGCAGAAAAATATTCTGATGATTGTCCGTCGCCTGGCGGAGTCCGGTGAGATCCTGCTGGGAGGAAGCGATGATGCCTATATCTGATAGCGAGAGCCGCACCGCCTGGCAGAGCTGGCAGCCGAAAGATCTGCTGGAGGCGGCCGTGCCGGTTGAGCAGGAGATCATCGACAATTTGCCGGTCGATCTGCAGTCCGATGAGCAGGTGCAGGCAGAATTAACCCGCCTCTATCAGCAGGCGGAGCAGAAAGGCATGGCGCAGGGCATGGCCCGCGGCTTCGATGAAGGAAAAAAGCAGGGCTATGAAGACGGCTTCGTGCACGGCCAGCAGGAGGGCGCAGCCCAGGGCAAGAAAGAGGCGCTGGCCGAGCAGCAGGCGTCGATCGCGCGCTTTAACCAGTGGTGCGATGAATTCAAAATCACCCTGGATAACCTCGACAGCGTCATCCCGGCGCGGCTGGTTCAGCTATCGCTGACCGCGATCCGCGCCATGCTCGGCAGCCACGTCAGCTTTGACAGCACGGTGCTGATGGACAAGATCCAGCAGCTGCTGCAAAAAGACACGCTGTTTAAAGGCCATTCGCAGCTGTGGGTGCACCCTGGCGATGCCGATATGGTCAGAGAGAAAGTGGGCGACTCTCTTGAGGCGTTGGGCTGGGAACTGCGCACTGACAACCAGCTGCTGCCCGGCGGCTGCCGCCTGACCTCTGAAGAAGGGGAGTTCGACGCCACGCTCACCACCTGCTGGCAGGAGCTGTGCCAGCTGTCGCGCGAGGACGCGCACCTATGACGCTGCGGTTAAAAAAGTGGCTGGACGCGATTGAGCGCAAAGAGAAGCAGATATCGCGGCTCGCCTCCTTTCGCCAGTACGGCAAGCTGACCCGGGCGACGGGCCTGGTGATGGAGGCGGTGGGGCTTCAGCTTCCCATCGGTAC
Organism: Pluralibacter gergoviae ATCC 33028 = NBRC 105706; assembly: GCF_001598855.1. Lineage (GTDB taxonomy): Bacteria > Pseudomonadota > Gammaproteobacteria > Enterobacterales > Enterobacteriaceae > Pluralibacter > Pluralibacter gergoviae. The sequence continues at coordinate 67,486 of NZ_BCZS01000007.1, read as the reverse complement.
GCTGTGCATCGTTGAGCGCCAGTCGAATCACGGCCTGGACTGCGTCGAGAGCGAGGTCGTGGGCTTCAACGGCAAGTGCCTCTATCTGATGCCGCTGGAAAATGTCGACGGCATCCTGCCCGGCGCGCGGGTCTACGCGCTCGACAGCGGCGCGGGGGCCATTAAAGGCAAGCAGCTGCCGCTGGGGCCGGAGCTGCTGGGGCGGGTGCTGGACGCCAGCGCCCGGCCGCTGGACGGGCTGCCGCCGCCCGCCTGCGAGCGCTATGCGCCGCTGTTTACCCCAACCGTTAACCCTCTGCTGCGCGATCCGATTAAAAATGTGCTCGACACCGGCGTGCGGGCCATTAACGGCCTGCTGACCGTCGGCCGCGGTCAGCGCATGGGCCTGTTCGCCGGTTCCGGCGTCGGCAAAAGCGTCCTGCTGGGGATGATGGCGCGTTTTACCCGGGCGGACGTGATTGTGGTCGGCCTGATCGGCGAGCGCGGCAGAGAAGTTAAGGACTTTATTGAAAATATTCTCGGCGAAGAGGGGCGCAGGCGCGCCGTGGTCATCGCCGCACCGGCCGACGTTTCCCCGATCCTGCGTATGCAGGGCGCGGTATATGCCACCCGCATTGCGGAAGATTTCCGCGATCGCGGCCAGGACGTACTGCTGATTATGGACTCGCTGACCCGCTACGCGATGGCCCAGCGTGAGATTGCCCTGGCCATCGGCGAGCCGCCGGCCACCAAAGGCTATCCGCCCTCGGTGTTTGCCAAACTGCCCGCGCTGGTTGAGCGCGCCGGCAACGGCGTTAAAGGCGGCGGATCGATTACCGCCTTTTATACGGTGCTGACCGAGGGCGACGATCAGCAGGATCCTATCGCCGACTCGGCGAGGGCGATCCTCGACGGGCACGTTGTTCTCTCGCGCCGCCTGGCGGAGGCGGGACACTACCCGGCTATTGATATTGAGGCCTCCATCAGCCGTGCGATGACCGAACTGATCCCCCCCGAGCACTACAAGAAGGTGCAGCGGTTCAAGCAGCTGCTCTCCTCCTGGCAGCGCAACCGCGATCTGGTAAGCGTCGGCGCTTACGCCGCCGGCAGCGATCCGCTGCTGGACAGCGCTATTCGCCTTTATCCGCAGATGGAAGCCTTTTTGCAGCAGGGGATCCACGAAAGTAGCCTCTATGAAGATGCCTGCGCAGCCCTCAACGGGCTTATTGGCGATGTATAAACATAACGGAGAGCGGTGACGATGGCAGCAACCAGCCCGATGGCCTTCCTGCGCGATATGGCCGAACAGACTCTGACGGACACGACCGCTGAATTAGGCAAGGTCCAGCAGGTGTATACCCTCGCGACAGAGCAGCTTCGTCAGCTCGAAAACTTTGCGCTGGAGTATCAGCAGCAGCTGCACAGCACCGTCTCCGGCAAGGGAATACCGATGGCTGAACTGCTTAACCGCCAGTCCTTTATCGACTCGCTGGGAAAAGTGGTTCGCCAGCATACCGGCCACGTGGCCCGCTGCAAGGAGGCGGTTGACGAGAAGCTTGAGACATGGCGTCAGGATAAGAAGCGGCTCAACGCCTTTGAAACGCTGCAGAGTCGCTCTGAGGCCGTGAGAATGCAAAAAGAGCAGCGTCTGGAGCAGAAAGCGATGGATGAATTTGCACAGCGTGCATCTACCAGGAAAAAGATTTTATGATTGCCCAAATAGTACCCGCAGTAAGTCCGGCGCCGCCGGCGAGAGCATCGCAGACGGAAACCGACGGCGATGAGGCCGATTTTGTTGCCACGCTTGATGAAAAGCGGCAAAAGGCGGACGGCGACACGCCGAAGGCAGCGCCAGCCGTTGACGGCGGGGAGCGGCCCGCGCAAGGCGATAACCACAAAAAGCGGTCCGAAGAGGGAGAGGCGGTAGCGCAACCGGCGATCCCGATCCCTCTGGCGGTGCCCGATGTGCCGGGCTCCGGCGCGGGCGCCGTACCGGCCGGAGACGCTTTACAGGTAGATGCCCCGCAGCAGCGCCTGCAGCAGCTGGTGGCCACCGCGGCCTCGGCGCAGACTTCCTTCGCACCGGGAGAGGCTGCACCGCAGGCGGCGCTCGTCGGAGCGCTGGCGGGACAGACAGAGGCGATGCCCGTCCTGCCTGGCGGGATAGCGCCGCGCTCCGGCACCGCGCGCCCGGAATCGCGCCCGGCGCAAAAAAACCTGTCGGCAATCGTACACGGCAGCGCGCTGAAGGGCGGGGAGGAGGCCGGGCGGCCTGGTCATGGCGAAGCGCAGACGGCGGTCAAGGCCGCAGACGCGGCTGCCGGTGATGCATCGTCCGCGAAACCGGAGCCGCAAATGCAGGCGGATGCGCCCCCGTCGCCCGCGCCCGATAACCGCTTTGCCGCACTGCCGGATGGCGCGCTGCGTGTTTCCGCGCCGACTTTCGCTTCGCCCCCGGAGCCAACGGCACAGGCCGCAGGCCCGCTCCCCACGCCGACGCTTGCTGAGCCGCTGGGTACGCCCGCCTGGCAGCAGGCGCTCAGCCATCAGCTCTCGTGGTTTACCCGCAGCGGCATTCACAACGCCGAGCTGCGGCTGCATCCCGAAGAGTTGGGCGCGATACAGGTCAACCTGCGTCTGAATAACGATCGCGCGCAGATGCATTTTATTACCGGTAACCATCAGGTTCGCGCTGCCCTGGAGGCCGCGCTGCCGCACCTGCGCACCTCGCTGGCGGAGTCTGGCATTGAGCTGGGGCACGGCAGCGTAGGATCTGAAGCCCACCCCCGCTGGGAAGAGGGGTTCGCGTCCGGCCATTCTCACTCTGGCGAACGTGGTGGTAAGGAGGGGAGCGCAGAGGGCGCTGCCGCAGTCGATGAGGTTGAACCGCGAATTATTCATCAGCGAGTTCATTCCAACGAAATAAATACATTTATTTGACAACTAATTTCATAGTATGAAATGCGGACAATAGTTTCGGTTTTTTAGTGAATTGTCCTGCGCAGATACTGTAATAGAATGAGCCGCTCATCCGGTATGTATTTTAGTAACCAGGATTACTTTTAAACAAGGTTTTTCAATAAGATGAAAAAAAAGAACCAAAAAGCCGCAACAGGCGAGAAAAAAAACTCGCTGTTGGTGATTTTACTGATGCTTATTGCTGTAGGGGGCTGTGCGCTTGCCGGATATACATTTTATGAAATGAAAAACCTTCGCGGCCAGGTGGCTGGAAACAGCAAAGTAGCCAGCGGTAGTAAGTCTGCAGAGGTTGTTGCGCCTATCTATGTACCGATGGATACCTTTACCGTCAGCCTTAAGCCGGAAGGTGAAGATCTTGACCGCGTGCTCTATGTCGGGATTACCTTACGGGTGAATGACGAACAATCTAAAAAGCTCGCCGAGCAATTTCTGCCAGATATTCGCAGTCGGCTTTTTATTTTACTATCGCATCAAACGGCGAAATCATTATCCACTGAGGAAGGTAAAAGTAATCTCATTGGCATAATTAAGAAAGAGTTAGGAAAACCGGTTTCGCCGCATCAAAATATATTTGTTAGTGATGTTTTATTTAACGCCTTTATCCTACGGTAATATCTATGTCTGACAGTATCCTGTCACAGGATGAAATTGATCGCCTGTTAAACGGTGGCAGTAGCGCCGAAAGCGAAAAGATGGCTGAAGGTGCGGCGGCGGAAAGCGATATTAAGCCATACGATCCCACTACCCAGCGTCGGGTTGTGCGGGAACGTCTGCACTCGCTGGAAATTATTAATGAGCGCTTTGCACGTCAGTTCCGCATGGGGCTCTTTAATTTGCTGCGCCGCAGTCCGGACGTCACCGTCGGTAACATTAAAATTCAGCCCTATCATGAGTTTGCCCGCAATTTGCCGGTACCGACCAATCTCAACCTGGTGCACATGAATCCGCTGCGCGGAACGGCGCTGTTTGTGTTCTCGCCAAACCTGGTCTTTATTGCGGTGGACAATCTGTTTGGCGGCGATGGCCGGTTCCCGACCAAAGCCGACGGGCGAGAGTTTACGCCTACCGAGCAGCGGGTGATTACCCGCATGCTGAGGATGGCGCTGGATGCCTACGACTCGGCGTGGAGTTCGATTTTTAAATTGACCACCGAGTATGTTCGCGCCGAGATTCAGGTCAAATTTACTAATATCACCTCCTCGCCGAACGATATTGTGGTCACGACGCCTTTCTTTGTCGAGATTGGCGCCCACCGCGGCGAGTTTGATATCTGTATTCCGTTCAACATGATTGAGCCGCTGCGCGAGCTGTTAACCAGCCCGCCTCTGGAGAACTCCGGTCAGGAAGAGCAGCAGTGGCGCAAAACGCTATCGACCCAGATACGCGATACCGAAGTTGAGCTGGTGGCAAGTTTTGCTGATATTCCCATTCGCCTCTCCCAGGTGATGAAGATGAAGGCAGGCGACGTTATTCCTATTGATAAGCAAGAAACAATTGAGGCTCGAGTGGACGGCGTGCCGGTTCTCACGGGTAATTATGGTTCAGTGAATAAGCAATATGCTTTAAAAGTCGAGAGTATGATGAGTCCCGCGTTATTAGCCTTCAAAAAGGAGTCTTTCCCCCATGAGTGATAACACGCCACAGACGGAAGCGGATAAAAAATCCCAGGACGATCTTTGGGGCGAGGCCATGAGTGAACAGCACTCTCAAGGTGGCCTTGCGGCGAAAGATAATCTGACGGTCGGCTTCCCGGAAGATATGAATTTAATCCTCGATATTCCGGTCAAGATGACGGTCGAACTGGGCCGCACCAAGATGACAATTAAAGAGCTGCTGCGCCTGAGCCAGGGTTCAGTCGTTGCGCTGGAAGGTCTGGCAGGCGAGCCGCTGGATATCCTGATTAATGGCTATTTAATTGCCCAGGGGGAAGTGGTGGTGGTCTCCGATAAATTTGGTATTCGCATCACCGATATTATTACGCCTTCAGAGCGTATGCATCGGCTAAGTCGATAATGAACAGCCAGAGTCAGAGCCACGCGTCGAGCCCATGGCACGCCCAGGCTGCTCCCGGTAGCCTGATGGCGAATCTGGGCGGCGGCGTGGCCATCATCCTGCTGATTGCCGCAACGGTACTCTGGGCCGCGCGGCGATTCAGACGCGCAGGCGGCAAATTCGCTGGCCAGGGCGATCTTCGCGTAGTGTCCAGCCAGACCATCGGGCAGAAAGAGCGGCTGGTGGTGGTTGACTGGCAGGATGAGCGTCTGCTGCTTGGCGTGACGGCGGCGCATATTTCCTGCCTTGCCACAGCGGATAAGCCAGCAGAGGAATGTGCTGCACCGCAGGCCGGTGGGACGGATTTTCAGACGGCGTTGAAAAAGCTGCTGAATAAACGTGGAACAAGACAGATCGAATGAACAAGATTTATCGCTATTTTCGCTCTTCAGCGCCTTTTTTCGCCGTGCTGGCCGTCGCGTGTCTGATACCGCTGCACGGTGCGTGGGCAGCTAACGGTGACATCGTGGTTACCCGCGCCGCCGAAGGCGGAGGGTGGTCGCTGCCGGTTCAGACGCTGGTTTTACTGACGTCGCTGACCTTTTTACCGGCGGTGCTGCTGATGATGACCGGTTTTACCCGCATTATTATTGTGCTGGGGTTGCTGCGTACCGCGCTGGGCACGCCTTCCACGCCGCCCAATCAGGTGCTGATCGGACTGGCGTTATTTCTGACGTTTTATGTCATGTCGCCGGTCTTTACCCGCATCTACGATGACGCATGGCAGCCGCTGTCGCAGGATAAGATCTCAATGGAGGTGGCGCTCGATAAAGGCGTACGACCGCTGCGCGATTTTATGCTGGAGCAAACCCGGGAAAGCGATCTCGCGCTCTACGCGCGCCTGGCGAAAGTGGATAACTTTCAGCGTAAAAGCGACGTTCCGATGCGCGTGCTGATGCCGGCATATATCACCAGCGAGCTGAAGACGGGGTTTCAGATTGGTTTTACTATTTTTATTCCCTTTCTGATTATTGATCTGGTGGTGGCCAGCGTGCTGATGGCGCTGGGAATGATGATGGTGCCGCCAGCAACGATTTCATTACCTTTCAAGCTTATGCTGTTTGTATTGGTGGACGGCTGGCAGCTGCTGATGGGATCGCTGGCGCAAAGTTTCTTTAGTTAACGGTATATAAATGACACCAGAAAGCGTTGTTGCCATGGGCTTTCAGGCCATAAAAATGGGCCTGACTATTTCAGCGCCGCTGCTTTTAACGGCGCTGTTAACCGGTTTGGTGGTCAGTATTCTCCAGGCCTCTACGCAAATCAATGAAATGACGCTGTCGTTCATTCCAAAAATTCTGGCCATTGTGGCGATAGGTATTGCGCTGGGCCCCTGGATGCTGAACATTTTTCTTGATTATATGCGAACCCTGTTTAACAGTATTCCCTATATTATTGGATAGCTATGCTCTCCCTGTCAGCTGCAAATTTTTATCCTGCCATCAATCAAGGTATATGGCCACTATTCAGAGTTCTGGCGTTATTCAGTACGGCGCCATTTTTTAGTGAAAAAAGTATCAATAAAAAGGTTAAAATTAGCCTTGCGGTACTCCTGACGGTGCTTATTGCGCCGATGCTACCCGCACCTGATATCCATCTTTTCTCGCTTGACGGAGTACTGCTGGCCGTTCAACAGATTGTCATTGGCTGTGTTATGGGTCTCACTGCGCAATTTATTTTTGTCGCAGTAAAAAACGCCGGGGAAATTATTGGCCTGCAGATGGGGTTATCATTTGCAACCTTCTTCGATCCCGTCAGCGGCGGCAATATGCCGATTATTGCGCGCTTTCTCAACCTGCTGGCGGTGTTACTGTTTCTCGCCTTCAATGGCCATCTGTGGATGATTAATGTGCTGGTGGACAGTTTCAATACCTTTCCGGTGAATGGTACGATGCTCAACCCGGAAGGTTTCCTCTATTTTGCCAAGTCGGCCGATCTGATCTTCAAGTTTGGTATTTTACTCGGCTTGCCAATTATTACGCTGCTGTTATGCATTAACTTCACGCTGGGACTGCTGAACAGGCTGACGCCGCAGTTATCCATTTTTGTCATTGGCTTTCCCCTGACCCTGACGGTCGGTATGCTGGCGCTATCCCTGATTATGTATACCCTTGCCCCATCATTTGAATCAATGATGGCGATGATGTTTGAGCTCATTTCACAACTTTTCTCCGTACTTGCCGGCGCATAATCGTCGCGCGTTAATCAGAGCCTTTATAACGACATAATACCGCGTTTTCTGCGCGGTACTCCCGGTATTGCCTGGCATGAAATAAATTGCACTTGCTATTGTTACGAGTACCATTGTTATAGGAGCTTTCTTAAGGAATAAATCCTGTCAGGGATACTTTTCAGGCAAGTCAGAGGCCGGGTGTGTGCTGGGTGATGGGCACGCATTGCATTCTATTTGCCCGGCGTTTGGTTATAACAGAGAGATAATATGAAATCATTAAAAATATCGGCACTTATTAAGGTCATATTAATGGCACTATGTATTACCATAGTTGTCATATCGGTATATGGTCTGAAATCCATGTACACCGTCGCCTCGTCATTTGATAAAATTCAGACGCTAACGACCAATATTAGAAACCTTAGCCAGGCAACGCGGATTCTGAACAATGCTAAAGGGGATATTAATTCCGTTAATAATGACCCGGATGTTCCGAAAGCAGTGATGGAGGCGAAGGCTGCAAATATTAAAGTTAATCTTGATAAAGCCAGAGTTTTTCAGCGTAAGTTTATGGATTCTCCCAATACCACGGTGGAAACGGGAAAACTTGGCGACGTTATCAACGCGGCCTTTAATGGCGTACTGGAGAATTACGCAGCGAATATGCATGCGCTGGAAACCTATAATAATCGCGGTTTTGATAATGAACAGCGGGAGAAGGCGCTTGATGAAGCCATTATGAAATATATGGATTTGAACGTGAAGATCCAGGATGAAATGAGCGATAGTTTCGACAAAGATCGCGAATCCTTCCTGGTCACGGTGTCGATTTTACTGCTGATCGCCGTTGTCTTCTCCTTTATCTCCTACCTGCTTATCAAAAAGAACATTTTCGACCGGCTGAAAATTGCATCGACCGCGCTGGATAAGATCGGCGAAGGCGATCTGTGCCATGAATTTGACGTCGGTAGCCCGAATGAGATCGGACTGATGCTACAGTCCCTCAAGCGAATGCAGTCCTCTATTACCAAAATTATTACTGCTGTCAGGTCTGCCTCGGACCAGATTAACCTCAACTCCGAGGAGATAGAAAGCAGCAATCACGCCCTGGCATCGCGTACGGAAGAGCAGGCCAGCGCGCTGCAGCAGACGGCAGCCAGTATGGAGGAGATTAAAACCACCGTTTCCAACAATGCGGAAAACGCCCGCCAGGCGAATGGACTCTCTCAGCAGGCGCGCGCCGCGGCGGATAATGGCTCCACGGTGATGAGCAGCGTCGTCAGCACCATGGATAAAATCTCGCAGAGCGCGCGTAAAATTTCTGAGATTAACAGCGTCATCGACGGTATTGCCAATCAGACCAATATTCTGGCGCTTAATGCGGCGGTTGAAGCGGCTCGCGCTGGCGAGCAGGGACGCGGTTTCTCGGTCGTCGCAACGGAAGTGCGCAATCTGGCGAAGCGCAGCGCCGATGCGGCCAAAGAAATTAGCCATCTGATTAACGAGTCAGTGAAAAACGTGGACGATGGCGCCCGTCTGATCGCCGATGCGGGCAAAAGCATGGATGAGATAGTCTCCTCCGTCACTCACGTCAGCAATATCATGCAGGAGATCACCCACGCTTCCGATGAACAGAATACTGGCGTCGGCCAGGTGGCGATGGCGATAAATGAGATGGACCTGGCGACTCAGCAGAATGCGGCGATGGTAGAGGAGTCCGCGGCCATCACCGAAAATATGTCCTCTAACGCCAGAAACCTGTTCGATACCGTCTCGGTGTTCACCATCAACGCGGCCGAACACGGGACGGCTTCGGTCCAGAGCCGGAGAGCGCCGACGGTAGCCGCAAGCGGGGTGAAGGCGGTGAAGGAAAAGGAGGCGCCCAAAATGAGACGCCCGGCGGCAGTTGAGGAGGAGTGGACCGAGTTTTGATATTGCCCTGAAAGATGAACGGGCTAACGCCGTCAGGTTTCCTGCGTTAGCCCGTTTGACCGTTGCGCCTTACAACAGCGTTACGGCTGCTCATCCACCGGCGGGATAGCCGGCGCCGGGGCGGCTGCGGTTTTCGCCTCAAGCTCGCCAATACGCTGCTCAAGCAGAGCGAGTTTCTCGCGGGTACGCAGCAGCACCTGCGTCTGGACGTCGAACTCTTCACGACTCACCAGGTCAAGGCGCGTTAGCTGAGACTGCAGCACCTGGCGAACCTTTTTCTCAACGTCGTCACCCAGATCGCGCAGCCCTTTCGGCATCGACTCGTGGACCTGGCGCGCAATCTGCTCAATTTTTTTCGCGTCAATCATTTTGCTTTTCCTGATTTGTCGTGGTTAATGCTCATTGTAGCCTTTCCGCTCCCGACTACCTACCCCAAATCTAAATCGAAAAATGTGTGAAGCTTATGCATTGCCGGAGGTAATCATTAGCGTTATAGTTATCTCGCTTATTCTCAGGGCGGGGCGAAATTCCCCACCGGCGGTAAATCAACGAACGTTGAAAGCCCGCGAGCGCTTTGGGTTGTTATCCAAAGGTCAGCAGATCCGGTGAAATTCCGGGGCCGACGGTTAGAGTCCGGATGGGAGAGAGTAACGAACTACGGGCACAGCCCGCTCGCGTTATTTTTAAGCCGCTGGCCGGCACTCCTAAGACTGCCCTGATTCTGGTAACCATAATTTTAATGAGGTCTTTTACCATGAATCAGACGCTACTTTCCTCTTTTGGTACTCCGTTTGAACGTGTAGAACAAGCGCTGGCCGCGCTGCGCGAAGGCCGCGGCGTGATGGTGCTTGACGATGAGAATCGTGAAAATGAAGGCGATATGATTTTCGCCGCCGAAAACATGACCGTTGAGCAGATGGCGCTGACCATCCGCCACGGCAGCGGCATCGTTTGCCTGTGCATTACAGAAGATCGCCGCAAGCAGCTCGATCTGCCGATGATGGTGGAAAACAACACCAGCGCCTTCGGCACCGGCTTCACCGTGACCATCGAAGCCGCGCGCGGCGTAACCACCGGCGTTTCCGCCGCTGACCGTATTACTACCGTTCGTGCGGCCATTGCCGACGGCGCGAAGCCTGCCGATCTGCACCGTCCTGGCCACGTTTTCCCGCTGCGCGCGCAGGCGGGCGGCGTGCTGACCCGCGGCGGCCACACTGAAGCTACCATCGATCTGGTGACCCTGGCGGGCTTCAAGCCTGCGGGCGTACTGTGCGAGCTGACCAATGACGACGGCACCATGGCGCGCGCGCCGGAGTGCATCAAGTTCGCCGCCGCGCACAACATGCCGGTAGTGACCATTGAAGATCTGGTGGAGTATCGCCAGCAGCACGAGCGTAAGGCCAGCTAAGCGCGGTGAGCGCAGAGCGATAAGCGCCGGGCAGGTCCCGGCGTTTTACTAAGCAAAATCCATCGCCTGCAGCACCACCAGGCTCAGGCCCATCACCGACATCCCGCACAGTACGCCGTAGCTGGGATTGCTGTCAGGATCGATCTCCTTCGCCAGCGGCATCAGTTCGTCCACCGATAGCGCCACCATGATCCCGGCAACCGCGGCCATAATGGCGGCCATTACTACCGGCGACACCAGCGTGCCGAGGATAAGCCACGCCAGTACGCCGCCCAGGATCTCCGCAAAGCCGGACATGCCGGCCCAGAACAGCGCCTTGCGCCTGGATCCGGTGGCCGCGTACACCGGTCCGGCGACCGCCAGCCCCTCCGGCACATTGTGCAGCGCAACGGCCAGCGCGATGCCGAAACCCAGCTCCAGATTGCTGCTGGCGGTCACGTAGGTGGCGATGCCTTCGGGAAAGTTGTGCAGGCTGATGCCGAGCGTCAGCAGCAGCGCCGTGCGGCGCAGGCTGCGCGGCATCCCGGCGGGCGTGAGGTCCTGCGGATGGGCGTGGGGCAGGGCGCGGTCGAGGGCAAAGTAGCCGAGCAGACCAATGACGAACATACCGTAGCCGGGCAGCGGCGACATACCGGGCGTAGCCAGCGCGGCGGGCAGCATCTCCATCAGCGAGATAAGCAGCATGATCCCGGCGGCAAAGCCGAGGGAGAAAGCCAGCAGACGGTTGGAGGGGCGTTGTCCAATAATGCCCAGAAATGCGCCGATAAACGTGGCCCCGCCCGCAAGCAGAGTCAGGATCAGAGGGACAGACATGTGCGCTCCATTGCAGACAATCACTTCTGACGATGTTAATCGCGGCAGTGCGCTAATGCGAGGCTGGCTGCAGGCCATTTACCGGACCTTACATTCAAATTTCCTGAAGATGATCATCACGCTTATCCGAGTTTAACGGCGGCCGAAGAGGTGTAATGTATCCGCATCAACTAACAACTTTTGTAAGGATATCGCCATGTCTTCTTCCCGTATGCCAGCCCTGTTTATTGGTCACGGCAGCCCGATGAACGTGCTGGAAGATAATGTCTATACGCGCGCCTGGCGCCATCTTGGCGATACCCTGCCGCGTCCGAAAGCCATCGTGGTGGTGTCCGCCCACTGGTTTACCCGCGGCACCGGCGTGACCGCCATGGAAACGCCGAAAACCATCCACGACTTCGGCGGTTTTCCGCAGGCGCTGTACGATACGCACTATCCGGCGCCCGGCTCTCCGGCGCTGGCCCGGCGGCTGGTCGAACTGCTGGCCCCGGTGCCCGTCGCGCTGGATAAAGAGGCGTGGGGCTTCGATCACGGCTCCTGGGGCGTGCTGATCAAAATGTATCCGGATGCCGATATTCCGATGGTGCAGCTCAGCGTCGACAGCACTAAGCCGCCGGCGTGGCACCTGGAGATGGGCCGCAGGCTTGCCGCCCTGCGCGACGAGGGCATTATGCTGGTGGCCAGCGGCAACGTCGTCCATAACCTGCGCACCGCGCGCTGGCACGGCGAAAACACGCCGTACCCGTGGGCGGCGTCGTTTAACGAGTTTGTAAAAGAGAACCTGACCTGGCAGGGCGACAGCCTGGAGGATCACCCGCTGGCGAACTATCTGGATCACGAAGGCGGCTCGCTCTCCAACCCGACGGCGGATCACTTCCTGCCGCTGCTGTACGCCCTGGGAAGCTGGGACGGCAAAGAGCCCGTTACCATCCCGGTCGACGGTATCGAAATGGGCAGCCTGAGTATGCTGTCGGTACAGGTAGGGTAACGTGCGGGGAGCCACTCCGCATTGCGGAGCGGCTCCTGCTTATTCGACAAAGATGTGCGGATAGAAGCGCGACAGATCCTGAGTGATCAGCGCCCGATCCTCGCGAATGCCGATCCCGGCGGGCTGGTCGTCGATCAGCCAGCTGCCGATCAGCGTATAGCTATCGCCAAATTTCGGCAGTTCGCAGAACTGCTGGACAATCATACCCTCTTCGCCGTAGGGCCCTTCTACTGCTTCCAGCACCTTGCCGTCTTCAATAATCGACACGTTGGCGCCTTCGCGGGAGAAAATGGGCTTCACCACGTATTTCGCCATCTGCGGATGGTCATCTTCGGCGAAGTAAGCCGGCAGCAGGTTGGGGTGGTCGGGGAACATCTCCCACAGCAGCGGCAGCAGCGCTTTATTAGAGATAATGCTCTTCCAGGCCGGCTCCAGCCAGCGCACGCCGGCGTCTTCCAGCTTGGTGGAGAACATCTCCCGCAGCATAAATTCCCACGGATAGAGCTTGAACAGATTGCTGATAACCTGATCCTGCAGATCGGTAAACTGCCCCTTTTCGCCGAGGCCGATATCCTCCATGTAGAGGAACTCGCTGGCGACGCCCGCCTCATTCGCGCAGTCCTGCAGGTACTGCACGGTGCCGCGATCCTCAACGGTGTCGCGGCAGCAGGCGAAGTGCAGCAGGTTAAAGCCGTGCTGCTCGCGCAGTTCGCCGAAGCGCGCGATCAGCTTCTCCTGCAGGCTGTTGAACTGATCGCTACCCGCCGGCAGGTTGCCCGCATTAAGCTGGTCCTCAAGCCAGATCCACTGGAAGAAAGCTGCTTCATACAGCGAGGTTGGCGTATCGGCGTTATTTTCCAGCAGCTTCGGCTCGCCCTTGCCGTCCCACGCCAGATCGAGGCGCGAATAGAGCGAAGGCTGCCGGGTTTGCCACGACTGGCGCACGAAGCCCCAGGTGTGTTTGGGAATGCGGAACTTCGCCAGCAGGTCATCGCTGGCGACCACGCGCTCGACCACTTTTAAGCACATCTGGTGCAGCTCGGCGGTGACCTCTTCCAGCTTTTCGACCTGCGCCAGCGTCAGCTTATAATAGGCGTCCTCACACCAGTATGGCTCGCCGTACATGGTGTGAAAGTTGAAGCCGTATTCGGTGGCCTTTTCGCGCCAGTCCGGGCGCTCGACAACGGAGACTCTTTCCATGATCATCAGCCGCCCATCGAGCGGTGAGATGAGGAGCTGGCCGACGAGCGGCTCATGGCAGACTGCTTAGCCACCGACTCGCCGAAGCCGCCGCGCGTCACGGTGCTGGTGGTCGCAGGCTTGGGCGCCATCGCCGTTTTCGGCACGGTCATGGTGCGGCCCGGCTGGGCTGCGCCGTAGCCTTTGCCGGCGGCGTCGGTATATTTACCGTAGGCCGGGCTGGACGGGTTTTTCGAGCTGAACAGCGGCTGCTGCTGGAAGCCCATACCGCCGCCCATCAGGCGGCCCATCATATAGCCCGCCATCAGCGGCATCCAGAAGCTGCCGCCGCCCTGATTCTCTGCCGCCATACCGGCCTGCGCCGGTGCCTGCTGGCACTGGCCTTCGCCAAATTCGGCGATGCAGTCTTCGCGGCTGGCGTACTTCGGCGCGGTTTTTTCCGCTTCCTTCAGGGCGTTGTTGTAGGCTGTTTTACATTCTGCGCTCTTGCCGGGATTGGCGGCGGAGCAGTCGTCGGCGTTCTGATATAGCGACACAGTCTCATCCGATTTTTCACAGCCGGCCAGCATAAATACGGCGGCGACCGCCAGCGCGACCGGCGTCAGGTGGCGTGCGCTCCAGCTCTTGCGGAACGCGGCGTGATTGATTGTTTTTGTCCGTTTCATTGAATTCTTCCTGGACCCAGTGGTAGCGGTCAGGATAGTGGATGAGTGGTCGAAATTGAAGCGAAGAGGGGCGTAAAGCAGGCTTCTTTACGTTGCCTTACGTTACCGCAGGCAGAAGTGTGAAACAGGCCCGGAAGCTGGCGCCGCCGGGCCCTGGCCGTTAGTGGCTAAACGGATTTCTGCCCCGGCTGCTCGCACTGCTGCGGGCTGATGCAGGCTGTGCGGCGCCGGTTGCCATGCTGCTGTCGCCGTAGCCGTCGGCGTTGGCGTCCTGCTGCGGTGTTTCCGGCGCAACGGTATCCGGTACGGTCGGCACCGGTTTGCCGAGCGTGCTGTTCAGCGCCGCGAGATCGCTTTCGTTAAGCGTGCCCAGCGCCGACTTGATGTTCAGCTGGTTAATCAGGTAGGTATAGCGCGACTTGGAGAGGTTCTCTTTGGCCTGGTAGAGCCGCGAGGTGGCTTCCAGCACGTCAACGATAGTACGGGTACCGACCTGATAGCCGGCTTCCATCGCATCCAGGGAGCTCTGCGATGAGACAACGGCCTGTTTCAGCGCATTAATGCTGCTGATGGAGGCGTTAACGTTATTGAACGAGGAACGGACGTTTTGCACCATGGAACGGTGAGCGCTCTCCAGCTGCTCGCTGGCGCCGACAAAGTTATACTGCGCCTGTTTGACCTGCGAGGTCACCGAGCCGCCGCTGTAGATTGGCAGGCTAAAGTTGAGTCCAATCTGGCTCTGGCCGAGGTGGCGATTGTCATACTCCTGCGTATTCGTATTGTGACCGCTGTAGGTGGTCTTCGACGCACCGGTCGACGCAGTAAGTCCGAGGGTCGGCAGATGACCGTCCTGAGCGTAGCGGATCTGCTCGCGGGCCAGGTCCTGGCTCAGGCGGGCGGTCAGCAGCGACAGGTTGCGGCTCTCCGCCTCTTTGAGCAGCGATTTGACCGGCAGCGGTTTGTTCAGTTCGAGGCGCTCGACGTTGAGGGAGGCCAGCTCGGGGTAGTAGTTGCCGGTGACCTGGCGCAGCTGTTCGACGGCGTTATCCAGGTCGTTGCGGAAGGTTACCTCATCCGCCAGTACCTGATCGTACTGGGAGCGGGCGTTCTGCACGTCGGTGATCGCCACCAGGCCGACGTTAAAGCGCTGGGTAGTCTGATCTAACTGACGATAAATGGCCTTTTTCTCTGCCTCGATATAGGAGAGTGAGTCAATGGCGCTCAGCACGTTAAAGTAGGCGGTAGCGGAGTTCAGCATCAGCGCCTGCTGATCGGTCTGATAGCTCACATCCTGAATGCCGGCCGTTTTTTCCTGCAACGTCAGCGCGCGCCATTTGGACATATCAAAAATCGTCTGGGTTAACGATAATGTCGCAGTAGCATCCTTAGAGTTAATGCCGCTACTGTCGCGAGATCCATTGGTGTAGGTGTAATCGGCACCCAAACCAAGCTGTGGCAACAGCGGGCTACGCGCTTCGTTGATTTTTTCGAATGCAGCATCGCGGTCGGCGGCGGATTTACGAAGATCCGGGTTGCTCAGGCGAGCCTGCTGGTAAATCTGCAGCAGATTTTCGGCGTGGCTCAGGGCACTGAAGCCCGTGAGGCTCAGCCCGATAAGAATGGGGAGCAATTTCTTCATTTGCTTTCCTTGTTGTGAAGCATTTAGCGCTGATCTACTCAAAAATGGTCGATGATTGTACCAGAGGCAACTTATTTAAAAAGTTGGCGTATTGTGCCATCCGGCGGTAATTTGCACCAATCTATCATAATGGCGGTAAAACAGTAGCCGCCGAGGCTGAAAATCCATAATTTCATCACTGTTCAAACCGGAACACGATAATGATTAAGAAAAACAACAACCTTGTCGATTACGGCAAAGAAGATGTGGAATTTATTGCGCGTGAATCGCTGTATAAAGGCTTTTTTTCCCTGGATCTTTACCGCTTCCGTCACCGTTTGTTTAACGGCGAGATGAGCGGGGAAGTGCGGCGCGAAATTTTTGAGCGCGGTCACGCCGCAGTCTTGCTACCCTTTGACCCTGTGCGTGATGAAGTGGTGCTGGTTGAGCAGATCCGCATCGCGGCTTACGACACCAGCAGGACGCCGTGGCTGCTGGAGATGGTGGCGGGCATGATTGAAGAGGGCGAAAGCCCGGAAGACGTGGCGCGGCGTGAAGCGGTCGAAGAGGCCGGGCTGGACGTCGGTCGCGTAACGGAAGTGC
The DNA here is from genome assembly GCF_001598855.1 of Pluralibacter gergoviae ATCC 33028 = NBRC 105706. Classification (GTDB taxonomy): domain Bacteria; phylum Pseudomonadota; class Gammaproteobacteria; order Enterobacterales; family Enterobacteriaceae; genus Pluralibacter; species Pluralibacter gergoviae. The sequence goes on along the minus strand of NZ_BCZS01000007.1, from coordinate 51,076 downwards.
TGAGCTACCTGGCAAGTCCCGGCGGCACCAGCGAGCGCCTGACCATTCTGGTTGGCGAAGTGGACGCCACGACCGCGAAGGGTATTCACGGTCTGGCTGATGAGAACGAAGACATTCGGGTTCATGTGGTAAGCAGGGAGCAGGCTTATCAGTGGGTAGAAGAGGGGAAAATCGACAACGCAGCCTCTATCATCGCCCTGCAGTGGCTGCAGTTGCATTATCAGACATTACGAAACGAGTGGACAACATGAAGCGCTATACACCTGACTTCCCAGAAATGATGCGCCTGTGCGAAACCAATTTCGCCCAGCTGCGCCGCCTGCTGCCTCAGACTGACGCACCCGGCGAAACGGTGACCTATCAGGTGGGCAATGCTCAATACCGGCTAACCATCAGTGAATCAACCCGCTACACTACGCTGGTTGAAATAGAGCAAACGGTACCAAAAGTCAGCTACTGGAGCCTGCCGTCGATGACGGTGCGGCTCTATCATGATGCGATGGTGGCTGAAGTGTGTTCGAGCCAGCAGATCTTTCGCTTCAAGGCGCGCTATGATTATCCGAATAAAAAGTTGCATCAGCGTGATGAAAAGCATCAAATTAACCAGTTTTTAGCCGACTGGCTACGATACTGTTTAGCACATGGAGCGATGGCGATTCCGGTTTGTTAGCGTCGAGAAACCTGAGGACGAAACCTAAGGACACCATTTGGAAAGCCTGTTAAACCTTCCTCTGGCCGGTGGGACCAGGGGCAGGATATTACAAATTACCGATACCCACCTTTTTGCGCAGAAACACGAGACGCTGCTGGGCGTGAACACCTGGGAAAGCTATCAGGCTGTCCTGGCGGCCATTCGCAACTCTCAGCGCGAATTCGATCTTATTGTCGCCACCGGCGATCTAGCCCAGGACCACTCCGCGGAGGCCTATCAGCATTTTGCCGAGGGCATCGCCGGTTTTACCCATCCCTGCGTCTGGCTGCCGGGCAATCACGACTTTCAGCCTGCGATGTACAGTGCGCTGCAGAATGCGGGGATCTCTCCGGCAAAGCGCGTGCTGGTGGGCGACCGCTGGCAGATCCTGCTGCTCGACAGCCAGGTGTTTGGCGTGCCCCACGGCGAGCTGAGCGACTTCCAGCTGGAGTGGCTGGAGCATAAGCTGGCAGATGCCGGCGAACGCTACACTCTGCTATTACTGCACCACCATCCGCTGGCGGCGGGCTGCAGCTGGCTCGATCAGCACAGCCTGCGCAATGCCGGCGCCCTTGACGGCGTATTGTCCCGCTATCCCAACGCACGCAATCTCCTCTGCGGTCATATTCACCAGGAGATGGACGTTGACTGGAATGGCCGCCGGATGATGGCCACGCCCTCTACCTGCGTGCAGTTCAAACCGCACTGCGCCAATTTTACGCTGGACACCATTGCCCCAGGCTGGCGCTGGATAGACCTGCACCCCGACGGCACGCTGACCACCGAAGTGTGCCGGCTTGACGGTGCGCAGTTCAGGCCAGATACCGGCTCGGAGGGGTACTGATGGCGACGCTACTCTACCTGCACGGCTTTAACAGCTCTCCGCGCTCTGCCAAGGCAACCGCCCTGCAGGCGTGGCTCAGGGTGCACCACCCGGAGATTGAGATGATTGTCCCGCAGCTGCCCGCCTTTCCCGCCGATGCCGCCGAATTGCTGGAAAAGCGGGTCATGGAGCACGGCGGTGAACCGCTCGGCATCGTCGGCTCCTCGCTCGGCGGCTACTACGCCACCTGGCTATCGCAGTGCTTTATGCTGCCTGCGGTGGTGGTTAACCCGGCGGTGCGCCCGTTCGAGCTGCTGACCGGCTATCTCGGCCATAACGAGAATCCCTACACCGGCGAACAATATGTGCTAGAGTCTCGCCATATTTACGATCTGAAAGTGATGCAAATCGACCCGCTCGAAGCGCCAGATCTCATCTGGCTGCTGCAGCAGACGGGCGATGAAGTGCTTGATTACCGCCAGGCTGTGGACTATTACGCCTCCTGCCGCCAGATGGTCGAGGAGGGCGGTAATCACGCATTTATCGGCTTTGAAGATCATTTCACACAGATTATCGATTTCCTGGGCCTGCGCTAACGGGCCCAACTATTCGTGAACATACCATGACGCAATCTTCTTATAATGCTGATGCCATTGAGGTACTCACCGGGCTGGAGCCGGTTCGCCGCCGTCCGGGGATGTATACCGACACCACACGTCCTAACCACTTAGGTCAGGAAGTCATTGATAACAGCGTGGATGAAGCGCTGGCCGGCCACGCGAAGCGCGTGGAGGTTATCCTCCACGCCGACCAGTCGCTGGAGGTTATCGACGACGGGCGCGGCATGCCGGTCGATATCCACCCGGAAGAGGGGGTGCCGGCGGTTGAGCTGATCCTCTGCCGCCTGCACGCGGGCGGCAAGTTCTCCAATAAAAACTACCAGTTCTCCGGCGGTCTGCACGGCGTGGGCATCTCGGTGGTTAACGCCTTGTCAAAGCGCGTGGAGGTTAACGTACGCCGCGACGGCCAGATTTACACCATCGCCTTCGAAAACGGTGAAAAGGTGGAAGATCTGCACGTCACCGGCACGGTGGGCAAGCGCAACACCGGGACCAGCGTCCACTTCTGGCCGGACGAGAGCTTCTTCGACAGCCCGCGCTTTTCGGTTTCCCGCCTCAGCCACCTGCTGAAGGCGAAAGCGGTGCTCTGCCCGGGCGTCGAGATCGTCTTTAAAGATAAGGTGAACAACAGCGAGCAAACCTGGTGCTACGCCGACGGCCTCAACGACTACCTGGCCGAGGCGGTTAACGGCCTGCCGCTGCTGCCGGAAAAACCGTTCGTCGGCAGCTTCCAGGGCGAAAGCGAAGCCGTGGACTGGGCGCTGCTGTGGCTGCCGGAGGGCGGCGAGCTGCTCACCGAGAGCTACGTCAACCTGATCCCGACCATGCAGGGCGGCACCCACGTTAACGGCCTGCGCCAGGGCCTGCTCGACGCCATGCGCGAGTTCTGCGAATACCGCAATATTCTGCCGCGCGGCGTGAAGCTCTCGGCAGAGGACATCTGGGACCGCTGCGCCTACGTACTGTCGGTGAAGATGCAGGACCCGCAGTTCGCCGGCCAGACCAAAGAGCGCCTCTCCTCGCGCCAGTGCGCGGCGTTTGTTTCAGGCGTGGTGAAGGATGCCTTTACCCTCTGGCTCAACCAGAACGTACAGGCCGCCGAGCTGCTGGCCGAGATGGCCATCTCCAGCGCCCAGCGCCGCCTGCGCGCGGCGAAAAAGGTGGTGCGTAAAAAGCTCACCAGCGGCCCGGCGCTGCCCGGCAAGCTGGCGGACTGCACCGAGCAGGATCTGAGCCGCACCGAGCTGTTCCTGGTGGAAGGCGACTCTGCGGGCGGATCCGCCAAACAGGCGCGGGATCGCACCTATCAGGCGATCATGCCGCTGAAGGGCAAGATCCTCAACACCTGGGAGGTCTCCTCCGACGAGGTTCTCGCCTCGCAGGAAGTGCACGATATCTCGGTGGCGATCGGCATCGATCCGGACAGCGACGATCTCAGCCAGCTGCGCTATGGCAAGATCTGCATTCTGGCGGATGCGGACTCCGACGGCCTGCACATTGCCACCCTGCTGTGCGCTCTGTTCGTGAAGCACTTCCGCGCGGTGGTTAAAGAGGGGCACGTCTACGTGGCGATGCCGCCGCTGTACCGCATCGATCTGGGCAAAGAGGTTTACTACGCGCTGGATGAGGAAGAGAAGGCCGGCGTGCTGGAGCAGCTTAAGCGCAAGAAGGGCAAGCCGAACGTGCAGCGCTTCAAGGGGCTGGGCGAAATGAACCCGATGCAGCTGCGCGAAACCACCCTCGATCCGAATACCCGCCGCCTGGTGCAGCTCACCATCCGCGATGAGGACGAGCGTCAGACCGATGCGGTAATGGATATGCTGCTGGCCAAAAAGCGTTCGGAAGACCGCCGCAACTGGCTGCAGGAGAAGGGCGATATGGCGGATTTAGAGGCGTGAACGTCGCTGAAGGCACAAAAAAACCGGCGAATTCGCCGGTTTTTTCATTCAGGCGGTTCAGACGCCCGGCTGCAGAACGCGAATGTCCATCTCCAGCACGTCGCCTTTGGTCGCCTCGCCGAACGCCTTCATGTGCGGCGTCGCCAGGTGCGCTTCCAGATGCGCGGCGCTCTCCCACTGCTCCACCATGACGATAGAGTCCGGGACAGTGGCCTGGAAGCTCAGGCCGGTGGCGGCGTCCACCAGCGGCGTGTAGCCGTGGCAGCCCGCTTCTTTCAGCACGGTCGGAATAATTTTAGCGAACTGATCGAGTACGGCCTGGCGGTGGTGCTGTCCAGGACGGGTACGGATCTCGGCAATAACGGTCAACATGATATGCGTACTCCTGTTTAATCAGAGCTTCAGTTAACCAAAAATCTCGCCAAGATGCTTGCGATATTCTGCTACATCGCGCGGCACGTCGGGCATTTTTATCACGTCGTTGGCGATAAAGGTCGGCAGCGCTTCCATCCCGAGGAACTGGTTGGCCTTGTGGAACGGCAGGTACACGCCGTCAACGCCCACGCCGTGGAAGAACTGGTCTTTTTCGGTGAAGGCTTCCATCGGCGCGTTCCAGGTCAGGGAGAGCATGTATTTTTTCCCCTGGATCAGGCCGCCGGAACCATATTTTTTGCTGGCGTCTGAGCGGGTGCGGCCGTCGCTGGCGTACAGCGAGCCGTGGCCCTCGGTAAAGACGTCGTCGATGTACTTCTTCACGGTCCAGGGCGCGCCCATCCACCAGCCCGGCATCTGCCAGATAACCGCATCGGCCCACAGAAAGTTGTCCACTTCGGCCTTCACGTCGTAGTCGCTGTCGGCGCGCACGACGCGCACTTCGCGGCCGAGATCGCGCAGGAAGGTTGCCGCGACGTCGGTCAAGGTGTCGTTCAATTGGCCGTTGGAGTGGCCGAACTTCTTACCGCCGTTAATAATCAGAATCTTATTCATGGTTTGTCCTCAAAGCTGCAGTATGCGCATATTTTAACCCCGCCGGATGGGTGAGGATATTAGCAAAATGTGCAAAGTCTTTTGCTGTATGCGCAATAATCGGCCTACCAGATGATTTTGGCGATAAAGCCGCCGCCCGGCGCGTTGCCGAAAGAGACCGACATACCGTGCAGCGTGGCGATCCGCCGTACGATAGACAGTCCCAGGCCGCTGCCGGGCTCATCCTGGCCCGGCGGGCGGTAGAAGCGCTCGCCGATGTGGGCCAGCGCCTCCTGATTGACGCCGGGGCCGTTGTCGCGGACGGTAAAATGGTGCGCTTTAAGATTCACGTCCACCACGCTGCCGCGCGGGCTGTAGCGCACCGCGTTGTCCAGCAGGTTGCGCACCAGCAGGCCGAGCAGCAGCGGCTGGCCGGACTTGATCGTCTCCCGGGCGTGAACGTGCAGCCGCACCTCGATCCCGGCCTGCTGCGCGGTGTGGTAAATATCCATCACCGCGGACTCCAGCAGATCGGCCATCGAGATCTGCTCGATATCCGTCAGCTGGTCAAGGGAGTCCAGCCGCGAGAGGGTGAGCAACTGCTCCACCAGGCGGGTAGCGCGGTCGATGCCGAAATGAACCTGAGAGAGCGCCTTCTGCAGCGCCTCTGGATCGTCCGTCGACATCTGGGCCACCTCTGTCTGCACCTTGAGCGCCGTCAGCGGGCTGCGCAGTTCGTGGGCGGCGTCGGAGGTGAAGCGCCGCTCGCGGATCATCATGGCGTGGGAGCGGGTAAACAGCTGATTGAGCGCTTCGACCAGCGGGCGAACCTCGCCGGGAACGCCTTTGGTACTGAGCGGCTCGTCAACGTCAGGCGAGCGGTAGCGCAGCGTGCGGGTGAGCTTTTTCAGCGGCGACAGCTCGCGGCTGAGCAGCATGGTCATGATCATAATCATCAGCGGCAGCGCCACGATCCACGGCAGCAGCTGGCGGGTGATGATTTTCATCGCCATCTCCTCGCGGTACTCCTTCTCCTGGCCGACCACGATGTGGTACTTGCCGTCGGGCGTGGTTATCCACAGATAGCGCCACTCGTCTTCGTCGTTGTACATCGGCCCGTCAAAAAAGCCGTCCTGAGTGTAGGCGTAGGGAATATCCGGGCCGTTCTCGCCGTCGTTGATCACCATCCTGCCGTCGACGGTGAAAATGGCGAAGGTCAGGGCATCGTCGTCCATGTTGGCGTGCTTGATCTTCTTGTTGGGCTCAAGGTTCGGACTCTTGATATGCTTTTCATTAAAGCTCATCACCACCAGCCGCTTGGCAAACAGGATCTGCTGGGTATCAAACAAGCGGTTGAGCTGCTTGGTGGTGTGGTGCCAGGCAAAGAGGCTAGCGCAGCCCCAGGCGAGCAGGGTGACAAAAATAAACAGCACCGTCAGGCGGACGCGCAGGCTGAGATTATTGAGAAAATTCATTGCTCACCCAGGGTATAGCCGATGCCGTGCACGGTGCGGATAAAGCTGCTGCCGAGCTTGCGGCGCAGGTGGTGGACGTGAACCTCAACGGCGTTGCTGGAAACGTCGTCGTCCCAGTTGTAGAGCTTCTCTTCAATAAGCTTGCGCGGCAGCACCCGGCCGGCGTTGCGCATCAGCAGCTCCAGCAGGGCGAACTCTTTCGGCTTGAGCAGCAGCGGCTCGTCGTTAAGGGTTGCCGTCAGGTTGTCGGGGCTGAGGTTGACGTTGCCGTGGCGCAGCACGTTGCTGGCCTGACCGTGGGCCCGGCGCATCAGCGCCTCCAGGCGGGCGGCGACCTCAATCAGGGCGAAGGGTTTACACAGGTAGTCGTCGGCCCCGAGGCGCAGGCCCTCCACGCGCTGGGCCAGGCCATCGCGGGCGGTCAGGACCAGCACCGGCTCATTTTTCCCTTTCGCGCGCCATTCGCGCAGGATCTCCAGTCCGTCAATGCCGGGCAAGGTGAGGTCCAGGATCACCGCATCGTACGGCGCTGCGTACAGGGCCGCCTTGCCCTCATTGCCGCGGGTAAACCAGTCGAGGGTAAAGCCCATTTTCACCAGCCCGGCCTTCAGGCCGTCGCCGATCAGCTTGTCATCTTCTATCAGTAAAATCCTCATCCGTTCGTCTCCACGTTAACCGATGTTTGCGGTCAGTAAACCCGCGCAAAAGGGCGGTGTACAGCAAAAAAAACTTTTTTTTACCGGTTAAGAAGTCGTTAAGTTCTATGCTGTGTAATGACAATCAAACACTGATGAAGGGAGAACGCTCATGAAAGAAATTAACGTGAAGAAGACTTTTGCTCTGGCCGCTATCGTTGCACTGATGTCGGCGCCGGCATTCGCGGCAAACACTCAGGGTGGTTTTTCCGGCCCGGGCGCACCGGCTTCGCAGCAGCAGGCCGGCGGCTTCTCCGGGCCTAACAGCAGCGTGACCACCGTCGATGCCGCTAAACGTCTGCAGGATGACGCTCCGGTGACCCTGCGCGGCAATATCATCCAGCAGAACTCCGACGACGACTACACCTTTAAGGATAGCACCGGCACCATCAGCGTCGATATCGACCGCAAGCACTGGAACGGCGTGAACGTGACCCCGAGCGATGTGGTTGAAATTATCGGCGAAGTCGATAAGGACAAAAAAGGCGTAGAAATCGACGTTAAGCAGCTCAAAAAAGTGAATCCGTAATGCCCCCCGCCGCCACGCCCGTGGCGGCATCCCTGTGACTCCTCATCCGAGATAGGGTATCATCGCCCGATGCTTGCCGTCGGTCCCCCGCGCGGCGTTTCGAGTGAGGAATCTATATTAATGAGCGATATGGCTGAGCGCCTTGCGCTGCATGAATTTACCGAAAAGGCGTACCTCGACTACTCCATGTACGTCATCATGGACAGGGCGCTGCCTTTTATCGGCGACGGGCTTAAGCCGGTTCAGCGCCGCATCGTTTACGCCATGTCCGAGCTGGGCCTGAGCGCCAGCGCCAAGTTTAAAAAATCGGCCCGCACCGTCGGCGACGTGCTGGGGAAATACCATCCGCACGGCGACAGCGCCTGCTATGAAGCGATGGTGCTGATGGCGCAGCCCTTCTCCTATCGCTATCCGCTGGTGGACGGTCAGGGCAACTGGGGCGCGCCGGACGATCCGAAGTCCTTCGCCGCCATGCGCTACACCGAATCCCGCCTGTCAAAGTATGCGGAAGTGCTGCTCGGCGAACTGGGGCAGGGGACCGTTGACTGGCAGCCCAACTTCGACGGCACGCTGCAGGAGCCGCGCACCTTACCCGCGCGCCTGCCCAACATTCTGCTGAACGGCACCACCGGCATCGCCGTCGGCATGGCCACCGACATTCCGCCGCACAACCTGCGCGAGGTGGCAAAAGCGGCTATCGCCCTGATTGAGCAGCCGAAAACCTCCCTCGACGAACTGCTGGATATCGTCCAGGGGCCGGATTATCCGACGGAAGCGGAGATCATCACCTCCCGCGCCGATATCCGCAAAATCTACCAGAACGGCCGCGGCTCCATCCGCATGCGCGCCGTGTGGAGCAAAGAGGACGGCGCGGTGGTGATCTCCGCGCTGCCGCACCAGGTTTCCGGCGCCCGCGTGCTGGAGCAGATTGCGGCCCAGATGCGCAACAAGAAGCTGCCGATGGTCGACGACCTGCGCGACGAGTCGGATCACGAGAACCCGACCCGGCTGGTGATCGTCCCGCGCTCCAACCGCGTGGACATGGAGCAGGTGATGAATCACCTGTTCGCCACCACCGATCTGGAAAAGAGCTACCGCGTTAACCTCAACATGATCGGCCTGGATAACCGTCCGGCGGTGAAAAACCTGCTGGAGATCCTCACCGAATGGCTGGCGTTCCGCCGCGACACGGTGCGCCGCCGCCTCAACTACCGCCTGGAGAAAGTGCTTAAGCGCCTGCACATCCTCGAAGGCTTGCTGGTGGCGTTCCTCAATATCGACGAGGTTATCCACATCATCCGCACCGAGGATGAGCCGAAGCCGGTGCTGATGTCGCGCTTTGGCATCAGCGAAACCCAGGCCGAAGCCATCCTCGAACTGAAGCTGCGCCATCTCGCCAAACTGGAAGAGATGAAAATTCGCGGCGAGCAGAGCGATCTGGAGAAAGAGCGCGATCAGATCCAGGCCATCCTCGCCTCCGAGCGCAAGATGAATACCCTGCTGAAGAAAGAGCTGCAGGCCGACGCCGACGCCTACGGCGACGACCACCGCTCGCCGCTGCACGAGCGCGAAGAAGCCAAAGCGATGAACGAGCACGACATGCTGCCGTCCGAGCCGGTCACTATCGTGCTGTCGCAGATGGGCTGGGTGCGCAGCGCCAAGGGCCACGATATCGATGCGAAGGGCCTGAGCTACAAGGCGGGCGACGCCTGGAAGGCCTCGGTGAAGGGCAAGAGCAACCAGCCGGTGGTGTTTATCGACACCACCGGGCGCAGCTACGCCATCGACCCGATCACGCTGCCGTCGGCGCGCGGCCAGGGTGAACCGCTTACCGGCAAGCTGACGCTGCCGCCGGGGGCGACGGTTGAGCAGATGCTGATGGAAAACGACGAGCAGAAGCTGCTGATGGCCTCCGACGCCGGCTACGGCTTCGTCTGCACCTTCGCCGATCTGGTGGCGCGCAACCGCGCCGGCAAGGCGATGATTACCCTGCCGGAAAATGCCCAGGTGATGCCGCCCGCGGTGATCGAGGACGAAACCGATACCCTGCTGGCCATCACCCGCGCCGGGCGTATGCTGATGTTCCCGGTCAGCGATCTGCCGCAGCTGTCGAAGGGCAAGGGTAACAAGATTATCGGTATTCCGTCTGCAGACGCGGCAAGCGGGGCCGATGGCCTTGCCCATCTCCTGCTTCTGCCGCCGCAGAGCACGCTGACCATTCACGTCGGCAAGCGCAAAATCAAGCTGCGTCCGGAAGAGCTGCAGAAGGTCGCCGGCGAGCGCGGGCGCCGCGGCACGCTGATGCGCGGCCTGCAGAAAATCGACCGCATCGAGGTTGATTCGCCGCTGCGACCTGCGGCCGGCGACAGCGAAGAGTAAGCGGCTTCTGCCCCCGCATGTCGGGGGCGTATAAAATTTGCGGTAAAACCGTTGTTAATTCGTGCGCTGCGATTAACAATAGCGTTTTCAGGGACCTGCCAGTCAGAGTGTCTCCGCCGGTATATAACACGAAACGGCTTGAGACTCAGAGGTTGTTATGTTATTGATTTTACGTGCAATTATTGTTGTTATCTACTGCATTATCGTATGCATTCTGGGTAGCATCTATTGCCTGTTCAGCCCGCGTAATCCGAAGCACGTCGCCACCTTTGGCCATATGTTTGGCCGACTGGCGCCCGTTTTTGGTCTGAAGGTCGAAAAGCGCCTGCCCGCGGGCTACGAGCAGTTCGGCAATGCTATCTATATTGCGAATCACCAGAACAACTATGACATGGTGACCGCCTCCAATATCGTGCTGCCCCCTACCGTGACCGTCGGCAAAAAGAGCCTGGCGTGGCTACCGTTTTTCGGCCAGCTCTACTGGCTGACCGGCAATCTGCTGATTGACCGTAACAATCGCGCCAAGGCCCACAGCACCATCGCGGAAGTGGTCAATGCCTTTAAGAAACGCAAAATCTCCTTCTGGATGTTCCCGGAAGGTACCCGCAGCCGCGGGCGCGGCCTGCTGCCGTTTAAAACCGGCGCCTTCCACGCGGCCATTGCCGCCGGCGTGCCGATTATTCCGGTGTGCGTCTCTAACACCTCGAACAAGATTAACCTCAACAGGCTGGATAACGGTCTGGTGATCGTCGAGATGCTGCCGCCGGTCGATACCAGCGCGTGGAGCAAAGACAAGGTGCGTGAGCTTGCTGCCTACTGCCGCGAAATGATGATCGCGAAAATTGACGAGCTGGACCAGGAAGTGGCCCGGCGCGAAGCGGCAAAAAAACAAAAATAAGCATTCGGGAAGACCTTCCCGCGTTGGTGTTGTCACTCTGGAGTTAATATGTCACTCAGTCGGCGTCAGTTTATTCAGGCATCAGGGCTTGCACTTTGTGCGGGCTCCGTGCCGCTGAGGGCAAATGCCGCGGGCCAGCAGCCCGCGCTGCCGGTGCCGCCTCTGCTGGAGTCCCGCCGCGGACAGCCGCTGTTTATGACGCTGCAGCGCGCCCACTGGTCATTCACGCCGGGCACCCGCGCGCCGGTGTGGGGCGTCAACGGCCGCTACCTCGGGCCGACCATCCGCGTCTGGAACGGCGACGACGTTAAGCTTATCTACAGCAACCGGCTCACGGACAACGTGGCCATGACTATCCGAGGGCTGCAGGTGCCGGGGCCGCTGATGGGCGGCGCGGCGCGAATGATGTCGCCGAGCGCCGACTGGGCGCCGGTGCTGCCTATCCGCCAGCGCGCGGCCACCCTCTGGTATCAGGCCAATACCCCCAACCATATGGCGCAGCAGGTCTACAACGGCCTGGCGGGCATGTGGCTGGTAGAGGATGAAGTCAGTAAGTCCTTACCTATTCCTAACCACTACGGCGTGGACGACTTCCCGGTGATCATCCAGGACAAGCGGCTGGATAACTTCGGCGCGCCGGAGTACAGCGAACCGGGCAGCGGCGGCTTCGTCGGCGATACGCTGCTGGTCAACGGCGCCCAGAGCCCCTACGTGGAAGTTTCGCGCGGCTGGGTGCGCCTGCGCCTGCTCAACGCCTCTAACGCCCGCCGCTACCAGCTGCAGATGAGCGACGGCCGCCCGCTGCACGTGATTTCCGGCGACCAGGGCTTTCTGCCGGCGCCGGTGTCGGTCAGGCAGCTGTCGCTGGCCCCCGGCGAGCGCCGCGAGATCCTCGTCGACATGACCAACGGCGACGAAGTGTCGATCACCTGCGGCGAAGCGGCGAGCATCGTGGATCGCATTCGCGGCTTCTTTGAGCCTTCCAGCATCCTGATCTCCACGCTGGTGCTGACCCTGCGCCCCACCGGCCTGCTGCCGCTGGTCACCGACAGCCTGCCGATGCGCCTGCTGCCCACCGAAATGGTGGCCGGGTCTCCCATCCGCAACCGCGACTTTACTCTCGGCGACGATCCGGGCATCAACGGCCACCTGTGGGATCCGCAGCGCATCGACGTCACCGCCCAGCAGGGCAGCTGGGAGCGCTGGACGCTGCGCGCCGACTCGCCGCAGTCGTTCCACATCGAAGGGGTGATGTTCCAGATAACCAACGTTAACGGCGCCATGCCGTTCCCGGAAGACCGGGGCTGGAAAGATACCGTCTGGGTCGACGGCCAGGTCGAACTGCTGGTCTACTTCGGCCAGCCGTCGTGGCCGCACTTCCCGTTCCAGTTCGCCAGCCAGACCCTGGAGCTGGCGGACCGCGGCTCCATCGGACAAATTCTGGTGAATCCGGCGCCGTAGCGCGCCCCTGCCGGGCTGCCCGCCGCAGCCCAAATAATCCCTTCATTTTGTGCTGATAAGGCGTATAATCCCCGCCTTTTGCAGCCTTTTTAACCATCTCCCGGACGTCCTATGCGCGCAACATCCCTGATCCAGCCCGATCGCGACCTCTTTTCCTGGCCCCAGTACTGGGCGGCCTGCTTTGGCCCGGCGCCGTTTTTACCCATGTCGAGGGAGGAGATGGACCAGCTCGGCTGGGACAGCTGCGATATTATCCTGGTCACCGGGGATGCCTACGTCGATCATCCGAGTTTCGGGATGGCGATCTGCGGCCGCATGCTGGAGGCGCAGGGCTTCCGGGTCGGCATCATTGCCCAGCCGGACTGGAACAGCAAAGCGGACTTCATGCGCCTCGGCAAGCCGAACCTGTTCTTCGGCGTTACCGCCGGCAATATGGACTCGATGATCAACCGCTACACCGCCGACCGCCGGCTGCGCCACGACGATGCCTATACGCCGGACAACGTCGCGGGCAAGCGTCCCGACAGGGCGACGCTGGTCTACACCCAGCGCTGCAAAGAGGCGTGGAAAGAGGTGCCGGTGATCCTCGGCGGCATCGAGGCCAGCCTGCGCCGCACCGCGCACTACGACTACTGGTCCGATACCGTGCGCCGCTCGGTGCTGGTGGATGCCAAGGCGGACATGCTGATTTTCGGCAACGGCGAGCGCCCGCTGGTGGAAGTGGCCCACCGCCTGGCGATGGGCGAGCCGGTGGCCGATATTCGCGACGTGCGCAATACGGCGATTATCGTCAAGGAGGCGCTGCCGGGCTGGAGCGGCGTGGACTCCCGCAGCATCGACAGGCCGGGCAGGATAGACCCGATCCCGCATCCCTACGGCGACGATCTGGCCTGCATGCAGAATAAAAAGCCGCAGTCCGATGAGCCGGAGGCGAAGCCTGTCACCGTCCAGCCGCCGAAGCCGAAGCCGTGGGAGAAAACCTACGTTCTGCTGCCCTCTTTTGAGAAGGTGAAGGCCGATAAGGTGATGTACGCCCACGCCTCGCGCATTCTTCACCACGAAACTAACCCCGGCTGCGCCCGGGCGCTGATGCAGAAGCAGGGCGACCGCTACGTGTGGATCAATCCGCCGGCGATCCCGCTCTCAACCGAAGAGATGGACAGCGTTTTCGCCCTGCCGTATCAGCGGGTGCCGCATCCGGCTTATGGCAAAAGCCGCATCCCGGCCTACGAGATGATCCGCTTCTCGGTGAACATCATGCGCGGCTGCTTTGGCGGCTGCGCCTTCTGCTCGATCACCGAGCACGAGGGGCGCATTATCCAGAGCCGTTCGCAAGAGTCGATCATCAACGAGATCGAGGCCATTCGCGACAGCGTGCCCGGCTTTACCGGCATTATCTCCGATCTCGGCGGGCCTACCGCCAACATGTACATGCTGCGCTGCACCTCGCCGCGCGCCGAGCAGACCTGCCGCCGGCTCTCCTGCGTCTATCCGGAGATCTGCCCGCACATGGACACCAACCATCAGCCGACTATCGATCTCTACCGCCGCGCCCGCGATCTTAAGGGCGTGAAGAAGATCCTCATCGCCTCCGGGGTGCGCTACGATCTGGCGGTGGCCGATCCGCGCTACATTAAAGAGCTGGCGACCCACCACGTCGGCGGCTACCTGAAGATTGCCCCGGAGCATACGGAGGAGGGGCCGCTGTCGAAAATGCTTAAGCCGGGCATGGGCAGCTACCACCGCTTTAAAGAGCTGTTCGATACCTACTCGAAGCAGGCGGGCAAAGAGCAGTATCTGATCCCCTATTTTATCTCTGCGCACCCGGGCACCACCGATGAGGATATGGTCAACCTGGCGCTGTGGCTCAAGCGCCACCGCTTCCGACTCGACCAGGTGCAGAACTTCTACCCGTCGCCGCTGGCCAACTCCACCACCATGTATTACACCGGCAAGAATCCGCTCAATAAGGTGAACTACAAGAGCGAGGATGTGGCGGTGCCGAAGGGCGACCGCCAGCGCCGGCTGCACAAGGCGCTGCTGCGCTACCACGATCCGGCCAACTGGCCGCTGATCCGCCAGGCGCTGGAAAATATGGGTAAAAAGCACCTGATTGGCGGACGCCGCGACTGCCTGGTGCCCGCCCCGACTGTCGAGGAGATGCGCGAGGCCCGCCGCCAGGGCCGCCGCGCGCAGCCCGCGCTGACCAAACATACGCCGGCCGCGCACCAGAGGCGTCCGGCGAGACCTGCGGGCAAACGCCCGACGAAGGCGTAAAAAAGCCCGGCATTTGCCGCCGGGCCTGTATTCAATGGTTTTGCAGGCCGTGCAAGCGTAGCGCCGCCCGGCAAGATATCGGCGCTAACGCCAGAACTCAGCCGCCAAACTGGTCCGGATCCGGCCCAAGGCGCTTGCCCTGGTCCAGCTTCGCGATCTCCGCCAGCTCCTCTTTGTCGAGGCGGAAATCCCAGACGTCAAAGTTTTCGGCGATGCGCGACGGCGTGACCGATTTCGGGATCACCACCAGGCCGCTGTCGAGGTGCCAGCGAATGACCACCTGCGCCGGGGTTTTGCCATATTTGTCCGCCAGCCTGCGGATAATGGCCTGATCGAAGACGCCTTCGCCGCCCTGCGCCAGCGGGCTCCAGGATTCGGTCTGGATCTTGTGGTTGGCGTTCCAGACCTGCATCTGACGCTGCTGCATCAGCGGGTGCAGCTCAATCTGGTTGATGACCGGCGTCACGCCCGTCTCGTCAATCAGGCGCTGCAGGTGCGGCGCCTGGAAATTACACACCCCGATGCTTTTCACCAGCCCCTGCTCGCGCAGTTTGATCAGGCCCTGCCAGGCCTCAACGTAGCGGTCCAGCGCGGGATCCGGCCAGTGGATCAGGTAGAGATCGAGGTAGTCGAGCTTAAGCTTGTCCAGGCTCTCCTGCAGGGCTTCCGCCGGGCGGCGCTGGTCGTCGTTCCACAGTTTCGTGGTCACGAATAGCTCATCGCGGGGGACGCTGGCGGTCTGAATCGCTTTACCTACGCCCTCTTCATTCTTATACATTGTGGCGGTATCGATCGCGCGATAGCCCACTTCCAGCGCCTTGTGAATGGCGTTCACAACGTCCTCGTTGCCTGCTTTCCACACGCCGAGACCCAGTTGCGGCATTACGTTGCCGTCGTGGAGCTTGATTACGGTTGGATGTGTCATGCGTTCCTCCTTAAGGTGAAAATTCACCGGGGCCGCTTACTCTCCCCGGTGAAGTCGTAGCATTAAGTCTGGTCGAAAACCGCAAAAACGAAAGGGAATGCAGAAAAACCTTAGCGGGCGGCTTCGTAAATGCGGCGGCTGACGTCGAGAGTAATATCCTGATTTTCACCCAGTTTTGTCATGCCGTGTTCTTCCAGCTTGTCGACCAGCGCCGGGATGCTGCTGCCGTCGAGGCCGTAGTCCGACAGGCGGGTCGGCACGCCCATGCTTTCGAAGAAGCGGCGGGTGGCGGCAATGGCGGCGTCGATGCGCTGGTCATCCGTGCCGTCGGTAATGTTCCACACCCGGGCCGCGTACTGCAGCAGCTTGGCGCGCTTGGCGTCGCGCTTTTCGTTCCACAGGGAGGGCAGAACAATCGCCAGCGTCTGGGCGTGATCGAGGCCGTGCATTGCCGTCAGCTCGTGGCCCAGCATGTGGGTCGCCCAGTCCTGCGGCACGCCGGCGCCAATCAGGCCGTTGAGCGCCTGGGTCGCGGCCCACATCACGTTGGCGCGCACGTCATAGTTTTCCGGCTCCGCCAGCGCTTTCGGACCCTCTTCAATCAGGGTCAGCAGGATGCCCTCGGCGAAGCGGTCCTGAATTTGGGCATTGACCGGGTAGGTCACGTACTGTTCAACGGTGTGAACAAAGGCATCGACTACGCCGTTGGCGGTCTGGCGCGGCGGCAGCGTGTAGGTATAGACCGGATCGAGTACGGCAAACTGCGGCTGTACATGCGGACTTCTGAATGCCTGCTTGTCGCCGGTGGTTTTACGCGAGATAACGGCGCCATTATTGGATTCAGAGCCGGTCGCCGGCAGGGTCAGCACTGAACCCATCGGGATAGCGCTGGCTATCTTCTCGCCATAAGTCTGTAAAATCTCCCACGGATCGACGCCGTCAGCGTAGTGCGCGGCGGCGGCAATAAACTTGGTGCCGTCCAGCACCGAACCGCCGCCGACCGCCAGCAGGAAAGTAACCTGCTGTTCGCGGGCAATCTTCACCGCGTTCATCAGGGTTTCATAGGAAGGGTTCGGCTCAATTCCGCCAAACTCCAGCACTTCAAGACCGCTCAGGGCGCTCAGCGTCCGATCCAGCACGCCGGTTTTCTTCACGCTGCCGCCGCCGTAGGTGACCAGCACGCGGGCGTCGTCAGGGATCTGCGCGCGCAAATCGGCGATGGCGTCTTTACCAAACAGGATCCGGGTAGGAGTGTGCAGATTAAAATTAAACATGGCTTGCTCTCTCTGTAACGGAGGCGGCCGGAGGGCTGCCTGATGCTGAATATTGTGATCATCATCGCTATTTCGCTCAATGCACATTCCTGTTTTAGTCTTGCCTATTTCTCCACGCCGCTGGAGAAAATGCATCGGCGAAGGCACAATGCGGTCGTTGAAATTTTCTCCCGTGAGGATCTGCGATGAGCCGAGAAGCCATTTGCCAGTTGTTATCTGAAAAGATTAACACGCTGATAAATAAAGAAGATAATCTGAGTAGACTGCTGCCGGATATCACGCTGCTCTACGACACGCAGCCCTGGCCGCGCATGCCGGTGATGTATCAGCCGGGCGTTATATTCCTCTTTTCCGGCCATAAAATTGGTTACATCAATGCGCGGACGTTCCGCTATGACGCCAACGAATACCTGCTGCTGACGGTGCCGCTGCCGTTTGAGTGTCAGACCTTCGCGACCGAGTCCGTGCCGCTTGCGGGCATGCGGCTGAACATCGACGTGCTTCAGCTCCAGGAGCTGCTGATGGATATCGGCGAGGACCGCCAGTTTCAGACGCCGGCAGCGGCGAGCGGCATCAACTCCTCGCCGCTCACGGATGAGATCCTCTGCGCCGCCGAGCGGCTGCTGGACGTGATGACGCGCCCGCTGGACGCGCGCATTCTCGGTAAGCAGATCGTGCGGGAAATCCTCTATTACGTACTGACCGGGCCGCAGGGCGGGGCGCTGACGGCGCTGGTCAGCCGCCAGACCCACTTCAGCCTGATAAGCCGGGTGCTAAAGCAGATTGAGAGCCACTATACCGAAAACCTCAGCGTTGACCGGCTGGCGGCGGAGGCCAACATGAGCGTGTCGGCGTTCCACCACAACTTCAAGGCCGTGACCAGCACTTCGCCGCTGCAGTACCTCAAGTCCTACCGCCTGCACAAGGCGCGGCTGCTGATGGTCCACGACGGCCTGAACGCCAGCACCGCGGCGATGCGGGTGGGCTATGAAAGCGCCTCGCAGTTCAGTCGGGAGTTTAAGCGCTATTTTGGCACTACGCCGGGAGAGGATGCGGCGCGTATTCGGGGCATTCCCGGCGTGTAGCCGGGAACGGTGCGGTGCGCCGTCAGGCGGCGCTGCAGTATTTCTTTTTGATGACCACGAACACCGCGCCGAACAGGCCGCAGACCAGCAGAAAGATGGGCAGGATCATCAGAAAGGTCATCACCTGGTCTTCGTGGCGCTTGACGAACGGGATCATGCTGAGCATATAGCCGAAGCCGGTTACCACGCCAACCCACAGCACGGCGCTCAGCCAGTTGAAGAACTGGAAGCGGCGGTTCGAGAGCCCGGAGATCCCGGCCATGGTCGGCAGCAGCGTGCGGACGAAGGCGAGAAAGCGGCCCGCCAGCAGGGCCAGCAGCCCGTGGCGATCGAACATGCAGGTGGCGCGCTCGTGGTACTTCACCGGCAGCTGCGCCAGCCAGCCTTTCACGATGCGGGTATTGCCGAGCCAGCGTCCCTGAATATAGCTCAGCCAGCAGCCGAGGCTCGCCGCGGCGGTCAGCACCGCCATCGTCGGGATGAAGTCCATGACATCTTTTGCAATCAGCGCGCCGGCAAGCAGCAGAAGGCTGTCGCCCGGCAGAAACGAAGCCGGCAGCAGCCCGTTTTCTAAAAACAGCGTCGCAAACATGACCAGATAAACAACGCCCACCACGTGGGGATTCGCCAGCGCGGTGAAATCATGTTGCCAGAGCGCGGCGACAATCTCTTGAATAACAACCATGGACTTTCCTGTGGGACTATACACGTCATCCTTCAAGCTGCCTCTGCGTTGGCTGCGCTCGTTCACCCCGGTCACTTACTTGAGTAAGCACCTGGGATTAATGAGAGACTCCTGTCACTCACCTGCCGCCTTGATGCAACTTGAATGATTTTGTGTATACATTCTATTTCTGGTTATACGCGTCATCGCGCAAACCGCCTGCTGCGGTACGTGCGAATTTGCCGACAGTATACTCCTCAATCGCCCGAAACATCTTGATCCCGGGCGCATCTCATACAGACGATTGTAACCGCATTTGTCCGTACTGGTGTCCATTGGCAGCCACTTTACACGATACGTTCAAAGCCTGCAGATAAATCCTGGATAAGATCGTCAACATTCTCTAAACCAACGTGCAGACGGATCAGCGTACCGTCGAAATCGACCTTGCCTTCGGGACGAATCGCTGCTAGCTGCTCCGGCTGGTTGGGCAGGATCAGCGACTCAAAGCCGCCCCAGGAGTAGGCCATGCTGAACAGCGTGAAATTGTCGAGATAGGCCGCCAGCTCGGCGTCGTTCAGCCGCTTCTTCAGCACAAAAGAAAAAAGGCCGCTGCTGCCGGTAAAGTCGCGCTTCCAGAACTCATGCCCCCTGCTGCCGGGCAGCGCCGGGTGGTTAACCCGCTCAACCTGCGGATGCTGCGCCAGCCATTCGGCAATTTTGATACTGCTTTCATGGTGCTGACGCAGGCGCACGCCCAGCGTGCGCAGGCCGCGGCTGGTCATGTAGGCGGTGTCCGCATCCACCATCTGGCCCATCAGATAGGCATTCTCGCGCAGCCGATCCCAGCAGCGGGCGTTGGCGACCGCCGTGCCTATCATGCCGTCGGAGTGGCCGATGAGGTACTTGGTGGCGGCCTGAATCGAGATATCAATGCCGAAGTCCAGCGCCTTAAACAGTACCCCGGCGGCCCAGGTGTTATCGATGATGATGATCGCCTCCGGGGCGACGCTGCGCACCGCGCTGACGATGGCCGGGACATCGTGCACTTCCATGGTGATAGAGCCCGGGGATTCCAGAAACACGACGCGGGTATTGGGCTGAACGCGGCTTGCTATCTCTGCGCCGATCAGCGGATCGAACCAGCCGGTGGTGACGCCGAGCCTGGCGAGGATTTTGGTACAGAAATCCTGGCTCGGCTCATAGGCCGTGTTGGTCATCAGGACATGGTCCCCCTGCTCAACAAAGGCGAGTATCGTATTGGCGACGGCGGCCGCGCCGCAGGGGAACAGCGCGCAGCCGGCGCCGCCTTCCAGTTCGCACATTGCCTCCTGCAGCGAGAAGTGGGTCAGGGTCCCCCGGCGACCGTAAAACAGCTCGCCCTTCGCGCGGTTGCGCGTCGCGTGCTTTTTAGCTTCGACGGTGTCAAAAACCAGCGATGAGGCGCGCTGGATCACGCTGTTCACCGAACCCTGGGTGTATCGTTTGCTGCGCCCGGCGTGGACCAGCGCGGTTTCCTGATGATGGAGTGGCTTGTCGGACATGTTCGCTCTGCCTTTTTTATACGTCTGGACGTCTAAACTAGCACGATTGCGAGCGTCTGTATCGGTCGCGGTCCGATATAGAATAAAATTTTACGGCTGGGGAAATAGTAATGAGAACCACTATCAATTCGACGTCGTTTTGATATCATTACGCTCAGTTTTTTTGTGATTCAGATCCTGGAGAGACACAGTGGGTAATGATTTGATGCAGACGGACCTCTCCGTTTGGGGCATGTACCATCATGCAGACATCGTTGTTAAAGTGGTGATGATTGGTCTGGTTCTGGCCTCGATCGTTACCTGGGCAATCTTCTTTAGCAAGAGCACCGAGCTGCTGGCGCACAAGCGCCGCCTCAAGCGCGAGCAGAAGCAGCTCAGCGACGTGCGCTCCCTCGATCGGGCGAGCGAAGTGGCCTCCACGTTTGAGGCCAAAAGCCTGAGCGCGATGCTGATTAATGAAGCGCAGAATGAGCTGGAGCTTTCCGAAGGTTCCGAAGACCGCGAAGGCATTAAAGAGCGCACCGGCTTTCGCCTGGAGCGCCGCGTTGCCGCCGTTGGCCGCTATATGGGCCGCGGTAACGGCTTCCTGGCGACTATCGGCGCCATCTCGCCGTTCGTCGGTCTGTTCGGCACCGTCTGGGGCATCATGAACAGCTTTATCAGCATTGCCCAGACCCAGACCACCAACCTTGCCGTTGTGGCCCCCGGCATTGCCGAAGCCCTGCTGGCGACCGGTATCGGCCTGTTTGCCGCGATCCCGGCGGTCGTTATCTACAACGTCTTTGCCCGCATGATTGCCAGCTACAAGGCGATGCTCGGCGATGTCGCCGCGCAGGTCCTGCTGCTGCAGAGCCGCGATCTTGATCTTAACGCCAGCAGCGCCTCCCCGGTACACGCGACGCAAAAACTGCGAGTGGGGTGACAGCACATGGCAATGCGCATGAACGAAAACATGGAAGATGGCGATGAGATGCACGAAATCAACGTGACGCCGTTTATCGACGTCATGCTGGTTCTGCTGATTATCTTCATGGTCGCCGCCCCGCTGGCCACCGTGGACGTCAAAGTCAACCTGCCTGCGGCCTCCAGCCAGCCGCAGCCGCGCCCGGAAAAGCCGGTTTACCTGAGCGTTAAAGCCGATGACACCATGTTTATCGGTAACGATCCGGTCACCGAGGAGACGATGATTAGCGCGCTCAACGCGCTCACCGAGGGTAAAAAGGACACCACTATCTTTTTCCGCGCCGACAAGACCGTGAACTACGAAACCATGATGAAAGTGATGGATACGCTGCATCAGGCGGGCTATCTCAAGATAGGTCTGGTGGCGGAAGAGCGGGCCGGGGCGAAGTAACCGGGGGCGCTGCAGAGCGCCGCTGCCGTCTTCCGGCTGATATAAAGCGAATCAGGCCCCCGTCGGGGGCCTGAGTGTTATTTATCCGACGAGGCCTGCCACAGATTCAGCCCGCCGTCGGCGATGTGCTGGTCAATCTGCGCCAGCTCCTGCGCGCTGAACTGCAGGTTATCCAGCGCCCTGACGTTCTCTTCCACCTGCTCGGGACGGCTGGCGCCAATCAGCACGGAGGTGACGCGATTGTCCTTCAGCAGCCAGCTCAGGGCCATTTGCGCCATGCTCTGCCCGCGTTTTTCCGCCATCGCCTGCAGCAGCCGCAGACTGCTGAGGTTACTCTCCGTCAGCATATTCTCCGTCAGGCCGCGCGCCTTTTTCCCCTCGGTCTGCATTCGCGAGCCATCCGGAATGCCGTTGAGGTATTTGCCGGTCAGCAGGCCCTGGGCCAGCGGCGTGAAGGCGATACAGCCGGTGCCGCTCTCCTGCAGGGCGTCCAGCAGCCCGGTTTTATCCACCCAGCGGTTGAGCAGGTTGTAGGAGGGCTGATGGATCAGCAGCGGGATCTTCCACTCGCGCAGCAGCGCGGCCATGGTGCGGGTGCGTTCCGTGGAGTAGGACGAGATCCCGACGTACAGCGCCTTGCCGCTCTGCACCGCGTGGGCAAGCGCGGCGGCGGTCTCTTCCATCGGCGTGTTTTCATCTACCCGGTGGGAGTAGAAGATATCCACATAGTCGAGCCCCATGCGCCGCAGGCTCTGATCGAGGCTCGCCAGCAGATATTTACGCGAGCCGCCCGCGCCGTAGGGGCCGGGCCACATATCGTAGCCCGCTTTGGTTGAGATAATCAGCTCATCGCGGTACGCGGCGAAGTCGCTTTTCAGCAGGTGGCCAAAGTTCTCTTCCGCGCTGCCCGGCGGCGGGCCGTAGTTGTTGGCGAGGTCGAAATGGGTAATACCGGCATCAAAGGCGGTGCGCAGCAGGGCGCGCTGGGACTCCAGCGGCTGTACGTGGCCGAAGCTGTGCCACAGCCCCAGCGAGAGCGCGGGTAGCTGAAGGCCGCTGCTGCCGCAGTAGCGGTACTGCATGCGGGAATAGCGATCGGGACTGGCAGACCAGGACATGAACTCCCCTTCTTGGTTGTTTTAAAACGTCATTTCTATTCTATACAGTCTATACAGCGGACGCCCGGCGGTAACCTGGCGGGATCGCATAAAGACGCTTTCAGGACATTATTCTGTTTACAAAAAGATCATACGAAACGTTATAACTATTTCATTCCCTGCCGATAACCGGATTGACGTGACATAGATCACCTTAATTAACCGATTTTTCCGGGGGAATATATGAATCTGCTGCGTAACTTCACTATCAGGCGGGTGATGCTGATCACTCTGAGCATTTTTGCGCTGCTGTGGTCCGGCGTCGGCGGCTACAGCATATGGTCACTGTCGCAGGTGGCCAAAGGTAACGATACCGATCGGCAGTTGGTGAACCAGATGCTGCTGCTCAGCGAAGGTAACGACCGCTACTTTCGCTTTATCACCCGCCTCAACCGCGCCATGACCGGCCGGACGGCTGATTTCGCGCCGGCGCAGCAGGCGCTTGATCAGATGCGCAGCCGCCTTGATGACTTTAAACAGGTCTCTCCGGGGCCGATGACCCCGGCCGTCTCCGCAGAGCTTATCGCCCGCTGGCAGACGCTGCTGGATGAAGGGGCCGCGCCGCAGATGGCGCAGGCTAAGGCCGGCAACGTCGAGGCGTGGCGCGCGCTGGCGCAAAACACCACCCCGGCGCTTAGCCGGGCGTTTTCCGCCAGCTCAGAGAAATTCACGGCCCAGGCCGGTAAAAAGCTGGCGCAGACCCGGTTAACGGTAGACCACCTGACCAGAGTGACCCGCACCCTGATCATGGCGGCGGTCATTACTGGCCTGCTGCTGCTGCTGTTCTCGGACCGCTATCTGGTCGCGATGCTGGTCAGGCCCCTGGAGCGGGTGCGTCAGCACTTCCGCCAGATGGCGCAGGGGGATCTTAGCCAGCCGATGGAGGAGATTGGCCGCAATTGCATCGGCCAGGTGGTGCCTATCCTCAACGACATGCAGCACAGCCTCAGCGCGGCGGTCAGCGCCATCCGCAGCGGCAGCGAGAATATCTGGCGTGGCGCGACGGAAATTGCGGCGGGCAATACCAATCTGTCGCAGCGCACCGAAGAGCAGGCGGCGGCGCTCGAAGAGACCGCCGCCAGCATGGAGCAGCTCACCGCCGCCGTGCAGCGCAACGCCGAGAGCGCCCGGCAGGCCAGCCGGCTGGCGTCCTCATCGGCGCAGTCGGCGTCGGAAGGCAGCAAGCTGGTGACCGCCGTGGTGGAAAAAATGTCCGGCATCTCGCAAAGCTCGGCGCGGATCGCCGAAATCACCGACGTTATCAACAGCATCGCCTTCCAGACCAATATTCTGGCGCTCAACGCCGCCGTGGAGGCGGCCCGTGCGGGCGAGCAGGGCAGGGGCTTTGCGGTGGTGGCGAGCGAAGTGCGCAATCTGGCCAGCCGCAGCGCCCAGGCGGCGAAGGAGATTGAAGGGCTGATCGCGGAATCCACCGCCCAGGTCGCCGGCGGTGTCTCACTGGTGAACGATACCGGCACCGCCATGCAGCAGATAATGCAGTCGGTGGGCGAGGTGGCAACCCTTGTGCAGGAGATCGCCGGGGCTTCTGATGAGCAGAGCAGGGGGATTTCCCAGGTCGGGATTGCGATTACTCAGATGGACGGTGTGACCCAGCAGAACGCCTCGCTGGTGGAGGAGGTCTCCAGCGCCTCATCGGCGCTGGAGACGCAGACCGATGCCCTGCAGCAGGCGGTGCAGCGCTTCCGCCTGGCGCAGGAGATGGCCTGACGGCGTTAGCCCTGGCGCTTGTCTTCCGTGTTGGTATCAAAATCGCCGGCGTTGTGGCGCTCGTGCAGCTGTTCGCTGAGCGGCCCCTGGGCGCGGTTGACAATGCGCCCGCGCTTCACCGCCGGGCGGCTGCCCACGTCCTGCGCCCAGCGCAGCACGTTCTTATAGCTCTGCGCGTCGAGGAACTCCGCCGCGTTGTAGGCGCCGCCGAGCACCAGATTGCCGTACCACGGCCAGATGGCGATATCGGCGATAGTGTACTCTTCGCCGGCGATATAGCGGCCCCGCGCCAGCTGTTTATCCAGCACGTCGAGCTGGCGCTTCGCCTCCATAGTGAAGCGGTCGATGGCGTACTCGATTTTTACCGGCGCGTAGTTGTAGAAGTGGCCGAAGCCGCCGCCGAGGTAGGGCGCCGAGCCCTGCAGCCAGAACAGCCAGTTCAGCGTCTCGGTGCGCCCGGCCAGATCTTTGGGCAGGAAGTGGCCAAACTTCTCGGCTAAGTAGAGCAGAATATTGCCGGACTCGAAGACCCGCAGCGGCGGCGTGACGGAGCGATCGCTGAGCGCGGGGATCTTAGAGTTGGGGTTCACCTCAACAAAGCCGCTGGAGAACTGATCGCCTTCGCCGATGCGGATCATCCAGGCATCGTACTCGGCGCCGGTGACGCCCAGCGCCAGCAGCTCCTCCAGCAAAATAGTGACCTTCTGACCGTTGGGCGTGCCCAGGGAGTAGAGCTGCAGCGGATGGTTGCCGACCGGCAGCGCTTTTTCGTGGGTGGCGCCGGAGACGGGGCGGTTGATACTGGCGAACGCGCCGCCGCTGCTTTGTTTCCATTCCCAGACTTTGGGCGGTTGGTAGCTGTTGTCAGACATCGTAGAACCTGCCTTGTGGTTGTGGATCAATTAAGCGAGTGTAGCAGTGGGGCGCGCCGGGCCTTAACCCTTTGCGCCTTTATCGCTCAGGCCATAATCCTTTCTGCCCAGGCGCTGATATCATCGCCGCTGCCGAGATCGGCCTGCACCAGGCCGTTGACCATAAAGGTCGGCGAGACGTGGATACCGTTCTGCCGGGCGTATTTACAGTGCCACTTGATCGCCGTCTGCAGTTCAGGCACCGCAAAGGCCTCGCGCACGCGCACGCCGCTGTAGCGCTCCAGGCGGTCAATAATCTGCTCCGGCGTCGCCTGCATATTGGGCCCGGCGCAGTGGTCGGTAAACTCAAACTCCTCCCGGTGGTCCGCCACCGCCTGCATCACCCGCTTGGCGGCGGCCTTGCCCTCCGGCAGCGTTGACGCGGCGAGAATGCAGCGCACAATCACCCCGGAGAACAGGTGCCAGGGCTGCGACTGCAGACGGATTTTTACCGTTACGTTCTCCTCGCCGAGCGTGTCCAGCAGGGCGTCAAGCTTGTTGAACGCCTTGACCGAAAACGGGCAGGTGGGTTCCAGAAAGACTTCAAAGGTATTCGGGCCGTGGCCCCACTCCAGCGGCTGTGCCTGCATAGCGACTCCTGATTAGCATGTTGTCCGGCGATAATATTTTTGTTCGAGTGTATGATTAAGCCACTTCTGTCACAGTAGCAACACTCCGCAGACGACAATGACCCGGTGCCACTCGCCGCCTGCCTTTTTTTAGTTAATGACTTAGGTTGGAACAATGAGTACAGGAAAGTCCAGTAGCGATGCGCCGTTTGGCACATTATTAGGATATGCCCCAGGCGGCGTTGCCATTTACTCTTCGAACTACAGCAGCCTCGTTCCGCGGCCCTCCCGCGACGATCCCGCCTTTCGTAGCTACATCGACAACGAATACATGGGCCACAAGTGGCAGTGCGTGGAGTTCGCCCGCCGCTTTCTGTTCCTCACCTACGGCTTTGTGTTTACCGACGTCGGCATGGCCTATGAGATCTTCTCCCTGCGCTTTCTGCGCCAGGTGGTGAACGACAACCTGCTGCCGCTGCAGGCCTTTGCCAACGGCTCCCGCCGGGCGCCGGAGGCCGGATCGCTGCTGATCTGGCAGAAGGGCGGCGAGTTTCACGAGACCGGGCACGTGGCGGTCATCACCCAGCTGGTGGGCGACAAGGTGCGCATCGCCGAACAGAACGTCATTCACCAGCCGCTGCCCCAGGGCCAGCAGTGGACCCGCGAGCTGACCCTGACGGTACAGGACGGCCGCTACACGCTGCATGACACCTTCGACGACACCGAGATCCTCGGCTGGATGATCCAGACCGACGACGCGCGCGGCGGCCTGCCGCAGCCGGAAGTGGCGAGCGGGACGCTGAAAATTAACGGCGCGCGGCTTGAGGATAAGGGGCAGTTCAGCGGCAAATGGCTCGACGAACGGGACCCGCTGCAGGCCGCCTACGTGAAGGCCAACGGCCACTTCATCAACCACGATCCGCTCCACTACTACACCATCAGCGAGTCCGCCGAGCAGGAGCTGATCAAGGCTACCAATGAAGTTCATCTGATGTACCTCCACGCTACCGACAAGGTGATGAAGGACGACAGCCTGCTGGCGCTGTTCGACATTCCGAAGATCCTCTGGCCGCGCCTGCGCCTGTCGTGGCAGCGCCGCCGCCACGACATGATCACCGGGCGAATGGACTTCTGCATGGACGAGCGCGGACTGAAGGTGTACGAGTACAACGCTGACTCCGCCTCCTGCCACACCGAGGGCGGCCTGATCCTCGAGCGCTGGGCGCAGACCGGCTATACGGGCAGCGGCTACAACCCGGCGGAAGATCTGCTGAGCCAGCTCACCGCCGCGTGGCAGCACAGCTCCGCCCGCCCGTTCGTCCACATCATGCAGGATAAAGATCTGGAGGAGAGCTACCACGCCCTGTTTATGCAGGAAGCGCTGACCCGGGCCGGCTTTGACAGCAAGATCCTCTGCGGGCTGGACGAGCTGGGCTGGGATCCCGCCGGGCAGCTTATCGACGGCGACGGCCGGCTGGTCAACTGCGTATGGAAAACCTGGGCCTGGGAGACGGCCATCGAGCAGGTGCGCGAGGTGAGCGAAACCGAATACGCGGCGGTGCCGATCCGCACCGGCCATCCGGACAACCAGGTGCGGCTGATCGACGTCCTGCTGCGCCCGGAAGTGATGGTCTTTGAGCCGCTGTGGACCGTGGTGCCCGGCAACAAGGCGATTCTGCCGGTGCTGTGGCAGCTGTTCCCGCATCATCACTACCTGCTGGATACCGACTTCGCGGTCAACGACGAGCTGGCGAAAACCGGCTACGCGGTGAAGCCCATCTCCGGGCGCTGCGGCAGCAATATCGACCTTATCAGCCACGATGCCGGGCTGCTGGACCAGAGCAGCGGCCAGTTTGTCGATCGCAAAAACATCTACCAGCAGCTGTGGTGCCTGCCGAAAGTGGACGGCAAGTATATCCAGGTCTGCACCTTCACCGTCGGCGGCAGCTACGCCGGCAGCTGTCTGCGCGGCGATGAAACGCTGGTGGTCAAAAAAGAGAGCGACATCGAGCCGCTGATTGTCGAAAAACGCTAGTAGCGCTGCCGCCGGGACGGGCACTCCCGGCGGCAGATTATTACCCGCCGCCGACGCTGCTCCATACACTTGTTTACACTCCTGTTATTGCCGATTATTCTTCCACAAATCGCCGTGCTGAACAGGGATATCTCCATGCAGAAAACCTGGCTTATTTTGCTGGTTTCTATCGTCGCGGAAACGCTGGCAACCTCGATGATTAAAGCTTCAATGGGCTTTACCCGCCTGCTGCCTTCGCTGGCGGTGGTTACGGGCTATATCATCTCTTTTTACGGCCTCTCTCAGGTCGTGAAAGTAATGAACTTAGGCGTTGCCTATGCTATCTGGGCGGGCGTGGGCATATGCCTGGTCTCCCTGCTGTCGTGGCTGCTCTTCAATCAGCGTCTCGATCTGCCGGCCGTGGCGGGCATTACGCTGATTATTGCCGGCGTGGTAGTCATTCAGCTCTTTTCTAAAACGGTGACCCACTAGCGTTAATCTGCGGAAAGGGAATAGCGATGGCAGAGCGTATTGATTACCAGATAGAAAAATACCAGTTCACGGCGCTCAATGAAGATCCGCGCCTGACCCGCCAGTGGGCCGAAGTTATCACCGAATGTCAGCAGAGCCGGGCGGGCAGCGAAGAGCGCCTGCGCATTGCGCTGCTCAATGTCGATTACGTCACAAGCTTTGAACTTCCCTTCCGGCTGCTGCTGATCCGCGCCCCGCAGCTGGTTGCCGGGATGCGCGAAACGCTTGCCATCAGCCAGAAAAGCGCGGTGTTTAACGATAAGCGCTTCGGCTGCGTCTACAGCCTGAAAACCGGGCTTGGCGATATTCCCGACGCTTTTCACTACCGCCTCTCCACCCGCATCCGCCGGGTCGCGCCCGGCGGCAGCGACGCCGCGCCCTTCCAGCAGATAGCCAAAGAGACCAAAGCCCCGCGCGAGCGGCTGAAAAAGGCGCTGGAGGCCGGGCTGTCGGTGACCGCGCTGGACGGGTTATTCTGGTTCGGCATTCAGCGCATCGCCGCCGACGTGCTGCGGCTCAGAAAGAGCGGAATGGGCATCATGACCGCCGAGACGGAGGTCTCCGACAGCCTGACCGGCACCACGCGGCTGGTGCCGGTGTATCGCCTGACCCGGCGTTAGCGAATGTTCCCAAGCGTCGCGCCCGCGCTGGCCTGCTCTCCGGCGGACACCGCGCGGCGCAGTACGCCGCTGCGGCCCGCCAGTACCTGAACCTCCATCTTCATCGCCTCCATCACCGCCACCGGCTCGCCCGCGGCGACGGCGGCGCCGTCCTCCGCCAGCCAGCGGTGCAGCACGCCGGAGATCGGCGCCGCCACATCCCCCTCGTCCGCCGCAGCGGCCGGTGCCGCCGGAGCTGGAGACGCCCCCTGCGGCGCGGCCAGCAGCCCGGCGGGAATGCCCAGCGCCACCCGCCGGCCGTCCAGCTCGATCCAGGTGCGGGTCAGCGGCGCGTCCTGCACCGGCAGCGGGCGCGGGGCGATCTGTACCCGCTCGCTGAACGCCGTCTCTATCCAGCGGGTATGGACGGCAAACGTGTCGGTGAAGTCCGGCTCGTCGATCACCGCCCGGTGAAACGGCAGCACCGAGGCCACGCCCTCAATCTGAAATTCGGCCAGCGCGCGCCGCGCCCGGGCAATGGCCTGCTCGCGGGTCGCGCCGGTGACGATAAGCTTCGCCATCAGCGAGTCGTAGCTGCCCGGCACGCTGCCGCCGCTCTCCACGCCGCTGTCTACCCGCACGCCCGGCCCGGAAGGAGGAGCGAAGCGCGTCACCGCGCCCGGCGTCGGCAGGAAGCCGCGCCCGGCATCTTCGGCATTAATGCGAAACTCCAGCGCGTGGCCGCGCGGCGCGGGCGTCTCTCTTATCGACAGCGGCAGCCCCTGGGCTACCCGCAGCTGTTCGAGCACCAGATCGACGCCCGCCGTCTCTTCCGTCACCGGATGCTCCACCTGCAGGCGGGTATTCACTTCGAGGAACGAGAGGGTGCCGTCGCGGCTCAGCAGAAACTCCACCGTGCCGGCACCGACGTAGCCCGCTTCGCGGCAGATGGCGACCGCCGAGCGGTGAATGGCCTCGCGCTGGGCGTCGCTGATAAACGGCGCCGGGGCCTCCTCCACCAGCTTCTGGTTGCGCCGCTGCAGTGAGCAGTCGCGGGTGCCGACGGCCACCACGCAGCCGTGCCCGTCGGCCATAATCTGCGCCTCAATGTGGCGCGGCTGGTCCAGGTACTGCTCGACGTAGCACTCTCCGCGCCCGAAGGCGGTCTGCGCTTCGCTGACGGCGGAGGCAAACAGCTCGGGGATCTCCTCCAGCGTCCAGGCCACCTTGAGGCCGCGCCCGCCGCCGCCGAATGCCGCCTTGATGGCGACCGGTAGGCCGTGCTCGCGGGCAAAATCCACCACCTCCCGCGCGCTCTCTACCGGATCGGCGGTGCCCTTCACCAGCGGCGCGCCCACCTTCAGGGCGATCCTGCGCGCCTGCACTTTGTCGCCAAGCCGGGCGATGCTCTCCGGCGGCGGGCCGATCCAGATAAGCCCCGCCTCCTGCACCGCGCGGGCAAAGTCGGCCCGCTCGGAGAGGAAGCCGTAGCCGGGATGCACCATCGTGGCGCCGCTGCGGCGGGCAACGTCGAGCAGCGCCGCAATATTGAGGTAGGTCTCTTTCGGCGCCACGCCCGGCAGGGCGAAGGCCTGATCCGCCATCGCGACGTGCAGGGCGTCGGCGTCGGGATCGGCGTACACCGCCACCGACGCCATCCCGGCATCGCGGCAGGCGCGAATAACGCGCACGGCAATTTCGCCCCGGTTGGCGATCAGCACTTTATGGCGGGGCTGGGCTAAATCAGTCATCGTTACGGTGCTCCTGCAGGTCGATAAAAGGGGAGATCGGATTAAAGCGAATACCGCATCCTGGCGGGATCTGTCCGGCGAGGTCGAGGTGGTGCGGCGCCACGGCGGCGATGACCGGATAGCCGCCGGTCAGCGGATGATCGTTGAGAAACAGCACCGGCTGGCCGCTGGCCGGCACCTGGATAGCGCCGGCGCAGGTGCCTTCGCTGGGCAGCTCCTGCTGTCGGCTGCGGGTCAGCGCCCGCTCGCCCGCAAGGCGCAGGCCGATGCGATTGGACTGGGCGGTCACCTGCCAGACTTGCGTCGTCAGCAGGCGCTGCGCGCCGTCGTCAAACCAGTCGGTGCGCGGCCCGGCAATGATGTCCAGGGTAACGGTCTCGCCGGGCGCGGGCAGCGCGCAGCGCGTGGCCGACAGCGCCACACTGCCGGTCCTCGCCTGAGGATCCAGACCGATCCGGTCCCCGGCGCGCAGCGGCGCAGGCCCTACCTGCGCGAGGGTATCGAAGGCCGCGCTGGCCAGCACCGGGGCAGGCGCGCTGACGCCGCGAATGGCCAGATAGCTGCGCACGCCGCGCCGGGCGGGACCGAGGCGCAGCACGTCTCCGGCCCGCACGGCGAAGGGGTGATGCATCGGCAGCGGGTGCGCGGCGTTAAGCGTCAGCGCGCAGTCGGCGCCGGTGACCGCCAGCACCAGGTCCCGTTCGGCCCTGGCCGCAAAGCCGCCGAAGGCTATCTCCAGCGCGGGCGTCTGCGCGGCGTTGCCCACCAGCCGGTTGGCGTCCCGCCAGGCGGTTTTGTCCATCGCTCCGGATTCGGCGACGCCCATATTGGCCTGCCCCCGGCGCCCGCCGTCCTGCCAGATTGTCAGCAGGCCCGGGGCGACGATCGTCAGCGCCGCGTCGGCTACCGGCGTCGGCGCTGCGGCCGGGGGCAGGGAGACGATCTTCCCGCCGCCGTCGGCCACGAAGCGCACCTCCGCGCCCGGCTGCAGCAGCGCCGGCGGGCGGCGGGCGATATCCCACATCGGCGTATCGGTGGTGCCGATCAGCTGCCAGCCGCCGGGGCTGGCCTGCGGATAGATGCCGCTGAACTCGCCCGCCAGCCCCAGCGAGCCTGCGGGGATGCGGGTACGCGGCGTCGTCCTGCGCGGCACCTCATAGTCCCAGCCGGGGCTGACCATATAGGCAAAGCCCGGCGCAAAGCCGGTAAAGGCCACTTTCCAGCGCAGGGACTGGTGCGCCTCAATAAGTTCAGCCGCGCTGACGCCGAGCCGCTCGGCAAGCGCGGGCAGATCCTCGCCGTCGTAGCGCACCGCGACGCTTATCTGCGGCACGCTGCGCCCGGTGCCTGCCGCCACCGGCAGGGCGGCAATCGCGGCGATAAGGGCGCGGGCCGAGGTCAGCCAGGGCGAGAAGTGAACCAGCACGGTGCGCGCGGCAGGCACCAGCTCGTCGACGCCGGGCAGGGCGGCCTGCCGCAGAGTGTCAAAGAGGGCCAGCGTCTCGTCGAGACTCGCCAGTTCAATCAGAAAACTGTCGCTGTTGACGGGCAAAAAACGCACGTTATGCTCCCTGCCAGGCGGCATCTGGTATATCGGTAATAAACATGTGCCCCGGCGCGTGGCTGATGGCGAAGGGAACGCCGGAGCGCATCACCGCCGCCTGGGGCGTCACGCCGCAGGCCCAGAAGACCGGGATCTCGCCCGGCTCGATGCGCACCGCATCGCCAAAGTCGGGGTGCTGAAGATCGGCAATGCCGAGCAGATGCGGTTCGCCAATATGCACCGGCGCGCCGTGCACCGCCGGAAAGCGGCCGCTGATGGTCACCGCGTCGCTGACGCGATCGGCGGGGATCGGGCGCATGGAGACCACCAGCTCGCCGGAAAGTCGCCCGGCGGGGCGGCACTGGCGGCTGGTTTTGTACATCGGCACATTGCAGCCGTCGGTGATGTGGCGGATCTCGATCCCGGCTTCGCGCAGCGGGGTCTCAAAGGTAAAGCTGCAGCCGATCAGGAAAGTGACCAGATCCGGATGCTGGCGCCACAGCGCCGTAGCGTCGGTGACTTCGTCCACCAGCCGGCCCTGCTCCCAGACGCGGTAGCGCGGAATATCGCTGCGCAGATCGGCCCCTTCCGCCAGCGGCGTGCGGTAATCACCGGCTTCAATAACGTCGAGTACCGGACAGCTCTGCGGATTGCGCTGGGCGTAGAGCAGAAAATCAAACGCCCAGTCGCGGGGGAGGCAGATCATATTGGCCTGGGTCATCCCCGGGGCCATCCCGGCGGTCGGCCTGTCGAACCCGCCGCGGATCGCCGCCCGCGCCTCCCGGGCGGCAGCAATCGCCTGGCGGCTGGCTTTAATCAGCCTCATGGCATCTCCACGAACGGACGGATAGCGATGCCGCTGGTTTCCAGCAGGGCGCGGGTCTGGCGCGCCATCTCAATGGCGCCGGGGCTGTCGCCGTGAACGCAGATGGAATCTGCCGCGATAGCGGTGAATTCGCCCTCAATCGAGGTGACGCCGCCGTCCTGCAGCAGCTGCAGCGTGCGCCGGGCCACCTGCTGCGGGTCGTGCAGCACCGCGCCCGGCTCGCGGCGGGAGACCAGGCTGCCGTCGCGGTGATAGGCGCGGTCGGCGAACGCTTCGGCGACGGTGCGCAGGCCCGCCTCTGCGGCAAGGGTCAGCACGCGCGATCCGGCGAGGCCGACCAGCGGCAGCGTGGCGTCGACGGCCAGAATCGCGTCAATCACCGCCCGCGCCTGGCGCTCGTTACCGGCGATGGTGTTGTACAGCGCCCCGTGCGGCTTCACGTAGCGCACGCGGGTGCCCGCCGCCGCCGCCAGCCCCTGCAGGGCGCCGATCTGGTAGATAACGTCGGCGAACAGCTCATCGCGGCTGAGATCCATATTGCGGCGGCCGAAGCCCACCAGGTCCGGGTAGGCGACGTGGGCCCCCACGGCGACGCCGCCGCGGGCCGCGGCGCGCAGGGTGGCGAGGATCACATCCGGGGAACCGGCGTGAAAGCCGCAGGCGACGTTCGCGCTGCTGACCAGCGGCAGGATGGCGGCATCGTCGCCGAGGCGCCACTGGCCGTAGCTTTCGCCGAGGTCGCTATTTAAATCAATACAGTGCATCAGACAATCTCCAGGAAGCTAAAAATGGTGCCGACAGAGAGGGCGGCCATGTACCAGGTCAGGGCGCAGATGATCAGCCCGCTCCACAGTAGCCAGCGCGGATAGCGGTAGCCCTTCATCAGGTCGCTGCGTTTCCAGCCGACATAGAGGAAGATGGTCAGCCCCACCGGCAGCACCAGGCCGTTAAAGCCGCCGGCAAACACCAGCAGGGCGGCGGGCGCCGTACCGAGCGCCAGATAGACCGCCAGCGAGACGGCAATAAAAATCAGGGTGGCGATATTGCGCTGGCGGTCGGTCATTCCCGCCTTAAACACCGTCATAAAGGAGACGGAAGTATAGGCCGCGCCGATCACGCTGGTGATCGCCGCCGCCCAGAAGATAAAGCCAAATACGCGCACGCCAAACTCGCCCAGCGCGTAGCGGAATGCCTGCGAGGCCGGGTTGGCCGCCTGGCCGGAAAGATCGAGGGTTACGCCGCTGGCGACCACGCCGAGGATCGCCAGAAACAGCACGTAGCGCATGATGCCGACCACCAGAATTCCTTTGTTGGCGGCGGAGGAGACGGCCTCTATGTGCTCGGGACCCACCATGCCCTTATCGAGCAGGCGGTGGGCGCCGGCGTAGCAGATATAGCCGCCGACGGTCCCGCCGACGATGGTGGTGATGGTCGCGAAATCGATATGGCCCGGCATCACGGTCTGGAACAGCGCATCGCCTACCGGCGGCTTAGTCACAAACATCACCCCGACAACCATGGCAATCATCAGAATACCGAGTACCACCATCAGCCGATCGATAGCCGTTCCCGCCCGGCGCGAGGAGAAGATGTAGAGCGCAAAGCCGGCGCTGATAAGGCCGCCCCACTTCGGGCTGATGCCGAACATGGCATTCATACCAAGCCCGGCGCCGGCGATATTGCCGATATTGAACACCAGGCCGCCGAAAATCACCAGTACCGCTAGCAGATAGCCGCTGCCCGGCAGGGCGGCGTTGGCCACGTCGGAGGCGCGCATCTGGGTCAGGGTGACGACCCGCCAGATATTCTGCTGCACCACGAAGTCGATAACGATCGAGGCCAGAATACCGAAGGCGAAGGCGGCGCCCATGGTGGCGGTAAAAGCGGTGGTCTGGGTAATAAATCCCGGACCTATCGCGGAGGTGGCCATCAGAAAGATGGCGGCAACCAGCGACGAGCGCCGGTTGCGGAGAAAGGCTTTATCTTCGACTTCCAGAGCGGGCATAAGCGGACTCCTTTGGCTATTGGCAGCGGTGAACGGTTGTCATCATTCAGCCAAGCAATAACCGGACCATTGTTGAGTTATGTGTTGTGTTTGTTAATCAATATTTGTTTTATTGTTGAACAATATCCTGGTGAACGGCCGCAGCGTAGACAATCTCTTTTCGAATTCGCGATGTAAAATTACGACAAAGATCGCATTGCGCCCTGTTGCGGTGCGTGAATTGCACCGTTTAGGTGCGGATTTCGCAGCTTGTCGCTGCCGGAGGATTGTGTGAAGATGGCCGCTCGGTGCGGTCCCCTGGAGAGGAAATGAAAAAAGCAGCGCCCGCGCAGACGCTCATTGAGCGCACGGCACAGACCGTTCGCGCCAGCATTATTGCCGGCGATCTTATTCCCGGAACCCGCCTGTCGGAAGCGCATCTCAGCGAGCAGCTCGGCATTTCGCGCAATACCCTGCGCGAAGTGTTCCGCCTGCTGACCCAGGAGGGCCTGGTGCGCCACGAGCCGCACCGGGGCGTCAGCGTTTCGCTCCCTGACGTGGCGTCGATTATTGACATCTACCGCATCCGGCGGCTGATTGAGTGCGACGCCCTGCGCGGCGCCAGCGCCTTCCACCCGGCGGTAGCGCGCATGGCGGAGGCGGTCGATGCCGCCCGGCAGCACCAGGCAAAGAGCGAATGGCGCAGCGTCGGCACCGAAAACATGGCCTTTCATATCGCGCTGGTTGAGCTGACCGACAGCGAGCGCCTGATGCGCCTCTATCGCCAGGTTTCCGCCGAGCTGCGGCTGGCGTTTGGCCACCTCAACGATCATGCCCTGCTGCACGCGCCCTATATCGAAAAGAACGCCGCGATCCTCGGGCTGCTGCGGGCGGGTAAAAATGGCGAGGCGGCAGAGGCGATGAGCGACTACCTGAACCTCTCTGAGCGTACCGTGCTGGCGGCGCTGGCCCGTCAGCAGCAGGAGCGCTAGTTTCCCGTATAGTGAAAAACAAAACAGGCTGCCCGGTGGCAGCCTGTTTTGTTTTTTTCGGCACTTATTTGCTCAGTTCGGCGGTCATGTGCACGCGGTTATTGAACTGTGCGCTGGTGATTTTGTAGGACGCCCCTTCGGCTGCGGCCTTCGCGGCAATCTGCGCTTCCGCGCGGTCCAGGGTAGAGGCGGTTGCGCTGACGCTCTGGGCAAAGGCGCCGAAGGACATCAGAGAAAGAGCGGCAACAGCAGCAAAAGTTTTGATGGTTTTCATGGTCGTATTCCTTAAGTTATCTGGTCACTGTAGGGCGCTTCGCCCTGATGTGATAAATAATAGGCGGCGGACCGTTTGATTAAAATCGAAACAATTCGCTATAGTTTGTCAGAAAAACTGAATTAAATTGGAATCAGGCATAAAGCTCGTATGGCGGCGTCCGCTGGCCAGGAGGTCACTTCTCGCCAGGCCGGAGGGCAATACTTCCGGCGAATGGGTATAAAAATGGCCGTTTGATATAACTCCGATTGCTAATGTTTATCTTTTGTGAATTAAAATTTACCGCCGATGTTGTTTTTTTGTCCGGAATCGGATATCCATAGACTACAAATGACATTTCTTTACGGTTACATACATTCAAATGGAGTTACGGACATTGGCAAGGATTTTGCTGAAGCACTGGCCCCGTCACGTCGTGATGATAGGGGCAAGCTTTGTCGCCTGGAACACGCAGGCGGCGCCCTTCATCGATCAGCAGCAGCAGCACATCAAAAGCCAGCAGTCGGCAAAAGAGGCGCAGCTTACCCCTGACGCGCCTGATATCTCGCTGAACGAGAGCACCCCGCCTGATGCTGACGGGCCCTTCCCCCAGGAAACACCCTGTTTTTCAATCGATCGCGTCCGCCTGACGGGGCGGGAGGCGTTCCCGCACTGGTTTCCGGCGCAGCGCATTGCCGACGGTGCCGTTGGCCACTGCCTCGGCGTCAAGGGGATTAACCAGCTGATGAGCCGCCTGCAAAACCGGCTGGTTGACCACGGCTGGGTCACCTCCCGGGTGCTGGTGCCGGAGCAGGATCTCAGTAAGGGGGAACTGACCCTGGCGCTGGTGCCGGGAATGCTGCGCCATATCCGCTATGCCGACGGCTCGGATGAGCGCGCCGTGCTCTTTACCTCGGTGCCCGCCCGGGAAGGCCAGCTGCTGGATCTGCGCGATATCGAACAGGGACTGGAGAACCAGCAGCGCCTGCCGACGGTACAGGACAGCATGGAGATCGTTCCCGGCGATAACCCCGGCGAAAGCGATGTGGTTATTACCCGCCACCAGAGCAAACTCTGGCGGGTGAATATGTGGGTCGACAACTCGGGCACCAAAAGCACCGGCCGCAGCCAGGGCGGCGCCATGCTGGCGCTGGATAATCCGTTTGCGCTGAGCGATCTGCTTTACGTCTCCGCCAGCCACGATCTGGGTTTCAAAGGCCGCAAGCAGAGTAAAAACATCAACGGCCACTACTCTGTTCCGCTGGGCTACTGGCTGTTTGAGGTCAATGCCGGGCAGTACAACTACGTGCAGAACGTGGCGGGCTATAACGGCGATATCCGCTACTCGGGCAAAAGCAAAAATCTTAACGTCGGCCTGAGCCGCGTTATTCAGCGTAACGCCAGCGGTAAAACGACGCTGCGCAGCAGCGTTCAGGTTCGCGAGATCCGTAACTACATCGACCACACGGAAATCGAGGTCCAGCGTCGGCGTACCAGCGCCTGGCTGCTGGGGCTCGATCATCGCCACTATATCGGCAACGCGACGATTGACGGCGGCGTCAGCTATCAGCGCGGCACCCGCTGGTTCGGCGCGATGCCCGCTTACGAAGAGCAGTACGAAGACGGCTACGACGCTACGGCAAAAAGCAAAATCCTCACGTGGACCGCGGGGCTCAACTGGCCGTTTGCGCTGGGCAATCAGAATTTCCGCTATCAGATGAACTACCTGCGCCAGATGAGCACCACGCCCCTGACCTCGCCTGATCAGCTGGCCATCGGCAACCGCTGGACGGTGCGCGGGTTCGACGGTGAACGCACGCTGAGCGCCAGCCACGGCTGGTACGTGCAGAATACCCTCGCCTGGCAGACGCCGCTGCCGGAGCAGGAGTTTTACCTCGGGGCCGACTATGGCGAAGTCGGCGGGCGCAGCGATGGCTCGACGCTGCTGGGTCGCCATCTGGCCGGCGGCGTGGCGGGGCTGCGGGGCAATATTTCCGCACTCGGCCTCAGCTATGACGCTTTTGGCGGAACGCCGCTTTCTAAACCGCACGGATTTAAAACAGATTCGGTGACCTTTGGCTTCAGCGTCAGCTGGCAGTACTGAATACAGGGATGAAAGATGAACAGACACTGTTATCGCATCATTTTCAACCGCGCCCGCCGGATGCTGGTTGTTGTTTCCGAACTGGCGCGGGCCAGGGGCGGCGATACGGGCCGCGGCCCGGGCTGCGAGCCAGAATGCGTTGCCGCCCTGCGCCCGCTCACGCTGGCGCTGTGGCTTGCCGGAGGTATGATTAGCGCGGCGGCGCAGGCTGAAACTATCGCGCCCGATCGCAGCGCGCCGGGCGGACAGCAGCCCACCGTGATGCAAACCGGTAATGGATTGCCGCAGGTCAATATTCAGACGCCCAACGATAAGGGGCTTTCGCACAACAAATACAGCCAGTTCGACGTCGGCGAGCGGGGCGCCATCTTAAACAACAGCCAGCACAATACCCAGACTCAGCTGGCCGGACAGGTTGCCGGTAACCCGTGGCTGGCGAAAGGTTCCGCGAAAGTTATTCTTAACGAAGTCAACAGCATGAACCCGAGCCAGCTGCGCGGCTTCGTGGAGGTGGCGGGCCAAAAGGCAGACGTGATTATCGCCAACCCGGCAGGGATCACCTGCAGCGGCTGCGGCTTTATCAACGCCGGGCGTAATACCCTGGCCGCCGGCCGGGTGCGGCTGGAAAACGGCCAGGTCGCGGGCTATGACGTCGATCGCGGGCGAATAACCATCAGCGGCGGCGGCATGAACGCCACCGGGCAGGACTACACCCGGCTGATCGCCCGTGCGGTGGACGTTAACGCCCGCCTGCAGGCCGGCGATTTAAAGATAACGACCGGTCGTAACCAGACGGACGCCGACGGCAACGTCATTCAGGTCAAGGCCGACGATCCGGACGGTCGCCCGCAGTTTGCGGTGGATACCGCCTCGCTGGGCGGGATGTACGCTAACCGCATCACCCTGGTGGGAACCGAGCGCGGGGTCGGGGTACGCAACGCCGGAGAGATAGGCGCCACCCAGGGCGGATTTACCCTCAACGCCGAGGGCAAACTGACTAACAGCGGCACCCTCTATTCGCAGCAGGATTTGGCCCTGAAAACGGCCCAGCTGGATAACCAGGGACATATTGCCACCGGGGGAAACCTCAGCGTGACGAATCAGGGCAGCCTGACCAATAGCGGCCAGATGCGCGCTGACCAGGATCTGCGCCTGGATACGTCGGGCGTCTTACGCAGCGAGGCCGGCTCCAGCCTCATTGCCGGAAGGAATACCACCGTCAATGCCCAAAGCGTGGAGGCGGATAGCGGCAGCGCACTGGGGGCGGGAATAGACGATAACGGCCAGGCGACCCGCAGCGGTCAGCTGACCGTCAACGCTGCCGGACGGCTGGCCAGCCACGGCACGCATCTGAGTCGCGATGGCTTCACCGCCTCCGGCAGTGAAGTGGATCTCTCCGGCAGCCAGAACCGCTCGGCGGCGGTGACGGCAACCGCCCGCGACGGCAACCTCAGCGTGGACGGGGCGCTGATTGATGCAGATCGGGCGACGCTCAGCAGCGCCCGCGCCTTCTCCAGCCGCAACAGCGCCATCGCCGCCAGCCAGCTGAATATTCGCGCCGCGGACAAAATTGACAACAGCGGCGGGACGCTCATCTCCCGGGGGACTCAGGGCTTCTCGCTCAGCAGCCGCGAGATAGATAACAGCGGCGGCACCCTGGCCAGCGCCGGTGACTTCACCCTGACCAGCAGCAGGCTTATCAATACCGGCGGTCAGCTCGGCTCGGATAGCGGAAACGTGACGATTCAGGGCGGCGATATTGCCGGGGCGGAGGGTAAAATCCTCGCCGGGAAGGCGCTGAGCGTCAGCGGGCAGCAGATCGTACTCGACGGCGGCCTGACGCAGGGCCAGCAGGTTAATTTGCAGGGTGAAACGCTCTCCCTGCAGAATGCCCATCTGCTGCAGACCGGAGACGGCGAGGCGCAGATCGGGGCCAGCGGGCTGCTCAACACCCGGGGCGGCCTGATCGAGAGCGCGGGGGCGATGACGCTCAGCGCGGGCAGCATGGATAATACCGAAGGCCGCATTGCCAGTAACGGTAACCTCGGGGTTCGCAGCGGCGATCTGGACAATACCTCGGGCACGCTGATTGCTCAGCGGCTCGACATTCACGCGGCCGCGTTGACCAACCGCCAGGGGACACTGGAAGGTTTGCAGACGGTGGCGATCGATGCCGGCTCGCTGGACAGCCAGCAGGGCTTTATCAGCGCCGACGGCGGCGATGCCAGCCTCAGCGTTACCGGCGACATCGATAACCGCGGCGGTAACCTGCAAAGTGCAAAAAATCTCTTCCTCAGCGGGAATGCCCTCGATAACCAGTCCGGCCGGGTTCTGGCTGCCGGAGGGCAGCTTCAGGCCGGTTTCACCGGCAGCGTGAATAACAGCGGCGGCAGGCTGATTGCGCAGCAGCTGGCGCTGAGCGCCGGGGAGCTTAACAATCATCAGGGCGCCATCAGCGCCGCGTCCGGCGGCAGCGCGCTGGATCTTTCCGGCGCGTTTGACAACAGCGGCGGCACGCTGGAGAGCGCCGATGGGCTGACGCTGAATGCCGCCTCGCTTGATAATACCGCCGGGCGCATCGCCACGCCCGGCGCGCTGAATGTCGATCTGCACGGCGGCAGCCTGATTAACGCCCGGACAGATGCCGACGGGCTGGGGCTGCTTTCCGGCCAGACGCTGACCCTGTACAGCGGCGATCTCAACAACCTGAACGGTAACCTGCAGGCCCGTAACCTGATTCTGAACGCGGGCAATATCAATAATCAGTCCGGCTACCTGGGCGCCAGTGAGAGCCTGACGCTGAAGGGCACCTCGCTGAATAACGCCGACGGCCTGCTCAGCGCCGACGGCGGCGCGGCGTCGCTGTCGCTGACCGGCGCACTCGCTAACCGGCAGGGCACGCTGCAGAGCCAGCAGGCGATGAACCTCAATGCCGCCTCGCTGGATAACGACGGCGGTAAAATCCTCTCGGCAAAATCACAGGTTAACGGCGCCTTCAGCGGCGCCCTGAGCAACCGCGGCGGAAGCGTGCTGGCCGGGACGGCGCTGGAGCTGCGCAGCGCTTCGCTGGATAACCAGCAGGGCATCATTGCCGCCACGCATGGCGACAGCCGCCTGACGACGGGCGCGCTCAATAATCAGAGCGGCGATATTGAAAGCAGCCAGCGGCTTACTGTTGACGCCGGTCAGCTTGATAACAGCGGCGGCCAGCTGCTGGCCAGCGACGCGATGGAGGTTGTTTCTGACGGCCTCATTAACGACGGCGGCCTTATCCAGGCCCGCAATGCCCTCGCTATCGACACGCGGGGCGGAGCGCTCAGCAATACCGGGACGCTGACTGACAGCACCGGGATCCGTTCCGGCGGTCTGCTGACGCTGACCGCGGGCGACGTGGATAACCAGGGCGGGCTCATCAGCGGCGAGAGCCTGACGGCGCAGGGGAAAGCGTGGAATAACCAGGGCGGGGAGCTGAGCAGCGCCGGCGACCTGAGCCTCAGCGGCGCTTCGCTCAATAATGCCCAGGGGCTGGTCAGCGCCAGCGAGGGCACGCTGACGGCTTCGCTGACGCAGGATCTCAATAACCAGCGCGGCACCCTGCAAAGCGGGCAGAGCCTGGGTGTCTCGGCTGGCAGTGTCAACAACAGCGACGGCGCGCTGCTGGCGGCGGGCGGCAGCGCCGACGTCAGGGTGCAGGACGCCTTTAACAACCAGCGGGGAGAGCTGCTTGCCAGAAACGACGTGCGGCTGAACGCGGGCGACATCGATAATCAGGGCGGCCGGGTATCGGCCCTCAACGGCGGCGCGTTTATCGGCGCGGCCGCCGGGATCCTGAATCAGGGGGGCATTATTGATGCCGCCAGCGCCCTGCAGCTGAAGGGCGATCGCATCGCCAACGCCGGGGGGCAAATCGTGGCCTCCGGCGGCGCGCTGACGGCGTCAGCCCGGGAGATCGCTAACCAGAGCGGCCGCATGGCGGCCCAGGGCGATCTGCAGATTGACGGCCAGACGCTGGACAACAGCGACGGCACCCTCACCAGCGTCGGGGGACAGCTGCGGGCCAGTCTGGCGGATACGATAAATAACCAGCGCGGCGTGGTTCAGAGCGGGCACGACGTGCTGCTGCAGGGCGGCGCGCTGGACAACCGCGAAGGGACCGTGCTGGCGGTTGACGGCGTTAACCGCATCGCCGTGGACGGGGCGCTGCTCAATGGCGGCGGCGAGATAGCCAGCCAGCAGGCGGTAGAGCTGCGGGCCGGGTCTGTTGATAACCAGAACGGTACCGTCAGCAGTCAGACCGGCGCGCTGAACGTAAGCGTTGACGGCCTGCTGAATAACCAGAAGGGCGCGCTGGAGGGGGCGGGCCCGGTAGAGATTAGCGCCGGAAGCCTCAACAACCGCGGCGGCTCGCTGCTCTCGGCGGCCGACAATCTGGCGGTCAGCGTCGCGCAGGGGCTGGATAATCAGGGCGGACAGATTGCCGCCCGCCGCGGGGTAACCCTTGTCGCCGACGATCTGAATAATGTGCAGGGCATGGTCACTGCCGTTGAAGGCCCGCTGACGGTCAACGGCGGCCAGCGGCTGGATAACACCGACGGGACGCTGCAGAGCACCGGCGACCTGAACCTCAGCGCGGCCAGTCTGACTAACCAGCGCGGTACCCTTCAGTCCACCGCCGGCGACAGTACGCTCAGCCTGACGGGCGGGCTGAATAATCAGCAGGGTTTTGTCAGCGCCGGCAACCGGCTGACGCTGAACGGCGCAGAGATGGATAACCGCGACGGCGTGCTGGTGGCGAAGCATATCGACCTAACCAGCCAGGCGCTGACGAACCGGAACGGATTAATACAGGGCAGCGACGCGCTGACCATCAATACGCAGGGCAACCTGCTGGATAACAGCGGCACGAACGGCGACAGCACCGGGCTGCGCTCCGGCGGCAGCCTGTCGCTCTCGACCGGCGGCCTGAATAACCAGGGCGGGCTGATTGCCGCAAACGCGCTTACCGTAAGCGGGCAGGATGTCGATAACCGTCAGGGGCTGATTAACAGCACCGGAGATAGCCAGCTCACCACCGGCGATCTGAATAACCAGAGCGGGGTCATCCAGTCCGGCGGCAGCATCAGCCTCGATACCCGCGGAGCCGGGTTGCACAACGAACAGGGCACGCTGCTGGCCGATAAGATCCTGACGCTCAGCGCCGGCGCGCTCGGCAACGCTCAGGGCCTGATCCAGGGCGGAGCGGGCCTGACGGTAGCGGGTTCGCAGCTGGATAACGGCCGCGGGCAGCTCCTCTCCGGCGGGGGGCTGACCACCCGCGTGGACTCGCTGAATAACGACGCCGGCCTGATATATGCCGCCGGCGATGCAGACGTCTCTGCCTCACAGGATCTGCGCAATCAGCAGGGGCTTATCAAGGCCGATGGGGCCCTGACGGTCAGCGCCGCGCAGCTTGATAACCAGAATACCCGCGGCAGCGGCCAGGGCATCGAGGCCCGGGACCTGACGCTGAATGCGGCCTCGCTCAATAACCAGAGCGGCGCCCTGCGGGCGGGCGATACGCTGCAGGCGAACGTCAGCGAACGGCTCAATAACCAGAGCGGACTGATCTCTTCGCAGAACAGCCTGACCATCGGCCAGCCAGGCCAGCGGCCTGCGCTTGCCAACGGCGGCGGCGATATCGTGGCCAACGGCGACGCCAGCCTGTGGCTGGGGCAGATTGACGGCGTCGGGCGGATCACCAGCGGCGGCAGCCTCAGTCTGGATGTGGCCTCGGCGCTGAATCAGGACGGCAGCCTTGCCGCCGGCAACGATCTGACGCTGAATACCAACGGTAACGCCCTGACCAACGCCGGCAGCATTAACGCCGGTAACCAGCTGACGCTGAATAGCGGCCATCTCGACAACCTGCAGAGCGGTGACATTAATGCTGGCACCACGCGGGTGAATGCATCTGACATTCTCAATCAGGGGCTGATTGATGGCGGCGACGTGCTGATACGCACCGGCGATCTGCACAACACCGGCACCGGGCGCATTTACGGCGATCGCCTGGCGATCGATGCCCGCACGCTGCTCAATGATAAAGCGGGCGACACGGCGGCCACCATTGCCGCCCGGGAAGATCTCGTTATTGCCACCGATCGGCTGGTCAATCAGGATCACGGCCTGATCTACAGCAACGGCGGGCTGAGCATCGGCGGCGCGCTGAATGAGGCCGGTGAGCTGAGCGGCCAGGCTTCGCAGGTGGAAAACCTGAGCGCCACGATTGAAGCGATGGGCGATTTGCGCATCGACGCCGCGCAGACTGAGAACCGCGATATTCACCTCACGGTCAGCGACAGCCTGCAAAATGTCTCGGTGAGCGACAATATGCTGGAGGTTGAGCTG
This sequence comes from Pluralibacter gergoviae ATCC 33028 = NBRC 105706, assembly GCF_001598855.1. Lineage (GTDB taxonomy): Bacteria > Pseudomonadota > Gammaproteobacteria > Enterobacterales > Enterobacteriaceae > Pluralibacter > Pluralibacter gergoviae. The sequence goes on along the minus strand of NZ_BCZS01000007.1, from coordinate 6,169 downwards.
TGCAGCGGCAGAGAGTGGCCGGAAGGCTGCGGCCGGATTGACGGCCAGCACTATCGCTTCAATGGCCACGTGATTAATTACGAGCAGGGCGAAACCAGCAACGTTGCCTTTGACTTTGATCAGGACGGGCGCAGCTACGCCCTGGATGCGGAAGGCAACCGCATCACGGTTAACGTCAACGGCCAGGACGAATATGTGTATCTCTGGCAGGACACGGCCAACGACATTATCTGGTTCAACCTGCCGGGGGTGACCGATGCCGGGCGGCGCTTTGACGTGTTCTCCTTCACCCGCAGCGTTAAGGAGCAGGCGGTCAGCGGCCAGGACAGCGCGGTTATCCGCAGCGGCGGTAACCTGCTGCTCAACGGCGGCCTGCACAATAAGGACAGCCAGGTGGTGGCCGGGCAGGATCTGACCATCAACGGCAATGTGAATAACGATGAGACCACCGTCAGGCAGGAAATTACCGACGACGGCGTGGTGATCCGGGCCGGGAAACGAAAAGAGCACAAGGAGACCCACTTTGAAGGCCAGGGCGCCTACCAGCCTCCTCTGCAGGAAATTGACCTGCCGCTGCATCTGACGGTTCAGCAGCAGGGCCAGGGGCCCGCCGATGGCCGGACCATCGACGGCCAGAAGCCGACCACCGGCGGCGGTGAACAGGCATCTGGTCTGAACGGCGGCGCTGAGCTGATGCGCCGCGACGATCGGACGCTGGTGACCGAAGTCGCGCTGCCGCCCGGCCAGTCCGTCGATACGCAGCTCAGGCCGGTGAACGACACGCTCACGGATAGCGCTGACCATTCGCCGTCAGATTTACAGCGCCGCAGCGGCGCCGATGGCCTGGTGGACGTCGCCCTCAGCGGTGCCGGCGGCCTGACGTCCGGTGCGACGGGTAGCCTGAACGGAACCGTGGGAAATGCACAGCTTGACGGCACCCAGAGCGGTGCCTCGACGACGGTGCCGGCGGGACAGGATAACTGGGTGCTGCGCAGCGTCACCGGGCCGGTGAAAGTGCCGGACAGCAGCCTGTTCGTGCTGCATCCCGGCACCGACAGCAACTATCTGGTGGAGACCGATCCCCGCTTTACCCAGGGCAAAAAGGCCCTGAGCAGCGGCGATTTTTACTCTCAGGACCAGCTGCAGAAGCGGCTCGGCGACGGCTACTACGAGCAGTCGCTGGTGCGCGATCAGATCGTGAAGGCGACCGGACAGCGCTACCTCTCCGGCTACAGCGACGATGAAGAGCAGTACCGCGCTCTGCTCAGCAGCGGTAAATCCTTCACCGAACGCTTCGGCATCGCCCCGGGCGTCGATCTCACTCCGGAGCAAATGCTGCAGGTCACCAGCGACATGGTGATCATGGTGAACCAGACGGTCACCCTGCCTGACGGCAGTACCCAGGTCGTCAGCGTGCCGAAAGTATACGCCCGGGTTAAGCCCGGCGATCTTAAGGGCGACGGCGCCCTGCTCTCGGGCAACAATGTGCGCATCAACACCGCCGGGGATGTGATCAACAGCGGCACCATTCAGGGGCGCGATCTGACGGCCATTTCTGCGGGCAACCTGCTGAACACCGGCGACATCAGCGGCAACCGGACGCAGCTGGTTGCGACAAATGACATCGTCAACCGCGGCGGCCAGCTCAAGGGCGGCGACCAGCTCAGCCTGCAGGCGGGGCATGATATTCTCAACGTGACGGACAGCTATCAGAAAGGCAGCGAAGGCTGGCTCGGCCGCCAGGCGGTGATTACCGTCACCAATGACAAAGGCGAACTGTCGGCTGAAGCAGGCCATGATATCCATATGACGGCAAGCCAGCTCAGCAACCAGGGCAAGGACAGTATCACCCGCCTGGTAGCCGGGAATGACATTACGCTGGATACCGCCGGCATCAGCCACGCCACGGACTATACCCGCAACAGCAAGAACTACGATCGCAGCATGGAGACCCGGGAGATAGGCTCAACGATCGGCGTCGGGGGCGATCTGCTGATGCAGGCCGGGCACGACCTGAACCTGCGCGCCGCGGACGTGACGGCCACCGGCGACGCCGCGCTGATGGCGGGCAATGACGTCAATCTGCTGAGCGGGGAAGATACCTGGGATCAGTCCAGCCGGGCGAAATGGACAAAGCACGGCACCTTCTCGAAAACCACCACCAAAATCGCCTCTGAGATGCACCGGGAGACGGCGGCGAGCAGTACGGTGTCCGGCGATAATGTTACGGTGATGGCCGGAAACAACCTCACCTCTGAGGGCAGTAATATTCTGGGTACCCACGACGTGACGCTGGAGGCGAAGAATAACATTACGCTGACCACCGCCGATGAGTCGGACCACTCCTTCTTCAGTGAGACGAAGAAAAAATCCGGCATCAGCAGTACCGGCGGGATAGGTATCTCGGCGGGAAGCTCGTCGCAGAAAGTCACCAGCGACGATCTCAGCAACGTGAAAAAAGGCAGCGTGGTAGGCAGCAGCCAGGGGAACCTTACCCTGCTTGCCGGCAACGGCGTCAACATCCACGGCAGCGATCTGGTGGCCGGCGAGGATATGACGATTCAGGGTAAAAACGTTAATATTACGGCAGCAGAGAACAGCCATACCGCCCTGACCACCCGCGAGACCAAGAGCAGCGGCCTGACGTTGGGGCTGTCGGGGACGGTGGGCAGCGCCCTGAATACGGCCACGGAGCAGCTGAAATCGGCCAGAAATGAGGAAGACGGTCGGCTGGCGGCGCTGAAGGGAACCCAGGCCGCGCTGACCGGCTACCAGGCTACACAGGCCGCGCGGCTGGCGCAGGGCGCCGCTGATTCTAACGAAGGCAACTACGCCGGGATAACGCTGAGCTACGGCAGCCAGAAGTCGAAATCTGAAAACCGGCTGGAGGAGCATACGGCCTCTCCGAGCCACGTTCAGGCCGGGCGCGATGTGACCATCCGCGCCACGGACGGCGACCTGAACATACAGGGAAGCGACCTGCAGGCCGGACGCGACATGGGCCTGGCGGCAAGCCGGGATATCAACATGACCTCCGGGCAGAACAGTTCCGAGAGCAGTGGCAGCAACAAGAGCCACGGCGGTAGCGTGGGCGTCGGGGTAGCTGCTGGCTCCGGCAGCGCGGGTTTCAGCGTATCGGCGAGCGCGAACCAGAGCAAAGGCCGGGAAAACGGCAGCAGCCTGACGCATACCGAAACCACGGCGAGCGCGGGCCGTACCCTGACCATTGACAGCGGACGCGACATTCTGATGCAGGGTGCGCAGGGCAGCGGCGAATCGATTATCGCCAACGCGGGTCGCAACCTGACTATCACCAGCGAGCAGGACAGCGACCGCTACGACATGAAGCAGACCGGCAGCAGCGCGGGTGCCAGCGTGACCTGGGGCGCGGGCTTCAGCGGCTCGGCGAGCGTCAGCGCCAGCCGCGACCGGATGAACAGCAACTTCGATTCGGTGCAGGAGCAGTCGGGGCTGTTTGCGGGCAACGGCGGGTTTGACGTCAACGTGGGCAGCCATACCCAGCTCAACGGCGGAGTGCTTGCGTCCACCGCCACTCCGGACAAAAACCGTCTGGAGACGGGGACGCTGGGCTGGAGGGATATCGGCAATCAGGCCGACTTTACGGTAGAGCACCAGAGCGCGGGGGTGAGCACCGGCGGGAGCTATGCGGGCCAGTTTATCGGCAATATGGCGAGCAACACGCTGACCGGCGCCCACGGCAGCGGCCACGACAGCAGCACGACGCACGCGGCGGTGGAAGCCGGGACCATCATCATCCGGGACCCGGGCAACCAGCAGCAGGACGTATCGACGCTGAGCCGGGACACGGAGCACGCGGCGAACGGCCTGAGCCCGATATTTGACAAGGAGAAGGAGCAGAGGCGCCTGCAGGAAGCGCAGCTTATCGGGGAGATAGGGACGCAGGTGGCGGATATCGCTAGGACCGAAGGGAAGATTGCCGGCGAAAAGGCGAGGAACGACCCGGCAGCGCTGAAGGCGGCGAAGGAAAAACTGGTGGCGGAAGGCAAGCCTGACCCGAGCCGTCAGGAAATAGCAGACCAGGCCTATGCCAGCGCGATGAAGCCCTGGGGCACCGGTAGCACAGTGCAGCAGGCGATTTCAGCGGCTACGGCAGCCGTGCAGGGTCTGGCAGGGGGGAACATCGGCCAGGCCATCAGCGGAGCCGCAGCGCCGTACCTGGCGGAAGTGATTCACAACATGACCACCACGAAGGACGCAAATGGCAATGAGGTGGTGAACACCCAGGCGAACCTGATGGCGCACGCGGTACTGGGGGCGGTAGTGGCCTCAGCCCAGGGCAACTCCGCGCTGGCAGGGGCAAGTGGCGGTGCGCTGGGCGAGTATATTGCGCAGCAGATATATCCGGGCGTACCGAGGGATAAACTGACGGAGGAGCAGAAGCAGACCATCAGCGCGCTGGGAACCCTGGCGGCCGGGCTGGCGGGAGGGCTCACTGGAGGCAGCACCGCAGATGCAGTGGCCGGGGCGCAGGCCGGGAAGAATGCGGTTGAGAATAATTTCCTGAATCAGGGCCATCCGCAGGAATACGCTGATAAGTACAAAGCGTGCAACGGGAATGCAGGCTGTGAGCAGAATATTCGTAAGGAAATGGCGAAAGAGTCAGCAGAGAATGTTCAGAAACTGAAGTCATGCTGGGACTCCGGTGATGCGGCCTGTGTTGCTGATATGCGCGCGAAGATGGAACTCAGCGATCAGGCGTATACAGAACTGCGCAAACAGGATGATATGGCTGGCCGCGCTTATGAAAGTTCAGCGCAATGGTATGCTGATATCATTGACCAGTGCGCAGGTAAATGTGGCTGGCTGGAAGCATCTCTCCTTAAAACAGGAGCTGATGGTCTGAGCAATATTGCTTATGGTGCGTTGGGAGCAGGGAGTGTACCGAAACCTGGGCAGGCAGGAAGTGCAAATGATATTAGATTTGCTAATGAAATTAGCAAAGATATCTCAGCAATAGGGAAACAAACAGATATAGATTTTGCTGCCAAGAATACGAAAAAGAGTGCAGGACAAATAGTTGTTAAGAACATAACTCCAGATGAGGCGATTAATAATCTGTCAGCGAATGGTTATACCAAGGCAATGTCAAAAGATGGTTCAGTTACTATCATGTCTAAAGGAGATACAGTATATAGATTTTATCCATTTTCTACCGGTGGTGGAATCGTCGGAGCTGAATCAGGAGTACCGTCCGCCTCAGTTTCAGTGGGTGGGAAAATAATTTCTAAAATACGTTTTCCTGGAGAGAAATAGTGATGGATTTCGAAAATAAAAAAGCAATATCTTTGCTTGAGCGCACGGTGAAACTTGGGGTAAATCTCCCTCAAGATGTTTTCTTAAAGAGATTTGAAAATTATTTATTTTTTGATAATGATATATGTACTTCAGAATGTTTAATTGGTGCTTTAAACTATTTGATTTTTAATTCTCATTTTGAGGTTGCGTCTGCGTATGTGTATTCCTCTTCAGACTATAATTATTTAGGTTCCCTTAACGCAGATGATAATTGGGTAAGTAAGATATTTTTATTAAGTAAGAGTATGAATGATGATGGTGATTATGGTGGGTTGATTATTTTAGATGCAAGTAATAATTGGTGTCTTTTTCAACGAACACCTGTAGATGATGGAGTGCTTGGAATTAATGATGATTCATTATTAAAGAGTGAAATAGTTAATGATAATTTTTTTAATTATGAAAATATTAATGAATGGTTGAGCCAAAATACACTGCAAGATATAGAGTTAGTTAAAGGTTCGGGTAAGGATTATCTAGAGAGTTTAATCCTAAACTATAGTTGAGAATAATTATCTGAGCAGTACGGATAAGAGCCGCCAGACATATCTGCGTAACAGGAAAGAGCGTACACAGGAAGAACAGCGGGACTTGGATGCCTTAAATCGTAAGGACGCGGAAACCAGCAAAGCCTTGGTAGATGCCTGTCTGGGCGGAAGTGCTTCGGCCTGTACCACAGCGCGTAAGGATGCGCAGGAGAAACAGGCTACTTATCAGAATCTGGGTTACCAGAATCCTAAGGAAGTGCAGGAAGGCTACCAGCAGATACAGCAGCTGCTTAACGGAACCGGCCCGGAAGCGAAACAGACGCAGGAACTGTTTAACGGTATGG
>NZ_BCZS01000006.1 GCF_001598855.1 Pluralibacter gergoviae ATCC 33028 = NBRC 105706 | reverse complement strand
GCTATATGGAGACGAACTTTCCGCAACAGTGCGTTTACGAAACGCGCGGCGACAGGGAGGAAAATGGCAAAGGCCGCCGCTGACGAGGCTTAGATGTACCTTAGATTAGCCCCGCTCACGCGGGGCTTTCTTCAGGGTCCAGTAGCCGCTGCAGATGCGGGTGAAGGTCGTCAGCCAGCAGAGCGCGCCGAAGATCCACGCCAGGGGTGCAAACCAGTCCGGAAACAGACAGCTCAGGGTAAAAAGAAGCATCGTTTCCGTCCCCTCCGTCAGCCCGCCGAGGTAGTAAAACGACTTGTGGGCGTAGCCCGGATTATCCAGCCGGTACTTTGCCGCCAGCGCGGCGAAAGCGAGAAAGCTGCTGCCGGTGCCGATAAAGGCGAACAGCAGCCAGGCGCCCGCGAGGGCATTGTCCTGCGGTTCAGCAAGGATAAAGCCGAAGGGCACCAGGGCGTAGAAGAGAAAATCCAGCGAAATATCGAGAAATCCGCCGGCGTCGCTGAGGCCCCGGCGGCGCGCCAGGGCGCCGTCCAGTCCGTCCAGCAGGCGGTTGACGGCAATGGCGGCAAGCGCCGCACCGTACCAGCCCAGCGCCAGAAACGGCAGCGCCAGTACGCCGATGGCAAAGCCCAGCAGCGTCAGGCCGTCGGGCGAGATGCCCGGCCTGTCCAGCCGCCGGGCCGCGCGGTTGAGCCACGGTTTAACTCGCGGATGCAGATGGCGGTCAAGCATGCGGCTGGCCCCGGCTGGCGCACAATCCCTGGGACGGAATATCCAGCGCGGCGTTGAACCGGGCGGAGAGATTCTGAAAGGCCACCAGCGCCGTCAGCTCGGTGATTTGGTCAGCGTTGAAGTGACACCGTAACTCAGACTTAAGATCCTCGCTGACCGCGGGCGGCGTGGCGGTGACCGCATCGGCAAAGGCGAGCGCGGCGCGCTCTTCGGCGGAGAACAGCGTCGAGGTGCGCCAGTCGTTGACCGCCTGTACTTTCTCCAGCATATCGACCCGCTCGGCCAGGCGCAGACTATTGGCGTCGATGCAAAACGCGCAGCTGCACTGCTGCGAAACGCGGGTCATCAGCAGGGCCCTCAGCGCCGGCGAAATAATGCCGTTTTTACGCTCCAGCCAGCCGACAAACAGCGCGACCAGCCAGAAGAGGCGCGGCATGCGCCCCCACCAGCGGGTGGGATTAAGGATCTGTCCGTAATGCTTTTTCTGCATGCCGACGATGGGCGCGAGCGCGCGCGGAATGTGGGCGAGCGGCGGCACCCAGCCTGAGCGATTTTTCATCGAATAACGCCTGTGTTCTTCATCTTTATCGGGGGCAGCGATAATATGCCACTCCCCTACCAGGAACATTGACCCTCATGCTAAAAATCATAGATGTCGTGGCCGCCATTATCGAGCGGGATGGTAAGATCTTGCTGGCGCAGCGCCCTGCCAGCGCCGATCAGCCGGGCCTGTGGGAGTTTCCCGGCGGTAAAGTCGAGCCGGGTGAGAGCCAGCCGCAGGCGCTCATCCGCGAACTGCGCGAAGAGTTGGCTATCGATGCACGATCGGCGGCCTATGTTGCCAGCCAGCGTAAGGCGGTTTCCGGGCGTATGATCCACCTCCACGCCTGGCACGTTCCCGCCTGGGAAGGAGAAGTAACGGCTATGGAACACAGCGCGCTGGTATGGGTCTTCCCCCAGGAGGCGCTGAGCTACAGTCTGGCGCCGGCGGATATTCCGCTGCTGGCGGCCTTCAGGGCTTTATGCGCTGCCAGGCCAGCGGATTAGTACCCACCACGTGCGGGTCCCGCCCGCACTGCAGCAGCACGCCCTCAACCTTGATGACCGCCCCCTCCGAATAGTTTTTATTTTCATAAATACAGCACTGGCTGCAGAACTGCTCGCGCTGGCCGCCGCCGGTGAAGACCTCCGGCGGCACGTCCACTTCAACGTCGGGCAGGCGGCGGTCCGCGTGGGCGGTCCCCGCCAGCAGCAGCAGGGCTATCAGATAGGGCTTCATAAGAGATCCTTTTTTACGCGTGAGTTAACTACTATCGGCCGGCTGCCGCACAAACTTAAATGTCTCGCATCATCGCTTTTAGTTATGACGCTCATTCAATTATAAATTTTGCCGCCGGGAGCAGAATTCAGCTTGTCAGAAGGTTTGCAGTGAGTGATATAGTTCAAAAAAAACGCTAAAGCTTAAAAACATAACGACATCACTCACCCAAAGCCATAAGAGGAACTTATTTCAATGGAATCGACTCTCTCTCTGGAAAACTTTCTTGCCCGCGTACAGCGGCGCGATCCCCACCAGCCCGAATTTGCCCAGGCCGTGCGCGAAGTGATGAGCACGCTGTGGCCCTTTCTTGAGGCCAATCCGCGCTACCGGCAGATGGCGCTGCTGGAGCGTCTGGTTGAGCCCGAGCGGGTTATTCAGTTCCGCGTCAGCTGGCTGGACGACCGCGGCCAGGTGCAGGTCAACCGCGCCTGGCGCGTGCAGTTTAGCTCCGCCATTGGCCCTTACAAGGGCGGGATGCGCTTTCACCCGTCGGTAAACCTGTCGATACTGAAGTTTCTCGGCTTTGAACAGACCTTTAAAAATGCCCTCACCACTCTGCCGATGGGCGGCGGTAAAGGCGGCAGCGACTTCGATCCGAAAGGGAAAAGCGAGGGCGAAGTGATGCGCTTTTGCCAGGCGCTGATGACCGAGCTGTACCGCCACCTGGGCGCCGATACCGACGTGCCGGCGGGCGACATCGGCGTCGGCGGCCGTGAAGTCGGCTTTATGGCGGGGATGATGAAAAAACTCTCCAATAACACCGCCTGCGTTTTCACCGGTAAAGGACTGTCGTTCGGCGGCAGCCTGATCCGCCCGGAGGCCACCGGCTACGGGCTTATCTACTTTACTGAGGCGTTGCTCAGGCGCCACGGCCTGGCTCTGGAGGGCATGCGGGTAGCGGTCTCCGGCTCCGGCAACGTCGCCCAGTACGCAATCGAAAAAGCGATGTCGCTCGGCGCCCGGGTAGTGACCGCCTCCGACTCCAGCGGTACGGTGGTTGACGAAGCGGGCTTTACCCCGGAGAAGCTGGCCCGCCTTGCGGCGATAAAAAGCAGCCGCGACGGCCGGGTCGTCGACTACGCACGCGAGTTCGGGCTGCATTACCTCGAAGGCCAGCAGCCGTGGGCGGTGCCGGTCGATATCGCTCTGCCGTGCGCCACCCAGAACGAACTGGACGCGGAGGCCGCGCGGACGCTGATTGCCAACGGCGTCAGGGCGGTAGCGGAAGGCGCCAATATGCCGACTACCATTGAGGCAACGGATCTGTTTCTGGCGGCGGGCGTGCTGTTCGCGCCGGGCAAAGCCGCCAACGCCGGCGGCGTGGCGACGTCCGGGCTGGAGATGGCGCAGAACGCCGCGCGGCTGGGCTGGAAGGCGGAAAAAGTCGATGCCCGCCTGCACCACATCATGCTCGATATCCATCAGGCCTGCGTTGAGCACGGCGGTGATGGCCGGCAGACGCACTACGTGCGCGGCGCCAACATCGCAGGGTTTGTAAAAGTAGCCGATGCGATGCTGGCGCAGGGCGTGGTATAGCCCCGGCGTCAGGCGGAGGCGGCCGGGGGCTTCTCTCCGGCCGCTTTTTTCTTACGCGGCTTAAAGGCTTTTTTCTCCTGTTCGCCGCCGGGCGCGACCAGGCCCCGGAACTGCTTCACCGGCGTGCTGCGCGCCTGATCGATAAGGCTGAACAGCGTGCCCACCAGCGGCTGCATAAAGTCCTGGTAGCGGCACTGCTTTTCGCTGATCTGCGTCAGCACCGACTCCCAGTGGGCGGTCATATCCGGCCTGCCGGCCATCTCCGGCAGAGAGTGGATCAGCGCCCTGCCCGCCTCTGAAGAGTGAATGTAGCGCCCCTTCTTGGTCAGGAAGCCGCGCTTAAACAGCAGTTCGATGATCCCGGCTCGGGTCGCTTCGGTGCCGAGCCCGTCGGTGGCGCGCAGGATCTTCTTCAGCTCTTTGTCCTGCACGAAGCGGGCGATGCCGGTCATCGCCGACAGCAGCGTGGCATCGGTAAAGTGGCGCGGCGGCTGGGTCTGACGCTCGACAACTTCGCCCTTTTCGCACAGCAGCTCGTCGCCTTTCGCCACCACCGGCAGCGGCGTGCCGTCATTCTCTTCATCCCGCTCTTTGCCGCCCAGCAGCGTGCGCCAGCCGGCCTCGGCCAGGAAGCGGGCTTTAGCAATAAATTTGCCCTGGGCGATTTCAAGATCTATCTGGCACTTGCGAAATACCGCATCGGCGCAGAACTGCATCAGGTACTGGCGGGCGACGAGACCGTAGACCTTCGCCTCATTATCGGTGAGCTTCACGGCGCTGCTGCGGGCCGTGGGAATAATCGCGTGGTGGGCATCGACCTTTTTATCGTCCCAGCAGCGGTTGCGGATCTCCGGATCCACCGCCGGCTGCGGCAGCAGATCCGCCGCGTGGACGCTTATCGCGTTGAGCACCGCGTGGCGTCCGGCGAAGTGCTCTTCCGGCAGATAGCGGCAGTCGGAGCGCGGATAGGTGATGAGCTTGTGGGTTTCGTACAGCTTCTGGCAGATATCGAGCACGTTCTGGGCGCTCATGGCGAAACGTTTGGCCGCCTCAATCTGCAGCGCGGAGAGCGAAAACGGCAGCGGCGCCGGCTCTGAATCGCGCTTATCGTTGTAGGCGGTAACCATCGCCGGCTGGCCGCTGATGCGGCTGACCACGTGCTCCGCCAGTGGGCGATGCAGCAGCCGCCCCTCTTCGTCCTGGTAGGGCTCGCAGGCCTCGCTCGGCTGCCAGGTAGCGGTAAAGCGCTCATCGGCAGGGGTGACGATGTGGGCCTTAACGTCAAAGAAATCTTTGGCGACAAAGTTCTCGATCTCTTCGTCGCGGCGCACCACCAGCCCGAGCACCGGCGTCTGCACGCGGCCCACCGACAGCACGCCCTGGTAGCCCGCATTTTTACCGAGGAGGGTATAGGCGCGGGTCATATTGATGCCGTACAGCCAGTCGGCGCGCGCGCGGGCCAGGGCCGACACGCAGAGCGGAATAAACTCGCTGTTGGCGCGCAGGCGGCTGATGGCCCGCTCCACCGCCTGCGGGTTAAGATCGTTGATCAGGCAGCGCTGCACCTGCTGGCGCTTCTCCGCGGGCAGCTCCAGGTAGTCGAGCACTTCATCCACCAGCAGCTGCCCCTCGCGGTCCGGGTCACCGGCGTGGATCACCTCGCTGGCCTCTCCGAGGAAACGCTTGATGACGTTGAGCTGTTTGGTGACCGACGGCCTCGGCTGCAGGCGCCACTTCTCCGGGACGATAGGCAGGTCCATCAGGTTCCAGCGGGCGTAGCGGCTGTCGTAGACATCCGGCTGCGCCTGCTCAAGCAGGTGGCCGATGCACCAGGTCACCACCTGGCCGTTGCCGCACTCGATAAAACCATCGCCCCTGCGGTGCGGCTTCGGCAGCACGTCGGCGATGGCGCGTCCCAGGCTCGGTTTTTCGGCAATAAACAGGCGCATCCGCTCAGAACGTCTCGACCATCGGGCGGCCGCCGCGGGCGGTCACCAGTTCGCCAATCGCGCTCAGCGTAATGCCGAACTTCGCGGCGGCGGCCTTCACCTCGTCTTCCGCTTCCGGCGCGACCGCCAGCAGCAGGCCGCCGGAGGTCTGCGGATCGCAGAGCAGATCGCGCCAGGCGTCCGGCAACTCGCCCATCAGATGGCCGTAGCTGGCAAAGTTGCGGCCGGTGCCGCCGGGCACCGCGCCCTGAGCGATATAGGCTTCGACGCCCGGGAGTTTGGGAATGTCGGCAAAGCGCAGCTGTGCCTGCACGCCCGCGCCCTGGCACATCTCGCTGAGGTGGCCGAGCAGGCCGAAGCCGGTGACGTCGGTCATCGCCTTGACGCCGTCGATGTCGGCAAAGGCCGCGCCGGCCAGGTTCATCTGGCACATCACTTCGGTAGCCAGCCCCTGATGTTCGGGCCTGAGCAGCGATTTTTTCTCGGCGGTGGTCAGCACGCCAATGCCGAGCGGCTTGGTGAGATAGAGCCGGCAGCCCGCGCGGGCGGTGCTGTTTTTCTTGATGCGCTCCGTCGGCACCACGCCGGTCACCGCGAGGCCGAAAATGGGCTCCGGGGCGTCGATGGAGTGGCCGCCGGCCAGGGCGATACCCGCCTGCTGGCAGGCAAAGCGCCCCCCTTCCACCACCTGACGGGCTATTTCCGGCGCCAGGGTGTTCACCGGCCAGCCGAGAATAGCGATCGCCATAATCGGCTTGCCGCCCATAGCAAAAATGTCGCTGATGGCGTTGGTGGCGGCGATGCGCCCGAAGTCGTAGGGATTATCAACGATCGGCATAAAGAAGTCGGTGGTGCTGATAATCGACGTGCCGTTGCCGAGATCGTAGACCGCGGCATCGTCGCGGGTTTCATTACCCACCAGCAGGTTGGGATCGATGAACTTCGCCTGCTCGCTGTGCAGAATAGTTTCAAGCACTTTTGGGGAAATTTTGCATCCGCAACCGGCTCCGTGGCTGTATTGCGTCAGACGAATGGCTTGCTCGCTCATGGAGATCTCCTGTCATTTCTCTGCCGCTATGGTAGCGCCCAAACGCGGTGTTGATAAGTCCGACTATCCGAAATCGCGCGCCGTTGCTCGTTCCGCGCGCAGCGCTGCTTAACAAAGCGTCGGGCATTTTGTGAAGCTGCGCAAACTTTACGGCCACCGCTTTCTCTAAGCTGGCAGTTTGTGGCAACAATGTAGCCGAAATTAAGCAGTTATGCGGGAAGATATTCATAACGAAAGGAACCATTGATGAAAAAAAGCCTTATTACCCTCTGCCTGACCGGTCTGTTTTGCGTTAACGCCTTTGCGCTGGCCCCTTCCTCGGGCAATGACGCCACCACGAAACCTGACCTCTATTATCTGAAGAATGCCCAGGCCATCGATAGCCTGGCCCTGCTGCCGCCGCCGCCGGAAGTGGGCAGCATTGCGTTCCTTAACGATCAGGCGATGTACGAGCAGGGGCGCCTGCAGCGCAGCACCGAGCGCGGCAAGCAGGCGGCAGAGGATGCCAATCTCAGCGCCGGCGGCGTGGCTAACGCCTTCTCCGCCGCCTTCGGTTCGCCGATCACCGAAAAGGACAGCCCGGCGCTGCACAAGCTGCTGACCAATATGATTGAGGACGCGGGCGATCTGGCGACCCGTTCGGCGAAGCAGCACTACATGCGCATCCGTCCGTTCGCCTTCTACGGCGTGCCGACCTGCAACACCAAAGAGCAGGATACGCTGGCGAAAAACGGCTCCTATCCCTCCGGCCATACCTCCATCGGCTGGGCCACCGCGCTGGTGCTGGCAGAGATCAACCCCGCCCGCCAGAATGAGATCCTCAAGCGCGGCTACGATCTCGGCCAGAGCCGGGTGATCTGCGGCTACCACTGGCAGAGCGACGTTGATGCGGCGAGGATCGTCGGCTCGGCGGTGGTCGCGACCCTGCATACCAATCCGGCCTTCCAGCAGCAGCTGCAGAAGGCGAAGGATGAGTTCGCCAAAGCGAAGCAGTAGCCTTTCGGCCCGGCGGCGCGCCGGGCCACTTTTCATCCGGTAATATAGTGAGGCACAAAGCGCGAAGTATCGCGGGTTATCAGCGTTGCGTCCTCGCGAATGCCCATTCCCACCGCCTCGTCATCGACTATCCAGCTGCCGATAAGCGTGTAGCTATCGCCAAACTTCGGCAGCGGCCGGAAGGCCTGACAGATGGCGGGCTCGTCATCATAGGTTCCGCCGGCCGCGTCAATCACCTGCTGCCGGGCATTGCCTCACCCGAAGGCGCCGGCGCGTCTTAACTCAGAAGCGCACCACAAAGGGCGCCGTATCCGCCGGCGCAATGCTGGTAGAGGCCTTCAGCTGCGGGGTGCCGAGGTAGAGAAAACCGACGATTTTATCCAGCTCGCCGCAGTTGAAACCGTCGCGCACGATTGGGCTGTCGGTAAACCAGCCGCTGCGCCAGATGCCGTTAAAGCCCTGGGCGACGGCGGCCATCTGCATTGCCATCACCGCGCAGCCGGCGGAGATCTCCTGCTCCCACAGCGGCACCTTGTGATGTTCCCGGCATTTGGCGACAACGGTGAGGATCAGCGGCGCGCGAAACGGCGCGCTGCGGGCCTTGTCGATCGCTTTTTCATCCTGACCGGCGTCAACGGCGGCTTTTTCCAGCAGCGCGCTGAAGCGCGCCCGCCCCTCGCCCTCAATGATAAAAAACTGCCACGGCGTCAGCGTACCGTGATCCGGGGCGCGCAGGCCGGCGCGCAGAATATTCTCCAGCTGATCGCCCACCGGCGCCGGATCGGCGAGGCGAGATGCGCTGCGTCGGTTGACGAGAAGTTCAAGTGCATCCATTAATTAACTCCTGCTCTATGTGTTTTCACAAAATTAACATGACGGGAGATTTTGTTACAGCCGCGATGGCGATTCCTGCTGACAAGCGGCAGCGCTCTCTTTAGGATAGCCACACGTTGCGCCCTTGCGGGCGGCTTCATTTCATACAGTCAGGGAGAAAACATGCGAACCCTTTGGCGATTTATTGCCGGATTCTTTAAATGGACATGGCGCATACTCAATTTTATTCGCGATATGGTCCTCAACATCTTCTTTATCCTGCTGGTGCTGGTCTGCGTCGGCGTCTGGATGCAGTTAAAAAGCACCTCAGCAGAAAGCACCGGGCGCGGTGCCCTGCTGATGGACATCACCGGCGTCGTTGTCGACAAGCCGTCAACCAGCGGCAAGCTGGGCACGCTGACCCGCGAACTGCTGGGCGCCAGCTCGGATCGCCTGCAGGAGAATTCGCTGTTTGATATCGTGCAGACGATTCGCCAGGCGAAAGATGACCGCAATATCACCGGTATTGTGCTGGATCTGAAAAACTTCGCCGGGGCCGATCAGCCCTCCATGCAGTACATCGGCAAGGCCCTGCGCGAGTTCCGCGACAGCGGCAAGCCGGTTTACGCCGTGGGCGACAGCTACACCCAGGGCCAGTACTATCTGGCAAGCTTTGCCAACAAAATCTATCTCTCGCCGCAGGGCGTGGTTGACCTGCACGGCTTTGCGACCAACGGCCTGTACTACAAATCGCTGCTCGACAAGCTGAAGGTCACCACCCACGTCTTCCGCGTCGGCACCTATAAGTCGGCGGTCGAGCCCTTTATTCGCGACGATATGTCTCCGGCGGCCCGCGATGCGGACAGCCGCTGGATCGGCGAGCTGTGGCAGAACTACCTCAACACCGTCTCCGACAACCGCCAGATAGGCGCCCAGCAGCTGTTCCCCGGCGCAAAAGGGATGCTTGACGGCCTGCGCAAGGTCGACGGCGATACGGCGAAATATGCGCTGGATAACAAGCTGGTGGATGAGCTGGCCGACAGCGCGCAGGTCGAAAAAATCCTGACCAAGCAGTTCGGCTGGAGCAAGGCGGATAATAACTATCGCGCGGTCAGCATGTACGACTATGCGGTGAAAGACCCGTCTGACGCCGGTGACAGCATCGCGGTTATCTTTGCCGACGGGGCGATTATCGACGGCGAAGAGACCGCCGGGACCGTCGGCGGCGATACGACCGCCGCACAGATCCGCGACGCGCGCCTCGATCCGAAAGTGAAGGCCATTGTGCTGCGGGTGAACAGCCCCGGCGGCAGCGTCAGCGCCTCTGAGGTGATCCGCTCCCAGCTGGCCGCCGCGCGCGCGGCAGGCAAGCCGGTGGTGGTTTCCATGGGCGGCATGGCGGCCTCCGGAGGCTACTGGATCTCCACGCCGGCAAGCTATATCGTCGCCAACCCGAGCACGCTGACCGGCTCGATCGGCATCTTCGGCATTATTAACACCGTTGAAAACAGCCTCGACGCCATCGGCGTGCACACCGACGGCGTGGCCACCTCACCGCTGGCGGACGTGTCGATGACGAAGGTGCTGCCGCAGGAAGTGCAGGATATGGTGCAGCTCAGCATTGAGAGCGGCTACAAGCGCTTCCTCAATATCGTTGCCCAGTCCCGCCACATGACGCCGGATCAGGTGGATAAAATCGCCCAGGGCCACGTCTGGACCGGTGAAGATGCCAAGGCCAACGGCCTGGTCGATAGCCTCGGCGACTTCGACGATGCGGTGGCGAAAGCCGCCGAGCTGGCGAAGCTCAAGCAGTGGCACGTCGACTACTATCAGCAGGATCCCTCGCTGGTCAATATGGTGCTCAGCAGCATGAGCGGCTCCGTGCGGGCGGCCCTGCCGGAAGCGCTGCAGGCGTATCTGCCGGCGCCGCTTTCCGCTGCGGCCAAAGTGATGAAAGAGGAAGGCGATAAGCTCGCCGCCTTTAACGACCCGCAAAATCGCTATGCATTTTGCCTCACCTGCGCCAATATACGCTGATTCGCATCCCCTCTCCGGAGGGGATTTTTTTGCTCTGCCTTAATGACCTATCATGAAAAAGAAATCGATTTACGTCGCCTACACCGGCGGGACCATCGGGATGCAGCGCTCCGATCACGGCTATATTCCCGTCTCCGGGCATCTGCAGCGCCAGCTGGCCCTGATGCCGGAGTTTCATCGCCCGGAAATGCCGGACTTCACTATTCATGAGTACCAGCCGCTGATGGACTCCTCCGACATGACGCCGGAAGACTGGCAGCATATTGCCGAGGATATTCAGGCGCACTACGATCAGTATGACGGCTTCGTGATCCTGCACGGCACCGATACCATGGCCTTCACCGCCTCGGCGCTGTCGTTTATGCTGGAAAATCTCAGCAAGCCGGTAATCGTGACAGGGTCACAAATCCCGCTGGCGGAGCTGCGCTCCGACGGCCAGACCAACCTGCTCAACGCCCTGTACGTGGCGGCAAACTATCCGATAAATGAAGTGGCGCTGTTCTTCAACAACCGCCTGTTTCGCGGCAACCGCACCACCAAGGCCCACGCCGACGGCTTTGACGCCTTCGCCTCCCCCAACCTGCCGCCGCTGCTGGAAGCCGGGATCCACATCCGCCGCCTGGGCACCCCGTCCGCGCCGCACGGCGTCGGCGATCTTATCGTTCACGCCATTACGCCCCAGCCGGTCGGCGTGGTGACTATCTATCCGGGGATTTCCGCCGCGGTGGTGCGCAACTTCCTGCTGCAGC
The DNA here is from genome assembly GCF_001598855.1 of Pluralibacter gergoviae ATCC 33028 = NBRC 105706. Taxonomy (GTDB): domain Bacteria; phylum Pseudomonadota; class Gammaproteobacteria; order Enterobacterales; family Enterobacteriaceae; genus Pluralibacter; species Pluralibacter gergoviae. The sequence continues at coordinate 217,710 of NZ_BCZS01000006.1, read as the reverse complement.
CGGTTAAGGCGCTGATCCTGCGCTCGTACGGCGTCGGCAATGCGCCGCAGAACGGCGATTTTCTGAAAGCGCTGGCGGAAGCCGGCGAGAGGGGTATTGTGGTGGTTAACCTGACCCAGTGCATGTCGGGCAAGGTCAACATGGGCGGCTACGCCACCGGCAATGCGCTGGCCCAGGCGGGCGTGGTCAGCGGTTTTGATATGACGGTAGAGGCCACGCTCACCAAGCTGCACTATCTGCTGAGCCAGGATCTCTGCGCCGACGCGGTGCGCAGCGCCATGCAGCAGAACCTGCGCGGCGAACTGACGCCGGACGATTAAGGAGCGATGATGAATACACGAGCCCTGCTGCTGGTGGATATCCAGAACGACTTTTGCGCCGGAGGCGCGCTGGCGGTGCCGGAAGGCGACAGCACCGTGGAGGTGGCAAACGCCCTTATCGCGTGGTGCAGCGCCCGCGGCGAGGCCGCTGTCGCAAGCCAGGACTGGCACCCGGCTAATCACGGCAGCTTCGCCAGCCAGCACGGCGTTGCGCCCTACAGCCGGGGCGAACTGGACGGGCTGGCGCAAACCTTCTGGCCGGATCACTGCGTACAGGGCAGCGAGGGTGCCCAACTGCACCCTCTGCTCAACCGGGCGCTGATTGCGGCCACCTTCCCGAAAGGCGAAGCGGCGAATATCGACAGCTACAGCGCCTTCTTCGACAACGGCCACCGCCAGCACACCGCGCTCGACGCCTGGCTGCGCCAGCGGGGCATTGAGGAGCTGATCGTTCTCGGACTCGCCACCGACTACTGCGTGAAGTTCACCGTGCTGGACGCGCTGGCGCTCGGCTACCGCGTTAACGTCATCACCGACGGCTGCCGGGGCGTGAACATTACCCCGCAGGACAGCGCCGATGCTTTTATGACCATGGCCGCCGAGGGCGCCACGCTCTTTACCCTCGCCGACTGGCTGGAGACGCACGCCTGAGCCTGCCGGGCGCCCTCCCCGCGCCCGGCAGATAACGCCTTCTTTTTTCTCGCTAAACCGAATACTCTTCGCAGTTTTTCTCTGCCTGCGGTGCTAGCCTGACGGTGCTATTTTTTCGCCGCGCCGCGGCGCGCTTATTTTTTAGTCAAAGAGGAAACTACGATGAAACGATTGCCGCTTCTGGCAGCTTTACCCCTGCTCTGCGCCTCCGGCGCCTTCGCCGGCAGCCTGATGTCCGTCGGCTACTTCAACGGCAGCGACGACGCGATGACCGGGCAAGGCAGCGATATTGAGAAACTGGACGTGCGCCAGATTACCCACCTCAACTACGCTTTCGGCCTTATCTATAACGACGAAGAAGGTGAAACTAATCCTGCGCTTAAGGACGCCGGCCGGCTGCACCAGATCTGGCTGTCGCCGAAGACCATTGCCGATCTGAAGAAGCTGCCGCATCTGCGGGCGCAGAACCCGGATCTCAAAGTGCTGCTGTCGGTCGGCGGCTGGGGAGCCAGGGGCTTCTCCGGCGCGGCGAAAAATCAGCACAACCGCGCGGTATTTATTAAATCGGTGCAGGAGATCGTCACTACCTACGGACTGGACGGTATCGATCTTGACTGGGAGTATCCGGTCAACGGCGCCTGGGGACTGATGGATTCGACGCCCGAGGATCGCGATAACTTCACGGCGCTGCTGAAAGAGACCCGCGAGGCGCTGCCAAAAGGGAAACTGGTGACCGTGGCGGTAGGCGCCAATGCCGAGAGTCCAAAAAGCTGGGTTGACGTCAGGGCAATTGCGCCCTATCTCAACTATATCAACCTGATGACTTACGATCTGGCCTACGGCACGCAGTACTTTAACGCCAACCTGTACGACTCTACCCGCTGGCCTACCGTTGCGGCAGCGGATAAGTACAGCGTCGACGCCGTGGTCAATAACTACATCGCCGCCGGGCTTAAGCCTGCGCAAATGAATCTCGGAGTCGGCTTTTATGGCCGCGTGCCTAAACGCGCCATCGAGCCGGGCATCGACTGGAGTAAACCGGACGCGGCCAAACATCCGGCGACGCAGCCCTACTTCGGTCCGCAGCAGCTGGCGCTGTTTACCTCTCTCGGCTTCGACCTGAACAAAGATACCTACGTGAAGTACAACGCCATTGTCAGCAAACTGCTTAACGATCCGCAAAAGCGCTTTACCGAGCAGTGGGACGACGAGGCGAAGGTGCCGTGGCTGTCGGTGCGATCCGAAGACGGTAAGCCGCTGTTTGCGCTCTCCTATGAAAATCCGCGCTCGGTTGACATAAAAGCGCAGTACATCAAAGAGAAGGGCCTCGGCGGAGCCATGTTCTGGGACTACAGCGGTGATGACGATAATCAGCTGGCGACGCAGCTTGCCGATTCGCTGGGCATCGTCCGCTAACGCACATTAAGGCTGGCGAATGCCGGGTGAATTCACGATTCGTGCCACTCGGCATTCGCCGCCATAGATTACCGCAGAAATACCGTTACACTTGCGGTATTGCCCCTTGAATGCAGAGGGCCAGATTCGGCTAGCGATCCACGCTATCGCAGCAGTCTCCGATCTCAAGGATCGCTCTACCTGGTCTACTAAAGAATGAGAAAATTTTTAGCGCTACTTTTTGGCGTTGCGCTGGTTACGCCGTTATTTGCACAGGCAGATAAAGTTTACGTTTTCTTTCGCCACGGCGAAAAACCCGATAACGACAGCGGGCAGCTCACCTGTAAGGGCCTTAACCGCGCCCTGAGCCTGCCTCCTGTCCTGCTCAACCGCTACGGCATGCCCGACATGCTTTATACCTCGGCCCCTTATCAGAATAAGGCCGGCAGTTCATTGCGCGCCGTGCTAACCATGACGCCAGTGGCTATGCGAGTTTCTAAGCCAATCATCCTGCGCTATCACGCCGACCAGACGCGCAAGCTCATCAACGCGCTGCTAAAAGAGGATAAGGCCGATGTGACCTATATTGCCTGGGAGCATAAAAATCTGGTGATTGCCACGCGCAGACTGGTGGCGAAGGCCGGCGGAGATTCAACAAAGGTGCCTTTCTGGACACCGTCGGATTTTGACACGATCTACGTCGTCAGGCTGGATGATGAGTATCATTTCAAGTCCTTCACGGTGGAGTCAGAAGGGCTGAATGGCGTTTCCGCCCAGTGCCCGGCAACAATGAGCGTGGGCACCGGCGCAGGAGAGGTGCAGTAAGGCTACTGCATCTTCAGCGTAGCGATAGGCTTTGGCGCAATGCCAAAATCCTCTTTCAGCTGCTGTTTGCTTTTCATCACCATCTGACCCCGGGTGTCGATAGTCATGTGCTGGGCATCGTTGTTGTATCGCGCCTGCCACAGCATCACCAGCTGCAGGCAGTTCTCTTTCTGCGCCGGCGTCAGCGCAACGCCGTCCGGCCATTTTCCTAGCTCAACGGCAGTGGCCAGGCGCTGATAAACGTCCTCTGTCATGTTCTCTACGATCTGTGCGATTTCCATCTTTGGCCCTCCACAATTGGAATAATTTGCTGAATCGTTTCTTCAGCCTTTGGTTTGCTTGCCGTCTTCGGCATCGGTAAAGCTCATTGAGGCGGAGTTAACGCAGTAGCGTTCACCGGTCGGCTGCGGACCGTCGGGAAACACGTGGCCGAGGTGCGCGTCGCAGTTGCCGCAGCGGATCTCGACGCGGTGCATACCGTGCGAGTCGTCGTTGAGGTAGCGAATCGCGTCGCTGCTGACGGGTTCATAGAAGCTCGGCCAGCCGCAGCCGGCGTCAAATTTTGTCCGGGAGTGAAATAACGGGGCGTCGCAGACCAGGCAGTGGTAAATCCCGTCGCGCTGGTTGTGCAGCAGGCGGCCGGTGAAAGGAGGTTCAGTACCGTGATTCTGCGTCACGTAAAACTGCATTTCGCTCAGGGACTGCTTTAGCGCGTCCGGTGAGGGTTTGTTCGACATGTGCTCATTCTCGCAGTGCTTAGGGACAACTTCTCTACGGATTCTAACAAAACATTAACAGTGAAACCTGCGGTTTTGTTCTAAACTTGTCTCTTGCTTAAGGATAGCCAGGTTTATGTGATCCAAATCGCATTTTTATTACCTGCGGTCTTTAAAATTCCTGCCGCAGCCCATATGTGGAATTTGGCCTGAGGGATGAGTGAGGCGATCAATCGTGCAATGGCTATGCAGAGGATTGATTTGTCGCAATGATTGACACGATTCCGCTTGACGCTGCGTAAGGTTTTTGTAATTTTACAGGCAACCTTTTATTCACTAACAAATAGCTGGTGGAATATATGACTATCAAAGTAGGTATCAACGGTTTTGGCCGTATCGGTCGCATTGTTTTCCGTGCTGCTCAGGAACGTTCTGACATCGAGATCGTTGCAATCAACGACCTGTTAGACGCAGAGTACATGGCTTACATGCTCAAGTATGACTCCACTCACGGTCGTTTTAACGGTACCGTTGAAGTGAAAGACGGTCATCTGATCGTTAACGGTAAAAAAATCCGTGTTACCGCTGAGCGTGACCCGGCTAACCTGAAGTGGAACGAAGCGGGCGTTGACATCGTTGCTGAAGCAACTGGTCTGTTCCTGACTGACGAAACCGCACGTAAGCACATCACTGCTGGCGCGAAAAAAGTCGTTATGACTGGTCCGTCTAAAGACAGCACCCCGATGTTCGTTAAAGGCGCTAACTTCGAAAAATACGCAGACCAGGACATCGTTTCCAACGCTTCCTGCACCACTAACTGCCTGGCACCGCTGGCTAAAGTGATCAACGACAACTTCGGCATCATCGAAGGTCTGATGACCACCGTTCACGCGACTACCGCTACTCAGAAAACCGTTGATGGCCCGTCTCACAAAGACTGGCGCGGCGGCCGCGGCGCATCCCAGAACATCATCCCGTCCTCTACCGGTGCTGCGAAAGCCGTCGGTAAAGTACTGCCGGAACTGAACGGCAAACTGACCGGTATGGCGTTCCGCGTTCCGACTCCGAACGTATCCGTTGTTGACCTGACCGTTCGTCTGGAAAAAGCAGCGTCTTACGAAGAAATCAAAAAAGCGATCAAAGCCGCTTCCGAAGGCCCGATGAAAGGTGTTCTGGGCTACACCGAAGACGACGTTGTCTCTACCGATTTCAACGGCGAAGTTTGCACTTCCGTATTCGATGCCAAAGCAGGCATCGCGCTGAACGACAACTTCGTGAAACTGGTTTCCTGGTACGACAACGAAACCGGCTACTCCAACAAGGTTCTGGATCTGATCGCTCACATCTCTAAATAAGTTGAGATGACAAGCTGATCAAAAAGAGCGACTCCGGTCGCTCTTTTTTTTGCCCGAATAAGAGGACTGCTCCTATGATCGATAAAATTTTCGCGCTTCCGGTTGTTGAACAGATTACCCCTGTACTTTCGCGTCGCCAGCTGGACGAGCTGGAGCTTATCGTCGTTAACCACCCCAAGGTCAACGCCTCTATCGCCCTGCAGGGCGCACACCTGCTGTCGTGGAAGCCGGCCGGCGAAGAGGAAGTGCTGTGGCTGAGCAACAATACGCCGTTCAAAACCGGCGTTGCGCTGCGCGGCGGCGTGCCCGTCTGCTGGCCGTGGTTCGGCCCGGCGGCGCAGAAGGGCCTGCCCTCTCACGGCTTTGCCCGCAACCAGGCCTGGATACTGAAGGCGCACGATGAGAACGCCGACGGCGTGGTGCTGACGTTTGAACTCCAGAGCAACGACGAAACCCGCAGGCTCTGGCCGCACGAGTTCACCCTTTACGCCCGCTTCAAGCTGGGACAAACCTGCGAAATAGAGCTGGAGGCCCACGGCGAGTTTGAAGCGACGTCGGCCCTGCACAGCTATTTCCACGTAGGCGATATTGCCGGCGTCAAAGTGAGCGGCCTCGGCGACCGCTATATTGATAAGGTGAAGGACGGAGAAGAAGGCGCGCTCAGCGACGGCGTGCAGACCTTCCCGGACCGCACCGACCGCGTTTATCTCAACCCGGAAGCCTGCAGCGTTATCCAGGACGCGGCGCTGAAGCGCAATATTAATGTCATCCACAGCCACCACTGCAACGTCGTCGGCTGGAACCCCGGACCGGCGCTGTCGGTCAGCATGGGCGATATGCCGGATGACGGCTACAAAACCTTTGTCTGCGTAGAAACCGCCTGCGCCACCCGGCCGCAGAAGGCAACCGAAGAAAAACCGGCGCGCCTGGCGCAGACTATTCGCGTGGCGAAGCCGTAATCACACCACGTCCAGCGGCGTTTTCCGGCCCGGCGCCGGAAACGCCCTGTCCAGTTCCTCCAGCATCTCTTGCGTTAAGGTCAGCCTCAGGGCTGCCGCATTTTGCGCAACATGTTCCGCCGTCGCCGCTTTTGGAATCGCCATCACCCCCTCGCGGCTGATGACCCACGCCAGCAGCACCTGGGCCGGCGTTGCGTCGAGCGCCCGGGCAATCGCCTGTACGACCGGACTCTGCATCAGCCCGCTGCGCAGCTTACCCGCCTGCGCCAGCGGGCAGTAGGCCATTACCGGCAGGTCGTGCTGCCGGCACCAGGGCAGCAGATCGTATTCAATACCGCGCGAGGCAAGATGGTACAGCACCTGATTGGTCGCGCAGGCCTCGCCGCCCGGCGTTTGCCACAGGGCCTGCATATCGTCGGCGTCGAGATTCGACACGCCCCAGTGCAGGATCTTGCCCTGGGCAATCAGGCTCTCCATCGCGGCAATCGTTTCGGCAAAAGAGAAGCTGCCGCGCCAGTGCAGCAGGTAGAGATCGATCCGATCGGTGCCGAGACGCTGCAGGCTGGCTTCGCAGGCGCCGATAGCCTTATCGCCGCCTGCGTTCCACGGATAGACTTTTGACACCAGGAAAACCTCATCCCGCCTGCCGCGGATCGCTTCCCCCACTACCCGCTCCGCCCCGCCGTCGGCGTACATCTCCGCGGTATCAATCAGCCGCAGTCCAAGATCGATGCCCGCCTGCAGGGCAGCGACCTCCTTGCCACGCAGCGTCGGCTGCTCCCCCATGTACCAGGTGCCCTGACCAATGGCGGGCAGCGCGCGTGCGCCGTCAAACGATATTACATGTGACTTCATTTATGCCTCCGGTAGCGTCAGCGCGGCGCGCGAAGTCGCCTCGCGCACCGCCATAAAGCAAAACAGGGCGACTCGCCCTGCTGTGAAGCATCCACTGCACTAAATTAATGCAAAAGTCAGAAAGTGTAGCTAATCCCGGTGGAAAGCATACCCATCCATGACTTGTTGACCATCGGACTGTCTTTGGTTTCATCCGTCAGGCGGGTGTAGCGACCGAAAGCGAAAACGCTCCAGCTGCGGGTAAGCGCGTAGTTAACCGACAGCTCCAGATAGGGGTTCCAGCTGTCATCCGCATTATAGTGGTCAAGGCCGCTGCGGCGGGACTCTTTGCGGGAAACGCCGTAGTAGTAGTCGTTCTGGTTTTCGCTGTTCCACTCAACCCCGATGCCGGGGGTGACCGTCAGGCCGCCGTTGGTATAGCGGTAAAGCCACGCCAGATCCCAGATAAAGCCGTTGCTGTTGTCCAGCACATCGCCCGCAAGCGTAGTGCGCAGGAAGCCGTACTGGGTGAAGTGCTGGTAAGAGAGCCCGGCCATCACCGTGGAGCGGCGTTTGTCCAGCTGGCGCAGGCGACGGTTATCGCTGTCGCTGGGCTTGAAGCGCATCGGATCCCAGAAGCCGGTCACCGAAAGCTTATCCGATTCATCGTTCCACAGGTAGTAGCCGCCGCCGAGGCCGTGCCACCAGAAGTGGTCGCTATCGTAGTCGATGTCCGGCACCGGAAAGGCGTCGTTGTCATATTGCTTATAGGGCGATTTCCCCACGCCCACGCCGGCTCCCACCGTCAGACCATTTTCGGCGAACGCCGTTGCGGACACCGCGGTCAGCAGCACGCCTGCGGCCAAAAGTTTGAAGTTTGTCACAATGCTATTCCCTTTCAAATTAGAAACCGGCTCAAGTCTAATCGTCCACCGTCCATAGCTCAAATTCTTTACATCTGAACACAATATTTAACCGCACAGAATGGCGCTTTCGGATGACAAGCTGCTGATAATGGGATGACAGGCCGATGAATGCGTGACATCTCCTGACAATTTTAATGGCGATATCGCACGATGAGTTATTGATAAGTCATTGAAATTAATTTTCCAGGCCATGCAAGTTTTGCAAATGCATCTACGCTTAAATTCAGAAGGTGTAATCGCGGACCCGGTTTAACTGACTGGCCTGGCAACCTGGCACGAGGGTTGCTCGGTAAAAGGTTGAGCGTCGCCCGGCTTACCTCTTCCCGGGGCCTCTACTATTCATATGAACGGCTCTTATCCTGTGCTAAATACGAAAGGACGGCATGCCATGAATATATTCGATCACTATCGCCAGCGTTACGAAGCTGCCAAGGACGAAGAGTTCACCCTGCAGGAATTTCTGACCATCTGTAAACAAGATCGCAGCGCCTATGCGAATGCAGCGGAACGGCTATTGATGGCTATTGGCGAGCCCGTTATGGTAGATACCGCCACTGAGCCACGGCTGTCCCGTCTGTTCTCGAACCGGGTGATTGCCCGCTACCCGGCGTTTGAAGAGTTTTATGGAATGGAAGAGGCAATAGAGCAGATTGTCTCTTATCTTAAACATGCGGCGCAGGGTCTGGAAGAGAAGAAACAGATCCTCTATCTGCTGGGCCCGGTGGGCGGGGGTAAATCCTCTCTCGCCGAGCGCCTGAAATCACTGATGCAGCGCGTACCAATCTACGTGCTGAGCGCTAACGGCGAGCGCAGCCCGGTGAACGACCATCCGCTGTGCCTGTTTAACCCGCAGGAAGACGCGCAGATTCTGGAAAAAGAGTACGGCGTACCGCGCCGCTACCTCGGGACGATTATGTCACCGTGGGCGGCCAAGCGTCTGCACGAGTTTGGCGGCGACATTACCAAATTCCGCGTGGTGAAGGTGTGGCCGTCGATTCTTGAGCAGATCGCCATCGCCAAAACCGAGCCCGGCGATGAAAACAACCAGGATATCTCCGCCCTGGTCGGTAAAGTCGATATCCGTAAGCTGGAAAACCACGCCCAGAACGATCCCGATGCCTACGGCTACTCCGGCGCGCTGTGCCGGGCGAACCAGGGGGTGATGGAGTTCGTCGAGATGTTTAAAGCGCCGATTAAGGTGCTGCATCCGCTGCTGACCGCCACCCAGGAAGGCAACTACAACGGTACCGAGGGCATCTCCGCCCTGCCGTTCAACGGCATTATTCTGGCGCACTCCAACGAATCGGAGTGGGTCACCTTCCGCAACAACAAAAATAACGAGGCGTTCCTTGACCGCGTCTATATCGTCAAGGTGCCTTACTGCCTGCGCATCTCGGAAGAGATCAAGATTTACGAAAAGCTGCTTAACCACAGCGAGCTGACCCACGCGCCCTGCGCGCCGGGCACGCTGGAAACGCTGTCGCGCTTCTCTATTCTGTCGCGTCTGAAGGAACCGGAAAACTCCAGCATCTATTCCAAGATGCGGGTCTACGACGGCGAAAGCCTGAAGGATACCGATCCGAAAGCGAAGTCTTACCAGGAGTATCGCGACTACTCCGGCGTCGATGAGGGCATGAACGGTCTGTCCACCCGCTTTGCCTTTAAAATCCTCTCCCGCGTGTTCAACTTTGACCACGCAGAAGTGGCGGCTAACCCGGTACACCTGTTCTACGTTCTGGAGCAGCAGATCGAGCGCGAACAGTTCCCGCAGGAGCAGGCGGAACGCTATCTGGAGTTCCTCAAAGGCTATCTGATCCCGAAATACGCCGAGTTTATCGGCAAAGAGATCCAGACGGCTTATCTGGAATCCTACTCCGAATATGGCCAGAACATTTTCGACCGCTACGTAACCTATGCGGATTTCTGGATCCAGGATCAGGAGTATCGCGATCCGGATACCGGCCAGCTGTTCGACCGGGAGTCGCTCAACGCCGAGCTGGAAAAAATCGAGAAGCCTGCCGGGATCAGCAACCCGAAAGACTTCCGTAACGAAATCGTCAACTTCGTGCTGCGCGCCAGAGCCAATAACAACGGACGTAATCCGAACTGGACCAGCTACGAGAAGCTGCGCACGGTTATTGAGAAGAAGATGTTCTCCAATACCGAAGAGCTGCTGCCGGTGATTTCATTCAATGCCAAAACCTCGACCGACGAGCAGAAAAAACACGACGACTTTGTCGATCGCATGATGGAGAAAGGCTACACCCGCAAACAGGTTCGCCTGCTGTGCGAGTGGTACCTGCGCGTGCGGAAGTCGTCGTAACCGCAGTTGATGCCCGGCGTCGCTTCACCTGCCGGGCCTACAGACTCTTGTAGGCCGGGTGCGCGTCGCGACATCCGGCCTTTGCGGTTAAGTGCGTGAAGTTGGCAACAACGGGAGGGGCATATGACCTGGTTCATAGACCGGCGCCTGAACGGTAAAAATAAAAGCGCGGTAAACCGCCAGCGCTTTTTGCGCCGCTATAAGGCGCAGATTAAGCAGTCGATCTCCGAGGCCATTAATAAGCGCTCGGTGACCGATATTAACAGCGGCGAGTCGGTGTCGATCCCCACGGACGACATCAGCGAACCGATGTTTCATCAGGGCCGCGGCGGCCTGCGCCATCGCGTGCACCCCGGCAACGATCACTTTGTACAGAATGACCGCATCGAGCGTCCCCAGGGCGGAGGCGGCGGTGGCAGCGGTCAGGGGCAGGCCAGCCAGGACGGTGAAGGCCAGGACGAGTTTGTCTTCCAGATCTCGAAAGATGAATATCTGGATATGCTGTTTGAAGACCTTGCCCTGCCCAATCTGCGCAAAAATCAGCATCGTCAGTTAACGGAGTATAAAACCCACCGCGCCGGCTACACCGCCAACGGCGTACCGGCCAACATCAGCGTCGTGCGTTCGCTGCAGAATTCGCTGGCCCGCCGCACGGCGATGACGGCGGGAAAACGCCGCGCGCTGCGCGAGCTTGAGGAGAGCCTTGAGACTGTCGCCAAAAGTGAACCCGCGCAGCTGCTGGAAGAGGAGCGCCTGCGTAAAGAGATCGCCGAACTGCGGGCCAAAATCGAGCGGGTGCCGTTTATCGACACCTTCGATCTGCGCTATCGCAACTACGAAAAGCGCCCGGAACCTTCCAGCCAGGCGGTCATGTTCTGCCTGATGGATGTCTCCGGCTCGATGGATCAGGCCACCAAGGATATGGCCAAGCGTTTCTATATTCTGCTGTATCTGTTCCTCAGCCGGACCTATAAGAACGTTGATGTCGTTTATATCCGCCACCACACCCAGGCCAAAGAGGTGGACGAGCACGAATTCTTCTACTCGCAGGAGACCGGGGGCACCATCGTCTCCAGCGCCCTGAAGCTGATGGATGAGGTGGTCAAGGAGCGCTACGATCCCGCGCAGTGGAACATCTACGCCGCGCAGGCGTCTGACGGCGATAACTGGGCGGATGATTCACCGCTGTGCCATGAAATTCTGGCGAAGAAGATCCTGCCGGTGGTACGCTACTACAGCTATATCGAAATTACCCGCCGGGCGCACCAGACCCTGTGGCGCGAGTACGAGCACCTGCAGGGCATGTTTGATAACTTTGCTATCCAGCATATCCGCGATCAGGAAGATATCTACCCGGTATTCAGGGAGCTGTTTCACAAACAGGGAGCCGCAAAAGAGTAGCCGCACTTAATCAGCCAGCGGGTGGTTAAGCTGGCTGATTTTCATTTTTCCGCCCGCGCCTCTGTTACAGCTTTATGCAACTGCCAGATCTTGTGGGGCTTTCCCGCCTGCTCTATGCTGATACTCCGGTTTGCATACAGGAGCTATCATGTCTGACATTGCCTCACGAAATATTCACCAGCACCTTCTCTCCCTTCTTGATGGCGAGCGGGCCCGCTTTCGCGTTATCGAACATGACGCCGTCGGTAAATGCGAAGCCGTATCCGAACTGCGGGGAACCGCGCTGGGTCAGGGCGCCAAGGCCCTGGTGTGCAAGATAAAGGGCAACGGCGTTAAACAGCACGTACTGGCGGTGCTGGCGGCCGATCAGCAGGCGGACCTCGGCAAACTTGCAGCCCACCTCGGGGGACTTAAAGCCTCGCTGGCAAGCCCCGCAGAAGTCGATGCGCTGACCGCCTGCGTATTTGGCGCCATCCCGCCCTTCAGCTTTCATCCCGACCTTAAACTGATCGCCGATCCGCTGCTGTTCGAGCGCTTCGATGAAATCGCCTTCAATGCCGGACTGCTGGAAAAGTCGGTGGTGATGAATACTGAAGACTATCTGCGCATTGCCCGACCGGCGCTGGTGGCGTTTCGCCGCACCGTCTGACGCGGTATTAATGGGGAAAAAAAGTCTGCCAGTTGGCGCGTTTCTGCGTAAAGTGAGCAGGCTAACTTTCTCTTTCTGGCAAGGACACCCATGTTTGACCCGACTCTGCTTATTCTGCTGGGGCTGGCTGCCCTCGGCTTGATCAGCCATAACACCACCGTTGCCGTGGCCATTCTGGTGCTGATCATCGTGCGCGTGACGCCGCTGAACGGCTTTTTCCCCTGGATTGAAAAGCAGGGGCTGACCGTCGGCATCATTATTCTGACCATCGGCGTGATGGCGCCTATCGCCAGCGGCACGCTGCCGGCGTCCACCCTGCTCCATTCGTTCGTCAACTGGAAGTCGCTGATAGCCATTGCAGTGGGTATTTTCGTCTCCTGGCTCGGCGGGCGCGGTGTACAGCTGATGGGCACCCAGCCGCAGATGGTGGCAGGACTGCTGGTCGGCACCGTGCTCGGCGTCGCGCTGTTTCGCGGCGTGCCGGTGGGGCCGCTTATCGCCGCCGGACTGGTGTCGCTGCTTATCGGGAAGGCGTAGCCAGCGAGCTTAAATAGCGCCCCGGCGTCTGCCCGAGCCCTTTACGGAACATGGTGATAAAAGCGGTGGTGGAGTCATAGCCCAGCGCATGGGCCACCTGCTGCACGCTCTGCCCGCGCACCAGCCCCTGCAGCGCCAGGATCAGCTGCAGCTGCTGGCGCCAGCGGCGGAAGCTCATCCCGGTCTCTCTGACCACCAGCCGTGAGAGATTGCGTTCGCTCATCGCCAGCCGCCGCGCCCACTCGCCCAGGGTTTGCCGGTGGGTCGGTTCGGCGGCCATGCTGTCGACCATCTGGCGGATTTTCGGGTGGGCCGATACCGGCAGCCGGAGGTGCTGCTGCGGCTGCTGCGGCAGTTCATCAAATAGCACCTGAATCAGCCGCTGTCCGGCGCTCTCCTGCCGCAGAGCTTCGCCGCGGGCCGCGAGGGTAAGGATCAATTCCCGCACCAGGGGCGAAATCTCCAGCGTGCAGCAGCGGTCCGGCATCTCAGCCGCGCCCGGTTCGATAAAGAGAAAGCAGAGCCGCGCCCCGGCGGTCGCGCGGTTGCTGTGCATCACCTGCCCGGGGATCCACACCGCGTACTGCGGCGGCACCATCCACATGGCATTTTCCACTTCGCAGGTGATGGCGCCGTGCAGGGCGAGGATCAGCTGCCCCTTGCGGTGCCGGTGGGCGGGAATAAACGCTTCATCGGCGGCCACCTGAATGCGAAAGGCGACCGCCGGTTCATGCTGCAGGTCAGGCTCAAAGCCGTCAAGAACGAGTCCCGTCATCCATTTTGTCCGGTTTTAGCGATTATTTGTCATTCTAGCTTGATTGATGCAGTGCGCAAAACCGCTAAGCTGTGCCCACCTGCAATAAATCGAGAAAAACATGAGTACTGCGTTCACTATCGCCCGTAAACAGAATCTGCTGCTGGTTATCGGCATCCTGCTCATCGCCACGACGCTGCGCGTCACCTTTACCGGCGCGGCGCCGCTGCTGGACAACATTCGCGCCGAATATGGCCTGACTACCGCGCAGACCGGGCTGCTCACCACCCTGCCGCTGCTGGCCTTCGGGCTGATTTCACCGCTGGCCGCGGGCATCGCCCGCCGCATCGGTATGGAGCGCAGCCTGGGCACAGCCATGCTGCTGATCTGCGGCGGTATTGCCATACGCTCCCTGCCCGCCCCCTGGCTGCTGTTCACCGGAACTGCCATTATCGGCTGCGGAATAGCGCTGGGTAACGTGCTGCTGCCGGGGCTGATTAAGCGCGATTTTGCCGGACACGTTGCCCGCCTGACCGGCGCCTACTCGCTGACCATGGGCGGCGCGGCGGCGCTGGGTTCGGCGCTGGTGGTGCCGCTGGCCCAGGTCGGCCTCGGCTGGCGCGGCGCGCTGCTGGCGCTGATGGTCTTTCCATTGCTTGCGCTGCTTATCTGGCTGCCGCAGCTGCGCAACCGCGCGCCCGGCACCATCACCGGTCCCGGCAACCTCAGTAACAGGGGGATCTGGCGTTCGCCGCTGGCGTGGCAGGTCACGCTGTTTCTCGGCATCAATTCGCTGGTCTACTACGTGGTTATCGGCTGGCTGCCGGCCATTCTGATAAGCGGCGGCTACAGCGAGGCCCAGGCGGGATCGCTGCACGGTCTGCTGCAGCTTGCGACCGCTGCGCCGGGGCTGCTGATCCCGCTGGTGCTGCACAAGCTGCGCGATCAAAGAGGGATAGCCATTAGCGTCGCGCTGATGTGCGCCGTCAGCGCGGTGGGCTACTGGCTGCTGCCGCAGTATTCGGTCGCGTGGACGCTGATTTTTGGCTTCGGCTCCGGGGCCACCATGATCCTCGGCCTGATCTTTATCGGCCTGCGGGCGGGATCGGCGCACCAGGCGGCGGCGCTTTCCGGCATGGCGCAGACCGTAGGCTATCTGCTGGCCGCCTGCGGCCCGCCGGTGATGGGTAAAATCCACGACGCCACCGGCAGCTGGAACATTCCGCTACTGGCAGTGGCGGTGATATCGCTGATTATGGCGCTGTTTGGCGGCCTGGCCGGGCGTAACCGCGAAGTGCAGTGATATAGCCCGGCCGACGCCGGGCGAGTTGTTAATTTGCCGCTGCGCGCAGGAAGGCGTGGACCAGCGGCGCCGGGCGCCCCGCCAGCGCGTTGCGCTCGTGCTGAAACAGCGTGGCGACGAAGAAAGGATGTGTCGTCAGCTCAACGGCGCGGATCTCGCCTTCTTCATCCCAGCCGCTTACCCGCAGCGGCCCGGCCTCCAGGCCCGCGGCAAACTCTGGTGCGATGCCGTAATTGCAGTGATATCCCTCTTCGATGCTCTCCCTGCCGTAGGCTTTAGCGATCAGCGTATTGGGCCGCAGTTCGATAACATCAGACTTCTCCACCAGCGAGCAGGCCAGCGGCGCAATCACCATGCGGCCTTCGCTGTCGGTCTCCGCGTGGGCCGCATCTTCCCAGCCCAGCACATTGCGCGCATATTCGATGATAGCGTGCTGAAATCCGCCGCAGGTCCCGAGAAAAGGGAGACCGTTTTCGCGGGCGTGGCGAATCGCAATAAACGCGCCGTCTGCATTCTGATAAGGGCTGGCCGGAACGACCCAGACGGCGTCAAAACCGCTTAGCGCATCCGCGCTTTGGATATCGCGGGTGGCCAGCCATTCATACTCCACCGTCAGCGCCAGTACGGCAGCGGCATCGTCGATGGCAAGCGGAATGGCCTTATGGGCAATGACGTCAGGATTAACGTCGCCGACAAGGGCGATGCGAAGCGGTTGGATAGCGCTGGTGTGTTCCATAGAGAGGTCCTTATGCGTTGCGGTTGGGGGCTACATAAGGAACCTCAGATTACCGGGATTGCGATATAATGACAATATTTTTAGATGCTGAGGCGGCGGCATTTACGCTGCCGCCTTCGGGAACGAGAGAGCAGGAGCAGCGGCATGATTCAGCTTAAGCGGGTATACGATGCGGCGGACGTAACAGACGGATATCGTGTTCTGATTGACAGGCTGTGGCCGCGGGGCATTAAAAAAGAGGCGCTGCAGTTGGACGAGTGGTGTAAAGCGCTGGCCCCTTCAGGCGACCTGCGTAAAGCGCTTCACAGTGAGGTGATTGATTTCAGCAGCTTTCGCCAGCGCTATCTCGCAGAGCTTGAGCAACAGGCTGACGAAGGCCTGCGTATTGCCGGGCTGGCGCAGCGGGGAACGGTGACGCTGCTGTATGCCGCCAAAGCGGACAGCCAGAATCACGCGCAGGTTCTGGCCAGGTGGCTCCGCGGCCTGAAGGCATGATACCTCAGGGCTGCTTGTGGTCGCGACGGTAGAGCTCCCACTCATCTATCGTCTCGCCGCCGGGCAGCCGGCAGTTGCTGCTCACGCCCTGCGGCGTCTCTACCGGCACCAGCGTGCCGCCCTTCTGCTGACAATAGACGGATGCAGGATTCGCCATGCCCACTGTTGGCGGCGGCGGCGCATCGTTGTGCTGAGCGCATCCCGCAAGCGGCAGCAGCGAAAGCGCTAAATAGCCGGCACGACGCACTGTCGCGATCTTATTCAATTTCATAGTCACCTTCACGATTTCTCCATTTTAGCTGCACTTTTATTGCGTAAATTAGCTCCGTTCCCGCACTGACCCGGGAACAGATCATTCCATAATCAATGAGTTTTTGCCCCGTCTCCCCCGGCGGGGCTTTTTTTCGCGGATGCCGCTCGGCGGGCTTCGTCGCCTTCGTGAAGTTCATGCTTCATCCGGTACATATCCGCATCCGCCAGCTGGATGGTTTCATCCAGATCGCCCTGAAATAGCGATACGCCCCATGATACCGAGAGCGGGATTTTCGCGCCACCGGCGGTAAAATCGCTGTCGACGATCCGCTCGGCGACTCTGCCGGCAATGCTTTTGGCCTCGGCCAGCGGCGTCTGATTGAGCAGAATGACGAACTCATCGCCGCCGGTGCGGATCACCAGATCCTTCTCCGAGCGCACGTTGAGCATCATCTGCCGGGCAATAATCTGCAGCGCCCGATCGCCAACGCCGTGACCCCATGTGTCATTGATTGCCTTAAATTTATTACAGTCCATCAGAATCACCACCGAATACTCGTCCTGCCGGTTACGGATAAACTCCATGATTTTACGCGTAAAGCAGCCGGTCAGCGGATCGGTATACGTTTTAATATCGTGCAGGTTCAGGCGCTTGCGCAGAAAAAAGGCTATCAGCAGAAACAGCAACGGCGACAGGACAATAGCCACCGACGCCGCCGGATCGCGGATCGCCAGCAGGTAGAGCGGCAGCGCGTAGCGAAACGCATAGCGGCTGGAGATCTGGCGCGTTACCTGCGGACGCAGCCAGGAGCAGCTCTCCGTCAGGCAGACTGATTCCCGGGTCGATAGGTTGTACAAAGAGACCATCAGTCCGGGAGGCAGCGCGCCGGCAAAAGCATTCGTCAGCTCTCGCCCCAGCTCCTTTTGCGAATGATCGTAAAGCAGATAGCCGACGATATGCGACGAGACATCCTCCCCGGAAAGATCGTAGATGTAGCTGACGATACTGTATGCCCTGCCGCCGGTGATTTTGTCGCTGTAAAAGTCCGTCGCGCTGCTGGCTTTGATCCTGACATTTTTTTGCAGTACGCGGTCATAAAAAGAGACCGGTGGTGTAAAAAAAGCGGCAGGATCTTTCGCCATGGACGAGTCGCTGAAGCTGAATAGCGTTGAATCTTCGGGCGCGAACCAGTACAGCCATTCGGCGTCGCGGGCGATGATGTAGCGATGAACGTTAAATTCACCGGGGTTAAGCTCGTTTATTTTGTGGCGAATGAATTCCGCGGCCGCATACATGCAGCGGCCATCCTGGCTGGCAGCGCGGGAAATCAGCGTGCCAAGCGCCGGGTTCAGCCTTGTCTTATCGCCATTGATCGCCCAGCTCCCGTTATCAAGGCGTCTGAAGTCGCTCATCTCACCGCAGCGGTTAGCGTTGCGAAGCTGCTGGAAGCGAACGCCCGTGGCATCGGCAATCAGTTCATTGTCATTGAAGACAATGATCATCCGGGTGATCATTTCGCTCATGCCATTACTGACTTGGCTCAGCCGGTTCTGGTGGAGGAAAAACACCCACAGGGTCAGGCAAATCAGCGTAATGGCGGCGGAAAACAACAGCGCCTGCCGCTTTCTTACCCCGTCCTGAACGTTTTTCACTGCGACACCACTAAAATTGTCAGTATATTCAATTACAATCTAGCGGATACGGCCCCGTTTCGCCACGGACGCGGTCAACAAAAGAGTACATCACCGCTACGCGTGTAACGGGCGCAGCAGCGGGTAGGTGAAGAACAGCAGATGGCAAAGATTAAAGCCCGCGTGAAAGAGTACGGCAACCCAAAGCCTGCGGCTCCACATCCACGCCAGGCCATAAACCAGCCCGGCAAGCGTGGCAAAAAACATCAGCAGCGGGCCGCCGCTGAAGTGCGCCAGACCAAATAGCAGCGAGGCGATTAACATCGCCGGCGCCGCGGATAGCCACCGGGTCAACCGCTGCTGGATCCAACCGCGAAACAGCGCCTCTTCGGCGAACGCAACAAACAGCACGTTGGCGAAAAGAAACTGCGGCAGCCACGCGGGGAAGTGAAACTCCCTCTGCAGACCGCCGACCAGCGCGGCGAGCATCAGCAGTGCCGGTATGCACAGCGCTAAAACCCCCCAACGCCAGGCCGCTACCGGGTGCTTTTTGCCATCGGTAAACAGCGTACTGATGACCATGAAGGCGACAAAAGGCACCAGCGCTTTATCGATGTTGTAGTACATCGTGAAAGGCGCGCTCAGCGGCCCCGCCCGAACGCCATCCAGCACCTTCAGATTGTGAAATCCGGGCAGTTGGTGAACCATCAGCGCCAGCGCGGCGATAAAGAGCAGAAGCTCCAAGCCTGCCTGCAGCACGGGTTTTGCCTTCGATTTATGCCACGCGACGGCGAGCAATATGATCAGGCCAATGCTGGCCAGCGCCCGCCAGTCAAGCACGCCCTGCGCGGCGGCTAGTACGATCGCTAAAACGGCCGGGAAGCCGGCGATGCGGCGATTAAACGGCAGCAGGACTAATGATAACGCCAGAATAAACCACATAAATGAACCATTCCTTTGCAGAGTTTGTCTGACCTGTTATTTAACATTTCAAAATAAAAGTCACAAGATTAACTGATTGAGAAAACAGGCAATGGCATATTTTTTATTCTCTGCGGGAATTGCCGTTACGGCGCAGTTGGGCATATAGACTGAAATTAAACGACAAAAACCGCCCGAAGGCGGTTTTATAGCACAGTTCGCTGCATCCCCGGCATAAGCGCGCGGGAATTATTGCCGATAAGCATTCATGCCATGATTTGCTTGCACGGCAGAATAGATATTATCGAAAGTTACCATTGCCGATTTGCAAAAAATACATTTGGCACCGAACGGATTTTTTTCAGAGACATCAAAATGCGATACTCTGTATTGAGACCCGTGGCAGCATGGGCAGCGAAAATGAATAGCGTCAGTAATAGTGATGTCCTCAGAGCGCCACTACATTTACTGCTGAAGGGCCTTTGGCACCATTTTCAACAGCAAATTCAACTTTTTGGTTTTCGTGCAGCGTGCGGAAGTCATCACTCTGAATCGCAGAGAAGTGCACGAACACATCTTTACTGCCATCTTCCGGAGTAATAAAACCAAAACCTTTATCTGCATTAAACCATTTCACCAGACCGGTCATTTTAGTCGTCATCTTTCGTTCCTTATTATTTATGTCGCCCGCAGGCATTAGGGTCTGAAAAAAAGATATCAGAGAGGAAAAAGAACTGAAGAAGAGACATCAAAGGAGAGACTAATGATGGAGCAACTTGAGAGAACTGATTCGGATATCGTTTATTGTCAAACCGATAAGCCATTAACGCATGATAGGGTTTAAGTCGCAAGCTTTATTGCACAAAGATTTGTCAGCAGCGCTGACAAATCAAAAAAATGCTGGCTGATGTCGCAGCGCCGCTCACCGGCAGGTCAGGCGATATCGCCCTCCTGCTCTTGTGCATGAGCGGCAGAGGTTTTCCCTTCGGGGCACCAGAGGGAAAGGATTTAATGGCTGAACAGATCGCGCTTTTTCGGTTTCAGCGGCTGGGCAATCAGTACCAGTATTGCAACAACCAGATAAGCCGCAAAAATGCCCAGCAGCCACTGGGGCATTTCCAGGGTCAGAAACGACCACTGGCGCTCAGCGCAGTCGCCGGAGGCCACGAACACCTGCGGTAGCCACTTATCGAGCGGTAGCCAGGCAGGGAAACGGGCGGCGAAATCGCAGGTCATAAACGGCGAGGGATGCAGCTGAATCATGGTGTGTTCCCAGGAGAGCTGCAGGCCGCGCAGCGCGCTGTAGATCCAGATGACGATCGCGACATAGCGCAGCGGCGTCTTCGGGGCAATGGCTCCCACAATGCCCGCCCCCATAACGCCAAACAGCGCACTGCGCTCATAAATGCAGAGCACGCAGGGCTTCAGTAACATGACGTGCTGGAACCAGAGCGCGACCATCTCCAGCGCAAAAGCGGTCAAAGCCATCAGCAGCCACGCTCCGCGTCCGCGGGAGCATTGATTCAAATATCGCAACATAATTATTTCCCTGAAAGAGGCTAAATCAGTGCAGTGTAAACCAAAACATGCTGTTAGCCACTCGCTAAAAGGTGACAGTCTCTATTTCCGGACATTTCGTCCGGTTATGCTGTCTGACCGCCTGTTTTGTTTAATGGCTCATCCCCGCAGGCACGGTTAACCAGCCCTTGCTCATTAATAAATCCGTATACGGCATCAGCGTAAACTCCACGCACAGCAGTCCGACCAGCGTCAGTACCACGGTATAGGGCAGCGCCATCCACACCATGCGTCCGTAGGAAAGGCGGATGAGCGGCGCCAGCGCCGAGGTCAGCAGAAACAGAAACGCGGCCTGACCGTTGGGCGTTGCTACCGACGGCAAATTCGTGCCGGTATTAATGGCTACCGCCAGCATCTCAAACTGCGGGAGCGAAATAGCGCCGTTCTCAAGGGCGGATTTTGCCTCGTTGATATAGACCGTGCCGACAAACACGTTATCCGATATAGAGGAAAGCAGACCGTTAAAGAGATAAAACAGCGACAGCTGGGCGTGCGGCGACGCCTGCAGCACGAAGTCCACGATCGGCGCGAACAGCTGCTGATCGATAATCACCGCCACCACGGCAAAAAAAACCGTCAGCAGGGCAGTAAAAGGCAGCGACTCGGTAAAGGCTTTACCGATGGCGTGCTCGTCGGTAACGCCGGTCAGCGCAGTGGCAAAAATAATCACCGTCAGACCAATTAGCCCGACCTCCGCCAGGTGCAGCGCAAGGGCGATAATCAGCCAGATGCCGATAATGGCCTGTACCACAAGCTTCAGCGTCTCCTGCCGCGTGCGCTTCTGACGGCTGCGGGTGTCATACTCCTGCAGTACCGCGCGAACGGCGTCAGGCAGCGTTTCTCCGTAGCCAAACAGCTTAAATTTCTCAACCAGCATGCAGGTCAGCAGGCCGCAAATAAATACCGGTAATGTCACCGGCAGCATGCGCAGGAAAAATTCGCTGAAGTGCCAGCCGGCGGCTTTCGCAATGATCAGGTTCTGCGGCTCGCCCACCATCGTCATTACCCCGCCGAGGGCTGTGCCGACGCCGGCGTGCATCATCAGGCTGCACAAAAAGGCGCGAAACTTCTCCAGCACTTCGTGGTTGTAGGCGTCGAGGTGGCTATCGTCCTGCAGATCGCTGTCTTCAGGCCGGGACGAGGCGAAGCGATGGTAGATGCCGTAAAAACCCACCGCAACGCTGATGATCACCGCCACAACCGTCAGGGCATCAAGAAACGCCGACAGAAAAGCCGCGGCAAAGCAAAAAGCCAGTGAGAGCAGCATTTTGCTGCGAATGCTCAGCAGCAGCCGGGTGAAGATAAACAGCAGCAGCTGTTTCATAAAGTAGATCCCGGCGACCATAAACATCAGCAGCAGCAAAACTTCAAGATTGTTGGCAATCTCCTCGCGGACGTGTTCCGGGCTGGTCATGCCAATCATCACCGCTTCAACAGCCAGCAGACCGCCCGGCAGCAGCGGATAACACTTAAGCGCCATGGCCAGCGTAAAGATAAATTCTGCCACCAGCAGCCAGCCGGCCGCAAAGGGGCTAACGATAAACAGCAGCGGGTTTATCAGTAAGAAGAAGATAAGCGTGAGTTTGTACCAGTCTGGCGACTGGCCGAGAAAGTTGCGCCACAGGGCGCGAGAATAAGAGATGTCCACGACAGTTTTCCGGTCCCGTCAAAAAAGAGTATCCAGCGAGCAGCCAAAGTATCAGCCCTGCCCGGCCGGTTTCAAGCAAATCTGCGGTAATCAAAATGATAAAAATAGAACGGCGATCCCTTTTTAATTCATCTGACCCGCTATCTGGCCCTTTGTGCCTCTGGTATGATGAGTTCCAAATTAGAACGCTGTGTAATGGAAATCTTATTATGGTTATTAAGGCGCAGAGCCCGGCGGGCTTCGCGGAAGAGTACATCATTGAGAGCATCTGGAATAACCGCTTCCCTCCCGGCTCTATCCTCCCAGCAGAGCGTGAGCTATCCGAACTGATTGGCGTTACGCGCACCACCCTGCGTGAAGTGCTGCAGCGTCTGGCCCGCGACGGCTGGCTGACCATTCAGCACGGCAAGCCGACCAAAGTGAACAACTTCTGGGAGACGTCCGGTCTCAATATCCTCGAAACGCTGGCGCGCCTCGACCACGACCGGGTCCCGCAGCTGCTCGATAACCTGCTCTCCGTGCGTACCAATATTGCCACTATCTTTATCCGTACCGCTTTCCGCCAGCATCCCGATAAGGCGCTGGAGGTGCTGGCAACCGCCACAGCCGTCGAAGACCACGCCGATGCGTTTGCCGAACTCGACTACAACATCTTCCGCGGGCTGGCGTTTGCCTCCGGTAACCCGATCTACGGTCTGATCCTTAACGGCATGAAGGGGCTCTACACCCGCATCGGCCGCCACTACTTCGCGAACCCGGAGGCCCGCGCCCGCGCGCTCGGCTTCTATCATGAGCTGAGTAAAGTGTGCGAAGAGGGTCAGCACGACAAGGTCTACGAGACTGTCCGCAGCTACGGCCACGACAGCGGACTCATCTGGCACAAAATGCAGAAAACCATGCCCGAGAGCCGTTAATACCCCCCTCCCCGCGCAGGCGCGGAGAGGGCGGGCTGCATCCCTGCTGATTCAATTGTTCCCTGTCCCGACGCTCACCCGGTGATAAATGGCACCCGCGGCGCGACGGCGCACATCAGTTCATAACCCACCGTGCCGACGCAGGTGGCGACATCGTCTATCTTAATATCCCTGCCCCACAGCTCGACCGGCGTGCCGATCCCCGCCTGCGGACAGGGCGTGAGATCGACCGTCAGCATATCCATCGATACGCGGCCCACGGTGCCGGTGCGGATGCCGTCCACCAGCACCGGCGTCCCGTGCGGGGCAATACGCGGATAGCCGTCGGCGTAGCCGCAGGCGACAACCCCGATGCGCTGAGGCCCGCTCGCTCTGTAGGTGCTGCCGTAACCCACGGTCTCTCCGGGCTTCAGATTCTGAACGGCGATAATTTCGCTGCCGAGCGTCATCACCGGCTTCAGCCCGCTGTTGGCGATATCCTGCCACTGGCCGCTCGGCGACGCGCCGTAGAGCACGATGCCCGGACGGACCCAGTCGAAATGCGCCTCCGGGTGCCAGAGGGTGGCCGCAGAGTTGGACAGCGAGCGCGGGCACGCCAGCCCCTCCGCCGCCTGCTCAACCCTGCGCATCGCCTCATCAATGCCCTGCGGACTGTCGGCGTCGGCAAAATGGGTCATCAGCGTCATATCGCCGACGTTTTTCATCGCCCGCAGCTGCTGCCAGACGCTGTGGACGCGGTCGGGCGTGAAGCCCAGGCGATTCATGCCGCTGTTTACCTTCAGGTAGATATCCAGCGGCGCCCGCAGCTGCGCGTTCTGAATGGCCTTCAGCTGCCAGTTGCTGTGCACGCTGGTGGTCAGCCGGTATTTATCGTAAAGAGGCAGATCGTCGGCGTGAAAGAAGCCCTCCAGCATCAGAATCGGCCCCTTCCAGCCGCGCTCGCGCAGCAAAATCGCCTCTTCGATATTGAGCATGGCAAACCCGTCGGTCGCGCCAAGGGCGTTCCAGACTCGCTCGATGCCGTGGCCGTAGGCGTTGGCCTTGACCACCGACCAGACCCGCGAGTTCGGCGCGGCGCGGCGCACCACGGCCAGGTTGTTTTTCAGCGCCTGCAGATCGAGTCTCGCATAAACGGGACGTGTCATCTCTTCACCCTTATCCGTGCGCGCCGTGCAGCTGCTGTGAGCGGGAAGGCGTAAAGCCCGGCGCATAGCGCGCTACGCTTAAGTCCTCAAACGGGATAGCCGGCGTGCGCCCGGAGATAAGGTCGCTCAGCAGCTGCCCGGAGCCGCAGGCCATCGTCCAGCCCAGGGTGCCGTGTCCGGTGTTCAGCCACAGATTTTTATAGGGCGTGCGGCCAACGATCGGCGTGCCGTCCGGCGTCATCGGGCGCAGGCCGGTCCAGAAGGTTGCCTGCTCAATGAAGCCGCCGCGCGGGAACAGATCGCCCACCACCATCTCCAGCGTTTCGCGGCGTGGCTTGAGCAGGGCTTTATTAAAACCGACGATCTCCGCCATGCCGCCGACGCGGATGCGCTGGTCGAAACGGGTGATGGCAATCTTATAGGTCTCGTCGAGGATCGTGGAGACCGGCGCCCCGCTCTCCTCTTTGAGTGGTATGGTCAGGGAGTAGCCCTTCAGCGGATAGACGGGAATGTCGACCATGCCCTTCATCATCGCCGTTGAGTAGGAGCCAAAGGCCATGACGTAGCCGTCGCCTTTAATAACCTCATCGCCGCACTGTACGCCGCAGAGGCGGTCGCCTTCGACCAGCAGCTTATCGACCGGCGTGTTAAAGCGAAACACCACCCCGGCCTGGCGCGCCATCTCCGCCAGACGGCGGGTAAAGAGCTGACAATCGCCGGTCTCATCGTTGGGCAGGCGCAGGCCGCCGGTGAGCTTATGAGCCACCTCGGCCAGCGCCGGCTCGGCTTCGGCAAGCCGCGATGACTCCAGCAGCTGATAAGGCACGCCGGCGTCTTCGAGCACAGCGATATCGCGGGTCGCGTTTTCATACTGCTTCGCGGTGCGGAACAGCTGCAGCGTCCCGCCCTGGCGGCCTTCGTACTGAATGCCGGTGGACTCGCGCAGCGCCTTCAGGCAGTCGCGGCTGTACTCCGACAGGCGAACCATGCGGCCTTTGTTCTCGGCGTAGTGGCGGGTGTCGCAGTTGCGCAGCATCTGCCACATCCAGCGCAGCTGAAACTGCGTGCCGTCGAGGCTTATCGCCAGCGGCGCGTGGCGCTGAAACATCCACTTCACCGCCTTCAGCGGTACGCCGGGGGCCGCCCAGGGCGCGGCGTAACCGGGCGAGATCTGCCCGGCGTTGCCGGCGCTGGTCTCTTCCGCCGGACCGGTCTCGCGATCGATAACCGTCACATCGTGACCCGCCTGGCGCAAATACCAGGCGCTCGCCACACCGACAACTCCACTACCCAGAATGACCACATGCATTGCTCAACGCTCCAGATAAGTAAAAGAATAATCATCTAATTACAAATTGATAACTCAGTTGAAAATATTATTCAACATACGCTTTAGTTATGGTGATTAAACTCACACAGGCCGCGCACTGCGGGAGGTGGCGGGTTTTACGATCTCCTGCTGCGCCTGGAATTTCTCCAGCATTAAATGCTGACTTTTCGAAGCGAAAAGGGTCATAAAATTGAGAAATCGCGAAGAAAAAAATTTGTCATTGGCGCGTACCGGCGCGGGGTGTTCTATTCTTGATCTGAGGCTCTCCGTACAGAGGGAGCCGCCAACAATGAGGGCGCGCTAATGGCTACGATTGACTCCATGAACAAGGACACCTCACGTCTGAGCGATGGACCCGACTGGACCTTCGATCTGCTGGATACCTGGCTTGCGGAGATCGACAGGGTAGCGAAGCTCTACCGGCTGGATACCTATCCGCATCAGATTGAGGTCATCACCTCAGAGCAGATGATGGACGCCTACTCCAGCGTCGGGATGCCGATTAACTACACCCACTGGTCGTTTGGTAAAAAATTCATCGAAACCGAGCGGCTCTATAAGCACGGCCAGCAGGGCC
The DNA here is from genome assembly GCF_001598855.1 of Pluralibacter gergoviae ATCC 33028 = NBRC 105706. GTDB lineage: Bacteria > Pseudomonadota > Gammaproteobacteria > Enterobacterales > Enterobacteriaceae > Pluralibacter > Pluralibacter gergoviae. The sequence continues at coordinate 191,534 of NZ_BCZS01000006.1, read as the reverse complement.
TGGCCTATGAAATCGTCATCAACTCCAATCCCTGCATTGCCTATCTGATGGAAGAGAACACCATGACCATGCAGGCGCTGGTCATGGCCCACGCCTGCTATGGCCATAACTCTTTTTTCAAAAATAACTATCTGTTCCGCAGCTGGACCGACGCCAGCTCCATCGTTGACTACCTGATCTTCGCCCGCAAATACATTACCGAGTGCGAAGAGCGCTACGGCGTTGATGAGGTCGAAAAACTGCTCGACTCCTGCCACGCGCTGATGAATTACGGCGTGGACCGCTACAAGCGCCCGCAGAAAATCTCCCTGCAGGAGGAGAAGGCCCGGCAGAAAAGCCGGGAAGAGTATCTGCAAAGCCAGGTGAATATGCTGTGGCGCACCCTGCCGAAAAAAGAGGAAGAGAAAACAGAAGCCGCTGCCCGCCGCTACCCTTCCGAGCCGCAGGAGAACCTGCTCTACTTTATGGAAAAGAATGCGCCGCTGCTGGAGCCCTGGCAGCGCGAGATCCTGCGCATCGTGCGCAAGGTGAGCCAGTATTTCTACCCGCAGAAGCAGACTCAGGTGATGAACGAGGGCTGGGCCACCTTCTGGCACTACACCATCCTCAACCACCTCTACGACGAAGGCAAAGTCACCGACCGCTTTATGCTGGAGTTTCTGCACAGCCACACTAACGTCGTCTATCAGCCGCCGTATAACAGCCAGTGGTACAGCGGCATTAACCCCTACGCGCTGGGCTTTGCCATGTTCCAGGACATCAAGCGCATTTGCCAGTCGCCAACGGAAGAGGATAAATACTGGTTCCCGGACATCGCCGGCTCCGACTGGCTGGAGACGCTGCATTTTGCGATGCGCGACTTTAAAGACGAGAGCTTCATCAGCCAGTTCCTGTCGCCGAAGATCATGCGCGACTTCCGCTTCTTTACCGTGCTCGACGACGACCGCAACAACTATCTGGAGATCTCGTCCATTCATAACGAAGAGGGCTACCGCGAGATCCGCAACCGGCTATCGTCGCAGTACAACCTCAGTAACCTGGAGCCGAATATTCAGGTGTGGAACGTCGATCTGCGCGGCGACCGCTCCCTGACCCTGCGCTACGTACCGCACAACCGCGCTCCGCTGGATATGGGGCGCCGGGAAGTACTCAAGCATGTCCACCGGCTGTGGGGCTTTGACGTTATGCTGGAGCAGCAGAACGCCGACGGCAGCGTCGAGCTGCTGGAGCGCTGCCCGCCGCGGCAGAATGTGCTCTGACAGCGCGTTTCGTGACGACAACGGGAGCCGCGGGGCTCCCGTTTCTTTTTATGCATTTTATTTTGAAGCGAGATTCAGAAAATGAAATGCCGCAGGCGGCGCCTGTGGATTTAAAAATGGCGGAGATTATGATGCTTGCGGGTGCCTGAAGCTTTCTGTTTCAGGCAACAGTTGATCAGAAAGAGAAAAGGCCCCGAGTGATTTTTCAATCAACCCGAGGCCCCTCGCATACTCGACATATGCAAGGTTAGCCTCTTACCACGTCGAAAGCAACGTCCCATTTTGTCTAAAATCGGATGCTGCGACAGGGCAAGGAGATGCTGCCATGAAGCCGAAAAATACCGTTGTCTGGTGCCTGATTATCGTCTGCCTGACGATACTGGCATTTACGCTGCTGACCCGCCATTCGCTTTACGAATTGCGATTCCGGGACGGCAGCCGGGAAATTGCGGCGATGATGGACTGTCACTCCCGTAAGTAAGAGCAACCGGCGGGGAGCACTCCCCGCCACCGCACAGTCGGATAGCGGGCGTTTTCGGGCACCCTTCTCTTAAAATTATTCCGCGTCTCGGATAGTTCCGTAATGGCGTCTACTGAGTCGCAATTCGCACTCAGCCTGCCAGACTTACGCTTTATTAACTCATTAACAATATGGTGTAAAAAATGAAAGTCTGGATTGCGCTCTCGCTTATCGCCGCCCTCAGCTGCTCACTTATGGCCTGCAACGGGGAGTTTGGCTATTCCACCGCGCAGACGGGACAGCAGCATCAGCGCTAATGCATTCCTGACTTCTGTGAGCGTCATTATTGTGCCAATAAAAAAGGGAGCCTTCCGGCTCCCTGATGCATCAACCCGCAGGCTGAATTACATATTCGCGATAATCGCGTCGCCAAACTCAGAGCATTTCAGCAGCTTAGCGCCGTCCATCAGACGTTCGAAGTCATAGGTCACGGTCTTGGCGGCAATAGCGCCTTCCATGCCTTTAACAATCAGGTCTGCGGCTTCGAACCACTCCATGTGGCGGAGCATCATCTCTGCGGACAGAATCACGGAGCCCGGGTTTACTTTGTCCTGACCCGCGTACTTCGGCGCGGTGCCGTGGGTCGCTTCGAACAGCGCGCACTCGTCGCCGATGTTGGCGCCCGGCGCGATGCCGATGCCGCCAACCTGCGCGGCCAGGGCGTCAGAGATGTAGTCGCCGTTGAGGTTCATACAGGCGATAACGTCGTACTCGGCCGGGCGCAGCAGGATCTGCTGCAGGAAGGCGTCGGCGATCACGTCTTTAATGATAATCTCTTTGCCGGTTTTCGGGTTTTTGATCTTCTGCCACGGGCCGCCGTCGATCAGTTCGCCGCCGAACTCTTCTTTCGCCAGCTGGTAGCCCCAGTCTTTGAAAGCGCCTTCGGTGAACTTCATGATGTTGCCTTTGTGTACCAGGGTCACGGAGTCGCGGTCGTTGGTGATAGCGTACTCAATGGCCGCGCGCACCAGGCGCTTGGTGCCCTCTTCCGAGCACGGCTTGATGCCGATGCCGCAATGTTCCGGGAAGCGGATTTTCTTGACGCCCATCTCTTCGCGCAGGAATTTAATCACTTTTTCCGCGTCGGCAGAGTCGGCTTTCCACTCGATGCCGGCGTAGATATCTTCAGAGTTCTCGCGGAAGATAACCATGTCGGTATCTTCAGGACGCTTCACCGGGCTCGGGGTGCCTTCATAGTAGCGTACCGGGCGCAGGCAGATGTACAGATCCAGCTCCTGGCGCAGGGCAACGTTCAGGGAGCGGATACCGCCGCCAACCGGCGTGGTCAGAGGCCCCTTGATGGCTACGCGGTATTCACGGATCAGATCCAGCGTTTCTGGTGGCAGCCAGACGTCCTGGCCGTAAACTTTGGTAGATTTTTCACCGGTGTAGATTTCCATCCAGGAAATTTTGCGCTCACCGCCGTAGGCTTTTTCAACCGCGGCGTTAACCACTTTGATCATCGGGGGGGTGACGTCAACGCCGATGCCGTCGCCTTCAATGAACGGGATAATCGGATTGTTTGGGACGTTAAGTTTGCCGTTTTGCAGGGTGATTTTCTGGCCTTCCGCCGGAACAACTACTTTGCTTTCCATTAACCTCTCCTTCGAGCACTTCTGGTCATTGCCCTTTCTGTATCGCGTTCCCTGTGCGTGTCCGTTACAGCGCGACCAGGCGGGAGCAATATTTTTGTTAAAATTTTGTAATGAGCCCGTTGATACTACCTTAATGTCGGGCGCCATGAAAGGTCTTCGTAATTAGGCTATAATGCGGCAATTGCGATAGCCTGAAAATACCATGCGAAGAACTTCTGTTAAAAATCACAAGCTTGAGCGATTCAGCTCACGTTCTGCCCCCCGGCAGCATAAAAAACCACAGCCGCAGCGGGTCATTCTGTTTAACAAACCCTACGACGTGCTGCCGCAGTTCACCGATGAAGCCGGGCGCGCTACCCTGAAAGCGTACATTCCGGTGGCGGATGTCTACGCCGCGGGCCGGCTCGATCGCGATAGCGAAGGGCTGCTGGTGCTGACCAACGACGGCGCGCTGCAGGCGCGGCTGACCCAACCCGGCAAGCGCACCGGTAAAATCTACTACGTGCAGGTGGAGGGCCAGCCGGATGAAGCTGCGCTCGGCGCCCTGCGCACCGGGGTAACGCTTAAGGACGGCCCGACACTCCCCGCCGGCGTCGAGCGAGTCGGGGAGCCCGCCTGGCTGTGGCCGCGCAATCCGCCGATCCGCGAGCGTCAGTCTATTCCCACCAGTTGGCTTAAAATCACCCTCTACGAGGGCCGCAATCGCCAGGTGCGGCGGATGACCGCCCACGTTGGCTTCCCTACCCTGCGCCTGATCCGCTTCGCAATGGGCGACTACACCCTGAACGGGCTTGATAGCGGCCAGTGGAGGGAACTCACTACGGAGAGAAAACCATGAAGCGCTATATCGCTATTCTGGCGCTGCTTGCGCCGCTGGCAGCGGGTGCCGCCAGCTTCGACTGCGCGAAGGCCAGCGCGCCGGATGAGAAGGCCATCTGCGCGCATCTGGCGCTGAACGATAAAGATGTCGAGATGGCCACGAAGTATCAGTTCCTGAAAGGGCTGTTCGCCATGGGCGCACGCGGCGCGCTGCAGGACAGTCAGCAGGCGTGGCTGAAGACCCGCCGCCAGTGCGCCGGCAGCGTCAGCTGCCTCAACAGAGCCTATGACCAGCGCCTGCGTGAACTGGATAAGGTCTACGCCGGGATCAATAAACCGCTTTAAAAGGAGAGCGCATGTTCAAACCGCACGTTACCGTCGCCTGCGTGGTCCACGCGCAGGGCAAATTTCTGGTGGTGGAAGAGACGATTCGCGGTAAAGCGACGTGGAATCAGCCCGCAGGCCACCTCGAAGCTAACGAAACGCTGCTGGAGGCCGCCGGGCGCGAGCTGTGGGAAGAGACCGGCATCCGCGCCGTCCCGCAGGAATTTGTACGTATGCACCAGTGGACCGCCCCCGACAAAACGCCGTTCCTGCGCTTTCTATTCGCCATCGAACTGGATGCCCCCTGCGCCACCGAGCCGCACGACAGCGACATCGACCGCTGCCTGTGGGTTACCGCCGATGAGATCCTCACCGCCGATAATCTGCGCTCGCCGCTGGTGGCGGAAAGCATACGCTGCTGGCAGAGCGGCGTGCGCTGGCCGCTGGAGATCGTCGGCGCATTTAACTGACCCGTCACATAAGGGTGTCAACCTCGGGGCCGCGTGCTAGAATACGCCGCCTCGAAGTTCATAGTTGTGAGTAATCCATGTCAGATAACAGCCAGAAAAAAGTGATCGTCGGCATGTCCGGCGGCGTCGACTCCTCGGTCTCAGCCTACCTTCTGCAGCAGCAGGGCTATAAGGTAGAGGGCCTGTTCATGAAGAACTGGGAGGAAGACGATGGCGAGGATTACTGCACCGCAGCGGCCGATCTGGCCGATGCCCAGGCCGTCTGCGATAAGCTCGGCATTGAGCTGCACACCGTTAACTTTGCCGCCGAATACTGGGACAACGTCTTTGAACTGTTCCTTGCAGAGTACAAGGCGGGCCGTACGCCGAACCCGGATATTCTGTGCAACAAAGAGATCAAGTTTAAGGCCTTCCTCGAATTTGCCGCCGAAGATTTAGGCGCCGACTACATCGCCACCGGCCACTACGTGCGCCGCGCCGATGTTAACGGCAAGAGCCAACTGCTGCGCGGCGTCGATAGCAATAAAGACCAGAGCTACTTCCTTTATACCCTGAGCCATCAGCAGATTGCCCAGAGCCTGTTCCCGGTCGGCGAACTGGAAAAGCCGGAGGTGCGCCGCATCGCCGAGCAGCTCGACCTGGCCACCGCGAAGAAAAAAGACTCTACCGGCATCTGCTTTATCGGCGAGCGCAAGTTCCGCGACTTCCTCGGCCGCTACCTGCCCGCTCAGCCGGGCAAAATTGTCACCGTGGACGGCGACGAAATCGGCGAGCATCAGGGCCTGATGTACCATACCCTCGGCCAGCGCAAGGGGCTGGGTATCGGCGGCACCAAAGAGGGCAGCGAAGAGCCGTGGTATACCGTCGATAAAGACGTTGAGAACAATATTCTGGTGGTGGCCCAGGGGCACGACCACCCGCGCCTGATGTCCGTGGGCCTGATTGCCCAGCAGCTGCACTGGGTCGATCGCGAACCGCTGACCGGCACGCTGCGCTGCACGGTGAAGACCCGCTATCGCCAGACTGATATTCCCTGCACCGTCACATCGCTCAGCGAAGATAAAATTGAGGTTCGCTTTGACGAGCCCGTCGCGGCCGTAACGCCCGGCCAGTCCGCCGTCTTTTACAGCGGCGACGTGTGCCTGGGCGGCGGCATTATCGAGCAGCGCCTGCCGCTGCCGGTTTAACACACAGCAGAACAAGGAAAGCACGTGGCGAAGAACTACTACGACATCACCCTGGCGCTGGCGGGCATCTGCCAGTCGGCCCGTCTGGTGCAGCAGTTGGCCCATCAGGGACACTGCGACAGCGACGCGCTGCACGTGTCGCTCAACAGCGTCATCGATCTGAACCCGGACTCGTCCCTCGGCGTGTTCGGGGGCAGCGAAGCCAATCTTCGCCTCGGGCTGGAAACGCTGCTCGGCGTGCTCAATGCCAGCAGCCGCCAGGGTCTTAACGCGGAACTGACCCGCTATACGCTGAGCCTGATGGTGCTGGAGCGCAAGCTCTCCGCCGCCGGTAGCGCGATGGACACCCTCGGCAACCGCATTGCCGGACTGCAGCGCCAGCTGGAGCATTTCGATCTGCAGTCAGAAACGCTGCTCAGCGCCATGGCCGCCATTTACGTCGATGTGATTAGCCCGCTGGGGCCGCGCATCCAGGTCACCGGCTCCCCGGCGGTGCTGCAAAGTCCGCAGGTGCAGGCCAAAGTGCGCGCATCCCTGCTGGCCGGCATCCGCGCCGCCGTGCTCTGGCACCAGGTCGGCGGCGGCCGCCTGCAGCTGATGTTCTCCCGTAATCGCCTGACCACTCAGGCCAAACAAATTCTTGCTCATATAACTCCGGAGTAGTGATCTATGGAATTATCCTCCCTGACCGCCGTTTCCCCTGTCGATGGACGCTACGGCGATAAAGTCAGCGCGCTGCGCGGCATCTTCAGCGAATACGGTCTGCTGAAGTTCCGCGTTCAGGTTGAAGTCCGCTGGCTGCAGAAGCTGGCCGCGCACGCAGCGATTAAGGAAGTTCCTGCTTTTGCTGCCGACGCAAACGGTTTCCTCGATAAAATCGTCGCCGACTTTAGCGAAGAAGACGCCGCGCGCATCAAAACCATTGAGCGCACCACCAACCACGACGTCAAGGCGGTAGAGTATTTCCTGAAAGAGAAAGTGGCGGCGGTGCCTGCCCTGCACGCGGTGTCGGAGTTCATCCACTTCGCCTGCACCTCTGAGGATATCAATAACCTCTCCCACGCCCTGATGTTGAAAACCGCCCGCGATGAAGTAGTGCTGCCATACTGGCGTCAGCTGATTGACGCGGTGAAAAACCTGGCCGTGCAGTACCGCGATGTGCCGCTGCTCTCCCGCACCCACGGCCAGCCGGCCACGCCGTCGACTATGGGTAAAGAGATGGCCAACGTCGCCTACCGCATGGAGCGCCAGTTCCGCCAGCTGGACCAGGTGGAGATCCTCGGTAAAATCAACGGCGCGGTCGGCAACTACAACGCCCATATCGCCGCCTACCCGGAAGTGGACTGGCACCAGTTCAGCGAAGAGTTCGTCACTTCGCTGGGCATTCAGTGGAACCCGTACACCACGCAGATTGAGCCGCACGACTACATCGCCGAGCTGTTCGACTGCATCGCGCGCTTCAATACCATCCTTATCGACTTTGACCGCGACGTGTGGGGCTACATCGCCCTTAACCACTTCAAGCAGAAAACCGTCGCCGGCGAAATCGGCTCCTCCACCATGCCGCACAAGGTGAACCCGATTGACTTCGAAAACTCCGAAGGCAACCTCGGCCTCGCCAACGCCGTGCTGCAGCATCTGGCCAGCAAGCTGCCGATCTCCCGCTGGCAGCGCGACCTGACAGACTCCACTGTGCTGCGCAACCTCGGCGTTGGCGTCGGCTACGCGCTGATCGCCTACCAGTCTACTCTGAAGGGCGTGAGCAAGCTGGAGCTGAACGGCGACCGCCTGCTCGACGAGCTTGACCATAACTGGGAAGTGCTGGCCGAGCCGATTCAGACCGTGATGCGCCGCTACGGCATCGAGAAGCCCTACGAGAAGCTCAAGGAGCTGACCCGCGGCAAGCGCGTAGACGCCGAAGGCATGAAGCAGTTCATCGACGGCCTGGCGCTGCCGGAAGAAGAAAAGGTCCGCCTCAAGGCGATGACCCCGGCTAACTACATCGGTCGCGCCGTGACGATGGTTGACGAGCTGAAGTAATCCCCGCGCGCCGCGCTCCATCACCGGGGCGCGGCGCCATATTTTCCGCCCGCCTTATTTTCGCTAAACCTCGCGTCAACAGCGCGCAAAAAGAGCCGGTAGCGGGCATATCGCTGCGCCGTTTCGCAATCTCTGGTAAGATATTCCGCTGCAATTGCTTAAACTTCACTATTTAACTCTACTCAAAAGCGCTAAACCTACGGAAATATTTATCCATGGCGCTGAAAGTGCTGACGGCCAGGAACCCGCTTTACTTCAATGACGACGTTACCGAGATTCTCTTTTACTTTTTTGCGCCCGCGCTACTGGCCCCTGTGGCTCGGCATTGGGCTGCTGTGGAGCATCACACTCCTCCCCTATCCTCTGCTGTGTAAAATTGGCTGCGGCCTGGGCAGAGCGGCACTTCGCCTGCTTCCCGGGCGCGTCGCGGTTGCCAGGCGCAATCTCGCGCTCTGCTTTCCCGAACTGCCGGAGGCCGAACGCGAGGCACGGCTGCGAAAAAACTTTGAATCCGTCGGCATGGGCGTGCTGGAGACCGGCATCGCCTGGTTCTGGCCCGACTGGCGGGTGCGCAAGTGGTTCACCATCAGCGGCTATGAAAACATGCAGCAGGCCCGCGATCAGCAGCGCGGCGTGCTGCTGATCGGGATGCATTTTCTGACGCTTGAGCTCGGGGCGCGTATTTTTGGCATGCTCAATCCCGGCGTCGGCGTCTATCGGCCCAACGATAACCCGCTGTATGACTGGCTGCAGACCCGGGGGCGCCTGCGATCCAACAAAACGATGGTCGACAGGTACGATCTGAAGGGCATGATCCGCGCGCTGAAAAAAGATGAGATCGTCTGGTACGCCCCTGACCACGATTACGGCCCGCGCAACAGCGTATTTGTCCCCTTCTTTAAGGTGCCGGATGCGGCTACCACCGCCGGCAGCTATATGCTGGTTAAAAGCGCCCGCCCGGCGGTGGTCCCCTTCGTGCCGCGCCGCAGGCCTGACGGCAAAGGCTACGAGCTGGTCATCCTCCCTGACATCGGCCCTGAGCTGTACGATAAAGACAAAGAGACGGTGGCGGCGCTGATGAATCGGGCCATTGAAAAGGCCGTTGCGCTGGCGCCGGAGCAGTACATGTGGCTGCACCGCAGGTTCAAGACGCGCCCCGCGGGGCAGCCGGATCTCTACGGCAGAAAATCTAAAGCTGGCAAGTAGCTGGCTCCGCCCTCAGGGCGGGCCTTTACTAATGGCGCAGCGTTTCCGGCAGCCGGAAGCGAAAGTCGTGCAGTTCCTGATAGAGCCCGACCGTGCGCAGATGGCGGTTGCAGATAAACCAAATCTCGTCCCGATCGTTGGACAAAATATAATAGGCGTCAGACGTTTCAGAAGGGTTAAAACAGCCCAGCACGCGGTAGGCCGTATCCACGCTAAATCCGCTCTGCAGCGGCAGCGGACGCGGGCCGTTGGCAAGCTCCTGGACCCGCAGATATAAGCCTTGTTCCATCCACAGCATAAAACCTCACATTACAGCAATAAAAAGACCAGCGGACAGGCTGGTCAGCGAAAAGACGTCCGGCTCCGCCGGGCGCGCTTTATAGATCTCATTGTCTGTTATCAGTATAGCGACCGCGCGGCAACTTGCCGCCGCCTGGCGCGTCTGTTTAGCCGGGAAAAACTGCCGCCGCAGTGAGCCAGTATTTAGTTTTGCTGGGCTATGCTCTTAGGGCGCATTCAGCGCTACACTGGGCACATTAAAGAAGAAAGGGAGAAAACGCATGCGGGTACTCGTTGTCGAGGATAACGCTCTGCTGCGCCACCATTTAAAGGTGCAGCTGCAGGAGCTGGGCAATCAGGTGGATGCCGCTGAAGACGCCAGAGAGGCCGACTACTATCTGAGCGAACACGTACCGGATATCGCCATTGTCGATCTGGGCCTGCCGGACGAAGATGGCCTGTCGATGATCCGCCGCTGGCGCAGCCACGACGTGTCGGTGCCGGTACTGGTGCTGACGGCGCGCGAAGGCTGGCAGGACAAGGTTGAGGTATTGAGCGCCGGTGCCGATGATTACGTGACCAAACCCTTTCATATCGAAGAGGTCGCCGCCCGCATGCAGGCGCTGATGCGCCGCAATAGCGGCCTCGCCTCGCAGGTTATTACTATCGCGCCTTTCCAGGTCGATCTCTCCCGCCGCGAACTCTCGGTCGATGGTGAAGTTATCAAGCTGACGGCGTTCGAATATACCATTATAGAAACGCTGATCCGCAATAGCGGTAAAGTGGTGAGCAAGGACTCCCTGATGCTGCAGCTCTATCCCGACGCCGAGCTGCGCGAGAGTCACACCATTGACGTCCTGATGGGCCGCCTGCGCAAGAAAATCCAGGCCCGCTATCCGCAGGACGCGATCACCACCGTCCGCGGCCAGGGCTATCTCTTCGAACTGCGCGAGGAGTAGCGTGCTCAGACGAATTCTTCCGCTCTCGCTCCGCGTCCGCTTTCTGCTGGCGACCGCCGCCGTGGTGTCGGTGCTGTCGCTCGCCTACGGCATGGTAGCGCTGGTGGGCTATAGCGTCAGCTTCGATAAAACCACCTTTCGCCTGCTGCGCGGTGAGAGCAACCTGTTCTATACGCTCGCCCGCTATGAAAATAATAAACTCCACCTCGAACTGCCGGAAAATATCGATCTGCAAAGCCCGACGGTAGCCCTGATTTACGATAAAGACGGCAAGCTGCTGTGGGCCCAGCGCGATGTGCCCTGGCTGCAAAAGCGCATTCGCCCGGAGTGGCTCCACGCCGACGGCTTTTACGAAATCGAAACCGATGTCGGTCTTTCCAGCATGCTGCTGCGCGATAACCGGGCGGTGCAGGCGCAGCTGGATGAGATCCGCGAAGAGGATGACGACTCCGAGATGACCCACTCGGTGGCGGTAAACGTTTATCCTGCCACCTCACGGATGCCGGAGCTGAGCATTGTGGTGGTTGATACGATCCCCGTTGAGCTCAAGCGCTCCTATATGGTCTGGAGCTGGTTTATTTACGTGCTGGCGGCAAACCTGCTGCTGGTACTCCCGCTGCTGTGGATTGCCGCATGGTGGAGCCTCAAGCCCATTGAAGCGCTGGCGAAAGAGGTTCGCGAACTGGAAGATCACCATCGCGAAGCGCTGGATCCGCAAACCACCCGCGAGCTGACCAATCTGGTGCTCAATCTCAACCGCCTGCTCAAGAGCGAGCGCGAGCGCTACGATAAGTACCGCACCACCCTGACGGATCTGACCCACAGTCTGAAAACGCCGCTGGCGGTGCTGCAGAGCACCCTGCGATCGCTGCGCAGCAATAAGCTGACGGTGGAGGCGGCGGAGCCGGTGATGCTCGATCAGATAAGCCGCATCTCCCAGCAGATAGGCTACTACCTGCACCGGGCCAGCATGCGCAGCGGCAGCGCCCTGCTGAGCCGCGAACTGCATCCGGTCGCGCCGCTGCTGGACAAGCTGACGTCCGCCCTCAATAAGGTCTATCAGCACAAGGGCGTGGATATCAGCCTCGATGTGTCGCCGGAAATTAGCTTCCTCGGCGAGCAAAACGACTTTATGGAGGTGCTCGGCAACGTGCTCGATAACGCCTGCAAGTACTGCCTGGAGTTTGTTGAAGTCTCCGCCCGCCAGACGGAGGATAACCTCTACATCATTGTCGACGATGACGGCCCCGGCATCCCGCAAAGCAAGCGCGACCTGGTCTTTGACCGCGGCCAGCGCGTGGATACGCTGCGCCCCGGCCAGGGCGTGGGCCTCTCCGTTGCCCGCGAAATCGTCGATCAGTATGCCGGGAAGATCGTCGCCGGCGACAGCCCGCTGGGCGGCGCGCGCATGGAGGTGATTTTCGGCCACAAGCACGCGGAGAGCGGCGAACTGTAACTGAGAATATTTGCCATCGCCTGCATCTCCCGGCGGTCGCTTCCGTTATAATCCTCAAAAACCTGCCCAGGAATATAACAGTATGGACTATCACTTAACGCTCAACTGGCCCGAATTTATCGAACGCTACTGGCAAAAACGCCCGGTAGTGCTCAAGCGCGGCTTCACCGACTTTATCGACCCGATAAGCCCTGACGAACTCGCCGGACTGGCGATGGAAGATGAGGTGGACAGCCGCCTGGTCAGCCACCTCGACGGCAAATGGCAGGTCAGCCACGGCCCGTTTGAGAGCTACGATCATCTTGGCGAAACTAACTGGTCGCTGCTGGTGCAGGCGGTGGATCACTGGCACCAGCCCGCCGCCGCCCTGATGCGCCCGTTCCGCGCGCTGCCCGACTGGCGGATTGACGATCTGATGATCTCCTTCTCCGTACCGGGCGGCGGCGTCGGCCCGCACCTCGATCAGTATGATGTCTTTATTATTCAGGGCACCGGCCGCCGCCGCTGGCGGGTGGGCGAAAAGGTGCCGATGAAGCAGCACTGCCCGCATCCCGATCTGCTGCAGGTTGACCGTTTCGAAGGCATCATTGATGAAGAGCTGGAGCCGGGGGATATTCTCTACATTCCGCCGGGATTCCCGCACGAAGGCTACTCGCTGGAAAACTCCCTCAATTACTCCGTCGGCTTCCGCGCCCCGAGCGGCAAGGAGCTGATTAACGGCTTTGCCGACTACGTGCTGCAGCGCGAACTGGGCGGGCAGCGCTATGCCGATCCGGACGTGCCCGCGCGCGAGCATCCGGCGGATATCCTGCCCCAGGAGATGGACAGGCTGCGGGAAATGATGATCGGGATGATTAATCAGCCGGAGAACTTTAGCCAGTGGTTCGGCGAGTTTATCAGCCAGTCGCGCCACGAACTGGATGTCTCTCCGCCGGAGCCGCCCTATCAGCCGGACGAAATCTACGACGCGCTCACCCAGGGCGACAGCCTGGCGCGCCTGGGCGGACTGCGGGTCCTGCGCATCGGCGACGAGGTGTTCGTCAATGGCGAAGTGCTGAACTCCCCGCACCGCCCTGCGCTGGAGGCCATCGCCGCCCACTGCGTGCTGAAGGCCGACCACTTCGGCGATGCGCTGGAAGATCCCTCGTTCCTCGCCATGCTTGCCGCGCTGGTTAACAGCGGCTACTGGTTCTTCGAGGACTGAGTCAGACCTGTGCCGGGCGGCGCTGCGCTTGCCCGGCCTGCGGCATCCTCACATCCCTCAACGTTTTGCCGTCAGCTCGGCGATGCGCACAATCACCTGCACCGCTTTCTCCATCCCTTCAAGGGTGACGAACTCGTGCTTGCCGTGGTAGTTGTAGCCGCCGGTGAACAGGTTCGGACACGGCAGGCCCATAAAGGAGAGCTGTGCGCCGTCGGTGCCGCCGCGGATCGGCTTCATATCCGGTTCGATGTCGCAGTCCACCATGGCCTGGCGGGCAATGTCGACGATATGCGGATGGGCCATCACCTTCTCGCGCATGTTGTAGTAGCTGTCTTCAATAATCAGCTCGATATAGCAGTCCGGGTGTAGCCCCTTCCCGACCTTTTTGGCGATTTCCATCATTTTGCGCTTGCGCGCCTCGAACTGCTTGCGGTCAAAGTCGCGGATAATGTAGTGCATCTGCGCGCTATCCACCGTGCCCTTGATGCTGGTCAGGTGGTAGAAGCCTTCGTAACCCTCGGTCTGCTCCGGGCTCTCTTCGGCGGGCACTTCGGCGTGAATGCGCGACGCCAGCGACAGGGCGTTGACCATCACGCCTTTGGCGGTCCCCGGATGAACATTGTTGCCAACAATCTTGATGGTCACCGAGGCAGCGTTGAAATTCTCATACTCCAGTTCACCCACGCCGCCGCCATCGACGGTATAGGCCCAGCGGGCATTAAAGGCCTCAACGTCAAAGTGCTTCGCCCCTTTGCCCACCTCCTCATCCGGTGTAAAGGCCACGCGAATATCGCCGTGAGGAATGTTTTTAGCCTTCAGCACCGCCAGCGCGGTCATGATTTCCGCGACGCCCGCTTTGTCGTCGGCGCCGAGCAGGGTTTTACCGTCGGTGGTGATCAGCGTCTGGCCCAGCAGCTGGTGCAGCACCGGAAACATCACCGGGGACAGCACTTCGTCGCCGATACCCAGCGCAATGTCGCCGCCGCGGTAGTTTTCAACGATCTGCGGATTAACGTGTTTACCGCTGAAGTCGGGCGAGGTATCGACGTGAGAAATAAAACCAATGGCCGGAATATCGCCGTCGGTATTGGCGGGCAGCGTGCCCATCACGGTGCCTTTTTCGCTCAGGGTGACGTGGGTAAGCCCCATCTCTTCAAGCTGATCTTTGAGCAGGCGCAGCAGCTTCCACTGCCCCTCAGTGCTCGGGACCTGCCGTACGCCGGGCTTCGACTGAGTATCCAGAGAAACGTACTGCAAAAAACGTTCAAGTAATTTATCCATTTAGCCACCCTCTCTTTTTGTGACAATATTATCAGTAAGCACTAAAGCGCAAATATTGCGTCAGGTCACTTTTGCTCCCGCAAACAAAAATTATTTTCCCGCCATTTCCCGTCACTGTATTAAAGGTAGCCCGAACGGCGCAGAATGATTGGCGATTTCAGTGGATTGCCGTAGAATGCCAGCCCTTAATTATGTGCCGAACCTCTAAGGTGGTTAACCACAAACCCCGTAACGGCCGCCGTCCGTTACGTCTGACTGGGACAGAGTAAAAAATTGAATACACAATCGCGTTCGCTTTCACCGCTGGTCGAGCTGGCGGGGATCTGCAAAGGCTTTGACGGTAAAACGGTCATTTCCGATCTCAATCTGACCATCAATCACGGCGAGTTCCTGACGCTGCTGGGTCCCTCCGGCTGCGGTAAGACAACCGTACTGCGTCTGATAGCCGGTCTGGAAAGTGTTAACTCAGGCCGCGTTTACCTCGGCGGCGAAGATATTACCGATGTCCCGGCCGAAAACCGTCACGTTAATACCGTCTTTCAGAGCTACGCCCTGTTCCCGCACATGACCGTGTTTGAGAACGTGGCGTTCGGCCTGCGGATGCAGAAAACGCCCGCCGCAGAGATAGCCCCACGCGTGGAAGAAGCCCTGCGCATGGTGCAGCTCGAAAGCTTTGCCCAGCGCAAACCGCACCAGCTCTCCGGCGGCCAGCAGCAGCGCGTAGCCATCGCCCGCGCGGTGGTCAACAAACCGCACCTGCTGCTGCTCGATGAATCGCTGTCGGCGCTCGATTACAAACTGCGCAAGCAGATGCAGAACGAACTGAAGGCGCTACAGCGCAAGCTCGGCATCACCTTCGTTTTCGTCACGCACGATCAGGAAGAGGCCCTCACCATGTCGGACCGTATCGTAGTGATGCGCGACGGCAAAATCGAACAGGACGGCACGCCGCGCGAGATCTATGAGGAGCCCAAAAATCTGTTCGTCGCCAGCTTTATCGGCGAGATCAACATCTTCGACGCCACGGTGATTGAGCGCCTTGACGATCGTCGCGTACGCGCCAGCGTCGAGGGACGCGAATGCAATATTGACGTCAATTTTGCGGTGGAGAATGGCCAGCGCCTGAAGGTCCTGCTGCGCCCGGAAGATTTGCGCGTGGACGAAATTAACCACGACAACCCCATTGACGGCCTGGTCGGCTACGTACGCGAGCGCAACTACAAGGGAATGACCCTCGAATCGGTTGTCGAGCTGGAAAACGGCAAGATGGTGATGGTCAGCGAATTCTTCAACGAGGATGATCCCGATTTCGATCACTCGCTCAATCAGAAAATGGCCATTAACTGGGTCGAAAGCTGGGAGGTGGTGCTGGCCGATGAAGAACACCAGTAAATTCCAGAATGTGGTTATTGCCACTATCGTCGGCTGGCTGGTGCTGTTCGTCTTTCTGCCCAACCTGATGATTATCGCCACCAGCTTCCTGACCCGCGACGACGCTAACTTCGTCAAAATGGTCTTCACGCTGGATAACTACGCGCGCCTGCTCGATCCGCTCTATTTCGACGTGCTGATGCACTCGCTGAACATGGCCCTGATGGCGACGCTGGCCTGTCTGATCCTGGGCTATCCCTTTGCCTGGTTTCTGGCGCGCCTGCCGCAGAAGGTGCGCCCGCTGTTGCTGTTTCTGCTGATTGTCCCCTTCTGGACGAATTCACTGATCCGCATCTATGGCCTGAAGATTTTCCTCAGCACCCGCGGCTATCTCAACGAGTTTCTGCTGTGGCTGGGGGTCATTGAGACGCCGATTCGCATCATGTTTACGCCCTCGGCGGTGATCATCGGCCTGGTCTACATCCTGCTGCCGTTTATGGTCATGCCGCTCTACTCCAGTATTGAAAAACTCGACAAGCCGCTGCTTGAGGCGGCGAAAGATCTCGGCGCCGGCAAGCTGCAGACCTTTATCCGCATCATCATTCCGCTGACCATGCCGGGCATCATTGCCGGCTGCCTGCTGGTGATGCTCCCGGCGCTGGGGCTGTTTTACGTCTCTGACCTGATGGGCGGCGCCAAAAACCTGCTGATTGGCAACGTAATCAAGAGCCAGTTCCTCTACATTCGCGACTGGCCGTTCGGCGCCGCCACCAGCATCACGCTGACGCTGGTGATGGGCCTGATGCTGCTGATTTACTGGCGCGCCTCGCGCCTGCTGAACAAAAAGGTGGAGCTGGAATGATCGGCCGACTGCTTCGCGGCGGCTTTATGACCGCCATTTACGCGTATCTCTATATTCCGATCATTATTTTGATCGTCAATTCGTTTAACAGTTCGCGCTTTGGCATCAACTGGCAGGGCTTCAGCACGAAGTGGTATCAGCTGCTGGTCAACAATGACAGCCTCCTGCAGGCGGCCCAGCACTCGCTGACGATGGCGGTTTTCTCCGCCACCTTCGCCACGCTGATAGGCTCCCTGACCGCCGTGGCGCTGTTCCGCTACCGCTTTCGCGGCAAGCCGTTCGTCAGCGGAATGCTGTTCGTGGTGATGATGTCGCCGGATATTGTTATGGCCATCTCTCTGCTGGTGCTGTTTATGCTGCTGGGCATCCAGCTCGGCTTCTGGTCGCTGCTGTTCTCACATATCACCTTCTGCCTGCCGTTTGTGGTGGTCACCGTCTATTCGCGTCTGAAAGGCTTTGACGTGCGGATGCTGGAGGCCGCCCGGGATCTGGGGGCCAGCGAGCTGATTATCCTGCGCAAAATCATTATGCCCCTGGCGCTGCCGGCCATCGCCGCCGGCTGGCTGCTGAGTTTTACGCTGTCAATGGACGACGTTGTGGTCTCTTCGTTCGTTACCGGACCGAGCTACGAAATTTTGCCTCTCAAAATTTACGCTATGGTTAAGGTTGGCGTTTCGCCCGAAGTGAATGCCCTGGCGACCATCCTGCTGATCTTCTCCCTCCTGCTGGTTCTCGGCAGCCAACTGATCATGAGGGACCGCACAAAAGGGCTGTAATGAAGGCGTACCCCGTGCAGGTGAATGTGATTTACCTCACGTTTTGTCATACAATACGGTGATTTTTAATTTCACTTAAGCGAGCCGCGAAGGAACGCAGCACTGGCTGACGTAACGGGGGCTTGAATGGCGTCTTCAAAACAAATCGGGCTTTTTGCCTGTACCGGTATCGTCGCGGGAAACATGATGGGCAGCGGCATCGCCCTGCTTCCTGCGAATCTGGCGAAAACCGGCTCTATTGCACTTTTCGGATGGTTAATTACTCTGGTCGGCGCGATGTCGCTGGCCTATGTCTTTGCCCGATTCTCCACCAAAGATCCGCAGGTCGGCGGGCCCATCGCCTACGCCGGGCGCATCGGGCCGTCATTTGGCTTTCAGACCGCGGTGCTCTATTACCACGCCAACTGGATCGGTAATCTCGCCGACTGTATTGCCGGGGTGGCTTATCTGTCGGTCTTTTTCCCGGTTCTTAACAATCCCGTCCCGGCCGGCATCGCCAGTATTGTCTTCATCTGGATCATGGCGTTCATCAATATGCTGGGCGGTAACTGGGTCAGCCGCCTGACGACCCTGGGGCTGATTCTGGT
This sequence comes from Pluralibacter gergoviae ATCC 33028 = NBRC 105706, assembly GCF_001598855.1. Lineage (GTDB taxonomy): Bacteria > Pseudomonadota > Gammaproteobacteria > Enterobacterales > Enterobacteriaceae > Pluralibacter > Pluralibacter gergoviae. The sequence goes on along the minus strand of NZ_BCZS01000006.1, from coordinate 173,339 downwards.
GCTTATCCCGGTAGTGGGAACCGCCGTCGCGGGCTGGCACTGGTTCGATCCGGCGCTGTATAAGGCTAACTGGAACACCTCCCGGGTCAGCGATGGGACGGCGATCATGCACAGCGTGCTCATCTGCCTGTGGGCCTTCGTCGGCGTCGAGAGCGCCGCGGTCAGCTCCGGCCTGGTCAAAAACCCAACCCGCACCGTGCCCCTGGCCACCATGCTGGGCACGCTGATGGCGGGGGTCGTCTATATTGCCGCCACCCAGGTGATGAGCGGCATGTTCCCGGCCCAAACAATGTCGCATACCGGCGCGCCGTTTGCCGCCAGCGTCTCGATGATGGTCGGCGGCTGGGCGGCCCCGGTGGTATCGGCCTTTACCGCTTTTGCCTGCCTTGCAGCGCTCGGCTCGTGGATGATGCTGGTAGGCCAGGCCGGAGTGCGCGCCGCCCGCGACGGCACCTTCCCGAAAATTTACGGAAAAGTGGATAGCCACGGCGTACCGCGGATGGGGATCGTGCTTTCGGCCCTGAAGATGACGGCCCTGATGGCGCTGATGACCTGGATGAGCGCCGGCAATGCGCACACCTCGGATATCTTCGGCAACCTCATCGGTATCGCGGTGCTGCTCACCATGCTCCCCTACTTCTACTCCTGTATTGCGCTGATTCAGATGGAGGGCTTCACCTTCCGCAACACCTTCAGCGCCTTTGCCTCGCTTGCCGGCTGCGTGTTCTGCTTTGTGGCGCTGGCCGGCGCGGACGAGACCAAGCTTGCCGCCACGCTGATTATCAGCCTCAGTATCCTGATGTTCTACGCCCGCAAACAGGGCGATAGCCAGCGGGCATCCGCGCAGACAGCGGTTGCGAAAACGCTGGCTAAATAGCCGTCAACACGGGCGGGATCTTCGGTTCCGCCCGCTTTCCTTTACCCTCCGCTCCCCGGCTCCTATAATGGCGCCCCTGCAACGTCGCAGGATGGAGAGGCTTCGCCTCTTGCTTCGACCTTCACTATGGGGAATCAGGCTCAATGAAAAAGTGGTCACCTCTGGTAGCCGCAGGTCTGCTGGCGATGGGCATTCACGCCGCCAGCGCTGCCGATGCGCCGAACAATGACAATAAAACGCTCTACTTCTACAACTGGACCGAGTACGTCCCGCCGGGGCTGCTGGAGCAGTTCACTAAAGAGACCGGGATCAAGGTTATCTACTCGACCTACGAGTCGAACGAAACCATGTACGCCAAGCTCAAGACCTATAAGCAGGGCGCCTACGATCTGGTGGTCCCCTCTACCTACTTCGTCGATAAGATGCGCAAAGAGGGCATGATCCAGAAGATAGATAAAAGCAAGCTGACCAACTTCCACAATCTCGATCCCGAGATGCTCAACAAGCCGTTCGATCCGAACAACGACTATTCGATCCCCTATATCTGGGGCGCGACCACCATCGGCGTTAACAGCGACGCTATCGACCCGAAAACGGTCACCCGCTGGGCCGACCTGTGGAAGCCGGAGTATAAAGGCAGCCTGCTGCTGACCGACGACGCCCGGGAAGTGTTCCAGATGGCGCTGCTCAAAATGGGTAAGTCCGGTAATACCACCGATCCGAAAGAGATTGAAGCCGCCTATCACGAACTGCAGAAACTGATGCCAAACGTCGCGGCCTTTAACTCCGACAACCCGGCGAATCCGTATATGGAAGGCGAGGTTAATGTCGGCATGGTGTGGAACGGTTCTGCCTACGTTGCCCGCCAGGCCGGTACGCCGCTGGAAACCGTGTGGCCCGCCGAGGGCGGCATTTTCTGGATGGACAGCCTCGCCATTCCGGCCAACGCCAAAAACGTCGACGGCGCGCTGAAGCTGATTAACTTCCTGCTGCGCCCGGACGTGGCGAAACAGGTGGCGGAAACCATCGGCTACCCGACGCCGAACCTGGCGGCGCGCAAGCTGCTGGACCCGAAGGTGGCGAACGATAAGAGCCTCTATCCGGATGCGGAAACCATTAAAAAAGGCGAGTGGCAGAACGACGTCGGCGACGCCAGCCGGATTTATGAAGAGTATTATCAGCGGCTGAAGGCCGGACGATAATTGTCCCCGGAGGGAGCGTGCCATCACGCTCCTTTTACCCGGTAAACCCGCTATCTCCCGCTTCCCCCCTCTGCTGGCGCATCGTCGCTCTTTATTTCAAATAAAGATATTTCATTTAAAAAAGCATCAAAATGTAACGCCTCCGGCCTGTACTTCCGTCAGCGAAGAAAATAGTTTTTGCATTTATTTTCGAATGAAAGTCATTGCATATTCATATAATCAGGCAAACCATAACCTTTATTAATATAAAGCAGCATAAACAATGAGCAGAAGGAATCGCCGGTCGTTAATTATGACAGATTTATTGCAGTACGCGGGCTACTTATTAAGAAAACTCTCATATTGTTACTGCCGTAAATAAACTTATTGAAATGACAACAGGGTAACGTTATTTATTAATTGCTCTGCTTATCCTTAACCTGCTAATGGAATGAAATATGTCTATCGATATGTATCTGAAAGTAGAAGGCGTCACGGGAGAATCCAATGATTCTAATCATAAAAACTGGACCGACATACACTCTTTTTCGTGGGGAGCAAGCCAGCCGGGCAATATGTCGGTAGGCGGCGGCGGCGGCGCCGGAAAAGTAAATTTTAACGATCTCGAAGTCATTGCGCTTATTGATAAAGCGACGCCCTCGATCCTTAAGTACTGCGCCAGCGGTAAGCATGTTAAAAGTGTTGAGCTGTCCGTCTGCAAAGCGGGCGGGAACCAGGTTGAATACGCAAAAATCACCTTAACCGATGTGCTCGTGACCTCCGTGCGCTATACCGGCGCAGGTGGTGATGACACAATAGGCGTCGCCTACTCTTTCCAGGCATCCTCGGTTAAGCAGCAGTACTGGGAGCAGACGCAGCAGGGCAGTAAGGGGGCAGAAGTCTCCGCCGGATGGAACATCAAAGAAAATAAAGAAGCGTAAGCCATTGCACGCATGATGAATTAGCCACGTCCGTTTCTTACCCGCAGCCACGCGGTTGTATTAAGAAATGCCACGGGCTAATTCATGCCTTTTTTCTGCCAGCGTCAGAAAGCTAATTTTACCTCCACTCTCGCGGACTCATCATGACAACATTCCTCCAGCGATTCAGTAAGAGATCGTATAAAGAGATCAAAGCTAATCACGAGAATACCCATGCTACCGTCAATGGTGGTCTGAAGGCCGGTGATGCCAGCATGACCTATAATAACTATTCGGGTTATAGCCTGGGCGGCGTTGAAGTTATCCTCAGCGTTATCGACTGGGGAGAGAAAATACGTGAAATAAAAAACGATCCTAATAAATGTGTGAACCCGCTGATCAAAAACTTTCTCTACGACCTCCTTGAAAAATCCAGAGTCATTCACGTTGATCCCTCTCAGGACCCCGATGCGCAGACCTCATACCACTATAATACTTCACAGTTAAATAGCGCCACCGCTTCTCGCGGCGGCCACCAGTTAACCCTGGCGCAGGAAGAGAAAAGAGCCGCTGACAACCTACTGAGTTTCACCCGGCCAGAGGCTAACAATAATACCCTTAGCTATCTGCACCACCGGAAAGCAAAGAATCTGTTCAGGAAATCCGCGTCCGTAGGTTTCACGCCGGCGCTGGCGCACACCGCCGGCATTAACGTTATCAACTTAGGCACGGCGATTGATTCAAGCAAGAATTCAATTGCTCACCTGTGTAAGCTGATAAATATTAATAAAGAGATTGGCTCATCCGGCACCATCGGTGCTGACAGCGCAACGCTAAAACAGGGCCTTGGCATTATTATCAAACTTAAATCTGCGAAGACCGCCAGAAAGACCGTTTCGGCCGTCTTCTCATCGCTACCCGGTAGCGGCGTGATCCCTGATATGAGTTATGTCGCACCGGTGTCGCCCGCGCTTGATCTTACTCAAAAACTTATTACTAATTTCGCGATCAATAAACAAATGCCACCGTCGCAAAACTCCGGTAAAGCAGGCGCCGACAATCTCAATCAAACAAAAAAAATTTTCGACAGCGTCATTAAACTTGACAATGATGCGCTGGAAGAAATATGTCAGCAAATACACTTCCTGGCTTACAAAGAGCAATTTCGAAAGAAATATCAGACCGACAGAATAAGAGACGGGTATCGCAACGGCGCGCTATTTGATCGCGTAGAGACAACCACCAATGGCAAAGCGACGGAAATCATCAGTGAGATCCTCAGCCAGCGCGGCCTGAGCAGGATAATTCATAAATATCACGCGGAGAGCATTATCAGCGAACCGATGGGCTGGATGGTACTGCTCGACAAATTAACTTTATAGCCGACCCGGAGAGCGCAGTACAATGTCCCAACGGAGGAGACATTGTACTGCCAGACACGTTACAGATCTTTCAACAGCTCGTCCACAAACGTGACCACCACCTCACTCGCCATCCCGTAATGCTTCTCCTCGAACTCGCTGCCCACCTGGCTCGGTTCAAGGTTCAGCTCGACGGTATGCGCCCCCTGCAGCTTCGCTTCGTGGACAAAGCCCGCCGCCGGATAGACGTGGCCGGAGGTGCCGATAGCGATAAAGATATCGGCGGCGGCCAGGGCGCTGTAGATCTCGTCCATGCCGAGCGGCATTTCGCCGAACCACACCACGTGCGGGCGCAGCGGCTGCGGAAACTGGCAGCAGTGGCACTTGTCGCCGGGATTCACGTCGCCGGTCCACTCCAGCACCTGTCCGCTCCAGGCGCAGCGCACCTTCAGCAGCTCGCCGTGCATATGGATAACGCGCTGGCTGCCCGCCCGCTCGTGCAGGTTGTCGATATTCTGGGTTACCAGCAGAAAGCGGTCGCCGAGTTCGGCCTCCAGCTTCGCCAGCGCCAGGTGCGCGGCATTGGGCGCGATGGCCGGCTGCTGCAGCTGTCGGCGGCGCGCGTTGTAGAACGCCTGCACCAGCGCCGGATCGCGGGCGAAGCCCTCCGGCGTGGCGACGTCTTCAACGCGGTGCTCTTCCCACAGTCCGTCCGCCGCGCGGAAGGTCTGAATTCCTGATTCGGCCGAGATCCCTGCCCCGGTCAGTACGACGACTCTTGGTTTTTCCATCATATCGGGTACCGCTGTATCTCTAAAAAATAGCCGCTGGCGCAGGCGCTGGCGCTGGCGACGTTTGTTGCGACGAAAGCGGACAAGTCGGGGTAGTCGGCGCGACTGCATGTGGGCTCCTGAGTTTAATCCGTAAGGTGCAGAAATGCCGCCCCGCGCATGCCGCCGGCGTCGCCGTGGCGCGCCTGCTCGATGCGCGGAACGCGGGCTACCGGCAGCAGGTGGCGCGGCAGGCGGGCGGCCAGGCCATCCGCAATGGCACTAAAGTTAGATAATCCGCCGCCGATCACCAGTAAATCGGGATCGACGATAGTCAGTATGTTACCCAGGCACACCGCCAGCAGGTCAAGATAGCGCTCAACGTGCTCACGGGCCCGCTTGTCGCCCTGCTGCCAGCGTTCGACGATTTCCGGCCCGCTCAGCGGCTGCTGATAGTAGTGCTGATAAAGCCAGGCAAAGCCGCGCCCGGAAAGATAGTTCTCGATGCAGCCGAGCTGGCCGCAGCCGCAGCGGGTGAGCGGAAATTCGCGCCCCACTACTTCCAGCGCATCCACCGGCAGGCGGATGTGGCCAAACTCGCCGGTAATGTAGCTGTGGCCGGTTATCGATTTGCCGTTGAGCACCAGGCCACCGCCGACGCCGGTGCCGAGGATCAGCCCCATCACCAGCGGGTAGGCGGTAAATTCATCGTCCCACGCCTCGGAGAGCGCAAAGCAGTTGGCGTCGTTATCGAGGCGCACGTCGCGTCCGAGGCGCGCGCTGAGGTCGGCGCGCAGCGGCCTGCCGCTGGCGGCCGGGACGTTAGCCGCGTAAAGCGTGCCGTCGGCGGTTTCCGGCATCCCGGGAATACCGATGCCGACGCTGCCCTTCACGCCAAAGCGGCTATCGGCCTGCGCCACCAGGCCGCAGACGGCGTCAAGAAAAGCGTCGTAGCCGCTGTGCGGCGTCGGTATCCGCGTTTCCCACTGCTGCCTGCGCTGCCCGTCGAAGACCCCGAGGGCAATTTTGCTGCCGCCGATATCGAATCCGTAGTACATGGTCATTCCTCTTTAACTTGCCCGACAGGGCAAGGACGTAAATGACGTTGTGCCGCGCGTTGCCCGGCGGCGCTTCGCTTGCGCGGGCCTACGGATGTCGTCGCTGGCACGACGCCGAACTACTGACCACTTAACACCCTGGCGGGATCGATGCGGCTGGCGCGGCGGGCAGGATACCAGCTTGCCAGCAGGCTCAGCACCAGGGCGGTGATCAGGACATAAAAGACGTCCAGCCAGTGCAGTTCAGACGGCAGGAAGTCAATAAAATAGATATCGCCGGAGAGGAACTGATGCCCGATCAGGGTTTCAATCCCCTTAATGATCGCGGTCAGGTTCAGGGCGCAGAGCACGCCGATAACCGCCCCGCTGACGCTGCCCATCACCCCGGCCAGCAAACCATACCACACGAAGATTGCGCGAATCAGCCCGTCTTTCGCGCCAAGCGTGCGCAGCACCGCAATATCGCTACTTTTATCTTTCACCGCCATCACCAGCGTCGAGACGATGTTAAAGCAGGCCACGCCGATAACGAGGATCATCGCCAGATACATGATGGCGCGGATCATCTGAATATCGCGGTACATATAGCCGTAAGTGCCGATCCAGCTCTTGATATACACGTAGCTGTTGGTCACCTCGCCGGCGTCGCGTACCAGCTTGTTAGCGCTGAAGACGTCGTTCACCTTCAGGGCGATGCCGGTCACGCTGCTGCCCATATCGAGATACTGGCGGGCATCGTCGATCGGGATCATGGCAAAGCTGTGGTCGAGCTGGCCGCTGAGCTGCAGAATACCGGTAACGTGCAGGCGCACGCGCTTGGGCTGCATCAGCTGGTGCTCTTTGTCGGAGTTGGGGATCATGATGGAGACCCAGTCGCCCTGCTTCACCTTAAGGGCATCGGCCACGCCCTTGCCGAGGATAATCTGCTGATCGCCCGCCTTAAAGCCCGCCCAGGCGTTGTTCTGCACGTACGTCGGCAGCGCGCTGAGGCGGGTTTCCTGCTGCGGATCGACGCCTTTAATCTGAATCGCGCGCAGATTGCTGCCGCTCTCAACAAGGCCGGTAAAGCGAATGTACGGCGCGGCCGCAACGATACCCTTCACCTTCTGGACGTTGGCCAGGGCCTCCTGCCAGTTGTTCCACGGCTGGTTGACCGGCTCAATTTCGCCGTGGGGAACCACGGCCAGAATGCGGTTGTTAAGTTCGCGCTCGAAGCCGTTCATCGCGCTGAGGCCGACGATCAGCACCGCCACGCCGAGCGCGATGCCGACGGTCGAGATAACGGAGATCAGCGACACCATGCCGCTGCGCCGGCGCCCGCGGCGGAAGCGCAGGCCAATAAGCAGAGAGAGCGAAGAAGCCATTACTCGGCTCCCGTCAGGGTCAGTTCGGCGCTCAGGTGGCCGTCGCGCATCTCCAGCTGGCGGCCCATGCGCCTGGCCAGCAGCAGATCGTGGGTCACCACCAGAAACGCGGTACCCTGCTTCTGATTCAGCTCACCCAGCAGTTTAAAGATGCTGTCGGCGTTGCGGGCGTCGAGGTTACCGGTCGGCTCATCGGCCATTACCAGCCGCGGTTCATTGACCAGCGCGCGGGCGATCGCCACGCGCTGGCGCTCGCCGCCGGAGAGCTCCGACGGGCGGTGATTGCGGCGGTGATCGAGGCCGACGGCGTCCAGCATCGCCCTCGCGCGCTCGGCGATTTCAGCGGGTTTCTTTTTGCCGATCAGCAGCGGCATCGCCACGTTTTCCTGAGCGGTAAAGTCCGGCAGCAGGTGGTGAAACTGGTAGATAAAGCCCAGCTCGCGGTTGCGCAGCTCGGCCTTCGCTGCCAAAGACATCTTAGAGAGCGGCCGGTCGCCGAAAATAACATCGCCGGAGGTCGGCGTATCCAGGCCGCCCAGCAGGTGCAGCAGGGTACTCTTGCCGGAGCCGGAGCTGCCGACAATCGCCATCATTTCGCCCTCGCCGATGCTGAAGCTGACGTTGTGCAGCACGTCGGTCTGCACGGTGCCTTCCTGATAGCGTTTGCACAGGCTGTCGCACTGCAGCAGGATCTTATTCATAACGTAAAGCCTCAGCGGGTTGAGTGGCGGCCGCGCGCCAGGAAGGATAAAGCGTTGACAGCAGCGCCAGCAGCATCGCCACCAGCGCGATGATAATTACCTGCAGCGGCTCAATGGCCACCGGCAGCGCGCCGCCGTCGAGGAAGGCGCCGATAATCGGCATCAGGTTATTGAGCTGGCTGGCGAGCAGCACGCCGAGGCCGGTACCGAGCAGCGCGCCGATCACGCCCGCGCTGGCCCCCTGCACCATAAACACCGCCATGATCTGCCGCGGCGTCAGCCCCTGGGTCTGCAGAATAGCGACCTCGCCCTGTTTCTCCATCACCATCAGCCCCAGCGAGGTGATGATGTTAAAGGCGGCTACGGCGACGATCAGGCTCAGCAGCAGGCCCATCATGTTTTTCTCCATCCGCACGGCCTGGAACAGCTCGCCCTTGCGCTCGCGCCAGTCCTGCCATTTGCTGTGCGGCGGCAGTTTCTGCTGGCTGAGAGTATCGACCTCCAGCGGCTTATCAAGCCACAGGCGCCAGCCGGTAATGTTGCCCTGCGGATAGCGCATCAGGCGCGAGGCGTCCTGAATGTTGACCAGCATCTGATAGCCGTCTACTTCACTGTTGGCGGAAAAGGTGCCGATGACGTTGAACAGGCGCTGGCTGGGCAGACGGCCCATCGGCGTGAACTGGCTGGCCGAGGGCACCATTATGCGGATCTGGTCGCCGCGGTTGACCCCAAGCTGTTCGGCAAGCTGTTCGCCGAGAATGACGTTGTACTGGCCGGCGGCCAGCGCGGTCTGTTTGATGTTGGTGAGGTATGGCGTCAGCGGATCGTTCTGCGCAGGATCGATGCCGAGCATCACGCCAACGGCGACGCTGCGCGCGCTCTGGATCACCACATCGCCGGTGGTCAGCGGCGCCACTCGCGTCACGCCGCTGAGCTTCGCGGCGCTCTCCGGCAGCTGCTGCGGATTGGTCGAGCTACCGTCGGCGCTGAGGATAGCCTGCGGCATCAGCCCCAGAATATTGTTTTGCAGTTCGCGCTCGAAGCCGTTCATCACCGACAGGACGGTGACCAGCGCCATTACGCCAAGCGTAATGCCGATTGTCGAGAGCCAGGAGACAAAGCGACCAAAGCGATCCGTTGCCCGCCCGCGCATGTAGCGCAGGCCAATAAAGAGAGAGACAGGTTGGTACATGTAATCCGTCTGGTTGCTGGTAGCAGATGCCCGAGTATATAAGCGAATGGGCGGAGCGTAAATGCGTGATGTCAACGGCTTACGCCGAGCAGATTTGCTAAACCCGGGGGATCGCGGATAATAATCTGCATTGAAGACAGGACGTTTGCCCCCATAACCGGAGCAAACCTTTACGGATCCCAAGACGCACTATGCCTGAAGAACTACGCTATACCCTGCCCGCCAGCGCCGGCGAGCAGCGCCTGCTGGGCGAACTGACCGGCGCCGCCTGCGCCACCGAAGTGGCGGAAATCGCCGAGCGCCACGCCGGGCCGGTGGTGCTCATTGCCCCGGATATGCAAAACGCCCTGCGGCTGCACGATGAAATCAGACAGTTTACCGATCAGCTGGTGATGAATCTGGCCGACTGGGAGACGCTGCCCTACGACAGCTTCTCGCCGCACCAGGAGATAATTTCCTCACGCCTGTCGACGCTCTATCAGCTTCCCGCCATGCAGCGCGGCGTGCTGATTGTCCCGGTCAGCACCCTGATGCAGCGGGTCTGCCCGCACAGCTATCTGCACGGCCACGCGCTGGTGATGAAAAAAGGCCAGCGCCTCTCCCGCGATGCGCTGCGCGCCCAGCTCGACAGCGCCGGCTACCGCCACGTCGATCAGGTGATGGAACACGGTGAGTACGCCACCCGCGGCGCGCTGCTGGACCTCTTTCCGATGGGCAGCCAGCAGCCCTATCGCCTCGATTTTTTCGATGACGAAATCGACAGCCTGCGGCTATTCGACGCCGACACCCAGCGCACGCTGGAAGAAGTAGAGGCGATAAACCTGCTGCCCGCCCACGAGTTTCCAACCGATAAAGCGGCCATTGAGCTGTTCCGCACCCAGTGGCGCGACACCTTTGAGGTTAAGCGCGACGCGGAGCATGTCTATCAGCAGGTGAGCAAAGGCACCCTGCCCGCCGGGATCGAATACTGGCAGCCGCTGTTCTTCAGCGAGCCGCTGCCGCCGCTGTTCAGCTATTTTCCCAAAAACACGCTGCTGGTCAGCACCGGCGATCTTGAGGCCAGCGCCGACCGCTTCGAGGCCGACACCCGGGCGCGCTTTGAGAACCGCGGCGTCGATCCGATGCGCCCGCTGCTGCCGCCGGAAGCGCTGTGGCTGCGTACCGATGCGCTGTTCGGCGAGCTGAAAAAGTGGCCGCGGGTGCAGCTTCGGACCGACGCGCTGGCCGACAAAGCCGCCAACGTTAATCTCGACTATCGCCCGCTGCCGGATCTGGCGGTGCAGGCCCAGCAGAAGGCGCCGCTGGACAATCTGCGCCGCTTTCTCGAGGGCTTCGACGGCCCGGTGATCTTCTCGGTGGAGAGCGAGGGCCGCCGCGAGGCGCTCGGCGAGCTGCTGGCGCGCATCAAGCTGTCGCCGAAGCGCATTCTGCGCCTCGACGACGCCAGCGGCGCGGGCCGCTACCTGATGATAGGCTCCGCGGAGCACGGCTATATCGACGCCCGGCGCAACCGGGCGCTGATCTGCGAAAGCGATCTCCTCGGCGAGCGGGTTGCCCGCCGCCGCCAGGACACCCGCCGCGCCATCAACCCGGATACGCTGATCCGCAACCTCGCCGAACTGCACGAAGGCCAGCCGGTGGTGCACCTGGAGCACGGCGTCGGGCGCTACGCGGGGATGACCACTCTCGAAGCGGGCGGCATCAAGGGCGAGTACCTGATGCTGATGTACGCCAACGACGCCAAGCTCTACGTGCCGGTCTCCTCTCTGCACCTGATCAGCCGCTACGCCGGCGGCGCCGAAGAGAACGCGCCGCTGCACAAGCTCGGCGGCGACGCCTGGGCGAGAGCGCGGCAGAAGGCCGCCGAAAAAGTGCGCGACGTGGCGGCGGAGCTGCTGGACATCTACGCCCAGCGCGCGGCGAAAGCGGGCTTTGCCTTTAAGCACGACCGCGAGCAGTACCAGCTGTTCTGCGACAGCTTCCCGTTTGAGACCACGCCGGACCAGGCGCAGGCGATCAACGCCGTGCTCGCCGATATGTGCCAGCCGCTGGCGATGGACCGGCTGGTGTGCGGCGACGTCGGCTTCGGCAAAACTGAGGTGGCGATGCGCGCCGCGTTCCTGGCGGTTGAGAACCACAAACAGGTGGCGGTGCTGGTGCCCACTACCCTGCTGGCCCAGCAGCACTTCGATAACTTCCGCGACCGCTTCGCCAACTGGCCGGTGCGCATTGAGATGCTGTCGCGCTTTCGCAGCACCAAAGAGCAGGCCCAGGTGCTGGAGCAGGCCGCCGAAGGCAAGATCGATATCCTGATCGGCACCCACAAGCTGCTGCAGAGCGACGTGAAGTGGAAAGATCTCGGTCTGCTGATCGTCGATGAGGAGCACCGCTTCGGCGTGCGCCACAAGGAGCGCATCAAGGCGATGCGCGCCGACGTCGATATCCTGACCCTGACCGCGACGCCTATCCCGCGCACGCTGAACATGGCAATGAGCGGAATGCGCGATCTGTCGATTATCGCCACGCCGCCGGCCCGCCGCCTGGCGGTAAAAACTTTCGTGCGCGAGTACGACAGCCTGGTGGTGCGCGAGGCCATTCTGCGCGAGGTGCTGCGCGGCGGCCAGGTCTACTACCTGTATAACGATGTCGAAAACATCCAGAAAGCCGCCGACCGGCTGGCGGCGCTGGTGCCGGAGGCGCGGGTCGCTATCGGCCACGGGCAGATGCGCGAGCGCGAACTGGAGCGGGTGATGAACGACTTCCACCACCAGCGCTTCAACGTGCTGGTGTGCACCACCATCATCGAAACCGGGATCGACATTCCGACGGCCAACACCATCATCATCGAGCGGGCGGACCATTTTGGCCTTGCCCAGCTGCACCAGCTGCGGGGCCGCGTCGGGCGCTCCCATCACCAGGCCTACGCCTGGCTGCTGACCCCGCATCCGAAGGCGATGACCGCCGATGCCCAGAAGCGGCTGGAGGCGATTGCCACGCTGGAAGATTTGGGCGCCGGCTTCGCGCTGGCCACCCACGATCTGGAGATCCGCGGCGCCGGGGAGCTGCTCGGCGAGGGCCAGAGCGGATCGATGGAGACCATCGGCTTTTCGCTCTATATGGAGCTGCTGGAGAACGCGGTGGACGCCATGAAGGCGGGCCGCGAGCCGTCGCTTGAGGACCTGACCAGCCAGCAGACGGAGGTTGAGCTGCGGATGCCTTCCCTGCTGCCGGACGACTTTATTCCCGACGTCAACACCCGGCTGTCATTTTACAAGCGCATTGCCAGCGCCAAAAGCGAGCCCGAGCTGGACGAACTGAAGGTCGAGCTGATTGACCGCTTCGGCCTGCTGCCGGACGCGGCGCGCACGCTGCTGGATATCGCCCGCCTGCGCCAGCAGGCGCAGAAGCTCGGCATCCGCAAGCTGGAAGGCAATGAGAAAGGCGGCGTAATCGAGTTTAACGAGAAGAACCACGTCAACCCGGCATGGCTTATCGGCCTGCTGCAGAAGCAGCCGCAGCACTACCGCCTGGACGGCCCGACCCGGCTCAAGTTCTTTGCCGAACTTGGCGATCGTAAAATCCGCATGGCGTGGGTGCGCGACTTTATGCAGCAGCTGGCAGAGAACGCTATCGCCTGATGAATACCGGACCGGCGCCCGCCGGTCCGGATTTACAGACTCTTTGCAATATCCTGAAATATCCTCACGCCCGCGGCAGCCATAATACGCGTTTCACTTAGACTGCTGAGCACATCGCTTATGTCCGCATTTTCCGCATCCTGCAAACGCCGGCTGGCGCTGGCGACCACCGCCCTGCTGCTGGCGCTTCCTTCATGGGCCAACACCTGGCCGCTGCCCGCCGCAGGCAGCCGGCTGGTGGGCGAAAACCGCTATCACGTGGTTGAGAACGACGGCGGCTCGCTGGAGGCGATCGCCAAAAAATATAACGTCGGCTTTCTGGCGCTGATGCAGGCCAATCCGGGCGTCGATCCGTATCTGCCCCGGGCGGGCAGCGTACTGACCATCCCTTTACAGACTCTGCTGCCGGACGCCCCGCGGGAAGGTATCGTGATAAACCTCGCCGAACTGCGGCTCTACTACTATCCGCCCGGCCAGGGCCGCGTCACCGTTTACCCTATCGGCATCGGCCAGTTGGGCGGCGATACGCTGACGCCGACGATGGTGACCACGGTCTCCGACAAGCGCGCCAATCCCACCTGGACGCCCACCGCCAATATCCGCGCCCGCTATAAGGCCAACGGTATCGATCTGCCGGCGGTGGTACCCGCCGGGCCGGACAATCCGATGGGCCACCACGCGATTCGCCTCGCGGCCTACGGCGGCGTTTACCTGCTGCACGGCACTAACGCCGACTTCGGCATCGGCATGCGCGTCAGCTCCGGCTGCATCCGCCTGCGCGATGCCGACATCGAGACGCTGTTTCGTAAAGTCACGCCGGGCACCAAAGTTAACATCATCAATACGCCCGTTAAGGTTTCTACCGAGCCCGGCGGCGCAAGGCTGGTTGAAGTCCACCAGCCGCTGTCAAAGCACATTGACGATGATCCGCAGCTGATGCCCATCATGCTCACTCCGGCGATGAAAAGCTTCCGCGAACAGCCCGCCACCGACGCCGCGCTGATGGAGCGGGTATTTGAGGTCCGCGCCGGCATGCCGGTAGACGTCACCCGGCACGATGCCCCTCAGGCGCTATAAGCCGAAGACAGAAAAGCCCGCAACCGGGGTTGCGGGCTTTGTTTGTCGGCAGTGGCATTGCCTTAGGGTTAATAAATAAGGAGGGCCTTATTTATAGATTACAGCCGTACCGTGCAGGTTGTTCGGCCCGGTAGCAGAGGTAATTCGGAATGAAGTCGCGCCCATGGCATCCGCCTTTTCAGCGAGCGCGTTTTCCAGCGACTCCAGGTTAGGACCGGCATTAGCGGAGATAATGCCCATTTTCTGCTGGCCCGCAGGCGTGGACTGTACCTCAGTCGCAGCGAAACCTGCGAATGAGAGAGAACTGAGTACTGCAGCGATGGCCAGAGCGTTAATTGTTTTCATAATGTTATACCTTTGCAGATGATTCGAGGTGGTCGTTTTCTTTAAGTTAACGATCGATAAACAAATGATAGTGTGATCGCCATCACTCGTCAATACGTTTTTATAATGATCATTATTTAAATGCTACAAATTGCCAAAAACAACCGTTTTCGTATTGATTTTTAAGAAATTAATTCTCATCCATTTTCACGCTACCCGCCCGTCTCCACCGCTGCACCTGCCCTCCCCGCGCCAGGCAAAGCACTATTTGTATTTTATCTCTATGATTTTCTTATAAGGCCGGACAGCGCTGGTGGTAAGCGCCGTTTATTTTTATAATGATCGTTCACTATGATTACGGAGGTACAACGGCTCATGACAGCTGACGCCACAGGTTGCGCGAAAAAATGCCGGGGTCGCCCCAAGATGTTCGACAGAGAAGTCGCGCTGGATAAAGCCATGACTCTCTTCTGGCAATACGGATACGAAGCCACCTCTCTAGCCGATCTGGTGGAAGCGACGGGCGCAAAAGCACCTACCCTTTATGCCGAGTTCGTCAATAAAGAAGGGCTGTTTCGCGCCGTACTGGATCGCTATATCGAACGCTTTGCCGCCCGCCACGAAGCGCATCTGTTCTGCGAAGAGAAAAGCGTTGAGCAGGCGCTGCGGGACTATTTTTCCGCCGTCGCCACCTGCTACACCAGCAAGGATACGCCGGCGGGCTGCTTTATGATCAACACCTCAAGCGCCCTCGCCGCGTCCTCAAAAGAGATCGCCGAAACCATTAAATCGCGGCACGCCATGCAGGAGAAGACGCTGTGCGACTTTCTGATCCAGCGCCAGGCGCGCGGTGAAATTCCGGCGGACAAGCCCGTCGGCCAGTTGGCCGAGTTTTTGAACTGTATTTTACAGGGCATGTCGGTGAGCGCCCGTGAAGGGGCAAGCTATGAGAAGCTGCTGCAGATCACCGAAACCACCATGAAGCTCTGGCCCCAGATCCTCAAAGTCTGACCGCTGTCGCCGCCAGCGCGCTGCAGAGTACACCTAAAGTATTTTCCTTCCGGGCCGAAATTATCTGTACCCTACCTGGAAGAGAAAATTATCATGCTATTGAGATCGTCCCAGGCGCGTATCAGCCTGCTACTCGCGGGCTTTGTCGTGCTGCTTATGGTGGTGACATTTATTGTCATCCGGCTATTCATTGCTCCGCAGATCACTGCCACCGAGCTAAAAAACATTCAGACCACGGTGCGCCTTGAGAGCGGCAGCATCACCGATCAAATGAACCGGGTCATTGCCCAGCAACGGGCCATTACCGAGCTGGTTCCCGCCCTGCAAAGTGATGCCATCGACGCCCAGCTTCCGCTGCTGGTAAACCAGTATAAAGATCTTAACGTCTTTGGCGGCGGCATCTGGCCGCTGCCCGGCCAGCGGGACCCGCAGCGGGAGAGATTCAGTACCTTCTATGCCCGGAATGCCGCCGGCGATCTCCAGCTCAATACCGTGTGGAATCAGCCCGATTCCCTGAAATACTGGGAACAACCCTGGTATAAAGCGGGAATGAGCGCCGGCGCGGGCCAGTGCGCCTGGGCACAGGCCTATCAGGATGCCGCCAGCCCTCAGCCCCGCACCAACTGCGCGATGCCGATAATCAAAGATGGCAAGCCCTGGGGCGTAGCGACAATCGACGTCACCCTCGGCTTTTTCAATCAGCTGGCGCGTGAGATGAGCAAGGCCGTGGAAGGCACAGTGATGATCGTTGAAAAGGACGGGAAAATTATCGGCAACGGCTCCCGGGTGCAGGAAGAAGCGCCGCTGACAAACCTGAGCCGCTTCAATCTGCCCGCCGCCGCGCCGCTGCTGGCGCTGCTGCAAACCGGAGAGCGGCGCGACTACGCCGGGCACTACGACGGCCAGGACGGCAGCCACTCGCTGTTTGTCCACGCTATCGCGGGCAGCCCGTGGTATCTGGCGGTCGATATTCCCGATGCGCTGCTGGCCCGCCAGTCGAATGCGATTCTGACCAAGCTCATCGTGGCGCAGGCGATACTCGGTCTGCTTATCATGCTGATCGTCATTGCGATAGTCAGAAATATCTTCAGAAACGTCGCGCTGCTAAATCGCAATATTGCCGCCCTTTCCGGCGGCGGCGCCGACCTGACCCAGCGGCTGGCGGCCAGCAAAAATCCGGAATTTAACGCCATCATCAACAATTTCAATACCTTTATCGCTTTCCTGCAGTCGCTGATGACGCAGGTGGGCAGCAGCGCCACGCAAATTGCCGCCGCTTCGGGGCAAATCGCCAGCGGCAATAACGACCTCTCTTCGCGCACGGAATCGCAGGCCGCCTCCATTGTGGAGACCGCCGCGTCGATGGAAGAGATAACCAGCACGGTGCGGCAAAATGCCGATAATGCCCGGCAGGCCACCCTGCTGGCCGGAGAAGCCTCTGAGGCGGCGCTGCAGAGCAATCAGGTGGTCGGTGAGGTAATGTCCACCATGGAGGCCATAACCGGCGCCTCCGCGCGCGTGGCGGAGATTATCAGCGTTATCGACGGCATCGCCTTCCAGACCAATATTCTGGCGCTGAATGCCGCCGTCGAAGCGGCCAGAGCGGGCGAGCACGGCCGCGGATTTGCGGTGGTCGCCGGCGAGGTGCGCTCCCTGGCGCAGCGCTGCGCGCAGTCGGCGCAGGAGATCAAAAAGCTGATCGATGAATCGGCCAGCAGCGTAGGCCAGGGCAGCGAGCAGGTCAGACGGGCCGGCGCCACGATGACCGTCCTGCGGGAAAAAGTGGATAACGTCAGCGTGCTGATTACCGAGATAAGTACTTCGGGCGATGAGCAGCGCCGCGGTATCGATCAGGTGAATATTGCCATTAATCAGCTGGATAGCACCACGCAGCAGAATGCGGCTCTGGTAGAAGAGGTTGCCGCCGCGGCGCATTCGATGGAAAGACAGGCAAGAGAGCTTGAGAAGGTGATTGGCAGCTTCCGGCTCTGACGGGGAGCGCCCCCGTCAGATGCCGGCGCGAGGTCAGATCAGGCTTTATTCAGTACCAGCTGACCATTATTGTCGAGAGGGATCTGGGTTCCCGGATCCCTGTCCATGCGGATTTTTCCCTGCTGGTCGCCAATCTTGTAGGTGACGTCATATCCCAGCATCTTCTCCGACTTGTCATACACCGTTTTGCAGCGCTGCTGCGTGGTGGTGTAGGTATCATTGTTCTGCATCGATCCCTGAATCTGGTTTCCGGCGTAGCCGCCGCCCAGCGCGCCGGCAACGGTGGCGATATCTTTACCGTGCCCGCCGCCAAATTGATGACCAATCACGCCGCCCGCCACCGCGCCCAGCAGTGAACCGGTGATGCGGTTTTCGTCCTGCACCGGCCGACGATGGGTAACGGCCACATTCCGGCATTCGCGACGCGGCGTTTTCACCGTCTCTTTGATAGGCGTTGCTGAAATGACCTGGGCATATTTAGGTCCGCTGCTGAAAACGTTAAGACTGGCTACTGCCGCAACGCCCAGCGCAGCCGCGACGCCAATACCAATACCCGCCAACATAGATTTATTCACGGGGCTTCCTCCTTATGTTGCTGTTGGTAACAATTTTGCAACTAAGGGACTTGACCTGCAAATCAGACAGTGGATGAAAAATGCGGTAAATAGCGCAGCGGCGGGTCTATTCAGAGGAGTCCTAACCCTTTCAGGGACGCCGACAGTGAATTAACCTAAAACGGGCCCGGCGAACGCGGGCCCCGGCGTGAGGTTTAGTGCAGCTTAAGGTGAGGACGGATAACCCGGTTGATCCTGCCGACGATCATCATCAGTCCGGTCTTAAAATAGCCGTGCAGCGCAATCTGGTGCATCCGGTACAGCGAGATGTACATCACCCGCGCTATCCGCCCCTCGACCATCATTGAACCGCGCATCAGGTTGCCCATCAGGCTACCCACGGTCGAATAGTTGGAGAGCGACACCAGCGAACCGTAGTCTTTATAGACATACTCTTTAAGCGGCTTACCTTTCATCTGCGCCAGAATGTTGTTCAGCACGCAGGTCGCCATCTGGTGCGCCGACTGGGCGCGGGGCGGCACAAATCCGCCCTCCGGACGGGCGCAGGAGGCGCAGTCGCCGATGGCGAAGATATCCGGATCGCGGGTCGTCTGCAGCGTCGGATTGACCACCAGCTGGTTGATGCGGTTGGTTTCAAGTCCGCCAATGTCCTTGAGAAAGTCCGGCGCCTTGATGCCCGCCGCCCACACCATCAGGTCGGCGTTGATGTGCTCGCCTTCCTGAGTGTTGAGGCCGCCGGCATCGGCGCTGGTGACGCGGGTCTGGGTCATGACGCGCACCCCGAGCTTGCTCAGCTCCTCATTAGCGGCGCTGGAAATGCGCGGCGGCAGCGCGGGCAGAATGCGCTCGCCCGCCTCCACCAGCGTGACGTTCAGCGCTTCGTTGGTCAGGCCTTTCACGCCGTAGCTGTGCAGCTCCTTCACCGCGTTGTGCAGTTCGGCCGACAGCTCAACGCCGGTGGCGCCGCCGCCGACAATGGCGATATTGACCTTGCCGCTCAGGCCGAGGTTGCCGGAGTGCTTGAGGAACAGGTTCAGCATTTCATGGTGAAAGCGCCGCGCCTGGTGCGGGTTATCGAGGAAAATGCAGTGTTCCTGAACCCCCGGCGTGTTGAAATCGTTCGAGGTGCTGCCGAGCGCCATCACCAGCGTGTCGTAGGGGAGCTTACGCTCGGGCACCAGCAGATCGCCCTTCTCGTCGCGCAGTTCGGCAAGCGTGATGGTTTTGGCCTCGCGGCAGATGTCGGTCACCGACCCCAGCTGAAACTGGAAGTGGTGGTTGCGGGCGTGGGCAAGGTAGCTCAGGGCATCCACGCCCTCGTCGAGCGATCCCGCAGCCACTTCATGCAGCAGCGGCTTCCACAGGTGGCTGTGATTGCGGTCAACCAGCGTAATTTTCGCCTTTTTACCGCGTCCCAGCTTTTTGCCTAACTGCGTCGCCAGCTCCAGTCCACCGGCGCCACCTCCGACAATGACAATTTTTTTTAATGGTGCAGTCAACGTGACCCCCTAAAGATATCAACCAATTGTTAACTAAAGGTTATTTATTTAACCCTTAATTAACAACAGGTTATTGACATGAAACCATTCAGCGGATTGAGAATAACACGGCAGGTGCATTGGTCATACCAAAATTGATGTAAATCAATTTTGGCGCCGAAAAGTTGAGCGAGTTTAGCAGTTCGTGGCGCATTTCGCCGCTCCGGCAGCCTGATGCTGCCGGAGGGAGGTGATTATCCGAGCGTTTTGAAGGCCTTGAGGCGCTGCAGGTGCGGGGAGATATTTTTGAATTTATGGGTCTGGGTTTCGTCCCAGATAATTTCATAGTACGGATCCAGCAGCCCGGCAGTGCGCTGACTGTCCAGCGCCTCGTCCTGGCGGGAGAGAATAACGAGGCAGCGGTCGCGGTTCTTTTCCCGGTAGTTATTCACGCACTTGGTGGCGATATCGGCGTACTCTTCCGGCCGGTCAATCTTACCCTCCATGTTTTCATGCGGGAAAAGGTTGGGATTGAAAATCGCCTGGCGAATATCGCACAGAAAGCCAATACGCTCGGCCCAGTAGCCGCCGAGCCCCACGCCGCAGATAAGCGGCCGGTCATCGTCTGCCGATTGCAGTAACTTATTCACCTCTTTAAGCAGATGCTGCATATCGTGTTTTGGATGGCGCGTGCTGTAGCTGATAAGACGAACATCCGGGTCGATGAACTGCAGCTGCAGTACTTTCTCGTGGTTTCCCGGACTGTTGGAGTCGAAACCGTGCAAATAAATAATCATCACATCCTCACAATACTGCCTGTCCCGATAAGGGAGAATTAATGAGTCTCTTTGTACGCCTGCCAGCGCTCGTGCAGCACTTCAAGCTGCGCGCTGACGCGCTGCCAGCGGGGAGCGTCCCGCAGCGCCTGACGCGTGAATTCACCCTTATGATACAATTTAGTAACACGCTCGGCTTTGATCGGTGACAGGTTATCCAGCACGCTGACGGCGCCTTTACGATTATTGCAGACGAGGATCATATCGCAACCCGCGTCCAGCGATGCCTGCCCGCGCTCGGCGTAGCTGCCCATCACCGCCGCCCCTTCCATCGACAGATCGTCAGAAAAAATCACGCCGTTGAAGCCCAGCTCGCCGCGCAGCACCGTCTTCAGCCAGTGCGCAGAGCCGCTGGCCGGGCGCGGGTCGACGTCGTCATAGATGACGTGCGCCGGCATAATGGCGTCAAGGCGGTTCTCGCTTATCAGGGCGCTGAACACCGCCATGTCTTTCGCGCGAATCTCTGCCTGCGCGCGCGGATCGTGCGGCGTCTCTTTGTGCGAATCCGCCGTTACCGCCCCGTGGCCGGGAAAATGTTTGCCGGTGGTTTTCATGCCGGCGGCGTGCATGCCGTCGATAACGCGTCGCGCCATTGCCAGGGCCACCTGCGGATCGGCGTGGTACGAACGCTCGCCGATGGCGGCGCTGATGTGGCCGACGTCGAGCACCGGCGCAAAGCTGATATCAATATCCATGGCGATCATTTCGCTGGCCATCAGCCAGCCCGCCTCTTCCGCCAGCTGGCCGCCCTCCTCCTGACCGAGCAGCGCGGCAAAGGACTGCGCCGCCGGCAGGCGGGTAAAACCGTCGTGAAAGCGCTGCACGCGGCCGCCCTCCTGGTCTACCGCCACCACCAGATGATTTTTCGACGCGCTGCGGATCTGGCGCACCAGCTCGCGCAGCTGCGCGGGATCGTGATAGTTGCGGGTAAACAGGATAAGCCCGCCCACCAGCGGATGGGCCAGAATCTCCCTCTCTTCGGCATCAAGTTCGTAGCCTTCGACATCCAACATTACCGGACCCACATACACCTCACTTTTTCAACGTTAGCTGCCGCCAGCCGTCATCGGCCAGCGCAATAAACTGCCTATCGCCGGTCTGCGCCCAGCGATATTCATACCATCCCGCCATCAGCATCAGCACCCAGGGCCGCCAGCGGCCCACCTGGCGCGCAAGCGTCCCCTGCTCAAGCGATGCCTGGCGGGTATACTCGGCCAGCAGCGCCCGGCGCTGCTGCTCGTTTTGCGTCCATACCGACGCCAGTTCAAGAGCGATATCGCCATCCCCGGCGTACTCCCAGTCAATCAGGCGCAGCCCCTGCGCGCCGCGCACGATATTGCCCGCATGGACATCCATATGCAGCGGCGCCAGGCGCAGCGGCTGCGGCTCGCCCCGGCGGCGCAGCCGCTTAAGCATCCGCAGCCAGCGCGGAAAGCGGCGCGCGGGCGAGCTGTACTGCCAGTAGTGCTCCAGCAGCGGCAGCAGCGCGATGCGCCAGCCGAAGCGCGGCCGGCGGTGCAGATGGAGAAGGAGAGCCGTCAGCTCACGGGCCGCCGGCAGGGCGTCCGGGATCTCTCCCGGCAGATACTCGACCGCCATCCAGCCCGGATAATAGCCCAGCGCGCGCGGCGCGAGGCTCTCGGGGAGCGAGCGCAAGGCCCGATACTGTCTGCGGAAATGGCTCTCTGGCGCCGCGGCGTCGTGGTGCTGGCGCAGCACCAGGCGATCGCCGCCGCGCGCAATAATGCAGCTGCCGCCGCTCAGCCCTGCGCTGGCAGGGGGAGCGGTGACATGGTAATGCGGGAAATAGCGCGACAGCAGCGCGCCGCGCGAAAGCTTACTGCTGGGAGACGGCACCTTTACCTGACCAGATAATCTCGCCGGACTGCACCAGCATCAGCTGCGACTGCAGCGTCGGCGCGTTGACGTTGCCGGTGGCATTTGAGTACAGCACGTACTGCGCCCCCACGCTGCGGGCCAGACCCATCGCCTTACTGCGCGAACCGAGGCTGTCCTGCGGCGAAAGCCCCAGCTGCTGCTTGGCCACCGCCACCTGCTGCGGCGATACCACGGTAAATTTGCCGTTGCCCTTCAGGGCCGCGCCCAGCGCTGCGGTCGCCTCTGAGGTATTCAGCGATCCGTTGGTGCGGTTGTTGACGCTGTCAATCAGCAGAATACTGCCTGCGGGCACACCGTCAGCCTGCGCCATCTTGCCCATCAGCGGCTGCGCGGCGCCGTTCCAGTCGTAGTGACGCACGCGCGGCGCGGGCTGCGCCGTGCCGGTATTGCTCTCAATAGGACCCGGCTGTTTCGGCACGGGCGGCACGGTCGGGACCGTCGTTGGCGGCTGCTCTACCGGCGGCTTAGCCTGCTCAACCGGCGCCGGCTCATCGCGTTTCGTCACGCAGCCGGCGAGGATCAGCGCCACGGCTGTCATCAGCGCATAGCGGCTCAGTGTGTTCATTGCTCATCACCTCTTAAAGATAAAGATAAAGCCTGACCTTGCGTGCTCCCAGGCTATTGGCGCTGCCGTACAGCGTCACCGCCGACTGCCCCGGGATCGTCACCGAGCGCGTTTTTTCCAGCGGATGCATCTCAAGTCCCCGGGTGTCGTACCAGTAGAAGCGATAGTGGACGGTCACCGGGGTGGTGCGTTCATTATAGAGACGCGAGGAAGCGGTGGACTGAATTTCAGATGTTTTGAGATCCGGATTTTCCGCGCTGATCCCGGCCGCCAGCACGTTAGCTTCCATCACCAGCGTCTGGCTATCGCCCACCGGGATCTCCGGATGCGAGCGGCAACCCGCCAGCAGCATCGCCGCCGCAGCGGCAAGCATCAGCGTGCGCTTCATGGTTTAGCCCTGACGGGAAAGCAGCGGCCCGAGCGGGCGACCGCCCAGCAGGTGCATGTGGATATGATAAACCTCCTGCCCGCCGTGGCGGTTACAGTTCACCACCAGCCGGTAGCCGTCATCGGCGATGCCCTCTTCTTTGGCGAGCTTCGCCGCCACGGTCATCATCCGGCCCAGCGCCTGCTCATGCGCGGCGGTCACGTCGTTAACCGTCGGAATGAGTACATTGGGGATAATCAGAATATGGGTCGGCGCCTGCGGCGAGATATCACGAAATGCGGTGACTAAATCGTCCTGATACACGATATCCGACGGGATTTCGCGACGGATAATTTTGCTGAAAATCGTTTCTTCTGCCATGACATTTTTCCTTAGTAACCATTATCGCCGGGCAATCAGCGCGTCTGATAAGAGCGTATGAGTATGAGCGACTTACTCCCACACTTTCAACCTGATTGCTCATTTTCTTCCGGCGAAATGCGCTCGGATGATGCTTAGTTAACCACATCAGCCATCCATGAGTGAAAAATATTAAGACTTATGGTTACGTTTACTTACGCGTCATCGGCGCGGCGGCCAGCGTCACTGGCAGTACGTCGCGCGCGTGGGTTTTATCGCGACCTGAAGTAAAAAAGGCAGCCTCGCGGCTGCCTTAGTCTCCCCAAACGCTATTACTTAGCTATTGCGGATGTACTCATCCATTTCGGTTTTCAGGTTATCGGACTTGGTGCCGAAAATCGCCTGAACGCCGGAACCAGCAACCACGACGCCAGCCGCGCCGAGCTTTTTGAGCCCGGGCTGATCCACTTTCGCCACGTCGGCGACGCTAACGCGCAGGCGGGTGATGCAGGCATCGAGGTTGGTGATGTTCTCTTTACCGCCGAACGCCGCCACCAGAGCCGGGGCCATTTCACCGGTCGCGGCCGCTTTGTTCTCTTCGGTTGCGTCTTCACGGCCCGGGGTTTTCAGGTTCATCGCCTTAATCACCACGCGGAAAAGGATGTAGTAGACAATCGCGTAGCCGAGGCCGACGATCGGGAACAGCCACAGCTTGCTGCTGTTGCCGGACAGCACGATAAAGTCGATCAGGCCGTGCGAGAACGAGGTGCCGTCGCGCATACCGAGCAGAATACAGATCGGGAAGGCCAGACCAGCCAGAATGGCGTGGATGATATAGAGGACCGGCGCGACGAACATGAAGGAGAATTCGATAGGCTCGGTGATCCCGGTCAGGAACGCGGTCAGCGCCGCGGAGATCATGATCCCGCCCACTTTGGCGCGGTTTTCCGGCTTCGCGGAGTGCCAGATGGCAATAGCCGCTGCCGGCAGGCCGTACATTTTGAACAGGAAGCCGCCGGAGAGTTTACCTGCGGTCGGGTCACCCGCCATGTAGCGCGGGATGTCGCCGTGGAACACCTGGCCTGCGGCATTGGTGTATTCACCGATCTGCATCTGGAAAGGTACGTTCCAGATATGGTGCAGACCAAACGGTACCAGGCAGCGCTCGATGAAGCCGTAGATGCCGAATGCCACCACCGGATTCTGGTACGCCGCCCACTGGGAGAACTCCTGGATAGCAGAGCCAATCGGCGGCCAGACGAAGGAGAGGATCACGCCGGTGATAATGGCGGTGAGGCCGGAAATAATCGGCACAAAGCGCTTGCCGGCGAAGAAGCCGAGATACTCAGGCAGCTTGATGCGATAGAAGCGGTTGAACATGTAGGCCGCAATCGCACCGGAGATAATACCGCCCAGAACACCGGTATCGGCAAGGTGCTTAGCCGCTATCTCATCGGCAGGTAAGTGCAGCACCAGCGGGGCCACCACGGCCATGGTTTTCACCATAATGCCGTAGGCCACGACTGCCGCCAGCGCGGAAACGCCATCGTTATTGGTAAAGCCCAGCGCCACGCCGATAGCGAAAATCATCGGCATATTGGCAAAGACGGACCCACCGGCTTCCGCCATAACGTGGGAGACGACGGCGGGCAGCCAGCTGAAGTTTGCCGATCCGACGCCCAGCAGGATACCTGCGATAGGCAGTACGGAGACTGGCAGCATCAGCGATTTACCGACCTTTTGCAGGTTAGCAAATGCGTTCTTGAACATAATTGAGAGTGCTCCTGAGTATATATGCTTTTTATACGCTTACGCGCGCTGGTAAGGGGGGAGAACCTCACCGTTAACAGGACATCTGAGCGTCCTTTTATTAATTACACAGAGTAAAATAAATAAGATTTCGATTGTTTGATGGTTGTCACGTTTCAGCACCTGCTCACCACAAATCCAGCACTTACATCCACCACTATGCCTGATTAAGGGCCAAAGAGCCGCCACACCGCCGATTTACCGGCGGTGAATTATTCCTGGTTTGGCTATTAATTTCGAGCTGAAAAATAATCCAGCTAATCAGGCGCTGCGCAGCCGGGCGGGGTCAATGTGGAACAGCTCAGCAAAGTTTTCCGTCGTCTGCTGCGCAAGCTGCGCGAGGGAAACGCCCTTCAGCACGGCCATGTATTCAGCGACGTCGCGGGTCATTGCGGGCTGATTCTCTTTTCCCCGGTGCGGAACCGGCGCCAGGTACGGCGAGTCGGTCTCCACCAGCATCCGCTCCAGCGGCACGTAGCGTGCGGCCTCGCGCAGCTGCTCTGCATTGCGGAAGGTCAGAATACCGGAGAAAGAAATATAGAATCCAAGATCGAGCAGCTTGCCGGCCGTTTCCGTATCTTCCGTGAAACAGTGTAGTACGCCACCGCAATCCGTCACTTTTTCATCGCGCAAAATTGCCAGCGTATCTTCCCGCGCGTCGCGGGTGTGGACAATAACCGGCTTGTTCAGCTCGCGGCCGATGCGGATATGGTGCGCGAATGAGGCCTGCTGCTGCGCTTTCGTTTCCGGCGTGTAGTAGTAATCAAGGCCGGTTTCGCCCATCGCCACCACGCCCTCTTCTGCCGCCAGCTGCCGCAGATCCTGCGGGTCATAGGCTTCATCCTGATTAAGCGGATGCACGCCGCAGGAGAACACGACATTTTCGCGTTCGCCCACCAGCTCGCGCATGGCGCGGTAGCCGGGCAGCGTGGTGGCGACCGCCAGGCAGAACTTCACGTCGCGGGCGGCGGCCTTGGCCAGCACGTCGTCAACGTCCTTGTGCAGGGAGTCATAGTCCAGGCCATCGAGATGGCAGTGCGAGTCGACGATAAACATGGGGTCTCTCTCAGATGTGTTGGGCCGGAAGCGCAGCGCCCGGCGTCAGCCAGTGCTCCCAGCGGAGTAAACAGTTGTTGAGCATCAGCTCGCGATTGAGCCCGGTGACGTCGAGCAGGCGCTCGCGGCACTCGCAGGCATCGACCGCGATCGCCCGCAGGCGAGTAGCGGAAAGCGCCCTGGCCAGGCGCTGCGTCAGCGGCGCGGCGTCGACATTGGCCAGCAGGCTAATGCCCTGCTGTATCTTGAGCGCATCCAGCAGCAGCGACGCCAGCTCATGCAGGCGCCCGGCAACCGCGTCGGTGTTGAATACCGGCAACAGCGCCAGCCAGTCGCCGTGGGTCAGCGCCGCATCAAGGCCCTCGAACAGCTGGCGCCGGGCGGCCAGTTGCGCCTCATCGAGCCGCGCCAGCGCGGCCGGGGGCACGCCGCCGCTCAGGCGCAGCGCGGTGAGCGCCGCTTCCTGTGACACGGTCACTTCACGATTAAGCCAGGCCAGGCCGTAGTTTTCCGCCGGCGGGGCAAGGTGAAAATGGCGGCAGCGGCTGCGCAGCGTGGCCAGCAGGCGGGAGGGATCGCGGGAGACGAGGAAAAACCAGGTATTCTCCGGCGGCTCCTCAAGGGTTTTCAGCAGCGCGTTGGCCGCCGCCTCGGTGAGCCGGGCGGCGTCGCTTATCAGCACCACCTTCGCGCTGCCGAGGCGCGCGCGTTCATAGAGTTTCTCGGCAACGGCGCGCACGGCATCGACGCCGAGCGTACTCTTGCCCTTCTCCGGCTCCATGGCGTAGTAGTCCGGATGGGTGCCCGCCTGCATCAGCTGGCAGCTGTGGCAGCGGCCGCAGCTTTTGCTGCCTTCCGGCGCGTGGCACATCAGATAGCGGCTGAGGGCATAAACCAGCGCATCTTCACCCATGCCGGGCAGTGCCTGTACCAGCAGCGCGTGGTGCCCTCGCCCGGCCTGATAGCTGGCAACCAGCTGTTCAAACGGCGGCCTCAGCCACGGGTACCACTTCATGCACCCTGCTCCCCGACCCAGGCGGTCACCGTGCGGCGGATATCCTGCAGCACCGCGTCCAGCGGCTGAGTGGCATCGATCGTGCGGATGCTCGGATCGGCCGCCGCCAGCTCCAGATAGCGGGCGCGGGTGCGGTTAAAGAAGTTAAGCGACTCCTGTTCGATGCGGTCCAGCTCGCCGCGGGCACGGGCGCGCTTCAGCCCGACCTCGGGCGTGACGTCGAGATACAGCGTCAGATCCGGGCGAAAATCGCCCAGCACGGCGTCGCGCAGCGAGGCGAGCATCCGCTGGTCAATGCCGCGTCCGCCGCCCTGGTAGGCCTGGGTAGAGAGATCGTGGCGATCGCCGATGACCCACTGCCCCGCCGCCAGCGCCGGCTTGATCACCGTTTCAACCAGCTGTACCCGGGCCGCGTAGAACATCAGCACCTCGGCCTTGTCGGTAATCACCTCATCGCCAACGGAGCGGATATCCAGCACCAGGCTGCGGAGCTTTTCCGCCAGCGCAGTGCCGCCGGGTTCGCGGGTGAACAGCGGCGAACGCACGCCAAGCTGCTCAAGCGTCTCAACCACGGCGTCGCGGGCGGTGGTTTTACCGGCGCCCTCAAGGCCCTCAATGACGATATATTTACTGCGCATTTTTTTCCTTCAGTACTTTCAGGTAATCCTGCACCGCGCGGTTGTGGCTCGCAAGATTGGTATTGAACGTATGCCCGCCCTTGCCGTCGGCCACAAAGTAGAGATACGGCGTCTTCGCCGGATGGGCGGCGGCGTTCAGGGACGCCTGGCTCGGCGTGGCGATAGGACCCGGCGGCAGCCCGGCGATAACGTAAGTATTATACGGCGTCGGCGTCTCCAGGTCTTTACGCGTGAGTTTACCGGCATAGCTATCGCCCATGCCGTAGATAACCGTCGGATCCGTTTGCAGGCGCATACCGATGCGCAGCCGGTTAATAAATACCGACGCCACGCGGTCGCGCTCCTCGGGCACCGCGGTCTCTTTCTCCACGATGGAGGCCATCGTCACCAGCGCGTTCTTATCGGCATAAGGCAGATCCTTCATTCGCCCTTCCCAGGCGGCGTCAACCGCTTTGACCATCTTCTCATGGGAGCGCCTGAGGATCGCCACGTCGCTGGTATTGGCGGTATACATCCAGGTATCCGGCCAGAACCAGCCCTCGACCTCATCAGGATGTTCGAACTTCAGCGCCCCGGCAAGGGTGGCATAGCTATCGTCTTTCAGGGTGTGCTTCACGTAGGGGGCATCGCGCAGCTGCTTAAGATAGTCGCTGACCCGCATGCCTTCGACGAAGCGCAGCGGAAACTGGGCCTCTTTGCCGCTGGCGAGGAGCTGCATCATCTCGCGCACCGTCATGCCGGGCGTCAGGCGATAGGTCCCGGCCTTAAAATGGGCGAGCTGCGGCTCAAGCCTGAGCAGCCACTGAAACACCCGCGGCCGGTTGATGATTTTTTCAGCGTACAGCTGGTCGCCCAGCGCCAGGCGCCCGGTGCCGGCTTTGAGGCTGAAAATGGCCTCATCGTGAATTAAGATCTGACTGCCCGCCAGCTGGCGCACTTTCCACGCGCCGACGCCGGCGGCAATCACAAACGCCGCCAGCAGCAGCAGAATAAAGCGAAACATTTTCTTCATGACGTCATCGACTGCTCACAGAGTGGGGCCAGATATTCAAACAGTTCACGCGACAGGTAGCGCACTTCATCAAAAGCGCTGACCGCCGCCACCGGCAGCAGCGCGTTGCAGATAATCACTTCATCCGCCTGGCGCACGGCATCTGCCTGGGCGCTGACTTCGACAACGCGGTAGCGGCTTTGCGCCAGCAGCCGCAGGCAGTGCTGGCGCATTATGCCGTTCACCCCGGCCTGATCGACGCGCGGCGTGAATACCGTCTCTCCGGCCCGCCAGAATAAATTAGCCGCACAGCATTCCGTAACCCACCCTTCGCTGTCAAGAACCAGCGCCTCGTCGGCGCCCGTCTGCTCAAGATGCGCGCGGATCAGCACCTGCTCCAGCCGGTTGAGATGCTTCAGCCCGGCGAGCGCCGGATTGCGGCCCAGGCGTACCGGGCTCAGGGACAGGGTTACGCCCTGCTGGCGCCAGCGGGAAAAGTGGTCAGGAAACGGCGAGGTGGAGAGTATGCGGGTCGGCGTGCCGCAGGCGGCCGCGCTGTAGCCCCGCCCGCCGCTGCCGCGCGTCAGGATAACCTTCAGCACGCCCTCCTGCTGCGCGGCCGCGAGGCGAACCATTTCGTCGTCGAGTGCGCGCCACGTGCTGAAAGGGATCAGCAGCGCTTCGCAGGTGTGCTGCAGCCGCGCCAGGTGCTTATCCCGCTGTTCGACCTGGCCCTTACGCACCCGGGCCGTGGTAAAGCAGCCGTCGCCAAACTGCAAACCGCGGTCGCCCGCCGCCAGCGTGCTCTGCTCTGTGCCGTTGATTAAGAACATAAAAGCTCCTTATTTAAGGCCTGTGAGTCTGGCAGGCGAGCCCATGCAGTTCAAGCGGAGAATACTTAAAGAAAAGGCCTGCAGTGCAGGCCTTTTTCATCGACGCGGAATTATCACACTTTTTTGAAGATGATCGATCCGTTGGTGCCGCCGAAGCCGAAGGAGTTACACAGGGTATACTCCATGCCGCTGACCTGACGCGCTTCGTGCGGAACGAAGTCAAGGTCGCAGCCCTCATCCGGATTATCCAGGTTGATGGTCGGCGGAACGGCCTGGTCGCGCAGGGCCAGAATCGAGTAGATAGACTCTACCGCGCCCGCCGCGCCCAGCAGATGGCCGGTCATCGATTTGGTGGAGCTGACCAGCACGCGGCTGGCGGCATCGCCAAAAATAGACTTCACGGCCTGCGCTTCGGCCTTATCGCCCGCAGGGGTCGAGGTGCCGTGGGCGTTGACGTAGCCAATCTGTCCCGGCGCAATGCCGGCATCGCGGATGGCGTTGTCCATCGCCAGCGCGGCGCCGCGGCCGTCTTCCGGCGGCGAGGTCATGTGGTAGGCGTCGCTGCTCATGCCAAAGCCGACGATTTCCGCATAGATTTTTGCCCCACGCTTTTTCGCGTGCTCGTACTCTTCCAGCACCAGAATACCGGCGCCGTCGCCCAGCACGAAGCCATCGCGATCTTTATCCCACGGACGGCTCGCGCCCTGCGGGTTATCGTTGCGGGTGGAGAGCGCACGCGCCGCGCCAAAGCCGCCAACGCCGAGCGGCGTACTGGCCTTTTCGGCACCGCCTGCCAGCATCGCGTCGGCGTCGCCGTAGGAAATCATGCGCGCCGCGTGGCCAATATTGTGCACGCCTGAAGTACAGGCGGTTGCCACGCAGATGCTCGGACCGCGCAGCCCATACATGATGGTCAGGTGACCTGCCACCATGTTAACGATTGTGGACGGAACGAAGAAGGGGCTGATCTTACGCGGACCGCCGTGAACCAGCGAGCTGTGGTTCTCTTCGATGAGGCCAAGACCGCCGATACCGGAGCCGATAGCGGCACCAATACGCGTGGCGTTCTCTTCCGTCACTTCAAGGCCAGAATCCTGCATGGCCTGTACGCCAGCGACAATTCCATATTGAATAAAGGCATCCATCTTGCGCTGTTCTTTACGCGAGATGATGTCCTCACAGTTAAAATCCTTTACTAAGCCAGCAAATTTCGTTGCGTGGGCGCTAGTATCGAAATGGTCGATCAGGCTGATGCCACTCTGACCGGCAAGGAGAGCTTTCCAGGTAGACTCTACGGTATTGCCGACAGGAGACAACATGCCCAGTCCGGTCACAACTACACGACGCTTAGACACGTTTGTCCTCCAGGGAGGGATAAAAAAGAGAAAGTGGGACTAAAAAAAGAAAAAACTCAGGCGGTCGAGTGACCGCCTGGAGATGTTCACTTACGCCTGGTGACCGTTGATGTAATCAATGGCAGCCTGAACGGTGGTGATTTTCTCAGCTTCTTCGTCCGGAATCTCAGTATCAAACTCTTCTTCCAGAGCCATTACCAGCTCAACAGTGTCAAGAGAATCAGCGCCCAGGTCCTCAACGAAGGAAGCATTGTTGGTAACTTCTTCCTGCTTAACGCCCAGCTGTTCGCCGATAATTTTCTTAACGCGTTCTTCGATAGTGCTCATACTCTTAAATTTCCTATCAAAACTCGCTTTCGCGATGGTTTTCGTAGTGTATAAAATGTTGAAAAATTTGCAACTAAATCCCGGCATATCTGACCACGATTTTACGCTATTTTGCGGGCATTAGCCCTAATAACGCAAATCATTTTGTGCAAAATAACGCATGGAATAGCACGGAGTGCGCGGTTCCTGAGCATTTTGCACAAACTACGATCAGACCATATACATTCCGCCGTTAACGTGCAGCGTTTCACCGGTGATGTAACCTGCTTCGTCAGAGGCTAAAAATGCAACCGCACTGGCGATTTCATTTGGGGAGCCCAGGCGCCCCGCCGGAACCGCCGCCAGTGTACCCGCACGCTGCTCATCGGTCAGCGCACGCGTCATGTCCGTTTCAATAAAGCCCGGAGCAACAACGTTTACAGTAATACCGCGGGACGCAACTTCGCGTGCCAGGGATTTACTGAAGCCAATCAGACCCGCTTTCGCCGCAGCGTAGTTGGCCTGACCCGCATTTCCCATGGTACCAACCACAGAACCGATAGTGATAATGCGTCCATGGCGCTTTTTCATCATAGCGCGCATTACCGCTTTTGACAGACGGAATACTGATGACAGATTGGTTTCGAGAATATCGTTCCACTCGTCGTCTTTCATGCGCATCAGCAGGTTATCACGCGTAATCCCGGCATTATTGACCAGAATATCCACTTCGCCAAACTCTGCGCGAATATTTCCGAGAACAGATTCAATAGATGCAGGATCGGTCACATTCAGCATCAGACCTTTCCCGTTCGCACCTAAATAATCGCTGATAGCCTGCGCGCCGCTTTCACTGGTCGCGGTGCCAATCACCTTCGCGCCGCGTGCAGCCAGCGTTTCAGCGATAGCGCGACCAATGCCGCGGCTTGCACCGGTAACCAGCGCAATTTTTCCTTCAAAACTCATGGTTTTGTTTTTCCTCTTATTATTGTTCAAGCGCCGCTGACATCGCAGCCGGCTCGTTAAGCGCCGATGCGGTCAGGGTGTCAACAATACGTTTTGTCAGGCCGGTAAGGACTTTGCCCGGCCCCACTTCATACAGATGCTCCACGCCCTGGGAAGCCATAAACTCAACGGTTCTGGTCCACTGTACCGGGCTGTAGAGCTGGCGCACCAGCGCGTCGCGGATGGCGTCAGCGGCAGTTTCACACTTAACGTCAACGTTGTTGATGACGGCTATCTGCGGTGCGTTAAAGGTAATCTTCGCAAGCTCCGCGGCCAGTTTCTCCGCTGCGGGCTTCATCAGCGCACAGTGCGACGGCACGCTGACCGGCAGCGGCAGCGCGCGCTTGGCGCCAGCGGCTTTACAGGCGGCACCGGCGCGCTCAACGGCCTCTTTGTGACCAGCGATGACCACCTGGCCCGGGGAGTTGAAGTTCACCGGCGAAACCACCTGCCCTTGTGCAGACTCTTCGCAGGCTTTGGCAATGGAGGCGTCGTCGAGGCCAATAATCGCCGACATGCCGCCGGTGCCTTCCGGCACGGCTTCCTGCATGAACTTGCCGCGCAGCTCGACCAGGCGAACGGCGTCAGCGAAAGCAATCACGCCGGCGCAGACCAGCGCGGAGTACTCGCCGAGGCTGTGGCCGGCCATCAGCGCTGGCGCTTTGCCGCCCTGCTGCTGCCAGACGCGGTACAGCGCCACGGAGGCGGTCAGCAGCGCAGGCTGCGTCTGCCAGGTTTTGTTCAGCTCTTCCGCCGGGCCCTGCTGGGTCAGCGCCCACAGGTCATAGCCTAATGCCGCAGAGGCTTCGCCGAAGGTCTCTTCGATAACCGGATACTGTGCGGCCATCTCAGCCAGCATACCCACGGTCTGGGAGCCCTGCCCCGGGAAAACAAAAGCAAATTGCGTCATGTTGTTATCCTTAATTAAAAACGAACCAGCGCGGAGCCCCAGGTGAAACCGCCGCCAAAGGCTTCAAGCAGCACCAGTTGACCGCGCTGAATGCGGCCATCGCGCACCGCTTCATCCAGCGCGCAGGGCACAGAGGCCGCAGAAGTGTTGCCATGGCGGTCAAGGGTGACCACCACATTCTCCATCGGCATCCCCAGCTTTTTCGCCGTGGCGCTGATGATGCGCAAATTCGCCTGATGGGGGACCAGCCAGTCGAGCTGGCTGCGGTCGAGGTTGTTGGCTTCCAGGGTCTCTTCAACGATGTTCGCCAGCTCCTTCACCGCCACTTTGAAGACTTCGTTGCCGGCCATCGTCAGATAAATCGGATTTTCCGGATGTACGCGATCGGCGTTCGGCAGCGTTAAGAGCGCGCCGTAGTTACCGTCGGCGTGCAGGTGGGTGGAGATGATCCCCGGCTCTTCAGACGCGCCCAGTACCACGGCGCCCGCGCCGTCGCCAAAGATAATGATAGTCCCGCGATCGTTCGGATCGCAGGTGCGGGCCAGCACGTCGGAGCCGATCACCAGCGCGTGCTTCACGGCGCCGGACTTCACGTACTGATCGGCAATGCTCAGCGCATAGGTAAAGCCCGCGCAGGCGGCGGCCACATCAAACGCCGGACAGCCTTTGATGTCCAGCATCGACTGAATCTGGCAGGCCGCGCTGGGAAAGGCGTGCGTTGCCGACGTGGTAGCGACAATAATCAGCCCAATCTGGTCGGCGCCGATACCGGCCATCTCCAGCGCGCGCTTCGCGGCTTCACAGCCCATGGTAGAGACAGAGTCCTCCGGGCCAGCAATACGGCGTTCACGGATACCTGTGCGCGTGACAATCCATTCGTCAGAGGTGTCTACCATTTTTTCAAGGTCGGCGTTGGTACGCACTTGTTCAGGCAGATAGCTGCCGGTACCTATAATCTTCGTATACATGTACGCTCAGTCTTTTGGTGGTAATACAGATTCGAGGCGAGCGGCGATCCGCTGAGGGACCTCACGCTGCACTGCCTGCACTGCCTGTTCAATCGCGACGCTGAACGCGCGCTGATTGGCTGCACCATGACTCTTGATCACCGTGCCGCGCAATCCTAACAGACAGGCGCCATTATACTGGTCGGGGTTGAGGTGACCGAATCGCCGCATCAGGCTATTTTGCAGCCATCGTTTAACAATTTTCAGCCACCAGGACCGCTTTTGGCCTTCGCCCTGCGATTTCAGCAGGGAAAGGAACATTCTGACAACACCCTCCATGGTTTTTAATGTGACGTTGCCCGTAAATCCGTCACAAACCAGCACGTCCGTCTTGCCGGTGAGGAGTTCGTTAGCCTCAAGATAGCCGATATAGTTGAGAGATGAGAGTTTTTTCAGCATCAATGCCGCATCCCGGATACTTTCCGGGCCTTTGGTCTCTTCTTCGCCAATGTTCAGCAGCGCCACCCGGGGCGACGCAATGCCCACCACCTCTTCGGCCATGACCGCCCCCATAATGGCGAACTGCACCAGCATGATAGCGTCGCAGTCGACGTTGGCGCCGAGGTCAAGCACCACCGTTTTGCCCTGCTCTTTATTCGGCAGCACCGTCATCAGCGCCGGGCGCTCAATACCGTCCAATGGCTTGAGCAGGAGTTTAGCCAGCCCCATCAGCGCGCCGGTATTACCGGCGCTGACGCAGGCGTCGGCGCGCCCTTCTTTCACCGCTTCCAGCGCAATGCGCATGGAGCTGCCCCGGCTCTGGCGTACCGCGAGAGCCGGACGCGCGTCACTGGCAATAACTGACTGGGCAGGGATAACCTGCAGACGTGAACGTTGTTCGAAGTCAGCTCTGGCAAGTAAAGGCGTAATGTCGTCGGGATTGCCGACTAAGAGAAGCGAGAGTTGTGGATTAGAACGCAGTGCCTGCAAAGCTGCAGGCACCGTCACGGAAGGGCCTGAATCGCCCCCCATGACATCTAACGCTATGGTCAGACGCGTCAAGGTTTCGTCGCCGCCTGGTTCGGTATATCCCCGCGCAGGCGGGGATAGCCTCACTAAGCCTCACGCTTGCGCGTGATTACTTAGCGATAACCTTACGACCGCGGTAGAAACCGTCGGCAGTGATGTGGTGACGCAGGTGTTTCTCACCAGAAGTCTTGTCTACAGACAGGCTGGTAACTGCAGTCAGGGCATCGTGAGAACGACGCATGCCACGTTTGGAACGGGTTGGTTTATTCTGTTGTACGGCCATGGACCTTACTCCTCAATTACTTACGCTTTAAGCTGGCTAATACGGCAAATGGGTTTGGCTTCTGCGCCTCTTCAGGCAGCTCACCAAAGACCATGTCCGCGTCGGACACTTCACAGTGTTCAGAATCATGCACCGGAACTACCGGCAGGGAGAGGATGATTTCATCCTCGACCATTGCCAGCAGATCGATTTCACCGAAATCGTTAACCTCAATCGGCTCATACGCTTCCGGGAGTGCTTCAGCCTGCTCATCATTTTTGACCGGGCTGAAACAATACGTTGTGTGAACAGATAACGGGAACGGTTTCCCGCAGCGCTGACATTCGAGCGTCACGTCAACCTTTGCATCGCCTTTAATGACGGCGAGACGCTGGTTGTCGATAGCGAATGTCATATCGCATTCCACATCACTGTCCACGCTGACGACTGACCCAGCCACGCGCTCCACCTGATCGCAGGTGTAGACACCTTGATAATCGAGGCGTTTTTGAGCGGTACGAACCGGATCGAGAGTCAGGGGTAATTTTACCTTTTGCATAGGGCGCGCATATTAACTTTGTAACGTCATAGAGTCAAAGAAAAAGGCACCCGCAGGCGCCTTTTGCCATTTATTCGCACACATTGCGGCCAGTAGTTTAAGATGAGCCGATTCGAATCACCAGAGCCCGGTAAAAAAATTATGCTGCCACTTATTCTTGCGTCCACTTCCCGCTACCGCCGCGAACTGCTTAAAAAGCTGGAAATGCCCTTTAAATGCGTCGCCCCGCAGGTGGATGAACTGCCGCTCCCCGGCGAATCGCCGCGCCAGCTGGTGCTGCGACTGGCGCAGGCCAAAGCGCAGGCGCTGGCCGCGGACTATCCCAACCATCTGATTATCGGCGCCGACCAGGTGTGCGTACTTGATGGCAAAATAACCGGCAAGCCCCACAGCGAAGAGAACGCCCGCCGACAGCTGCGCGCCGCCAGCGGCCATGTGGTCACCTTCTATACCGGCCTTGCGCTCTACAACAGCGCCAGCGGCCATCTGCAGACCGAGTGCGAACCGTTTGACGTTCACTTTCGCCAGCTGAGCGACGTTGAAATTGCCCGCTATATAGAGAAAGAGCAGCCGTTAAACTGCGCCGGCAGCTTTATGAGTGAGGGGCTCGGCATTACGCTGTTCGAGCGCCTTGACGGCCGCGATCCCAATACGCTGGTGGGACTGCCGCTTATCGCGCTGTGTAAAATGCTGCGCCACGAGCGGCAGGATCCGCTGCTCAACTGAGCGTTTTCTCTCTACCGCGCCTTCTTTTCTATAACCGCGCGCTGCCTTCCCGGCATCAACCTGGATGATGCCGGGCCGCGCGTGCGCTCTTTCCCTGATGTTAATCCGCGTCGCCCAACGCAGAGGAAAATGTTAATTATCACCATTAAATATCACACCATGACGCCACATCCTCCGGTCCAAAAAATCGGCAACCGACAGATAACGTCGCCATAAAACGTCCAAACAACGCCCAGTCCAGGCTGCTATCTCAGCAATAATCCGCAATTTCACTTTTTTACTGCCTGTAATCTGCGGTTACAATTCACCTTGCCAGGCACTTAGTTCGCGTTAAAAAATATTATTCAGATCTCATTTCTGACATACAAAAAAACGTATTGTTACCACGCTAACAATTGCGCAGGTAAGGAAAAACCGTGAATAACACATTAAAAACATTAATAAAATATACAGCAGCCGCCGTCTTTCTGGGATGTTCCAGCCACGGGGCTTTTGCTGAAATCACCCTGATTAAACAGGCTCCAGAAGCGGGCGATCCGCTCAGCCGGCTGAACTTCACCGTGGGCGGCAGTATTCGACCTCAGGTGCTTAACCTCAGTAAAGGTGATAAGGGGTCCTATAAACGCAACGGCTACGATGGAGGAACGCGTTTCCGCTTTACCAGTGATTATTACCTTTTCGACGATATCAGCTGGATTAGCTACTATGAGCTGGGCGTTGATTTCCCGAGAGTGTTCAAATGGGATAACCACTATCAAAAAGGCACGACCCACACCACGCGCCGTATGCTGTTCACCGGTTTGAAAAGCGATACCTGGGGCACCCTGACCTTCGGTAAACAGAACAGCGTGTACTATGACATCGTTGGCGTTAAAACCGACATCTGGGATTACGATATGTTAGGCCAGGCGCCGGGAAACGGTATCAACGGCGACTACGACGGATCTTACATGTCACGTAACATGCTCAAATACAAAAAGAGCATCGGTGACGCCGATATTTATGCGGCCTATCTGTTCAACGATAACCTTAACCTCAACAACGGGCTGCACTATAAGCGCCGGGGCGGCGGTTCATTAGGTATCGACTACCACTTCACGAAAGATTTTACCTGGGGCGCGGCCTGGAACTACACCCGGGCTGACATGCGGGTAAATAACAGCAGCAAAGACAAAACCTACGATCAGAACATCGTCGGTACGTCGCTGAGCTGGACGCCCGATAACTGGACATTCTCCGTCGGCGGCGGCTGGTATCAAAACTTCCTGCAGAATATGCGCGGCGATCGCAATATTGATAAGTATTTCGCGGACGATGCCTGGGGTATTGAATACTATGCCGGCTACAGTTTCCCTATCGGGCAGTATGCGGTACAGGCCATTCAGCCCTACTTCATGGGCGACCGTCTGGAGTATCTCAACGGGCGGAACTATAAGCGCATCGATAACGGCATCGGCGTTAACCTGAAGCTGGACTACGGGTTCTCCGTGCAGTATGAACACGTCTTTACGTCCAGCACCGATCATCAGGGCGATGCCAACCTGGTGCGCGTCGTTTACGACTTCTGATTTCCCTCGCACCGGTTGAAAACGATAATGCGGCAGGCAGTCCTGCCGCTTTCCGCCCTACTTCTTGCTGCGCAGCACCTTCAGGCAATTTTTCAGACCATTATCCATCGGCGCTTCAATGCGCAGCGTCTCGCCGGTGCCGGGATGGGTGAACTTCAGCGCCGCAGCGTGCAGGAACAGGCGATTCAGGCCGGTACCCGCCAGCTGCTTATCGAACTCGCGATCGCCGTAGCGGTCGTCAAAGGCGATGGGATGCCCGGCGTGCAGGGTGTGGACGCGGATCTGGTGGGTGCGGCCGGTGACCGGGCTGCAGCGCACCAGGGTGGCGAATTCGAAACGCTCCTCAACCTTAAAGCGCGTCTCCGACGGCTTGCCTTCCTGGCTGACCCGCACAATGCGCTCGCCGCTTTGCAGAATGTTCTTCAGCAGCGGCGCCTGCACCACTTTGGTGTGCGACTGCCACTGGCCGCGCACCAGGGCCAGATAATCCTTCTGCATCCCCTTCTCGCGCAGCTGCTCGTGCAGCGAGCGCAGGGCCGAACGCTTCTTCGCCACCAGCAGCACGCCGGAAGTATCGCGGTCAAGGCGGTGCACCAGCTCCAGGAAGCGGGCTTCCGGGCGCAGCGCCCGCAGGCCTTCAATGACCCCAAAGCTGAGGCCGCTGCCGCCGTGAACGGCGGTGCCGGACGGCTTGTTGAGCACCAGAATATGGTCATCCTCATAAAGGATAACCTCGCTCAGCGCCGCCACCTTGTTGAGGTGCGGCGACACGGCCTCTTCTTCACGTTCGGCGACGCGCACCGGCGGGATGCGCACTTCGTCACCCGCCTCCAGCTTGTACTCGGGCTTGACGCGCTTCTTATTGACTCGCACTTCGCCCTTGCGCAGGATGCGGTAAATCATGCTCTTCGGCACGCCCTTAAGCTGGGTGCGCAAAAAGTTATCGATACGCTGCCCCGCCTCGTCATCGGCGATGGCAACCATTTTTACGGTGGGTGTCTCAGTTTTCATGGGTGGCGATTCTAAAGAGGCGTGAAGATTCGCGCCACTCATTTCTGTGCTTATACTATCTTCTTAGACGGTACTCCTTTTTCACTGTCTCAGAGTTAACTGCTGCTTATTAAAGCAATCGGTTCACCAAAGTGAAGAAACTGTGAGTAACCGGGTGATAAATGGTAAAAGTCATCTTGCTATCAGCGGGTTCGCAGGGAATAATGATGCGGTTTTCCGTATTATAACTTGTATGAACAAGCCTGTAGCGGAATGACCAGTTTTGTCTGAACGATTATTTATGCAGCAATGGCGTAAGACATTTTTATCTTTCAGACAGTTAGCGGGCTGCGGGTTGCAGTCCTTACCGGCTAATACTCTGAACTTCAAGCCGCAGACGGGCGGCGAACCTGGTTCTCCAGGCGCTACTCCAGTATGTGACTGGAGTCAGCAGGTGAAACGCACCTGCGACTTGAAAAGAGATGAGTACGGATGGAACCTTCTCTGGAGACTGTATCCCAGGCTGTTCCCCCTGAATAATTGCGCTGTGTTTCCGTTTGAAACGCAGGCTACCGACACTCTGCGCCTCTTAAGCGAGCGACAACCGTGAGGTTGGCGACGTGAATAGTCACGAGGCCATCGGTTTCCCCCCGGCAAGGAAAACTCTGCCCGTAGCTTAGTCGTCAATGTAAGAATAATGAGTAAGTTACGATGAAAAGAATGTTAATCAACGCAACTCAGCAAGAGGAGTTGCGTGTCGCCCTGGTGGATGGGCAGCGTCTGTACGACCTGGATATCGAAAGTCCGGGCCACGAGCAGAAAAAAGCGAACATCTACAAAGGCAAAATTACCCGCATTGAACCCAGCCTGGAGGCCGCATTCGTAGACTACGGTGCCGAGCGCCACGGCTTTCTCCCTCTCAAAGAAATCGCCCGCGAATACTTCCCCGCTAACTACAGCGCGCACGGCCGTCCCAACATCAAAGACGTGCTGCGCGAAGGTCAGGAAGTTATCGTCCAGATTGATAAAGAAGAGCGCGGCAACAAAGGCGCGGCGCTGACCACCTTTATTAGCCTGGCGGGTAGCTACCTGGTGCTGATGCCGAACAACCCGCGCGCGGGCGGTATCTCTCGCCGTATCGAAGGCGACGATCGCACCGAACTGAAAGAAGCGCTCTCCAGCCTGCAGCTGCCTGACGGCATGGGCCTGATTGTCCGCACCGCCGGCGTCGGAAAATCCGCCGAAGCCCTGCAGTGGGATCTGAGCTTCCGCATGAAGCACTGGGAAGCGATTCAGAAAGCCGCCGAAAGCCGCCCTGCGCCGTTCCTGATCCATCAGGAAAGTAATGTGATTGTTCGCGCCTTCCGCGACTATCTGCGCCAGGATATCGGCGAAATCCTTATCGATAACCCGAAAGTGCTTGAGCTGGCCCGCCAGCACATTGCCGCGCTGGGTCGTCCGGATTTCAGCAGCAAAATCAAGCTCTACACCGGTGAAATCCCGCTGTTCAGCCACTACCAGATCGAATCGCAGATTGAGTCCGCCTTCCAGCGCGAAGTGCGCCTGCCGTCCGGCGGCTCCATCGTCATCGACAGCACCGAGGCGCTGACCGCCATCGACATCAACTCCGCCCGCGCCACCCGCGGCGGCGACATTGAAGAGACGGCCTACAACACTAACCTGGAAGCGGCGGATGAAATCGCCCGCCAGCTGCGCCTGCGCGACCTCGGCGGCCTGATCGTTATCGACTTTATCGACATGACGCCGGTGCGCCACCAGCGCGCGGTGGAAAACCGCCTGCGCGAAGCCGTCCGTCAGGACCGCGCCCGCATTCAGATCAGCCACATTTCGCGCTTCGGCCTGCTGGAGATGTCCCGCCAGCGCCTGAGCCCGTCGCTCGGCGAGTCCAGCCACCACGTCTGCCCGCGCTGCAGCGGTACCGGCACCATCCGCGACAATGAATCGCTGGCGCTCTCTATTCTGCGCCTGATCGAAGAAGAAGCGCTGAAGGAGAACACCAAAGAGGTTCACGCCATCGTGCCGGTGCAGGTTGCCTCCTACCTGCTTAACGAAAAGCGTGCGGCCATCAGCGCCATCGAAACCCGTCAGGGCGGCGTGCGCTGCATCGTGGTGCCGAACGACCAGATGGAAACCCCGCACTACTCCGTGCTGCGCGTACGTAAGGGCGAAGAGACCTCAACCCTGAGCTATCTGCTGCCGAAGCTGCACGAAGAGGAGATGGCCCTGCCGTCTGAAGATGAGCCTGCGGAGCGCAAGCGCCCGGAGCAGCCTGCCCTGGCCGCCTTCGTGATGCCTGACGCGCCGCCTGCGCCGGTTTCTGAGGCGCCAGTTGCCCCGGCCGCCGCGCCGAAGGCCGCTGCTCCGGCAGCCGCTGCCGCTGCGCCTGGCCTGCTGTCGCGCATCTGCGCCGCCCTGAAGAAGATCTTCGGCGGCAGCGAAGAAGCCGTCGCCGAGCCGCAGCCGGAGAAGAAAGAAGAGAAAGCGGAGCGTCCGCAGCCGCAGGAGCGCCGTCGTCCACGTCAGAACGGCCGCCGCGACCGCAATGAACGCGGCGACCGCAACGACCGTAGCGAGCGCAACGATCGCGGCGAGCGCAATGACCGCAGCGAGCGTAACGACCGCAGCGAGCGTCGCGACAGCAGCGAAGGCCGCGAAGAGAACCGCCGCAACCGCCGCGACCGCCAGCAGCAGAATGCGGAGGTGCGCGAGTCGCGCCAGCAGACGCCGGCTGACGATACCGACAGCGCGAAGAGCCGCGACGAGCAGCCGCCGCGCCGCGAGCGCCGCCGCCGCACCGGCGACGATAAGCGCCAGGCCTCTCCGGAAGTCAAAGCACAAACCCGCGACGAGCAGCTGGTCGCCCAGGCGGTCCAGGAAAGCGATCGCGAAGAGCGCGTTCAGACCATGCCGCGCCGCAAGCCGCGTCAGCTGGATCAGAAAGTTCGCATTCTGTCTGTCGCCGAGATAGCCGAAGCCGCCCACGCCGCAGAAGCCGCGCAGGCCGCTGAAGCTGCACAGGCAGCACAGGCTCCGGCGCAGCGCACCGAGCTGGCGAAGGTTGACCTGCCAGCGGTAGTGGATGCGCCGGCGGAGCAGGACGATAGCGCCGATGGCCGCGAGTCTGCCGGCATGCCGCGCCGCTCCCGCCGCTCGCCGCGCCACCTGCGCGTCAGCGGTCAGCGCCGCCGCCGCTACCGCGACGAACGCTATCCGAGCCAGTCGCCGATGCCGGTTGAGTTTGCCTGCGCATCGCCGGAAATGGCGTCCGGTAAAGTGTGGATCAGCTATCCGGTTGCCCGTAGCCAGGAGGAGATGGCCGCAGAAGAGGTCCGCAAGCCAGAAGCCGCCCAGCCGGCCGCTGAAGACGCCGCTATTCTGCCGACCGCTGCCGAAACTGCCGCACCCGTGACCGAGCCTGTCGTCACCGAGGCCGCCGCAGTAGCGCCTGCAGTCGTTGAGGCCGCTCCGGTTGTGGAAACCGCGCATCCGGAAGCCATCGCCGCGCCGGTAGATGAAGTTCCGCAGGTCATTGCCCGCGAAGACGAGGCCGTTGCCGAAGCGACCGCAGAAGAAGCGGTTGCCGCAGCCCCGGCTGAAGCTGAGGCGCAGGCTGACGCAGAGGCGCCAGCCGAGACCGCTGCCGAAGCGACTGCCGAGCCAGTGGCAGAGCCTGCCGTCGACACCGCGCCTGCCGCCGAGCCTGCTCCGCTGCAGCACGTCGAGCCGGTCGCGGAAGCTGCGCCAGCCGCCGAAGTTCAGCCAGCAGCGAAAGTAGAAGCCCCTGCCGCGCCGGTCAAAACCGCCGCGCCGGCTGCCGGCGGCTACGCCGATGCGCCGATGACCCGCGCTCCGGCGCCGGAGTACGTGCCGGAAGCCCCGCGCCACAGCGACTGGGTGCGCCCGGACTTTGCCTTCGACGGTAAAGGCACCGCAGGCGGCCACAGCGCGACCCGCGTCGCCACCGCCGGTCCGACCCGTCCGCAGCCGACCGAGTAATTTACGCTCTGTCAGCCAGCGCAAAAGCCGCCTTCTCCGGAAGGCGGTTTTTTTATGTTCAGCGCGCTGAACATAAAAAAACCGCGGCGGAGCAGGGCTACGTCGCGGTAAGAGGCAATACTGTGTTGAGATTAACTTATTTATTCAGCTCAAAAAGCGACATTCCCTGCATATCGCTGAAGGCTTTGTAGGACGCCTTCAGCGCCGCCTGCTGCATATAGTAGTTGGAGATAGTCGAATTCCAGTCCACGTTCACCAGCGTGCTCATCTGCTGCTCCTGGCTCAGCGCCCGGCTGCTGCCCAGCGCGTCGAGCCGGTCGAGCTCGCTGAGCTGGGTGCCTATCTCAGAGCGCACGGTCAGCACGTTGTTGAGCGCGTTGCGCAGGCCGCGGTTAGTTTTATCCACGGCGGCCCCGGCGGTTGCCTGCGCCGCCTCGTCACCGGCAACCGGGGTCTTTAGCGCGGCGATGGCGCTATCGAGCATGGCAAAGAGATTGGTTTCCGGCGCCGAGCCGTCCGGCTCCTTCACCGCATTACTGGTGACGGAATCAAAGATGCTGCTGCCGGTGTGGCCAATCACCATCGAACGGGCGCTGTCCACCTGCTGTTCAACGTTCGCACTGCCGCCAACGTATTTTCCGTCGGCGGTAAAGGGGGCTTTATCGGTATTATAGCCGCCGAACATATAGCGGCCATTGCCGTCCTGGCTATTGGCCAGGTTGAGGATCTGATCGCGAATGCCCTGCAGATCGGTCGCCAGCGACGCCCTGTCGTCGTCGCTCAGCGTACCGTTGCCGGCGTAGACGATTTTCTCCTGCGCCGACTGGATAGCGGAAGTTACCTGCGAGAGCGTGTTCTCCTCCTGGGAGATGCGCTGGCTGGCAAAGGTGCGCGCAGAGGCGTACTGGCTGGTCTGCGCCTGGGCCTGGGAGAGCACCACCGCCTGCGAGGCCGCGATCGGATCGTCCGACGGACGGTTGACCCGCAGGCCGGTGGACATCTGCTCACCGTAGCCGAGCCACTGGGACTGGGAGCGGGTAATGCCGCCCATTGTCTGCTGATACATCATGAGTGTGCTGACGCGCATCGGCTTCTCCCGTTAGCGGATGTTGAGCAGTGAATCAAAAATCGTCGAGGCAGTGCGCATCACCTGAGCATTGGCCAGGTAATACTGCTGGAACAGCTGCAGATTGCCGTACTC
This sequence comes from Pluralibacter gergoviae ATCC 33028 = NBRC 105706, assembly GCF_001598855.1. Taxonomy (GTDB): domain Bacteria; phylum Pseudomonadota; class Gammaproteobacteria; order Enterobacterales; family Enterobacteriaceae; genus Pluralibacter; species Pluralibacter gergoviae. The sequence continues at coordinate 128,576 of NZ_BCZS01000006.1, read as the reverse complement.
CTCATCGAGGTTCACGCCGGAAACGGACTGCTGCTGTTTCGTAAGCTGCGTGACCACGTTATTCTGCGTGGTGCTGCTGGTTTCAAGGGTGGCGGTTTTATTGCCCACGTCGCTCACCAGCGCGGCATAGGCGTCGTTGAGGCTCTTATTGCCGCCCACCAGCCTGCTGGTCTGCAGATCAAGCAGCTTCTGCCCGTTGCGGTTATCGCTCTCGCCGGTCTTATCGTCGTTGCTGCCCATCGCTATTTTGCTGCCGTCGGCGAGCGCCACGCTCATATTCACGATGGCGTTAGCCACCGGCTTAAGCGTAAAGCTGTCGTCCTTCGCCGCCGCGCCGCTGATGCTGACCTTCAGCCCGTCAAAGCTGAGGCTGCCGTCGTCGCCGGCGGTGGCCTTCACCGGCGTATTGTCGGCCAGGCGGGTCACCTGCCAGCTGCCGCCGTCGAAGCTGATTTTATAATCGCTGGCCTGCACCTTAGTGCTGTCGGTGACTGCCGCCGTCAGGCTGGCGCTGCCCGTATTGCGGGTATTACTCAGGGTCGTCGGGCCGCCGATGGTGAAGAACGCCCCGCCCTCGTCGCCGTTACCGTCAAGGCCCTGCGCGTTCTGGTCGTTGAAGGCGTGGGCCAGGGCCTGGGCCATCTGGTTGAGATCGTTGCGGGCCTGATCGAGATCCTGGGAACGGAAGGTCAGCAGGCCGCCGAGGCTGCCGGAAGTAATCAGCTTTTCCGGAATGGGGATGTTGCCCGCCGCATCGTCCACGTAAGCCACGGTGGTGCGCGACGGATCGGCGCTGTCGGGCACCGCCGCCAGCGAGTGGGCGCGGCTGCCCTGCACCAGGCTGTAGCCGTTGGCCATTGAGACGTTATAGGTGCCGCTGTCCTGAACGCTGACCTCGACGCCGACAATCTGGTTGAGCTGGCTCACCAGCTGATCCCGCTGATCGAGCAGGTCATTCGGAGCGATACCCTCCCCCGCGCCCTTGAGGCGGGCAATTTTATCATTCAGGGCCGCTATCTGGCCGGTATAGCCGTTAATCTGCGCGACGCTGCTGGTGATGCTGCCGTTAACCTGCTTGTCCTGGTCGCGCAGGTACTGGTCGCTGCTTTTAAACTGATTGACCAGACCCTGGGATTTGCCCAGCACCGCCTGGCGCGCCGCCGGATCTTCGGCGTTGCTCACCAGCGTCTGCAGGCTGGAGAAAAAGTCCTGCAGGTTGACCGCCAGCGAGTTAGTGGTATCCGAGAGCAGGTCGTTGATTTTTGACATCTGCTGGTAGCGGGAGGTCAGGCCGCTGCTCTGGTTCTGCGCGGCGTTCAGCTGGTTGCTGATGAAGGTACTGTACTCCCGCTGCACGCCGGTGACCGTCACGCCGTTGCCGACCCAGCCGCCGCCGGTCAGGGTGCTGTTGGAGGCCCCCAGCACCGTGGTCTGCCGGCTGTAGCCGGGAATATTGTAGTTGGCCATGTTGTTGCTGGTGGTGTTAAGCGCCGCCTGGGCAGCGTTGAGCCCGCTCATGGCATTATTCATCAGGCTGGACATTGGATTTCCTTTATTTTCAGATTCGAGTCCTGACGAGGGTTATCGGCAGGCGGAGGCCGAACTTGAGCCTTTTCAGAACAGGGCGTCGAGCTGCTGGCCATAGGCTTTGCTCACCTTATCGCTCAGCGATTTCAGCTGCTGGATCATGCTGGTCAGCTTGCGGGCGTACTCCGGGTCGGTGGCATAACCGGCGCGCTGCAGCGCCTGCGCCCCCTGCTCGGCGGTAGCCGCCGAGGTAACCGCCGCGTAGCGGGGATTGCGGGTCAGCAGCGACACGTAGTCCGCCAGCGCGTCAAGGTAGGAGTCGTAGACGCGAAAGCGCGCCTTCACCTTCTTCGCCGCGCCGTTTTCAAATTCGGTGGTGGTGATTTCGGTCACCTTGCCCTTCCAGTCGGCGGACGCCTTCACGCCGAAGAGGTTATAGCTCGGCTCGCCGTTCTCGCGGCGGATCTGCCGCTGTCCCCAGCCGGACTCCAGCGCCGCCTGGGCGAGGATCAGGTGGTGGGGAATGCCGCTCTGCTCGCTGGCGATTTTCGCCGGGAGCGCCAGCCGCGCGAGGAAGTCTTTGCTGTCCCCGGAAAGGGGCGCGGCCTCGCCAGGCTCAGGGGCTTTCGGCAGCGCCTTGCGCACCATCTGGGTCAGAGTACTGTTCTGATAGCTCACGACGGTCGTCGGGTCAAACCTGAGCGGCACGCTGTCGCCCGCAGCGTCGGCCTGCGGTTGGGCGGCGGTCATCTGCTTAACCATCGCCTCCGCCAGCCCAAGCCCCTTGCCGTCGGTCATCTGCTGGGCTATCTGCTGATCGTACATGCTGGTATAGAGCCGGGTCTGGTCGCTGCTGAAGATGCCGTCCTTCGGCAGCGCCTCGCGCATGCTCTTGAGCATCATCTGCACGAACAGCCCTTCCACCTGGCGGGCGACGGATCGCAGGTTGCCCTGCGGATCCTGCCCGGCCTTCATTTTCAGCTCGTTGAGCGATTCGGCATCCCAGGCGGCGCTGGCCATCAGCTTGCTGTCGCCGATCATCAGATAATTTCCAGCTTCGCCCGCAGGCAGCCCGCGCTCTGCATCGCCTGCAGAATCGACATCAGCTCCATCGGCGTGGCGCCCAGCGCGTTGAGGGCGCGCACCACGTTGTTGAGGCTGGCGCTGGCGCGCACGCTCTGCAGCGAACCGCCGCTCTGGCGTAAATCTATCTGGGTCTGCGGCGTGACGACGGTATTGCCGCCGCCGAACGGTGTATCCGGCTGGTTAACCTGGTAATTGCGGTTGACGGTCACCGACAGATTGCCCTGAGCCACCGCGCAGGTGTCGAGACTGACTTCCCGGTTCATCACCACCGAGCCGGTGCGCGAGTTGACTATCACCTTCGCGTCCTGCGGGGTGACGTTCACCTCCATGTTCTGAATGTCCGCCAGCATCCGCACCTGATTCGTGCTGCCGCTGGCGCCGCGGATCTGCACGGTGCGCGCGTCGAGGGCCGTCGCCAGGCCATAGCTGCCCCGGCGGTTGATGGTATCGGCTATCTGCTGCGCCATGCCGAAATCTTCCTCATTCAGCTGCAGGTTGATGGTGTTGCCCTGCCCGAACTGGCTCGGCAGCTCGCGCTCGATAGTGGCCCCGCCGGTAATGCGTCCGCCGTTGAGCTGGTTAACCTGCACGCTGCTGCCTCCGGCGGCGGCGCCCGCGCCGCCGACCAGAATATTGCCCTGCGCCAGGGCATAGACCTGGCTGTCCACGCCCTTAAGCGGGGTCATCAGCAGCGTACCGCCGCGCAGGCTCTTGGCGTTGCCCAGCGAAGAGACCACCACGTCGACGGTCTGCCCCTGGCGGGCAAAGGCCGGCAGTTGGGCGGTAACCATCACCGCCGCCACGTTCTTCAGCTGCATGTTGGTGCCCGCCGGGACGGTGATCCCGAGCTGGGAGAGCATGTTGTTGAGGCTCTGGATGGTAAACGGCGTCTGGGTGGTCTGGTCGCCGGTGCCGTCCAGCCCCACCACCAGACCGTAGCCGATAAGCGAGTTCTGGCGCACGCCCTGCACGCTGGTGAGATCGCGGATGCGGTCCGCCTGCGCCGCGGTGGCCATCAGCGCAAACGCGATAACCGTCAGGAACTTAAACATTGTCCACCTCGTTACATCGGAGACAGGTTGAGGAAGAAGCGCTGCAGCCAGCCCATATTCTGCGCTTCGTTAATGTAGCCGTTGCCGACGTACTCAATGCGCGCGTCCGCCACCTGGGTCGAGGAGACGGTGTTGCTGGCGCTGATGGTGCGCGGGTTCACCACGCCGGAGAAGCGGATAAACTCGGTGCCCTGGTTGATGGCAATCTGCTTCTCGCCGACGACGTGCAGGTTGCCGTTGGCCAGCACCTGGTCGGCGGTGACGGTAAGCGTACCGCTGAAGGTGTTGCTGGCATTGGCCCCGCCCTTGCCGTTGAACGCGTTGCTACCGGAAACATCGGCATCGGCGCGGGCGTTACCGAACAGCCCCTGCAGATAGCGCGGTACGGTATCGAAGCCGAAGCCGGTTTTGCCATCGCGGCTGGCGTTCGCCGAGGAGCTTTTCGACGCGCTGACGTTCTCCTGCAGGACGATGGTCAGCGTGTCGCCGACGTTGCGCGGACGCCGGTCCTCAAACAGCGGCTGATAGCCGTAGTTGATGGGCTGGGCGCTCTGGAAAATCGAGCCGTTGGCTACCGGCACCGGGCCGGGCACCGGCTGCGCGGAGGTCGCCCCCTGCACCAGCGGCTTAGAGGGGATCCACGCGCATCCGGCCAGGGTCATGGCCAGAAGGGCGAGCTGCGAATAGCGTAACGCGGCGTGTCTGTACATTGCGGTTCTGTCTTCTGCGTCAAATATCCGGCGCGGGGTCGCGCCGGTCAGGGCTTACAGCTGGGTGAGCTTCTGCAGCATCTGGTCGGTGGTTGATACCGCCTTGCTGTTGATCTCGTAGGCGCGCTGGACCTGGATCATGTTGACCAGCTCCTCGGCGACGTTAACGTTGGAGGTCTCGACGTAGCCCTGATAGAGCAGCCCGGCGCCGTTGAGTCCCGGCGTGGTTTCGTTGGGCGCGCCGGAAGCCTGGGTCTCCACGTAGAGGTTCTCGCCCGTACTCTCCAGGCCGGCGTCGTTCATGAAGGTCGTCAGGTTAAGCTGCCCCACCTGCACCGGGTTGGTCTGCCCCTGCAGGGTAACGCTGACCACGCCGTCGCGGGCAATGGTAATGCTCAGGGTGTTAGCCGGAATGGTAATGGCCGGCTGCACCTGGAAACCGCCCGCCGTCACCAGCTGGCCGTTCTGATCCACCTGAAAGGAGCCGTCGCGGGTGTAGGCGTTGGTGCCGTCCGGCATCTGCACCTGAAAAAAGCCCTGGCCCTTGATCGCCACGTCTTTGCTGTTGTTGGTCTGGGAGAGATTGCCCTGGCTGTGCAGGCGCTCGGTGGCCACCGGGCGCACGCCGGTACCGATCTGCAGGCCGGAGGGCAGCGTGTTCTGCTCCGAGGCCTGGGCGCCCGGCTGACGCATGGTCTGATAGAGCAGATCCTCGAATACCGCCCGCTGGCGCTTGAAGCCGTTGGTGCTGACGTTTGCCAGGTTGTTGGCGATAACGTCCATGTTGGTCTGCTGGGCGTCAAGGCCAGTTTTGGCGATCCACAGTGAACTGATCATAATTGTCCTGTTGTGAGAAGAGTCCCGTTGTTAACTCAGTGACAGAAGCTGGTTCGCTTTCTGCTCGTTTTCATTCACGCTGCTGATGACCTTCATCTGCATCTCAAAACGGCGCGCGCTGTCGATCATGTCGGCCATCGCCACCACCGGCGTCACGTTGCTGCCCTCCAGCACCCCGGATTGCAGGGTCAGGCTGGGATCTGACGGCAGCACCGCCCCGCGCTCGGCCTGCGCCTGCGCAGTCAGGCGGAACATACCGTCATCGCCGCGCGTCAGCTCCCGGCCTTCGGCTTTGATCATCTTCAGACGGCCCACCGGCGAGACGGTATTGACCGGATCGCCCTGGTTGAGGGCCGAGATGGTGCCGTCGGCGGCGATGGTAATCTGCGCGCCTTCCGGCACCATCAGCGGACCGCCGCCGTCGCCGACCACCGGATGTCCCTGGATGGTCAACTGCCCGGCGGCAGTTATCTGGATGTTGCCGTTGCGGGTGTAGCCTTCCGTGCCGTCGGCGCCCTGCACCACCAGCCAGCCGTCCTGCTGTACGGCAACATCCTGCGGACGTCCGGTGTAGTTGAGCTGGCCCGGCGTCATATCGGCCCCCGGCGTCGAGCCGGTGACCAGAGTGCGGGTCTCGAGGCTGTCGCCGTTGACCGGCACCGCGCGCAGGGCGGTAAGCTGGGCGCGAAAGCCCGGCGTGGAAGCGTTGGCAAGGTTGCTCGCCGTTACCGACTGCATCTCCAGCGTCTGGCTGGCCGCGCCCATCGCGGTATAGATTGCGTGATCCATTGCGTCGTCCCGTCAGCGTTAGCGCAGGTTAACCAGGGTATTGAGGATCTGGTCCTGGGTCTTGATGGTCTGGGCGTTCGACTGATAGTTGCGCTGGGCGACGATCATATTGACCAGCTCTTTGCTCATATCGACGTTGGAGGCCTCCAGCGCGCCGTTGGTCAGGGTGCCGAAGCCGCCTGTGCCCGCGGTGCCGAGCAGCGCCACGCCGGAGGCGCGGGTCGCGGACCAGACGTTATCGCCTTCCGACTGCAGGCCTTCGTTGTTGGCGAAGTTGGCCATCACGATCTGCCCCATCAGCTGCGACTGTTCGTTGGAGTAGTTGCCCACCACCGAGCCGTCGTCGTTAATCTGATAGCCCACCAGATTGCCCGGCTTGTAGCCGTTCTGGCTGCTGGCAACGATATCGTTGGAGCCGGTGTTCTGCTGCATGGAGTTGAAGAAGCTGAGCGAGAAGTCGCTGGCCGCCGATCCGTTGAGGGAGGCGAGGCCAATCTGAATGTCCGGCGTCGGGTTCGCCGTCGCCGAAAGCGCACCGGCGGCGTCGTAGTTATACACGCCCTCCAGGGTGCCGTTATCGTTAAAGCGCATTTGCGCCGCCTTCTGCGCCGCGCCCGCCACGCTGGCGTCCTGGGTATAGACGTCCCAGGTGTTGGCGGCGCCCTTCACGTAGTAGACGTTAACGTCGTGGGCGTTGCCCAGGCTGTCGTAAACGGTGATGGCGCCTTTTTTGTTGTAGGTATCGGCGTTGGTCATATCAAACGGCGAGCGGGCGGGCGCCGCGTCGGTGGAGTTAAGGTTAATCTGCATCGACGCCGTGGTGGTGGCCTTTGCCGCCATCAGGGTATTGGGAATGCTCAGCCCGACCGGGTTCGCGCCCTGCTGGATGGTCGGCGGCGTGCCCGTCGCCGGATAGCCGGTCAGCTGCATGCCCTGCATGTTCACCAGATTGCGGTTTTCATCGAGCTTGAACTGACCGTTGCGGCTGTAGTAAACGCTGCCGTTACCGTCGGTCAGGCGGAAAAAGCCGTTCTGGCTGATGGCGACGTCCAGCGCCCGTCCGGTATTGGTGGTGGTGCCGTCGGTAAAGTCCTGGGTAATGCCGGCCACTTTAACGCCCATGCCCACTTTCGAGCCGGCGAACATATCGGCAAACGAGGCGGTACCCGCCTTGAAGCCGTAGGTGGCGGTGTTGGCAATGTTGTTACCAATGACGTCGAGGTTGGTGGCGGCGGCGTTCAGGCCGCTGACCGCTTGAGAAAAGGCCATCGCAGTACTCCTGGTTAGATAATTTGACGAACGTTGTCGAGGGTGGTCGTACCGTAAGTACCGAGATCCAGCAGATTGCCGCTGCTGCCCCGGGTCACGCCCTGCACCAGCGCGAACTGCAGCGGCTGGGCCACCAGCTGCGCGCCGGCGCCGGTAGCGTTAATCGACACGCTGTAGGCGCCGTCCGGTACCGCCGCGCCGTCTGCCGCCGCGCCGTCCCAGGTAAATGAATGCACGCCCGCGCTCAGGTTGCCGAGATCCAGTGTGCGCACCACTTTACCGGTGCTGTCGGTGATGGTAGCCGTGGCCTTATCGGCGGCCTGGGTCAGCTCAACGCCGAACGGCGTTGTGCTGGCCGCGCCGTCGCTACCTTTGCCCGCCAGCACGCTGCCGCCGGGGATCATCACCCCGTGGCCAATCAGCGAGCTGGCCTGCAGCGACTGGCTGCTGTCGATCTGGCCGGAAATGGAGCCGAGCGAGGTATTGAGCTTTTCAATCCCGCTGACGGTGCTGATCTGCGCCAGCTGGGAGGTGAGCTGGCTGTTGTCCATCGGGTTGGTGGGATCCTGATTTTTCAACTGCGCCACCAGCAGCGTCAGAAAGCTGCTCTGCAGATCGGCGGCATTGCTGGTGGTCAGGCTCCCGCTGGCGGTATTGACGCCGGTATTGGTCGGGTCATTGACGTTAACGGCAATCGACATGGTTTTCTCCGTTACTGACCGAGAGTCAGGGTTTTGAGCATCATGCTCTTGACGGTGTTGAGCACCTCAACGTTGGCCTGATAGCTGCGGGAGGCCGAGAGGGTGTTGACCATCTCGCCCACCACGTCGACGTTGGGCATCTTGACGTAACCTTTGGCATCCGCCAGCGGGTTGCCCGGCTGATAGACCGTCTTAAACGGCGCGTCGCTTTCGGTCACTTCAGCGACCTTCACGCCGCCCGTGGCGGCACCGGGGGCGGCATTGAGCTGAAACACCACCTGCTTCGCGCGATAGGGCTGACCGTCTGGCCCGGTGGCGCTGTCGGCGTTCGCCATGTTGCTGGCGGCGACGTTGAGCCGCTGGGACTGGGCCGCCAGCGCGGAGCCGGTCACCTCAAAAATATTCAGTAGCGCCATACGTTAGTTCCCCTGCAGTACGCTGAGCATGCTTTTGATCTGCCCGCCCAGGACCGTAAGATCGGTCTGGTACTGCAGGCTGTTATCGGCGAACTGGGTTCGCTCGCGGTCCATATCGACGGTATTGCCGTCGAGCGACGGCTGGTCGGGAATGCGGTAGAGCAAATCCACCGGCGGTCCGCTGAGCGCCTGGGCCGGTATGTGGCGGCTTGAGGTCAGGGTCAGACCGACGCGGCTCTCCTGCGTCCGCCCTTGCGCCATCACTTTTTTCAGCTCGTCGGCAAAGCTGATGTCCCGGGCCTGATACCCGGGGGTATCGGCATTGGCGATGTTTGAGGCCAGGATCTCCTGGCGCTGGGCGCGCAGATTCAGCGCTTCCTGCTGAAAGCGTAGCGCGGCGTCGAGTCTGTCCAGCATGTCTTCTCCGCAGATGATAAAAAGGGCATCGTCAGAGTAATCTGATTCCCCGCGCCCCATCGCCGGAATAAGCGCAAAATGCGGCGCTATTTATTGCGTTGATGGCGTTGCCTGGCAGGTAAAATCTGCCCATATTCCCCGAGGAGGATCCGCCATGAACCGCCTGACCGCCGGGTTCGCCGCCCTGATGCTGCTGAGCCAGGCCGCCGTCGCCCAGGACCTGCAGCAGACGCTGAACGCCTTTTTCAGCCAGCGGCTGGCGGGCGTCGCCGATAGCGTGGACGTCACCCTGCGCAACCCCGGCGGCGCTCTTCCCGGCTGCGACCAGCCGGCGCTGAGCGTGCCGGGCAGCGCGCGGCTGTGGGGCAACCTCAGCGTGCAGGCGCAGTGCGGCGCCGAGCGGCGCTATCTGCAGGTTAGCGTCGCCGCGACCGGCAACTACGTGGTAGCCGCCCGGCCTATCGCCCGCGGCAGCGCCGTGACGACCGAGAGCGTGACCCTCAGGCGCGGGCGGCTGGACCAGCTGCCGCCGCGCGCGCTGCTGGACATTAATCAGGCGCGGGATGCGGTCAGCCTGCGCGACGTGGCGCCGGGCCAGCCGATCCAGCTGTCGATGCTGCGCCAGTCGTGGCGGGTGAAGGCGGGCCAGAAAGTGATGGTGATCGCCAGCGGCGACGGCTTCAGCGCCAGCGGCGAGGGCCAGGCGCTGAACAACGCCGCCGTCGCGCAGAGCGCCAGAGTCAGGATGGGTTCTGGCCAGGTGGTCAGCGGCACCGTCAGCGAGGACGGGAATATTCTGATTAATTTATAATGGCGGTAAAGAATTCTGCGCGCCTGCCGATAGCACTATTACAACGTAACACCACCTCCACGAGGAGAGGACCATGAGCATCGATCGTACATCGCCGCTGCAGCCGCTGAACCCGGTCCAGACGCGCGACGCCGCCGACACCCAGGCACCGAAAGTACGCCAGGACAAGGCTGCCGCCCCTAACAGCACCAGCGTCACCCTGAGCGAGTCCCAGACCCGCCTGATGCAGCCGCAGGAAAGCGACATCAACACCGATCGCGTCGAGGCCCTCAAGGCCGCTATCCGCAGCGGCGAGCTGAAGATGGACACCGGCAAAATCGCCGATGCGCTGATCGCCGACACCCGCAGCTGGCTGCAGGGAGAGTAAGCCGTGGCCTCGCTGAGCAAACTTCTGGTGCAGATCGCCGACGGCCTTAACGCCCTGCGGGCGGTGATGGAGAGCGAGAGGCTGCTGCTGTGCGAAGGCAGCCTCAGCGGCAGCCACCTGCAGCGGGTCACCGAAGAGAAAAGCTCCCTGCTGGCGACCCTCGGCTGGCTTGAGCAGCAGCGGCTGCTGGCGTGGAGCGCTGCGGACAGCGCGGCGCAGGCGCAGTGGCAGACGATTCTGGCGCAAACCCAGACACTGCGCGAAATGAACCAGCACAACGGCTGGCTGCTGGAGCAGCAGATGGCCTTTAACCAGCAGGCGCTGGCGTTGCTGAAACCGCACCAGGAGGCGGGGCTGTATGGGAAAGATGGGCTGGCGGCGAACCGGGTTGATGGCGGGGTGCGGTTTTCGGTGTGAGCGGCGACTGGCGTTAAGCCATGAGACCATTAACGCCTGAAGTAGCCCTGCCGCCAGCGCGACGCGCTTTTGCGCGGGAATGACGCAATATCAGACCGTCGGGAAAGAATATCATCCGTTATGTTAAAGCTGCTGCCGCTTGGCGTGATGCAACCCGCTTTCGGTTTTAGTATTGCAGCGGCGAAAACGCCCCGCCCCGGTAAAGCCAGACTGATGAGCCTGCTGGCTCATCTGATGTACAGTGCGGGGCTCTTTGTGATGGCGAGTATGCTGATGCAGGCGGGCGGCTAGCTACTCATTCCCCCAGCGATTCAAAAATTCGGCAATGTCGTCAATGCGCAGCGGATCGATTCCCGCCTCAACGGCCATCTCGGCCTGAGCCTCTTCGCTAATTTCCTCGCCAGCCGTCAGGCGTTCGATCAGCAGCTGGAAGTAGCGCGCCAGCGCGTCGCGCTCTGATTCAGCGACCGGCTTAGCGGCTTCGGTCTGATACTCGTCGACGATATCGTAAAACTTCAGCGGTGTTTCATTGTTCATATACGGCCCCAAAAGGTTATCTATTGTTCAGGTCTTTCTGGTAGCAGCTTAGCTAACAGATATACTACCAACGCCGTTAATCCTGTCGCGATTAAGCGCTCGTGCCATGTCTCATAATGGAAGAACCAATAGCAGCACAGAAAAAACAGCAGTCCGCCGACTAACGCCCCGGCGGCCTCTGTGAAGCTACGCACGATCCTTCTGACCAGCCGCACCATCCGGGATTTCTCGCTTCGCATAGACCTTCTCCATGACGATTTTAACCGGACGAACGGCTGAACTGACCATTACGCCGTCCGGCGCGCAAACTCTTTAATTCTGAATCCCAGCACCATCAGCGTAGCAAAGTACGCTGCGATACCGGCAACCACCACCGCCATCAGGCGCAGCAGGCGCATCGGCATATTGCCCTGGGACCACTCCGGCATGATGTGCATCATCCCCAGCAGTACGGCGGCCATCACTACTACGGCGGCGATCAGGCGGGCGAGGAAGGAGCCCCAGCCCGGCGCGGGAGTGAAGATTTTCTGCTTGCGCAGCTGCCAGTAGAGCAGCCCGGCGTTGAGGCAGGCGGCAAGGCCGATGGAGAGCGACAGCCCGGCGTGCTTGAGCGGGCCGATAAAGGCAAGGTTCATCACCTGGGTCATGATCAGGGTGACGATGGCGATTTTCACCGGCGTCTTGATGTCCTGGCGGGAGTAGAAGCCCGGCGCCAGCACCTTGACGACGATCAGGCCCATCAGGCCCACCGAGTAGGCCACCAGCGCCCGCTGGGTCATGGCGGCGTCGAAAGCGCTGAATTTGCCGTACTGGAACAGCGCCACGGTCAGCGGTTTGGCGAGGATGCCGAGCGCGACCGCGCTCGGCAGCGCCAGCAGGAAGCACAGGCGCAGGCCCCAGTCCATCAGGCGCTGATACTCGTCGTGGTTGCCGCTGGCAAAGCTTTTCGACAGCGACGGCAGCAGGATGGTGCCGAGCGCCACGCCCAGCACGCCGGAGGGAAACTCCATCAGGCGGTCGGCGTAGTACATCCAGGAGACGGAGCCGGAAACGAGGAAGGAAGCGAAGATGGTGTTGATAATCAGCGAGATCTGGCTGACGGAGACCCCGAGGATCGCCGGGCCCATCTGCTTCACCACCCGCATGGCGCCCGCGTCTTTAAAGTTGACGCGCGGCAGCACCAGCATACCTATCTTCTTCAGGTGCGGAAGCTGGTAAAAAAGCTGCAGGATGCCGCCGACGGTCACCGCCCATGCCAGGGCGAGGATCGGCGGATGGAAGTACGGCGCGGCGAACAGCGCGAAGCCGATCATACTGATGTTGAGCAGCGTCGGCGCGAAGGCCGGCACCGAGAAGCGGTTCCAGGTGTTGAGTATCGCCCCCGCCAGCGAGGCCAGCGAGATCAGCAGGATGTACGGAAAGGTGATCCGCAGCAGCTGGGTGGTGAGGGTGAATTTGTCGGCAGTATCGGCAAAACCCGGCGCAGTGACGGCGATCACCCAGGGGGCGGCGGCGATGCCGGCGACGGTGACCAGCGCCAGGGCGAGGGTCAGCAGGCCGCTGACGTAGGAGACGAACACCCGCGTGGCGTCTTCGCCCTGCTTGCTTTTATATTCGGCGAGGATCGGCACGAAGGCCTGGGAGAAAGCGCCCTCGGCAAAGATGCGGCGCAGCAGGTTCGGCAGCTTGAAGGCAACGAAGAAGGCGTCGGTGGCCATCCCGGCGCCGAAGATCCGCGCCACAATGGCGTCGCGCGCAAAGCCGAGCACGCGGGAAAACATGGTCATCGAGCTGACGGCGGCCAGCGATTTTAATAGATTCATTAACGTGAAATTCCACAACCCTGGAACAAAAGCGCCTGCGGAGCAGGCGGCTGGAAAGTGGCGATAGTCTACCGGGTTCTTCAATAATTGCCACCGGCGGGCTACTCGCGCATCGCCTCGTGCCACAGCTTTTCAACAATTTGCTGGGCGGCCACCGCCTGCTCGCCGGCGGTTAACGGAATCGTCTGGTTTTGCACGCAGTCGATGAAGTGGCGGGCGCAGCCGGCAAAGCCGCGCTGTTCAAGAGTGCTCTGCCAGCCGGGCACCGGGCGAATCAGCACGCCCGCACCCCGCTCTTCGCGCCAGTCGCGCATATCGGTGACGTCAATCAGCGCGCCATCCGCCACCGCCTGCACCCGCTCGCGCTGGCTGCCCGCCCGGCGGTGCATACTGGTGGTGACCTGAGTCTGTCCGGCCCTGAACTGGTGTTCGGCGTAGAGCATTTCGCCCTGATCGGTGGTCTGCAGCAGGCCGCCGGAAAGCGCCGCGCGGCCTCCTGCCAGCCACAGGGCGGTATCGACCACGTGCAGGTAGTCGTCGAGCAGGGTAAAGCGCAGATCCTGCGGGCCGACGCTGTCGGTGCGGTGCTTGTCCATCCGCAGGGAAGCCAGGCTTTCAGCCTCACGCTTCAGCGCCAGGTAAAGCGGCGCGAAGCGGCGGTTGAAGCCGACCATCAGCGTCAGCTTTTTCTTCTCCGCCTGCACCACCAGCCGCAGGGCGTCGTCGAGCCGGTCCGCCAGCGGCTTGTCGACCAGAACGTGAACCCCGAGATTCAGCAGTTCGCTGACCACCGCATAGTGCGCGGAGGTAGCGCAGTGGACGAAGACCGCGTCGCACTGCTGCGCCAGATGCGGCAGGGAGTCCGCCAGCGGCAGGCGGTACGCCGTACAGATGCGCTGCGCCTTCTCGCGCCCCGGCGACCAGGCCGCCTGCAGCGTCCAGCCTTCGGCAGCGGCCAGCACCGGCAGCCACGCCTTCTGCGCGATGGCGCCGAGGCCCACCACGCCAATTCGCAGTTTTCCGCTCACGCTACTCTCCCAGGTGCGCCAGCAGCGACTCAAGCCGCTGCTTCAGGGCCGCCACTTCGTCTTCGAGCGCGGCCACGCGCTCGCCGAGGTCGTCCGGCGCCGCCGGGGCAATGGCTTCGACCGCAGTAATGAGGGACTCGACGTTGCCGCTGAACAGGTGCATATAGCGCTGCTCGCGCTTGCCCGGCTCGCGCGGCAGGCGGGCGACGAAGGGACCGTCTTCGCGGGTGGCGAGGTGCTCAAGGGCGGCCTCCACTTCCGCCATATCGCGGAACTCGTGCATCCGCTGGCCGCGGCTGCGCAGTTCGCCCGGCGTCTGCGGGCCGCGCAGCAGCAGCGTGGTGACCAGCGCCACCTCGGCGGCGGTCAGCTTCAGATCGCCGAACTCGGAATTGCAGAAGCGCTGCTCGTATTTAGTGACCCGATTGCCGAAACCGCTGACGGTGCGCAGATAGTGGCGCTTCACCAGCTCGTCGAGCAGGTCCTGCACCTCGCCCTCGCCCATCGCCATCACCGGCTCACGGTTGGTTTTCTGGTTGCAGGCGAGCGTAATGGCGTTGACCGACAGCGGATACTGTTCCGGGGTCGTCACCTGCTTCTCCAGCAGGCAGCCGATGACCCGCGCTTCGGGCGCGGTTAACTGATATTTCATGTCGTGCTCCTTATCGCCCCGCCGACCATTCGCGGGTGGTCAGCGCAGTCAATACGTGATCCCGCCACTGCCCGTCAATCAGCAGATAGTCTTTGGCGTAACCCTCTTTTTCAAACCCCAACCGCGCCAGCAGGCCGCCGCTGCGCTGGTTGTGCGGCATGTAGTTGGCCATGATGCGGTGAATGTGCTGGCTGCGCTGCATATAGCGAATTGCCGCCGTCAGGGCCTCAAACATCAGCCCCTGCCCCTGCCACTTCTCGCCAATCGAGTAGCCGAGGTAGCAGGCGTGAAACGAGCCGCGCACCACGTTGGAGAAGTTGGCGACGCCGATGATCTCTTTCTCTTCGGGATCGAGCAGCGCAAAGTAGAAGGCGCTTCCCTGCTTATGAAACTCGCTAATCATCGACAGGCGCGCCTGCCAGCCGGACGGATAGCAGTGGCTGTCGTCGCGAATCGGCTCCCAGGGCTTCAAAAACTGCTTATTTTCCGCGTAATAGTCGGCCAGCCGCCATGCGTCCCGGTCGTGGACAAGGCGCACCACCAGCCGATCTGTGGTTAAGCGTACTTTCGGCACGTTACTGCGATAGCCAAACATCTTCCCTCTCCTGTATACGCCGGGCTACGGTTCGCGGTGAGACGTCACTATACCTGCCTCCCCCCGCTGAGTGTAAACAACCGCTCGGATTTTTCTGCGCAAGCGCTGATTTTCAACACAGAAACGCTAACGGGTGCGCATTTTTTTAGCGTTCCCGGACGGTTAACGGCGGTAAGTCCCCCGCTCTGAGCCTTTTCAGCCAATTCTGCTGGTGCACTATATGCTGACAGGTCATGCTGCTTTGTGTCAGGATGGAGCAAGAGATTATGTCGAGGACGCCCATGAAGAAAATGCTGTTTGTCGCCGCCCTGCTCATTAGCGGCGTGTTGACCGGATGTAATAAGCTGACGCAGTACACCGTCAGCGAGCAGGAAATAAACCAGGCCCTGGAGAAGCGCAACAACTTCTCGAAAGATATTGGCGTACCCGGCCTGGCGGATGCCCATATCGTCCTGAACAACCTCTCCAGCGCCATTGGCCGCGAGGAACCCAACAAAATCACCCTCAGCGGCGTGGCGAAGCTGGATATGAACTCGCTGTTCGGCAGCCAGAAAGCGACCATTGACCTGAAGCTGAAGGCGCTGCCGGTATTTAATAAAGAGAAAGGCGCCATCTACCTGCAGGAGATGGAGGTCGTGGATGCCACGGTACAGCCGCAGAAAATGCAGTCCGTCGTGCAGACCATGCTGCCCTATCTCAACCAGTCCCTGCGCAGCTACTTCACCCAGCAGCCGGCCTACGTGCTGCGCGAAGACGCAAGCCAGGGCGAAGCCCTGGCGAGAAAATATGCCAAAGGGATTGAGGTTAAGCCGGGGGAAATTGTCATTCCCTTCACCGACTGACCAAAATCGGGCGCCCAGGCGCCCGATTTTTTAGGGCAAATCTCCGCAAATAGAGTGCAAAGGAAAACGTTTCCGCTTATTCTTAGTGCCCGGCAAAATTAGCCCTTCACACACCAGCCGGAGCCTTTCCATGACAGCACAACCCCAGGTACTGAAAATCCGCCGCCCCGACGACTGGCATATCCATCTGCGCGATGGCGATATGCTGAAGACCGTCGTCCCCTACACCAGCGAAGTGTACGGCCGCGCGATCGTGATGCCGAACCTGGTGCCGCCCGTCACCACCGTCGCTGCCGCCGTGGCCTATCGTGAGCGCATTATGGCGGCCGTACCGGCGGGTCACCGCTTTACGCCGCTGATGACCTGCTACCTGACCGACACGCTTGATGCTGATGAACTGCAGCGCGGCTTTCAGGAGGGCGTGTTTACCGCCGCCAAGCTCTATCCGGCGAATGCCACCACCAACTCCAGCCACGGCGTGACCAGCACGGAGGCGATTATGCCGGTGCTGGAACGGATGGAGAAAATCGGCATGCCGCTGCTGGTCCACGGCGAAGTGACCCACGCCGATATCGACATTTTTGACCGCGAAGCGCGCTTTATTGAAACGGTGCTGATCCCGCTGCGCCAGCGTCTGCCGGGGCTGAAGGTCGTGATGGAGCACATCACCACCAAAGACGCCGCCGAGTACGTGCGCGACGGCAATGAAAATCTGGCGGCCACCATTACCCCGCAGCATCTGATGTTCAACCGCAACCATATGCTGGTGGGCGGCATTCGTCCGCACCTTTACTGCCTGCCGATCCTCAAGCGCAATATCCACCAGCAGGCGCTGCGCGAGCTGGTGGCCAGCGGTTTCGAACGCGCCTTCCTCGGCACCGACTCCGCGCCGCACGTGCGCCACGCCAAAGAGTCCAGCTGCGGCTGCGCCGGCTGCTTCAATGCGCCGACCGCGCTCGCCAGCTACGCAACCGTGTTTGAGCAGATGAATGCCCTGGAACACTTTGAGGGCTTCTGCTCCCTGAACGGCCCGCGCTTCTACGGTCTGCCGCTGAACGACGATTTCATTACGCTTGAGCGCAAGGAGAGTCGGGTCGAGACCAGCATCGCTCTGCCTGACGACACGCTGATCCCTTTCCTCGCCGGGGAAACCGTCGCCTGGACGCTGAAGCGCTAAAAAAGCCCCGCCCCCTGTTGTCAGCTGTTGCTATATACTGTATAAATACACAGTAACATCAACAGGGGGCTGTCCATGCGTATCGAAGTGACCATTGCCAGAACAACCGTCTTACCCGCAGGCGCGCTCGACGCGCTGGCGAACGAACTCTCCCGCCGGATTGATAGCCAGTTTCCCGACCAGCAGGGTCAGGTCACGGTGCGCTACGCCGCGGCCAACAACCTCACCGTCTTTGGCGGCGCAAAAGACGACAAAGCGCGTATCACCGACATTCTCCAGGAGACCTGGGAGAGCGCCGACGACTGGTTCATCACCGACTAAGCGCCTCTAAGCGCCTCCCTCTCAAACGCTGATTCTCTGCTCCATCATTGTGTTTCTTCTTTGCCGGGTCGCCCCGGCTTTTTTTGCTGCATTTTCATCCATTATCTCATTGCGCCCTTAATCAATTAAGAAATAACGAACAAAATGGCGTTTTATTGCGCGAAAAATCGCGGCTGACAGGAAAATATGTTGCATATTATTTAAAAGGTCGAATATTTTGAGAGTTGTTGATATAATTATTTTGCTTCAGAAAACGCGCATTGAACCTCGAACCGTTGTCTTAAATACACAAATAAGGGGTCATGATGGAAAAGAATAATGAAGTCATTCAGACCCATCCTCTGGTTGGATGGGATATCAGCACCGTCGACAGCTATGACGCACTCATGCTGCGTCTGCATTACCAGAACCCCAACCTTGCAAGCGCCAACAGCGAAGCCGAGATCGGTCAGACGTTATGGTTAACGACCGACGTTGCCCGCCAGTTTATTTCTATTCTGGAAGCGGGTATCGCCAAAATTGAATCAGGCGACGTAGAACAAAACGAGTACCGCAGGCATTAGCCCTGCGACACATTGCTGATGTAAAGGCACCTTCGGGTGCCTTATTTATTTGCGTCTTGTCAGCGGCATTCAGATTATTTACCCTGCTAATTGATAAAAAAAAGCTAAGAGATCTTTATGACCTACGATCTGATTATTATCGGCAGCGGCTCCGTCGGGGCCGCCGCCGGCTTCTACGCCACCCGCGCCGGACTGTCGGTGCTGATGATTGACGCCCACCTGCCGCCCCACGCCGAAGGCAGCCACCACGGCAGCACCCGGCTGATTCGCCACGCCTACGGCGAGGGCGAGAAGTACGTGCCGCTGGTGCTGCGCGCCCAGGCGCTGTGGGAAGAGCTTGCCGCCCTCAGCGGCGAAGCGATCTTCGAGCGCACCGGCGTCGTTAACCTCGGCCCCGTCGACTCGCCGTTTCTGGCAAACGTCGAACAGAGCGCGCGGCAGTTTAACCTTGAGCTGGAAAAAATGACCGCCGCCGAAGTTTCCGCACGCTGGCCGGAGATCCGCGTTCCCGAGGGCGGTATCGGCCTGTTTGAGCCGAACTCCGGGGTGCTCAAAAGCGAACTGGCGGTGAAAGCCTGGATTGACCTCAGCCGCGAAGCCGGCTGCGCCCAGCTGTTTAACTGCCCGGTCAGCGCCGTTCACCACCACGCTGAAGGCGTGACCGTAGATACCGCCGACGGCAGCTATAGCGCCAGGCGGCTGCTGGTCAGCGCCGGCACCTGGGTGACAAAGCTGCTGCCGGAACTGCCCATCGCGCCGGTGCGCAAAGTCTTCGCCTGGTTCCAGGCGGACGGCCGCTACAGCCGGAAGAATAACTTCCCGGCCTTTACCGGCGAGCTGCCGGACGGCGATCAGTACTACGGTTTTCCGGCCGAGGAGAACGAATTGAAAATCGGCAAGCACAACGGCGGCCAGCCGATTAGCTCGCCGGAAGCGCGTACGCCCTTCGGCAGCGTAGCGACCGACGGTTCCGAGGCGTTCAGCTTCCTGCGCCAGGTGCTGCCCGGCATCGGCGGCTGCCTGTACGGCGCGGCCTGCACCTACGACAACTCGCCGGACGAAGACTTTATCATCGATACTTTGCCCGGCCACGACGATACGCTGGTGATCACCGGCCTCAGCGGCCACGGCTTTAAGTTCGCCTCCGCGCTAGGGGAGATCGCCGCCGAATTCGCCCAGGGCAAAGCCTATGCGTTCGATCTCTCGCCGTTTCGCCTGTCGCGTTTTCAGCGCTAACAAAAAGGCCGCACCGGGCGGCCTGATGGTGATGGCGACCCGCCCTTTGCCGGGCGGCCTTACTCCTGCGGATCGGGAATACCCAGTTGGGTGTTCAGCCTGCCGCGCGACTTATTGAAGATCTTATTGCCGTTCTCGCGCCCGGCGCGCAGGCGGCGCTGCTCCTCTTCCGGCAGCCGGCTCTCCTCCTGACACTGGACGCTGCAGCAGCCGCTGAACTTCTCAGCGCAGGCGGGGCACTGGATAAACAGCAGGTGGCAGCCGTCGTTCTTGCAGTTAACGTGGGTATCGCACGGCGCGCCGCACTGGTGGCAGTGGGCGATCACGTCGTCGGAGATGCGTTCGCCCATGCGCTCGTCAAAGACGAAGTTTTTGCCGATAAAGCGCACCGGCAGGCCCTGCTCGCGGGCGCGGCGGGCGTACTCAATGATACCGCCTTCGATATGCCACACCTTATTGAAGCCTTTATGCTTCATATACGCGCTGGCCTTTTCGCAGCGAATGCCGCCGGTGCAGTACATGACGATTTTTTTATCGCGGTGCTGCTCCATCATCTCCACCGCCATCGGCAGCTGGTCGCGGAAGGTGTCGGCGGGGATCTCCATCGCGTTTTCGAAGTGGCCCACTTCATATTCGTAGTGGTTGCGCATGTCGATAAATACCGCGTCGGGATCGTCGAGCATGGCGTTGACTTCCGCCGCCTTAAGGTATTCGCCAACGTCGCTGGCGTCAAAGGTCGGGTCGTCGATGCCGTCGGCAACGATGCGCTCGCGCACCTTCATGCGCAGCACCCAGAAGGATTTGCCGTCGTCGTCGAGGGCGACGTTGAGCCGCAGGTTGTCCAGCGCCGGATCGAAAGCGTACAGGGTTTCGCGAAACGCATCGACGTTGCTTGCCGGAACGCTTATCTGGGCGTTAATCCCTTCCCGGGCAAGATAGACCCGGCCAAACACGCGCAGGCGGCTGAACGCCTGATATAGCGCGTCGCGGGTGGCTTTCGGATCGGTAATGGTGAAGTATTTATAGAATGAGATCGTCGTGCGCGGCTCGGTTTCAGCCATCAGCTGCGCCTTCAACTGCTCATTCGAGATGCGGTTATGCAACACTGGCATGGTGTGGTTCCTGCAACATCAATGAGAAAATTCGGGCGGCATGATATAGCAAAGCGCGCCTTTTTACATCCACACATTTTACGCAACATTTATTCGCCCGCCTCAACATCCGCTGAAAACAACAGCATTCAGATGCCGCCGTTTGGGTAACGGCACAAAAAGATGCGACAATGCAGATCATTATTAAAAAAGACAGGTTTGTCATGACACAACTTCCCCGCTTTACTTCTGCCCTGCTGCATCCCCGCTACTGGCTGTCGTGGCTCGGCGTGGGCCTGCTGTGGCTGATTGTCCAGCTACCCTATCCGCTGCTCTATCGCCTGGGCTGCGGCACCGGCAGGCTCGCCCTGCGCTTTATGAAGCGGCGGGCGCGCATCGCCTGGCGCAATCTGGAACTCTGCTTCCCGGAGATGAGCGACGCGGAGCGCCACGCCCTGGTGGTGAAAAATTTTGAATCCGTCGGCATGGGGCTGATAGAGACCGGCATGGCGTGGTTCTGGCCCGACAGGCGCATCGCGCGCTGGACCCGCGCTTCAGGTGTCGATCAGGTGCGTCTCGTGCAGGCGCAAAAACGCGGCGTACTGCTGATCGGTATCCACTTTCTGACCCTCGAAATGGGCGCGCGAATGTTCGGCATGCACGCATCACCGGGCATCGGCGTTTATCGTCCTAACGATAACCCGGTTATCGATCTGGTGCAGACCCGGGGGCGGATGCGCTCTAATAAAGATATGCTCGATCGTAAAGACCTGAAGGGAATGATCCGCACGCTGAAAAATGGCGAGGTTATCTGGTACGCCCCGGATCACGACTACGGCCGCAAGGGCAGCGTGTTCGTGCCGCTGTTTAACGTCGCCCAGGCGGCCACCACCTCCGGCACCTATACCCTGGCGCGGATGTCCGGGGCCTGCATCGTGCCGTTTGTGCCGCGCCGCCTGCCGGACGGCAAGGGCTACGAGCTGGCGATCCTCGACGCCGAATGCTCGCCGCCGCTGGAGGATGCCGAAAGCACCGCCGCCTGGATGAATAAGGTGGTGGAGAAGTGCATCCTGATGGCCCCGGAGCAGTATATGTGGCTGCACCGCCGCTTTAAAACCCGCCCGGAAGGCGTGCCTTCGCGCTACTGATCGCCCGCCGATAGCTGAGGCCCCGCGGGGCCTTTATCCTTCATTTACCTTCACTTGATTGCCGTCATGGTTTCAGCGGTCCATAATTAGCATGCTTACGACCCTATTCTAACCAGCGCAAAACGCGGATCCTGATGCACGCCTCTGATACTCCGATTAACTGGAAGCAGAACCTTGCCATCGCCTGGGTTGGCTGCTTCCTCACCGGCGCTGGCTTTAGCCTCGTCATGCCGTTCCTGCCGCTGTACGTTGAGCAGCTCGGCGTTACCGGCCACGGCGCGCTGAACATGTGGTCAGGTCTGGTCTTCAGCATTACCTTCCTCTTTTCGGCGATTGCTTCTCCTTTCTGGGGCGGGCTGGCCGACCGCAAGGGGCGAAAAATCATGCTCCTGCGCTCGGCGCTGGGGATGTCTATCGTGATGGTGCTGATGGGCGTAGCGCAGAATATCTGGCAATTTTTGATCCTGCGCGCGCTGCTCGGCCTGCTGGGCGGCTATGTGCCCAACGCCAACGCGCTGCTGGCAACCCAGATCCCGCGCCACAAAAGCGGCTGGGCGCTGGGCACGCTGTCGACCGGGACGGTGAGCGGCGCGCTGCTCGGGCCGCTGGCGGGCGGCTGGCTTGCCGATCGGTACGGCCTGCGGCCGGTGTTTCTGATCACCGCCAGCGTGCTGTTTCTCTGCTTCCTGCTGACGCTGTTTTTTATTCGCGAGCAGTTCGTGCCGGTCAATAAGAAAGAGATGCTGCGCGCCCGGGCGGTCTTCGCCTCCCTCAAGAGCCCGCGGCTGGTGCTGAGTCTGTTTGTCACCACGCTGATAATCCAGGTGGCCACCGGCTCTATCGCCCCCATTCTTACGCTCTATGTGCGCGAACTGGCGGGCAACGTCAGCAATATTGCTTTTATCAGCGGCATGATTGCCTCGGTGCCCGGCGTTGCGGCGCTGCTCAGCGCCCCGAGGCTCGGCAAGCTCGGCGACCGCATCGGCCCGGAGAAGATCCTGATCGCCTCGCTGGTGGTCTCGGTGCTGCTGCTGGTGCCGATGGCCTTCGTTCAGGCCCCGTGGCAGCTCGGGGTGCTGCGCTTTCTGCTCGGCGCCGCCGACGGCGCCCTGCTCCCGGCGGTGCAGACGCTGCTTATCTACAACGCCAGCAACCAGGTGGCCGGGCGAATCTTCAGCTATAACCAGTCGTTTCGCGATATCGGCAACGTCACCGGCCCGCTGATCGGCGCCGCCGTCTCCGCCAGCTACGGCTTCCGCAGCGTCTTTTTCGTCACCGCGGGGGTGGTGCTGTTTAACGCGATATATACCGGCATCAGCATGCGCCGGGCGCGCAGGGGCCGGTGAAACGAAGCAGGACGGTTACGCTATCCGCATGATTTTTGACGCCGGCGCCTTGCTTTCGGCAAACTTCGTCTATTCTTTCCTGAAAACCACGTCAAACTGCAGGGAGAAAGAGATGACTATGTACGCGACGCTTGAAGAAGCGATTGATGCCGCCCGCGAAGAGTATGCCGCCGACCATCCGGGCGACGGTGATGAGGGCCCGGCCGTTAACCAGCTGAACCTTCAAAAATATATCCTTCAGGACGGGGACATTATGTGGCAGGCCGAATTCTTTGCCGATGAGGGCGAAGAGGGGGAATGCCTGCCGCTGCTCAGCGGCGAGGCGGCACAGGCGGTGTTCGACGGCGATTTCGACGAGATTGAGCTGACCCAGGAGTGGCTTGAGGAGAACACCCTCCACGAGTGGGACGAGGGCGAATTCCAGCTTGAGCCACCGCTCGATACCGAAGAGGGGCAGACGGCGGCCGACGAATGGGACGAGCGCTGATTACTCCCAGGGGCCGTGGTGGGCGTCAATCGGCAGCAGCAGGGTATCAAAGACCAGCGAAAACGGCAGGTCGAGGATAGTCAGCCAGCGCCACGCGCCGTCGCGCACGTCCCACTTCACGCCGGGAAAATACTGATTGCCGTGCCCCTGTCCGGGCACGGTGCGGCTGATAACCGATCCACAGCCGCTCAGCAGGATCGCGATTAACACCACTGCCGCTATTCTCACTCACCACCTCTCGTCAAAAAAATACCGGCCATCAGACCGGTATTGTTTACGCGTTGCGCGGGCTTATTTTGCCTTCAGAGCCTGCGGGTTAAGCGTCAGCGTTTCATAGTGATTGACCCACGACGAATATTTCTCCGGCGCGGACCAGACGCGATAGTGCAGCCGCGACAGGGTGACCGGATCGCTCAGCAGCACCAGCCGGCGGTCGCGGTTGAGCTTGTCCGGCGTATCGTTGAGCGCCTGCTCCACGTGGCGGTCGCGGGCGATCTCCAGCACCTTGCTCTCGCGGTGGCGGGCGGTCGCCATCGCGGTCGCCAGCGCGTTGAACGACGGGTTGAATACCGCGTGCATAAAGCCGTCTTCCAGCGTGCGGGCGCGGTTGAGAACGACGTAATCATCGGTATCCTTCAGCACCTTCGGCGTATTGTACTCTTCCGGGATCAGGAACAGCTTCGCCCGCTTGCTGCGCAGCCCGACGGTGGCGCGGCTGGAAATAGCCGACACGAACGGCGAGAGGATCAGCGAGAAGACGATAGGCGCCAGCCAGAACAGGAAGCGCAGATCCAGCCACGCCATGCCCACTGCCCACACCACGCCCAGCAGCAGCTGGGAGCCGTGGCGGCGGAAGGCCTCGGCCCACGGCGTTGAGTCATCATCGCGCTGCGGCGAGTTCCAGACCACTTCCCAGCCGAGGAAGGCGCTGACCACGAAGACGGTGTGGAACAGCATGCGCACCGGCGCCAGCAGCACCGAGAACAGCACTTCAAGCAGCAGCGACAGCGTCACTCTGCAGAAGCCGCCGTACTCTTTCGGCCCCTTGCACCAGACCAGAATAATACTCAGCAGCTTGGGCAGGAACAGCAGCACCATCGTCGAGGCAAACAGCGCGATTGCCAGCTCAGGCCGCCACTGCGGCCACACCGGGAACAGCTGCCGCGGCTGCAGGAAGTACTGCGGCTCGGTGAGGGCGTGCACCACCTGCAGGGCCGTAGACAGCGCAAGGAACATAAACCACAGCGGCGCCGAGAGGTAGGACATTACGCCGGTCAGGAACACCGCGCGGTGCACCGGGTGCATCCCCTTCACGAGGAACAGGCGGAAGTTCATCAGGTTGCCCTGGCACCAGCGGCGGTCGCGCTTAAGCTCATCCAGCAGGTTTGGCGGCAGCTCTTCATAAGAGCCCGGCAGATCGTAGGCAATCCACACGCCCCACCCTGCGCGGCGCATCAGCGCGGCTTCCACGAAGTCGTGGGAGAGGATGGAGCCGGCAAAGTTGCCCTCGCCCGGCAGCGGCGCCAGCGCGCAGTGCTCAATGAACGGCTTGACGCGAATGATGGCGTTGTGGCCCCAGTAGTGGGACTCACCCAGCTGCCAGAAGTGCAGACCGGCGGTAAACAGCGGGCCGTAGACGCGGGTGGCGAACTGCTGACAGCGGGCGTACAGCGTGTCCATGCCGGACGCGCGCGGCGACGACTGGATAATCCCGGCGTTCGGGTTCGCCTCCATCAGGCGGACCAGCCCGCTCAGGCACTCGCCGGACATCACCGAGTCGGCGTCCAGCACCACCATGTAGCTGTACTGGTTGCCCCAGCGGCGGCAGAAGTCGTCGATGTTGCCGCTTTTACGCTTCACGCGGCGGCGGCGGCGGCGGTAGAAGATCTGCCCTTCGCCCTGCACCTCGGCCACCAGCTCCATCCACGCCTTTTGCTCCTGCATGCAGATATCGGGATTGTAGCTGTCGCTCAGCACATAGACGTCAAAATGCTGGTGATTGCCGGAAGCCTTCACCGACTCCCAGGTGGCGCGCAGGCCCGCGAATACGCGATCCACGTCCTCGTTGCAGATAGGCATGATCAGCGCCGTGCGGTGCTCGGGATTGAGCGGCTCGTTGCCGGTAGTTGACGCCGAAATGCTGTATTTATCCTTGCCGATCAGCAGCTGCAGGAAGCCCATCAGCGCCGTCCAGAAGCCGGCAGAAATCCAGCAGAACAGTACGGTGAAGAGAATAAGGATCCCGGTCTGCAGCACGTAGGGCAGCAGCTGCATAAAGGAGACCCACAGATCCTGATCGCGCATATCCATCGGATTGATCATTGCCCAGCCCTGGTAAGGCAGAATGGTCTTCATATACCAGGTCGCCACCACGGTCTGGGCGAGAGTCAGCAGCAAAAGAATATAGCGGCGAATGGATCCAACGGTACGCCATTTCTCTTCGTGTTTCTGCTCCTCTTTACTCAGCCGGGAGAGATAGCGCGGGGTCACATCGCGGCCCAGCATCCGGTCCCACCAGCGCCCTATCGGGTTGGTGCGCCACGGATCGGGGAACATCGAGGAGCGCGTGGCTTTCGGCATCGCCGCAAGCTGGGTACGCCCTTCGTCGTCTTTGACCAGTTGGCCTTCCGCCAGTGAATCCGGCCACGCCTGCTCCAGGCGCGCCTTCACTGAGCCCAGCGGCGAGTCATCTTCGCGCGGCCAGGCCTTGTGCTCGTCGTCCAGCGCCTGGTGCAAAGAGGCAAAGTCAGCGGTCGGCAGCGCCGCTTTCTCCGTATCGGAGAGCGGCATATCGTCGATATACTCAGGTATCTTATTCATTGGCAGGTAGCTGATAACTCCAGGTTTCACTCAGCGTCTGGTCACCGTTGACCAGGGCGGCGCGCATATCGGTCGTTTTCTTCGGATCCTTGACCTTGAGGCGCATCGTCAGACGCCAGCCTTTGGTAACGGGGTTGTAACGGACGTTGCTGTCCACAATCTGACCGTTATCGCCGATGCTGGTTTGTGCGGTAACCGGGGTGTCCTGCGGCAGCTTTTTCATGTCGCTGCCGACAAAATCAACCACGAATGCGGTGGTGCCGTCCGGCTGGCGGATCAGGTTCGACTGCCTGACGTCACCCACCGAGCGGCGGGTCTGCATCACGTAGGCGCTGTCGGCGGCGTGCAGTTTATCTTCATCGCGGGTGAAGGTAATACTGTAAGAGAAGTTCATCTCTTTGCCCGGATCCGGCAGTTGATCCGGCGTCCAGTAGGCTACGATGTTGTCATTGGTTTCATCGTTAGTCGGGATCTCAACCAGCTCAACTTTACCTTTGCCCCAGTCGCCCTTCGGCGTGACCCAGGCGCTCGGACGCAGGTCGTAGCGGTCATCGAGATCTTCATAGCGGGAGAACTGGCGGCCGCGCTGCAGCAGGCCAAAACCGGTTGGGTTTTCGGTAGCATAGCTGCTGACGGCGAGGTGTTTCGGATTGTTCAGCGGGCGCCAGATCCACTCGCCGTTGCCCGCGTGAATCGACAGGCCGTTGGAGTCGTGCAGCTCAGGACGGTAGTTGACGGTCGGCGACGGCTGGTTGGAGCCGAACAGGAACATGCTGGTCAGCGGCGCCACGCCCAGTTTGCCGACTTTATCGCGCAGATAGACTTTAGACTGCACGTCAACGGTGGTATCGCGGCCCGGAATGATAACGAAGCGGTACGCCCCGGTGGCGCGCGGCGAATCGAGCAGCGCGTAAATGGTCAGGCGCTTATCCGTCGGCTTCGGACGCTCGATCCAGAACTCACGAAAGCGCGGGAACTCTTCCCCGGACGGCAGCGCGGTGTCAATCGCCAGTCCGCGCGCGGAGAGGCCATAAACCTGCCCCTGACCGAGGACGCGAAAGTAGCTGGCGCCGAGCATGCTGACGATTTCATCGTTTTTATTTTTGCTGTTAAGCGGGTAAAGCACTTTGAAGCCGGCGAAGCCCAGATCCTTAACGGTGTCTTTGTCATGCTGGACGTTGCCGAAATTAAAGTAATCCGGGCTATATTTGATCTTTTTAACGGTCGTGGCAGTCACTTCATTAACGGTGACCGGCGTTTCGAAATACATGCCCTGGTGGTAGAACTCAAGCTTGAAAGGCGTCTTGATATTGTTCCAGTAGGCTTTGTCGTGATTGAACTGAATTTGCTGGTAATCCGCGTATTTCATATCGCGAAAAACGGAGGGTAAGTTGCTTTTTGGCGCCTCGTAGCCCTTTTTAGCCAGAGACTGCGCTTCCTTCGCAACATCATTGATGCTGAATGCCCATGCAGATGAAGTACACAGGGACAACGTTATGGCTGCGCCTAACCAACGCAGTTTCATCATCTGTGGTTTCTTGTTCATAATTTGTAAGCACTTCCCCCTTTGTGTGCTTAAATCGATCCGATCCATTTTAATGGAAACTCAGGCAATCCGACAACATAATCCCCTTTTTGTTCGGCCTGAAGGCTTAGAGAGTAAACAATCAATATCCTTATTTACGTTTTGCGCATTTGTCCTGGAGACAGATTACCCGGTGCTGGTGTAGGGTTACCCCAATTTAGTCTTTACTGCGCCCTGAGATAAGGCGAATAGTCTGAGAATACGTTGAATTTATGAGTAAAGTACCGGCACAACGTGAATATTTCCTCGACTCGATCCGCGCGTGGCTGATGCTGCTCGGCATCCCGTTTCACATTTCGCTGATCTACTCGAGCCATACCTGGCACGTGAACAGCGTCGAGCCCTCGTGGTGGCTGACGCTGTTTAACGACTTTATCCACTCGTTTCGTATGCAGGTGTTCTTCGTCATATCCGGCTACTTTTCCTATATGCTGTTTCTGCGCTATCCGCTGAAGAAGTGGTGGAAAGTGCGCGTTGAGCGCGTAGGGATCCCGATGCTGACCGCCATACCGCTGCTGACCCTGCCGCAGTTTCTGATGCTGCAGCACGCCACCGGCAAAGGCGAAAGCTGGCACGATCTGTCGTGGTATGAGAAGTACAATACCCTGAGCTGGGAGCTCATCTCGCACCTCTGGTTCCTGCTGGTGCTGGTCGTGCTCACGACGCTGGGGCTGGGCCTGTTTGCCACCCTACGGCGCCATTCGCGCATCGCCACCGATGCCATCTTTGCCGATATCAGCATGGCAAAGCTGAGCGCGATTTTTCTGCTGCTGGGCGTCTCCTACGCGGCCCTGCGCCGGGCGCTGCTGGTGCTCTACCCGCCGATCCTCAGCGACGGCCTGTTTAACTTTGTGGTGATGCAGACCCTGTTCTATCTGCCGTTCTTTATTCTCGGCGCCAGGGCGTTTATCAATCCGCGGCTGAAGGCGCTGTTCACCACGCCATCGCCGTGGTGCTTCGCCGCCTCGCTGCTCGGCTTTATCGCCTACCGCCTGAACCAGCAGTACGGCTCCGGCGACGGCTGGATGTATGAAATCGAATCGGTGATTACCATGCTGCTGGGGCTGTGGATGGTCAACGTGGTGTTCTCGCTCGGCCATCGCCTGCTGAACAGCCACTCGCCGCGGGTGACGTACTTTGTTAACGCCTCGCTGTTTATCTACCTGGTGCACCATCCGCTGACCCTGCTGTACGGGGCGTGGATAGCGCCGCAGATCCACTCAAACCTGCTGGGCTTTACCGCCGGGCTGGTGTTCGTGGTGGGGATTGCAATCGTGCTGTATGAGATCCACCTGCGCATCCCGCTGCTGCGCTTCCTGTTCTCGGGCAAGCCGCAGCGCAAAGCTGCGGCCGTGCAGGCCTGATCCGCGGGCCTGGCCCGCCGACGCTACAGCAGCCACTCCACCGGCAGCAGATACGCCATCAGCACCAGCGCCCGCTGCCACCAGCGGGCCTCCGGCTCCTTATCCAGCACCCGCTCATGGCCGTCTTCGACGTCCAGCCACTGAATTTTCCCGCTTTGCGTGAGGCGCAGCTGCCAGGCCGCCTGACGCTGGCTTAGCAGAAAGCGGCGGTGAATGCGCTGCGCCAGAGGCTGGCTGTCGATCACCAGCCCCATTTCGGTGTTGAGCATCGCCGAACGCTGGTCGAAGTTGAATGAGCCGATGAACACCTTTTCGCCGTCGACGCTGAAGGTCTTGGCGTGCAGGCTGGAGCCGGAATTACCGGTCAGGCCCCTGTCGTGCAGGCCCGGGCGCGGATGCTGAACCGGCTTAAGCTCATAGAGCTCGACGCCGTGGCGCAGCAGCTTTTTACGCCAGCGGGCGTAGCCGGAGTGCACCACCGCCACATCATTAGCCGCCAGCGAATTGGTCAGGATAGCCACCTTAACGCCGCGCCTGACCATCTGCAGGATCTGCGCCACCCCGGCGCGGCCGGGCACGAAGTAGGCGGAGATGATATCTATCTGCCGCTCCGGGGATCCCATCACCTTATTGAGGCGCTCCGCCAATAGCGTTTTACGCGGGACGTCGCCCTGCCCCTTACGGGGATCGTCGCTGAGCAGCTTCACCTTCGCCCAGATAAACGGCAGCCTGCCGCCAGACAGCCTCTCGCCCACGGTCGTGGTCGCCAGCTTGTCGAGATAGCGACGAACCGCCGGGTCATCCTCCGGCTCGGGGCACAGCGCCGCGTCGGCGTCGGTCAGGCCGCCGTCGAGAACGTGCTTCAGTGTCGAGACGCTGCGGCTGCTCCAGTAGCGCTCAAAGTCGGCGGTGACGTCGTGCACCACCGGCCCGGCCACCAGCACGTCAAGATCGGCAAACAGCGGTTCATCGCCAACGCCGAAGTAGGCATCGCCGACGTTGCGGCCGCCGATAATGGTCACCTGACCGTCAACGGTGAAGCTTTTGTTGTGCATCCGGCGATTGAGGCGGGCAAAATCGGTCAGGTAGCCCAGCATCCGCAGCGTACGAAAGGAGAAGGGGTTGAACAGCCGTACCTCAATACGCGGGTGGGCGTCGAGCAGCTGGAGGATCTCGTCGAGACCCGAGGTGTTGTTGTCGTCGAGCAGCAGGCGCACCCGCACGCCGCGGTTGGCGGCATCGAGCAGCGCCTTAAACAGCCGCCTGCCGGACATGTCGTTCTGCCAGATGTAGTACTGTACGTCGAGGGTACGTTCGGCGATCTCCGCCAGCTGGTAGCGGGCGGCAAAGGCATCAAGCCCCTCTTCAAGGGTAAAGAGGCCACACTCGTCCGGGTGAGCGGCACACTCACCCGCCAGAACGCGGCCGAGCGTGGTGTCATTATTATTGTGCATAGCGTTGCGCGGTTTCCTTTTCCGTATGGCCCCCTGTGCTGGCGCACGGCCGGTGGGCAAATATAAATCAGCATCGGCTTTTAGTTTAGCCAAAACTGTCCCTCAACCGTTTAACTTTCAGGGTTAAATAGCGCGCGAAGGAAGAAACCAGGACTCTTTACCGGTGACGCAGAGCACCGCAAGAGTTAGAGGGTAATTCGGACAGTTTACCCCTGCTCTTTTGCCGCAATATTCACGTGCCGCCGGCCGCGGCGGGCCGCCAGCCGCAGGCCGCTGCTTTTCATGGCATAACCAAATAGCAATCCCAGCGCCAGGGAGGGCACTACCAGCGCCCAGTCGCCCTGCCCTGCGAAAGTGGCGCAGGCGCCGATAAAGGTGCCGGGCACGAAGGCGAGCAGCTGGCGCTGCGCCTGGAGGCACATCAAAAAGGCCACAACGCCGGTTATCGCATAGCCGGCAATCTCAAGGTGCGGAACCAGGCCGCTGCCGTGAATAATGATAAGCGCCCAGGCCACGCCGCTCATTACGGTGGCAGCGGAGACGGAAAGCCCCCGCAGGCCGCCCTGCGGGCAGGCAAAATAGGCGGTGCAGCCGAGGAATCCGGCCCAACTGAGCAGGCCAAGCGACACGGCAACCCATCCCCAGATGGCGGAGAGAAGGCCGGTAGTCAGCGCGAGAGAAAGGAGTGTGTTCATGCCGCGCATCTTAGCAGATGCGCGGTGGGGTAATGCGATCGCCGACACATTAAATGCAATATATGGAATCCTATTACATTTTATTAGTGACTTAAATCACATCACTCTTCCGTATCTTCCTGCAGTTCTTCCCACATCGCGGCAAGCGCGTCGCGGGTCAGGGGCGCCATTGTGCGCCAGAAGGCGCTGGTGGCGTGGGCCTCGACCTTGCCGAGGAAGGCACCGCACCAGGGCAGCAGATAGTCGGCAAACAGGGTCTCCAGCGCTTCGCTTTCACCTTCGCCCGCGTTGTCCTCAAGCCAGGAAGCGGCCAGCAGCAGCGTGCCGATATGGTCGGCGGGGGTATCGCTGAGGGGCATGCCGCGCGACGACAGGAAGCTGCGCACCTCGGCTTCTGCGGCATCCTCCTGCCAGGCGCTGCGGTACGGCGGCACGCTGGCATCCTCACCGACGAACAGGGCGTTGTAGTCCGCCGCCAGCGCCTGCATGTCGCAGCTCTTCTGCAGGCGGGCCAGCAGCTCATCCTGCTCCAGCGGCCAGCTGGCCGCCAGCTTGCCTTCGCGGATCAGGGTAAACAGCGGTTCCAGCAGCGGATCCTGCGGCTGACGGTAGTAAAGCGATCCCAGCACGCGGCAGAGGATTGAAAACTCGTTCATTGATTGTTATCCAGGGTTAAAGTTCAGCAAATTCGGCGATAGGCGCAGCCCCGCGCGACTCCAGGAAGCTGAGAAAGCGTCGCGGGGTGACGTTGAGTATTCTCTCTTCCGGGAAATCCACCGCGTCGAGGATTTTACGGCATTCGCCGAATTCGCCAAGGGTAAATGCGGTGTGGGAATCCGACCCCAGCGCCAGCCAGCCCCCCGCCGCCTTGACGGCGGCGGCAATAGCGGTGCAGTTGGCCTCGCTGCCGGGCCTTGAAGAGACGAAAGAGGAGTTATTGATCTCCAGGGCTACGTCGTGCCGCGCGGCGGCGCGGGCGACGGCCTCAATATTAATGGGAAATTTAGGATTTCCGGGGTGGGAGATCATGTGCACGCTGCCGCTGGCAATCGTGGCGATCATCGCTTCGGTATGGGTGGCCTCATCCTGCGGCGGGAAAACCGGCTCGTGAAAGCCGCCGATGATAAAGTCCAGACTGGTCAGCATCGGCCCGGTGCAGTCTATCTCGCCGAGGGTGTTTTTGATGTTGGCCTCGATGCCGCGCAGGATACCGACGCCGTCAACCATTCGCGGCCAGATGCGCATATTGACGAAGTGCCAGTAGTGCGGCGCGTCGGCCATGTCCGGACCGTGGTCGGTAATGGCAAACAGCTTAATGCCTTTGCGCTTTGCTTCGGCAATATAGTCGTGCAGCGTGCTGTAGGCGTGGGTGCTCGCCACGGTATGCATATGCAGGTCAACGGGATACATCGGTTTCTCCTCTCTCTGATCAGGAGCCAGCATAGCAAAATTGCAGCGACTTTATTAGCACCCGGCGCGGCTCAGTATCCGCGCCGGCGATCGACGCGCCCGCCGGCGGCTTCGCCGCGCTCCAGCCTGCCAATGGTGTCGGCGATATAGCGAATCGCCTCCTGCGGCCGGGTCACGGCGGCGACGTGGGGCGTTATGGACACCCGCGGATGCTGCCACAGCGGGCTGGTTTCCGGCAGCGGCTCGCGGCTGAAAACATCGAGCATGGCGGCTTTCAGCTGGCCGTCGTCCAGCGCCGCGATAAGATCGTCCTCATTAACATGCACGCCGCGGGCGAGGTTAAGCAGGTAGGCGTTTTCCTGCAGCTGGCTCAGCAGCTCGCGGTTAATAATGCCTGCGGTTTCCGGCGTATTGGGGAGCAGGTTTATCAGCACCCGGGTCTGCGAGAGAAACTCGCCCAGCTCCGCCTGCCCGGCAAAACTGTCCACGCCCGGCCACGCCTTGCGGCTGCGGCTCCAGACCCGCACCGGAAATCTCCACGCCAGCAGGCTCTGTGCGACCTGACTACCGAGCACTCCGGCCCCCATGATGCCAACGGTGAACGCCTCGCGGGTATAGTCATCCAGCGGCTGCCAGCGT
Source organism: Pluralibacter gergoviae ATCC 33028 = NBRC 105706 (assembly GCF_001598855.1). Taxonomy (GTDB): domain Bacteria; phylum Pseudomonadota; class Gammaproteobacteria; order Enterobacterales; family Enterobacteriaceae; genus Pluralibacter; species Pluralibacter gergoviae. The sequence goes on along the minus strand of NZ_BCZS01000006.1, from coordinate 95,364 downwards.
TTCTCAAGCTTCTGCGCCTGATAATCATCAAAGCGGCGGAACCAGTGCAGCACCTGGCTGACCGCATACTCCTGCATCTGTTCGCCCATGCCGGTATCTTCGAGGCGGAACAGCGGAATGCTCTCTGCCAGCATTTCAGGATGCGCCTGCAGCCGGCTGAGGATGGAATCCACGCCCGCGCCGAGGGCAAAGACCGCCTTCAGCGTCCTGCCCTGCAGCATCTCAACCGGCGGATGCCAGACCAGAGCATAGTCAGCGGGCCGGTCATCTCCGCGCGTCCACGCGCGCACGCGGGCGCCGGGGATCTGTTTTTCAAGCCCGCGGATCCAGGCGGCGTTATCGAAGGTCGGGTGATAAAAGAGAATATCCATCATTGCTCCGTGTCTTTTTCGTTGTTGTGCGGTTTGTCAGCATAGCAAATTTCATCGGGCCGGCGGGGATAAGCTGATGATAAAAAAAGCGAATAGTGGTTATTGCCAGCGCAGTTTGGCGGAAGTTTGGCTAAACGCGCGATTTTGGCAAAAAGTTGATTGACGCCAGTCCGGGTTTTCCCTACATTAGCGCCCGTTCCGGTAACAACCGGAAAGACAATATGGTGAGGTGTCCGAGTGGCTGAAGGAGCACGCCTGGAAAGTGTGTATACGGCAACGTATCGGGGGTTCGAATCCCCCCCTCACCGCCATCTTCGAAGAGAAGCTCGCATTTATATGCGGGCTTTTTTTTCGCATGTAGCGCCCTACCTGGGGGGGATGAGAACCCCCGACAGGGGTTCGACAACTGGCGCAGCCAGTTGGACAGACCGGCCGCAGGCCGGGCTGCCCGCAGGGCGAGCGCAGCGAGTCAATCCCCCCCGGTGCCTCCTTCAATGGTGAGTTAACATGTAGCGCCCCACCTGGCGGGATGAGAACCCCCGACCGGGGTTCGACAACTGGCGCAGCCAGTTGGACAGACCGGCCGCAGGCCGGGCTGCCCGCACAAAAATGCCCGGAGCATTTTTGAACAACGCTTGCGTTGGCCCCGAAGGGGCGAGGCCCAGGGATGGGCCGAGTAACGGCGAGCGCAGCGAGTCAATCCCCCCCGGTGCTACCTTCAATGCTGAGTTAACATGTAGCGTCCCACCTGGCGGGATGAGAACCCCCGACCGGGGTTCGACAACTGGCGCAGCCAGTTGGACAGGCCACAGGTTTGAAGGCGGGCTGTCCATACAAAATACCAGAGTTATTTTAAAATGAACTTCCTCCATTAATTAAATATAAGAATTAAAACCACAATGAGTGACATTTAATATAGGCGTTAATAATAAGCCACATATAAAAAAGGCAATGTATCATAAAGAAAGAGAGTTAATGCAATATTATTAACAACAATCATATCGAGAAATTAATCAGCTACCTTTCCTTTTCACAGGAAATATTTCATTGCGTCGATTCCCGACAGCAATGCATAAGCCACTAACCATACTAATATAGTAATATACAGGATTGGGAAAATGCTCCATTAACCACGGTAAATCTTCGTTATACTTGATATCCGATGTAGAGATCATCCAGACAGGCTCACCCTGCAAATTAACTTTAGTTGCCTCATGATGATCATGGTCCCATCCCCGCTGATATTCTTCAGCATACTCTTTCGCTATCTGAATAGCCTTTTCGCTCGTAATCACTTTTGAACTCCTGCCCAGACATTATACATTAAACCACCTACTACAACTGGTCCTAAAAGGATTCCAGCCGCCTCATGTCTCAAGAGTGTAAAAGTGATTTCATAAGTATTGCCTAATGGAAATTTAAACCCTTCAACGATATAATCTCGACTCATTCCCTTGGCTCTTAATAATCCTATTGTTTCAGCAAAAGACTCCTCAAGGTAACGTAGAATAAATGACTTATTATATCCACTCTGGTGTATGAAAACCCTCAACTCCCGGAGAAGATAAAATTTAGGGGCAATAGTCATATGTACTTGCTCATGATAAAGAGTGGTGAGCATTTGTGTATAAGCTTCCTCTTTTGACATTGCTGATGGGTAATAATTACGACCAACTTCAATATCTCCCCAAGGTTTAGTACCACCCTGAACTACATCCCGATGTTTAGTTATTTTTATCTTTGGCGTATATCGCCACCCACCGTTACGCGGAAGACTCATCCTTGCAGCAATGTCGCTGCTATACCTTGGCATAGCGCGACCTTTAAATGGGGTCTTAAAGGTATCTCCGGGTTTTTTACGCAATAATAGCGCCAGAACGGTATCTACACCCAAAAGAGTTATTGCATCAGCAAGGTCATGCGCCGCCGCGTCAAGGTCAGCTTCCGTTCTGGCACTGTGTGTTTTAATTGCAAAATCGTAGAGTTTCTTTCCTGCTTCAGCAGCAACACCACCAACGGCAACCCAGCCTACAATGAGCAAAATCACATCCGCAATCTCACCGATGCCAAAGAAATGTGAGCCTGCCCAGATGACAACAATTCCTGCCATCGTAGCTAACGCCTGCGGTGTGATCAGTGCCAGTAGATGTTGGCCTACATTCGCCGGGAGCAAAGCAGCCGCTTTGGTCATCGAGACCTGCAGCTTTCCCTGTAAATCCATCGTATTTACGTTCATTGCCAAATATCCACGGTGGTGAGAGCCTAATCATATACTCTGCCGTGTGTAGCAAAAATGCTCCGCCGTCTGAGATTGGTCTTAAAAATATGAACGCCCAGCATGTGATACCCATGATTACCGACGAGTTCAGCATTAACCTCTACCCATCGTTCATATTTTCATTAATAATCCGTTCAGCCTCACCGCTCTCCTTCAGCTGGTTTATCAACCCGGCAATCTCCGCAAAATACCGCTCATCCCCCAGCGGCACGCACACCGCCTGCTCGATCTGCGTGAAGTTATCCTCCAGCACCCGGTAGCCGGCATTTTGCCGCGCGGCCTTCTCCAGCGGCTGGCGGATACCCGCCACCGCGTCGCCCTCGCCGTTGAGAAAAGCATCAATCGCCGCCTGGGACGATGCCTGGCGCAGCAGCACTGCGCGGCTAAAGTTGCGCGTCAGCCACAGATCGTAGGCTGCGCCCTTGCCAACGTTGATCGTCAGCCCTTGCGTATCCATCTGCGTGACCGACTTAGCTCCGGCACCGGCGGCCACCATTATGGTTCCCTGAATAGTGATATAGCTTTCGGTAAAGCGCAGGGTCTGCGCCCGCTCGGGGTCGCGTGCCAGAAAGGCGATATCCCACTCCCCCGCCTGCGCGGCGGCCACCACTGCCCCAGCCGTGGGATAGGTAGTAAACTGCGCTTCGGCTCCCAGCGCCTGTGCAATACGCCTGGCGAGGGCAACGGAGATGCCCTCCGGCTCGCCGGAAGGGGAAATAAAAGCGAGTACGGGATTGCCGAGGTTGATTGCAAAGCGCAGCGCGGTGGAACAGCGGGCTTCAGACATGAGCATTTCCTCTTTATATACCCGGCGCTGCGGGCGCCGATGTAGTGGATGATAAAAAATTTGTACGCGATTTAGGCTGAAATTGCCAGAGTGCTCACTGCGTGAGCGAACAATCAGCGATGGATAAATTATTCTTGACCGTTTTCAACCAACTCCCTATAGTAGCGCCCCGTTGACCGGCGAGAGTCGGTTGGCAATACAATATGGTGAGGTGTCCGAGTGGCTGAAGGAGCACGCCTGGAAAGTGTGTATACGGCAACGTATCGGGGGTTCGAATCCCCCCCTCACCGCCATCTTCAAAGAAAGAGCCTGCATTAACATGCAGGCTCTTTCTTTATATATAGCGCCCAGCCAGGGGGGATGAGAACCCCCGACCGGGGTTCGACAACTGGCGCAGCCAGTTGGACAGACCCTGAGCCTGCGAACGGACTGCCCGGAGGGCGAGCGCAGCGAGTCAATCCCCCCTCACCGCCATCTTTAGAAGAGTTCGCATTCACGTGCGGACTCTTTTTTGTATGTAGCGCCCCACAGGGGGGGATGAGAACCCCCGACCGGAGTTCGACAACTTCAAAGAATATCCCCCCATCAAAATAATAATCATCCAGCTCCATGCTCCTTCATCAAAGCTAAAATCACCTTGCACTCACTATTATATTCACTACCTTCTTTACTATCCTTTATCTCCCTATTAACAATGGTTATCATTGAGAGACCACTATCATCGACAGGATTAGGTTCAGCACCCTTCTCCAATAATAATTTCACTTGCTCAAATGATGAACTCAAAAATGCACTCATCAAAAGTGTCTGACCAAGACTATTTTTGATATTTTTGTCTACTCCATAGTCAAGCATTACTTTTAACGAATCATTATTGGGCGCATAGCGACTCTCAAAAACAATCGGCTCATTGTATGTACGATCTTTTGCGTTGGGATTTAATCCACCATCGAGCATTGCTCTGTTCCAGACGCCGCGACTGGCTTTCATTACAAATTCAGCAGGGCTTGATTTACCTTTATCACGAGGCTGAAGCGGATCTGCACCTGCTTTAACTAAATCGGTAATGATATTAAGTCTTTCAGGTGTCGCATTATCATCCATAGAGTTTAAAATAGCCCAAAATAGAAGTGTCATATCTTCTTTAGCTTTAAGATTCAGTTCCATCTTACTCATCGCTGAAATCTCTTTTTTCAAAAGATTTCTATCTCCGTCACTTATAATTTTTGCCACTTCTAAATTCTTTCCTTTGAAATAATTTTTAGCTTCATAATTCATCTTTTTTTCGCACCCTTGCATTGGTAACGCAGAAAATAACATAATGAATAGTATGATTAATTTCTTCACATCCTGCTCCTGATAGTTGCAATATCATCATCCTTTTGATTCTCAATACACGATATGGCTTGATCAATTCCATTCCGGTCTAGCATTGAGCCAACTCCTCCGGGCAGTGTGTATTTGGTACCTATTGCATCTGGAGAAAACAATGATATTTCTTCCTTTGGAAACAAAGCAGGAACGTAATAATTTACACTCTTAAGATCATCCCAGAAATGGACTTCCTGTAATTTAGTTAACATTTCGCCTTGTACTCTATAGGCATGTATGTCTCTCTCACTACCTATGATGTTTCCACCATATTTTTCTACAGTTCCTGAACTTAAACCAGCCGCATTAAAAGTCCAGGCGGGTTTTCCACTGGCAATCGACGCAGCGGAGGCCATTCCACCGCCTAAAGAATGACCTGAAATATCTACGTTTGAGCTATATTTTAAAGCTTTACCGATTTCAACAGCCCGTTTGTAATAATCAGATTTAAATCCTAATCCCTGTGCACCATTATTGTTCCAATCCTTAACATTTTTTATACCAGATAGGTCACCTTTTAGAACTACTTTTTTTGCAGTAGTAATCATATCTTCGCTAAACTCGGGCGCTCTTGAACCTCGAAACACAACGGTTGTACTTAGATCCTTGCCAAAAACAGATGAGTCTGGTTGGTACACACGCGCTAAGAAATCAGGAGCGGTATCATTGTCCGCTAATAGTTTGGGAGTAAGGTGAAGCTTTCTCAGCGCTGCCTCATCATTACTAATATCCCTCCATCCTTCCGGTACCTCCGGCGTATCGAGCAAGGGATTTTTTGTTTTATAAACATTCTCCGCCAGCTTGGCTTTCTCCACTGCCACGTTATTCTCAGACAGCCGTCTGGCAGCAGTTTGCGCATCTGGATAGACACTTCGCTCACCTCTACCAATTAAATATTTACGCTCCTGCCAGCGTTCAGCCTTGGTTAAAGGTTTTTGTACTTTACGGGTTGTGGTCTGTTGCCCTTGGGAGGATTGTTCTGCCATTAATGATTTTTTAGAACCTGTAACCTGAACCGGAAACACAGTTGGGCGAGCACGTCGTCCATAAGATTTTACCATCTCCTCATAACGTCCCATTATCCTTTCATAATGGAAGCCAGTGTCCTGAAGCCCCAGGGGTCTGAGATGGCCCTCTTCATTTACGTAAAAGGACCCCGTTGTCAGAATTTTTCCCGGTGTTGTGTCAATGGCAACGATATCACCTGAACTTAATCCACGCTGCACGAGCCACTGCAGGTTAAATCCTGTCTGATTATGATTCATACCAGATTGCTGCACGATTCTGCTACTACCGCTAAGCCCGGAAAAAGAGAGAGTAACTCGCTGTTACTGAGTCGGGAGACTGACTGAATAGCCGTCGATGGCCGTAAAATGCTGGCAAATTCATCCGGAGATAGATTGTCTCCGAAAATGTGTAGTAGTTTTAAATTAGAAAACATGCCCCAATTCCCTTACCTGACGAAAGATTCGAGCCTGCTAACCGCCACATAAACATTAACATCCAATAAACATACCCGCAAAGATAGTAGCTCGCTACCACGTATGATTGTCTGATGTCTATTCAGTTCAGTGTTCCAATTATTGCCATTCCCGCAAAAATCCTTCCCCATTCCCCTACTTAATCCCAACAATCCCGCCCGCTATCCTGACCGCAATTCAAAACACCGGGAGAACCGCAATGTCCCACAGCTTATTTGACGCTTTTACCTTAGGCTCAACGCCGTTGAGCAACCGCATCGCCATGGCGCCGATGACCCGCTCGCGCACCTCGCAGCCGGGCGATGTACCGAATGCGATGATGGCTACCTACTATCAGCAGCGCGCCGATGCCGGGCTGATTATTACCGAGGGCGCGCCGGTTTCTGCGGTTGCGCGCGGCTATTCGATGACGCCGGGTATCTACACGGCGGAGCACATCGAGGGCTGGAAAAAAGTCACGCAGGCGGTCCACGCCGGCGGCAGCAAAATCTTTATTCAGCTCTGGCACGTCGGGCGCCGCAGCCATTCGAGCATCAGCGGCCAGCAGCCGCTGTCGGCCTCGGCGTGTAAGGATCCGGATAAGGTCTTCGGCCCCCTGCCGGAAGGCGGCTTCGGGATGGTGGAAACGGAGACGCCGCGCGCAATGACTCAGGCGGATATCGACCAGACCATCGCCGACTTCGTGCAGGCGGCGCGCAACGCGGTTGAGGCCGGATTCGACGGCGTGGAGATCCACGCCGCCCACGGCTATCTGTTTGACAGCTTCCTGCGCCCGGCCAGCAATCAGCGCAGCGACCAGTACGGCGGCAGCCAGCAGAACCGCATTCGCTTTCTGGTCGAAACTCTGCAGGCGGTGAGCGATGAAATCGGCGGCGACAGGGTCGCGGTGCGCCTGTCGCCGCACATTATGGAAGGCTTCGCCGCTGAAGATGCCGAAATCGAAGAGGTGGTGCTGAAGGCCCTGGCGGCCATCGCGCCAATGAAGCTGGCCTACGTGCACTTCTCCGAGCGTATTTCGCGCTACGTCGAGGTGCCGGAGAGCTTCCGCCGCCGGGTGCGCGAGATCTATCCGCATACGGTGATGGTCGCCGGTAAGCTGACCTGTGAAATGGCGCAGGCGATGCTGGATAAAGGCTATGCCGACCTGTTCGCCTTCGGCACGCCCTACATCACCAACCCCGATCTCGCCACCCGCCTGCGCAACGACTGGCCGCTGCAGGCGTTCGATCCCGACGCCCGTCTGACGCTCTACGGCGGCGATGCGAAAGGTTATACCGACTACGCGCCCTGGCAGGGCTGACGCCCCACAATGAAAAGGCCCGGATACGCTATCCGGGCCTTTTATTGATGGTGCTGCCGCGCTAATTGTAGGCGTGCAGGGTTCGCTGACAGAGGGCCGAGCGGACGCAATCGTCGCTGGTAAAGCGCACGATGCCGACCATCTCATCCTCCTCAAAACGTGCGAGCGCATCGCTGAGCCCGGACTGTACGCCGCGGGGCAGGTCGCACTGAGTGATGTCGCCGTTAACGATGACCGTCACGTTTTCCCCGAGGCGGGTGAGGAACATTTTCATTTGCGCTGCGGTCACGTTCTGGGCCTCGTCCAGAATCACCACCGCATTTTCAAAGGTGCGTCCGCGCATATAGGCGAACGGCGCGATTTCGACTTTCCCAATCTCCGGGCGCAGACAGTACTGCATAAAAGAGGCCCCCAGCCTTCTGACCAGCACGTCATAGACCGGTCTGAAATAGGGCGCGAACTTTTCGGAGATGTCGCCGGGCAGGAAGCCGAGATCTTCATCGGCCTGCAGGACCGGACGGGTGACGATGATTCTGTCCACATCCTTATGGATCAGCGCCTCAGCCGCTTTTGCCGCGCTAATCCAGGTCTTACCGCACCCGGCTTCGCCCGTGGCAAAAATCAGCTGTTTACTCTCGATAGCATTCAGGTAGTGCGCCTGAGCCTCATTGCGCGCTGCGATTGGCGAGGTATCGCGGCTGTCCCGCGCCATGCCAATGGCTTCCACGCCGCTCATCTGCACAAGCGAGGTGACCGACTCTTCTTCGCGCTGTTTATAGCTGCGCGAATCCCGTCTCAGCACACGTTTTGCTTCACGACGCGCTTTGATCACTGCTTTCTGTCTTCCCATTGATAGCACCTTGAGTTGTTGGTCAACATGATGCGCGCCGGCCACGGCACGCTGATGAACACTAACGCCTGAGGTTTGGCTTCCTTGTAAGCCATTGCTTGCCTGTCGAAATGATGCGAAGACGCGACGATGCCCGACGCGTATCACATCGTAGAGAGAATCATCTGCTGTGGAAATGGAAAGGGGAAATTGAGCGGTGGGGATATCGCTGCCGGAGGTGGGACCTCCGCGCCGGGTCGTGCGGTTGTGTTTACGTTTTTGTCCAGTACAGGACCCTACCATCCGCGATCTCCTAAGTGAGCTATCACTGCCGGGAACTGCCGCTCATGTATTAAGTACATCAAAAATTATCATTAATGCAACATTATTTTTACTTGAATAATATTTTCCCGCAAGAATGGTGCGGGGGCAGATTACGCATCCAATATTACATAACGATTTCAACAGACTACCAATATTAAAAATTAATGACGCCCCGCCCGTGCGGGCGGGGCGCTGCTCAGGCCTCCAGCAGCGGCTGCCCGAGATAGTGCTTGTCATCAGGCACGCCGGGCAGCACGAAGAAGTAGCCGCCGCCGATGGGCTTGATGTACTCCTCCAGCGCCTCGCCGTTGAGACGCTTCTGCACCGTCAGAAACCCCTTCTCCAGATCGTGCTGATAGCAGACAAACAGCAGGCCCATATCGAGCTGGCCCGAGTTGCTGACCCCCAGCGAGTAGCTGTAGCCCCGGCGCATCATCAGGTTGGCCTCGGTTTCCGGCGTGCGCGGGTTCGCCAGCCGGATGTGGCTGTCGAGGGCAATCACCTCGCCGTCGGGATCGCGGGTATAGTCCGGCACGTCGTGCTCATGCTGCATCCCCAGCGGCGCGCCGGAGAGCTTCTCGCGGCCAAAGATGGTCTGCTGCTCCTTGAGTGGCGTGCGGTCCCAGAACTCCACCCGGAACTGAATGATGCGCGCGGCCTGATAGGTGCCGCCAACCGCCCACGCCGGTTCGCCCTGCTCTTTCGTCACCCAGATTATCTTGTCCATCAGCGCCGCGTTGCTGCTGTCGGGGTTCGCCGTGCCGTCCCTGAAGCCCAGCAGGTTGATCGGCGTCTCCTTGCCTCTGCTGCGGGCCGCGTGGTTGGAGATAAACCCTTCCCGCTTCCAGCGCACGCTGAGCAGATCGGGCGAGTGCTTAATAATGTCCCGCAGGGCGTGGATCACCGTATCCTGGGTGTTGGCGCAGATCTGCAGCAGCAGATCGCCGTGGCACAGGTCGGCGTCCAGGGCGTCGTTGGGGAAGCGCGTCATCCGCTGCAGCTTTTTCGGCATCTGCGCCGCCAGGCCAAAGCGTGCGTCAAACAGCGAGTGCCCGAGCGAAACGGTTACCGTCAGATTGTCCGGGGCGATAAATTCGCCGAGAATGCCGGAGTCAATCGGCGGCAGGCGCGGATTGGGCGTGTCGGGGATCGGACCGCCGCTGGTCAGAAAGCGGATGCGATCGGTGAGCAGGCGAAACAGCCGCTCAAGATCGGCTTTATCTGCGGCCAGTACGTCGAAAGCCACGATCATCATTGCCGCCTGCTGGGGCGTCAGTACCCCGGCCTGATGGAGGCCGTGAAAGGGCTGCTTCTCCATCCGCGCATCCGGAGAGAGGGTTCCCGGCGCGCTCTGCGCCGGTGCGCCGTGGGCCACCGGACAGCCGCCGGTGAGCGCCAGGGCGCCGCCGAGGGCGCCCATACTTTTCAGCAGCCGTCGGCGGGCGGGTTCCGCCGCCTCGGGCCTTTTATTCTCTGCCATTGCCTTAGTCCAGTCCGAGGATCCCGCGCAGCTGGGCCAGATCTTCCGCCAGCGTAGTGATCGGCCCTTTCAGCGCCTTGCGATCGCCGTCGGTCAGCTTGTCGTACGTTTCGTAACCCTCTTTGGTCTTGTATTTAGCCAGGATGGTATCGACTTTCTTAAAGTTGGCATCGACTTTCGCCAGCAGGGCGGCGTTGTCCTTCTGCAGCTGCGGACGCAGCAGATTGACGATTTTCTGCGCGCCGTCGACGTTGGCCTGGAAATCCCACAGGTCGGTGTGGCTGTAGCGGTCTTCTTCACCGCTGATCTTGCTGGAGGCCACTTCTTCAATCAGGTCAGCGGCGCCGCCCACCACTTTTGACGGCGGGAAGGCCAGCTCGCCGATGCGCTTCTGCAGCTCCTGCACGTCGGCGTTCAGCCGGGTGGCGTACTTATCCATCCCTTGGGTGGTATTGTCGCCGAACAGCGCCTTCTCCAGGCGGTGGAAACCGGTGAATTTCGGATCTTCCGCTTTCTTCTCGTAGTCGTCTTCGCGGGCGTCGATACTGCCGTCGAGATCGGAGAACAGCTCGGCAATCGGCTCGATGCGCTCGTAGTGCCGGCGGGTCGGCGCGTACAGCGCTTTGGCTTTCTCAATGTCGCCGGCCTTCACCGCGTCGGTAAAGGCCTGAGTGCCTTTCACCAGCTCGGCGGTTTCTGCCATCACGTAGGCCTTATACTGAGTAATCGCCTCCCCCAGCGCCAGTACGGCGTCGGCTTTGGCGGCGTCCGCCGTGGCTTCGCCCTTCACCGTCAGCTTGCCTTTCGGGTTGGTCAGCAGGCCGCAGGTCATCTCATACTCGCCCGGCTGCAGGTTGGCGGTCAGCTTCTGGGTAAAACCGGGGGCGATGTTTTCCCGCTCCTCCACGACCATCACGCCCTTGAGGATCTCCCACTCCAGCGCCTTCTGGCTGTGGTTCTGGATGATGAACTGCGTTTTACCGGCGTTGACCGTAAGGTTCATCGGTTCGCACTGCTTGTCGGTCACCGTCACCTTGACCTGCGGAACGTCGGCGGCGTGGGCGTATGAGGCGGAAGCAAACAGCGCGGCGAGGCTAAGCGTAAGCGCACTACGGTGGAAGTTAATCATTATGACGCATCCTTTGTATAAGTATGTTGTAACTATAAAGGCATCAGGGCGCGCTGCGGGACGCTGCCGCCCCGGCGCGCGGCGGCAGCGCGAACAGCACCAGCGCCGGAATAAGGTACAGCAGCCACACCGCCACTTCGCTGACCGTCGGGCTCTCCTGATAGCCGAAGATCCCCTCCAGCAGCGTGCCGAACAGCGTGTGGGTCGATAGCGTATTGCTGAAGTCAAAGGCCACCTGCTGGAAGGCGTTCCACAGGCCGGCCTCGTGGAAGGCGCGAATGGCCCCGGCGGCGAGGCCCGCGGCCACCAGCAGAATGAACAGGCTGGTCCACTTAAAGAAGGCGCCGAGATTGAGCTTTACGCCGCCCCAGTAGATCATGAAACCGAGCACCACCGCCGTCGCCAGCCCGAGCATCGCCCCCAGCGGCGGCCAGATGCCGAGATCCTGCTGGAAGGCCGCCAGCAGGAAGAAGACCGACTCCAGCCCCTCGCGGGCCACCGCGAAGAACACCATCAGCACCAGCGCCCAGCCCTGGCCGCCGCTTTTCTGCAGCGCCCCTTCGACCGCCTCCTCCAGCTGCTGCCTGACGTTGCGCGACACTTTGCGCATCCAGAACACCATCCAGGTGAGGATAATCACCGCAATTACCGCCACGATGCCCTCGAACAGCTCCTGCTGCTTCTGCGGAAATTCGCCGGTGGTTTCGTTGATAAAAATGCCGAGGCCGAGGCAGAGACCGGCGGCAAGGAAAACGCCAATCCACATCGCGCCAAGCCAGCGCCCGCGCCCGGTGCGCTTCAGGTAGCTGGCAATCAGGCTGACGATCAGCGCCGCCTCAAGCCCCTCGCGGAGCATAATCAGAAAAGGAACAAACATAGCCGACACCTTCAGCGTGTTCTGCAGTCAACGGACGCAAAGTTATGTAAATAGCACTGATAGCGATTATCATTACGGCAAAAAGAAACACAAGTAAAATGTGTGGCTAATGATAAACGGCAGCGCAATAAGGTGCGGCCATTGACCGCTGGCGCCGTTCGCGGCGGCGATGGCTGCGGGAAAGAAAAAAGCCCGCTGGCGCGGGCTTCATGTACATCAGGCGAAGAGATTACTCTGCCTGCAGGCGCGACGGCGGCGCCGAATGATAGTGGGCATCAGCCTCGGCAAAGCGCTTCTGCATAGAGGCAGACGGGGCTTTATCCAGCAGGCTGAAGACCACGATACCGATGCTGCCGAAGATAAAGCCCGGAATGATTTCGTACAGGCCCAGCCAGCCGAACTGTTTCCACACCAGCACGGTGACCGCGCCGATGACCATCCCGGCCAGGGCGCCGTTGCGGGTCATCCGCGACCACATGACCGAGAACAGGACCACCGGACCAAACGCCGCGCCGAAGCCGGCCCAGGCGTAGCTCACCAGGCCCAGTACGCGGTTTTCCGGGTTGGCGGCCATCAGAATGGCGATCAGCGCCACCAGCAGCACCATAAAGCGGCCGACCCACACCAGCTCTTTCTGCCCGGCGTTCTTACGCAGGAAGGCTTTATACAAGTCTTCGGTAATGGCGCTGGAGCAGACCAGCAATTGGCAGCTCAGTGTGGACATCACCGCCGCCAGAATGGCCGACAGCAGAATACCGGCGATCCACGGGTTGAACAGGATCTGCGTCAGCTCAATAAAGACGCGCTCGGCGTTCTGGTTAACCGCCCCGGCCTGCGACGGGTTCTCCTGAAAGTAGGCGATGCCGAAGAAGCCCACCGCCACGGTGCCGGCGAGGCAGAGGATCATCCACGTAATACTGATGCGGCGCGCCTGGGTCAGGCTATGGTGCGAATCAGCGGCCATAAAGCGCGCCAGGATATGCGGCTGGCCGAAGTAGCCCAGGCCCCAGCCCATCAGGGAGATGATGGCGACGAAGTTCAGGCCCTTAAGCATATCAATGTTCTCGATGCTCTTTTGCTTGATAACTTCCAGCGAATCGCCGAAGCCGCCGACGGTAATGATAACGATAACCGGCGTCAGGATCAGGGCGAAGATCATCAGGCTGGCCTGCACGGTGTCGGTCCAGCTCACCGCGAGGAAGCCGCCGATGAAGGTATAGAGAATGGTTGCCGCAGCCCCGGCCCACAGCGCCGTTTCATAGCTCATGCCGAAGGTGCTTTCAAACAGGCGCGCGCCCGCCACGATGCCGGAGGCGCAGTAGATAGTAAAGAACAGCAGAATAACCACCGCCGAGATAATGCGCAGAATGCGGCTCTTATCTTCAAAGCGGCTGGTGAAGTAGTCCGGCAGGGTCAGGGCGTTGTTGTTCGCCTCGGTGTGCACGCGCAGGCGCCCGGCCACCAGCTTCCAGTTGATCCACGCCCCGAGAGTCAGGCCGATGGCGATCCAGCTTTCCGAGATCCCGGAAATAAAGATAGCGCCCGGCAGGCCCATCAGCAGCCAGCCGCTCATATCGGAAGCGCCCGCTGAGAGTGCGGTAACGAACGGGCCCAGGCTGCGCCCGCCCAGAATGTAGTCATCAAAGTTGCGCGTAGAGCGCCATGCGATAAAGCCTATCAGTAGCATGGCAAAAATATACACGCAGAAGGTCACCAACATCGGTGTGCTAACGGCCATCAAAGTCTCTCCAGAGTCGTTCTATTAGTTCATTACCGGAACGGGGTAATGAGGTGCCTGGTATCGGCGGACAGCTATCCTGCCGTATGCCAAATCTATTCACAAACGATTTAACACCTCATTCACACATATTACACCCCATAAACCAGAGCATTTTCCTATAGGTTGCACTCGCTCACATTTTTACCGGTTGCACCTGCCAAAAGTGTTATATGGCGCATGAATACTGGAAACTTTGGTAAATATCAGCACCGCTTTTATTGTTAAAGCTCTTTAACAAGCAATCGTTTTGTATGATTGCTGGCGAGGTCACACTTAACAAGGTTGCACAAAGTTGCAACATAGCGGATAGTCCTTAGCGTCCAGATAAGCAACAGCAGAACAACAGGAGCAAGACATGGGGACAACCACCATGGGCGTTAAGCTTGACGACGCCACCCGGGAACGGATTAAGAGCGCCGCCACGCGCATCGACCGCACGCCGCACTGGCTGATCAAGCAGGCCATTTTTAACTATCTTGAAAAGCTCGAAAACGACGAAACGCTGCCGGAGATCCCGGCCCTGCTGGCGGGTGCCGCCAACGAGAGCGAAGAAGGCGCCCTGCCGACGGAAGAGCCGCACCAGCCGTTCCTCGACTTCGCCGAACAGATTTTGCCGCAGTCGGTAACCCGCTCGGCGATCACCGCCGCCTGGCGCCGTCCGGAAACGGACGCCGTGCCGATGCTGCTGGAGCAGGCCCGCCTGCCGCAGCCGATGGCCGATCAAGCGCACAAGCTGGCCTACCAGCTGGCGGAAAAGCTGCGCAACCAGAAGAACGCCTCCGGCCGCGCCGGGATGGTGCAGAGCCTGCTGCAGGAGTTCTCCCTCTCCTCCCAGGAGGGCGTGGCCCTGATGTGCCTGGCGGAAGCGCTGCTACGCATTCCCGATAAGGGCACCCGCGATGCGCTGATCCGCGATAAGATCAGCAACGGCAACTGGCAGTCGCACATCGGCCGCAGCCCGTCGCTGTTCGTTAACGCCGCCACCTGGGGCCTGCTGTTCACCGGCCGCCTGGTCTCGACCCATAATGAAGCTAATCTCTCGCGCTCCCTGAACCGCATCATCGGCAAGAGCGGCGAGCCGCTGATCCGCAAAGGCGTGGATATGGCGATGCGCCTGATGGGCGAGCAGTTCGTCACCGGCGAAACCATCGCCGAAGCGCTGGCTAACGCCCGCAAGCTGGAGGAAAAAGGCTTCCGCTACTCCTACGATATGCTGGGCGAAGCGGCGCTGACCGCCGCCGACGCGCAGGCCTATATGGTCTCCTACCAGCAGGCGATCCACGCCATCGGCAAAGCGTCCAACGGCCGCGGCATTTATGAAGGGCCGGGGATCTCGATTAAGCTCTCCGCCCTGCACCCGCGCTACAGCCGCGCCCAGTACGATCGGGTGATGGACGAGCTCTATCCGCGCCTGAAGTCCCTCACTCTGCTGGCCCGCTCCTACGATATCGGCATCAATATTGACGCCGAAGAGGCGGACCGGCTGGAGATCTCCCTCGATCTGCTGGAAAAACTCTGCTTCGAGCCGGAGCTGGCGGGCTGGAACGGCATCGGCTTCGTGATCCAGGCCTACCAGAAGCGCTGCCCGTTCGTCATTGACTATCTGGTGGATCTGGCGGGCCGCAGCCGCCGCCGCCTGATGATCCGCCTGGTGAAGGGCGCCTACTGGGACAGCGAAATCAAACGCGCCCAGATGGATGGCCTGGAAGGCTATCCGGTCTACACCCGCAAGGTTTATACCGACGTCTCCTACCTCGCCTGCGCTAAAAAGCTGCTGGCGGCGCCGAACCTGATTTATCCGCAGTTCGCTACCCACAACGCCCACACCCTGGCGGCGATTTACCAGCTGGCCGGGCAGAACTACTATCCGGGCCAGTACGAGTTCCAGTGCCTGCACGGCATGGGCGAACCGCTGTATGACCAGGTGGTCGGCAAAGTTTCCGACGGCAAGCTCAACCGCCCCTGCCGTATCTACGCCCCGGTGGGCACCCACGAAACCCTGCTCGCCTATCTGGTGCGCCGCCTGCTGGAGAACGGGGCCAACACCTCCTTCGTTAACCGCATCGCCGACACCAGCCTGCCGCTGGACGAACTGGTGGCCGATCCGGTGTGCGCCGTGGAAGAGCTGGCGCGCCAGGAGGGCCAGCCCGGCCTGCCGCATCCGAAGATCCCGCTGCCGCGCGAGCTGTACGGCAGCGGCCGCGTCAACTCCGCCGGTCTGGACCTGGCCAACGAACACCGCCTGGCCTCCCTCTCCTCCTCCCTGCTGACCAACGCCCAGCAGCAGTGGCGCGCGAAGCCGGTGCTGGAGCAGCCGGTGGACGACGGTGAAATGGCGCCGGTAGTTAACCCGGCGGAGCCGAAAGATATCGTCGGCTACGTGCGCGACGCGACGGAGAACGAAGTAGAGCAGGCGCTGGAGAACGCGGTTAACAGCGCGCCTATCTGGTTCGCCACCCCGCCGCAGGAGCGCGCCGCTATTCTTGAGCGCGCCGCGATGCTGATGGAAGATCAGATGCAGCAGCTGATGGGCATTCTGGTGCGCGAGGCGGGGAAAACCTTCGCCAACGCCATCGCCGAGGTGCGCGAGGCGGTGGACTTCCTCCACTACTACGCCGGCCAGGTGCGCGACGACTTCGATAACGAAACCCACCGCCCGCTCGGCCCGGTGGTGTGCATCAGCCCGTGGAACTTCCCGCTGGCGATCTTCACCGGCCAGATTGCCGCCGCCCTTGCCGCCGGCAACAGCGTGCTGGCGAAGCCCGCCGAGCAGACGCCGCTGATCGCCGCCCAGGGCATTAACATCCTGCTGGAGGCGGGCGTGCCGCCGGGCGTGGTTCAGCTCCTGCCGGGCCGCGGCGAAACCGTCGGCGCGCAGCTGACCGGCGACGACCGGGTGCGCGGCGTGATGTTCACCGGCTCCACCGAGGTGGCCAGCCTGCTGCAGCGCAATATCGCCAGCCGCCTCGATCCGCAGGGCCGCCCGACGCCGCTGATCGCCGAAACCGGCGGCATGAACGCGATGATCGTCGACTCCTCGGCGCTGACCGAGCAGGTGGTGGTTGACGTGGTGGCCTCGGCCTTCGACAGCGCCGGACAGCGCTGCTCCGCCCTGCGCGTGCTCTGCCTGCAGGACGACGTTGCCGACCATACGCTAAAAATGCTCAAAGGGGCGATGGCCGAATGCCGGATGGGCAACCCGGGCCGGATGACTACCGATATCGGCCCGGTGATCGACGCCGAGGCGAAGCAGAATATCGAGCGCCACATTCAGGCCCTGCGCGGCAAAGGCCGCAGCGTGTTCCAGGCAGTGCGCGAGAACAGCGAGGATCGCCGCGAGTGGGCCCAGGGCACCTTCGTGCCGCCGACGCTGATCGAGCTTGAGAGCTTCGACGAGTTGGAGAAAGAGGTGTTTGGTCCGGTACTGCACGTGGTGCGCTACAACCGCAACAAGCTGGGCGCGCTGGTAGAGCAGATCAACGCCTCCGGCTACGGCCTGACGCTTGGGGTGCACACCCGCATCGATGAGACCATCGCCCAGGTCACCGGCAGCGCCCACGTCGGCAA
The DNA here is from genome assembly GCF_001598855.1 of Pluralibacter gergoviae ATCC 33028 = NBRC 105706. Lineage (GTDB taxonomy): Bacteria > Pseudomonadota > Gammaproteobacteria > Enterobacterales > Enterobacteriaceae > Pluralibacter > Pluralibacter gergoviae. Next base: position 77,790 of record NZ_BCZS01000006.1, on the reverse strand, counting down.
CCTGTACGTTAACCGCAACATGGTTGGCGCCGTGGTCGGCGTGCAGCCGTTCGGCGGCGAAGGCCTCTCCGGCACCGGCCCGAAAGCGGGCGGTCCGATGTACCTCTACCGCCTGCTGGCCAGCCGTCCGGAAGACGCGCTGCTCACCACGCTCAATCGCCAGGATGCCCACTATCCGGTGGACAGCCAGCTTAAGAGCGTGCTGGAGCAGCCGCTGACCGCCCTGCGCGCCTGGGCCATCAAGCGCCCTGCGCTGCAGGCGCTGTGCGATCGCTACGGCGAACTGGCTCAGGCCGGCACCCAGCGCGTGCTGCCGGGTCCGACCGGGGAGCGCAACACCTGGACGCTGGTGCCGCGCGAGCGGGTGCTGTGCCTCGCCGATAACGAAGAGGACGCGCTGATCCAGCTGGCGGCGTCGACCGCCGCGGGCTGCGAGGTGCTGTGGCCGGAAGACGGGCTGCAGCGCGGCCTGGCGAAACAGCTGCCGACGGCGGTCAGCGAGCGCATTCGCTTCGCCGGACGCGAGCAGATCGTCGGCGCGCAGTTCGACGCGGTTATCTACCACGGCGACTCCGACCAGCTGCGCGAACTGTGCCAGCAGGTGGCGGCCCGCGACGGAGCGATTGTTTCAGTGCAGGGCTTTGCCCGCGGCGAGACCAATCTGCTGCTGGAGCGCCTCTACCACGAGCGTTCGCTGAGCGTGAACACCGCGGCGGCGGGCGGCAACGCCAGCCTGATGACAATCGGCTAAGGCTGTGGTTAATTAAGGCTCCGGAAACGGAGCCTTAATTTTTGCCCTGTGTGCAGCCCTTTGCCGGGCGGCGCTTCGCTTGCACCGGCCTACGCATTTGCTCCGTAGGCTGGTAAGCGCAGCGCCACCGGACGCCTGGCCAGTTAATGCACCTGTGAGAAGGCTCCGGAAACGGAGCCTTTTTTATGTCCGCAACGCGAAGGAGAAGAGTGATGAGAGGAATCATATTAACGGTCGGTCTGCTGCTGAGCGCCGGCGCGCTGGCTGAGGATTGCGGGAATGCAGCCACGCAGTTGGCAATGAACGAGTGCGCCGCCGGAGAGTACCAGGCCGCCGATAAAAAGCTTAATGACACCTACGCGACCGTGCTGCAGCGGGCGACCGGTGAGACCAAAGCGCGGGTGAAAACCGCTCAGCAGAAGTGGATTGCCCTGCGCGACGCCGACTGCGCCCTGGTCGCCTCCGGCACCGAAGGCGGCAGCGTCCAGCCGATGATCCGCAGCCAGTGCCTGACGGAGAAAACCGTCGAGCGCACCGCCTGGCTGGAGTCGCTGCTCAACTGCGAAGAGGGCGACCTGAGCTGCCCTCTGCCGCCCGCCGGCTAACGCAGGCGGATGCCTTCGATGATCATCCGCTGGACGTTATCGACGGTCTCCTGAAAGAACGCCACGTCCTGCAGCGTTTTGCCGGTCACCGCTTCCACCTGGGTGGCAAAGTCGGCGTAGTGCTGGGTGGCGGCCCAGATCATAAAGATCAGGTGGTGGGGGTCAACCTCCGCCAGCCGCCCCGCCTCGACCCAGCCGGTGATGATCGCCGACTTCTCGGCCACCAGCTGCTTTAAGTCACCGGTCAGTTCGGCCATCAGCAGCGGCGCGCCCTGCAGCATCTCCAGGCAGAACAGCCGCGAAGCTTCGGGATGATCCCTGGAGACCTCAAGCTTGAGGCGAATATATTCGCGGATCGCCACCAGCGGGGCGAAGTCTTCGCGAAAGGCGCGCAGCGGCGTCAGCCAGATGTCGAGGATATTGCGCATTACCGCGACGTAGAGCGCCTCCTTCGACGGATAGTAGTACAGCAGATTGGTTTTCGATACGCCCGCCAGGTCAGCGACCTGCTCAATCCGGCTGCCGTGAATGCCGTACTGCGAAAACGTCTTCAGCGCGGCATTCAGAATGGCCTCTTTCTTGGCGTTGACCGCCAGGGTGCGCTTGCCGGTTTTTCTCGTGGCTGCCTGTGCCATGCGACCTCTCCTTCATTTATCGTCCAAATCATAGCAAAAGCCCGCCGCCTTCACACCCCGCGCACCGCTTTGGCACAGCGCTGCCTGTTTTTTGTGCACGCAATTTGACCGTTTAGTCCACTTTTTCGGTGCTTTTTACGTAACTCATAATTAACCATTTAATAACATTGGCAATTTTAAAACTGGCACTCATCTTGCTGAACTCCTGCTGCGAGGCGGAGAGGAGATGCAGGAGGCAGCGCCGCGCCCGGTTCCCGACTTCAGAGAGGTGTTCATGATGAAAATTGGTGTATTCGTGCCCATTGGCAACAACGGCTGGCTTATCTCCACCCACGCGCCGCAGTACATGCCAACGTTTGAACTGAATAAGGCCATCGTACAGAAGGCGGAGCACTACCACTTCGACTTTGCGCTGTCGATGATCAAACTGCGCGGCTTCGGCGGCAAGACCGAATTCTGGGACCACAATATGGAGTCCTTCACCCTGATGGCGGGCCTTGCCGCCGTGACCTCAAAAATTGAGATCTACGCCACCGCCGCCACCCTGACCCTGCCGCCCGCCATCGTGGCGCGCATGGCTTCGACAATTGACTCCATCTCCGGCGGCCGCTTCGGCGTCAATCTGGTGACCGGCTGGCAGAAGCCGGAGTACGAGCAGATGGGCCTCTGGCCGGGGGACGACTACTTCTCCCGCCGCTATGACTACCTCACCGAGTACGTGCAGGTGCTGCGCGATCTGTGGGGCACCGGCAAAAGCGACTTCAAGGGCGACTTCTTCACCATGAACGATTGCCGGGTCAGCCCGCAGCCTTCGCGGCCGATGAAGGTGATCTGCGCCGGGCAGAGCGACGCTGGCATGGCCTTTTCGGCGCAGCACGCCGACTACAACTTCTGCTTTGGCAAAGGCGTCAATACCCCCGCCGCCTTTGCGCCCACCGCTGCGCGGATGAAAGCGGCGGCGGACAAAACCGGCCGTCACGTCGGTTCCTACGTGCTGTTTATGGTCATCGCCGATGAGACCGACGAGGCGGCCCGCGCCAAATGGGAGCACTACAAGGCCGGCGCCGACGATGAGGCGCTGGCCTGGCTCACCGAGCAAAGCCAGAAGGATACCCGCTCCGGCAGCGACACCAACGTACGCCAGATGGCGGACCCCACCTCGGCGGTGAATATCAATATGGGCACCCTGGTGGGGTCTTACGCCAGCGTCGCGAAGATGCTCGACGAGGTGGCCGCCGTCCCCGGCGCCGAAGGCGTGCTGCTGACCTTTGACGATTTCCTCGCCGGGATCGAAACCTTCGGCGAGCGTATTCAGCCCCTGATGCGCTGCCGCGCCCATTTACCCGCCCTGACCGAGAAGGAGGTCGCCTGATGTTAACCCTGCCCGCACGACCGGAAGCCATTGACTTCAGCCCGGCGCAGAGCGCGCTAATCGTCGTTGATATGCAAAATGCCTATGCCAGCGAGGGGGGCTATCTCGATCTCGCCGGGTTTGACGTCTCGGCCACGCGCCCGGTGATCGAGCGCATCAACGTCGCGGTGAAGGCCGCCCGCGATGCCGGAATGACCATTATCTGGTTCCAGAACGGCTGGGATCCGCAGTACGTTGAGGCAGGCGGCCCCGGCTCGCCGAACTACCACAAGTCCAACGCGCTGAAAACCATGCGCAGGCGCCCGGAGCTTGCGGGCACGCTGCTGGCGAAGGGCGGCTGGGATTATCAGCTGGTGGACGCGCTTAAGCCGCAGCCCGGCGATATCGTGCTGCCGAAACCGCGCTACAGCGGCTTCTTCAATACGCCGCTGGACAGCATATTGCGCAGCCGCGGCATCCGCCACCTGGTGTTTACCGGCATTGCCACCAACGTCTGCGTCGAATCCACCCTGCGGGACGGCTTCTTCCTCGAATACTTCGGCATCGTGCTGGAGGACGCCACCCATCAGGCGGGCCCGGCCTTCGCCCAGCAGGCGGCGCTGTTCAATATCGAAACGTTTTTTGGCTGGGTCAGCGACGTTGATACCTTCTGCCAGACCCTTAGCGCGACCGCCGCTCATCAGGAGAAACAGTATGCCTAAGCAGGTGATTATTCCGGCGGGAACGTCAACGCCTATTGCCCCTTTCGTGCCCGGTACCCTGGCCGACGGCGTGGTGTACGTCTCCGGTACGCTGCCCTTCGACAGCGACAATAACGTGGTTTATCCCGGCGACCCAAAGGCGCAAACCCGCCACGTGCTGGAGACTATCCGGCGCGTTATCGAAACGGCGGGCGGCACGATGGCGGACGTGACTTTCAACAGCATCTTTATCACCGACTGGAAAAACTACGCCGCGATTAACGAGGTCTACGCCGAATTTTTTCCCGGCGATAAGCCCGCGCGCTTCTGCATCCAGTGCGGTCTGGTAAAGCCCGAGGCGCTGGTGGAGATAGCCACCGTGGCCCACGTCGGTAAGCCGGCATGAGCGGGCTGCAAAAACACCCGGCGCCATATGCCGGGGCGCCGGTCGTGGTGATGGTTTCCGGCCTGGGCGGCACCGGCGGCTACTGGCTGCCGCAGCTGGCCGTCCTTAAGACGCGCTATCAGGTGCTGTTCTGGGACCAGCGCGGTACCGGCAGCAACCCGGCGACGCTTGCGGACGACTACAGCATGGCGATGATGGCCCGCGAGCTGCGCGACGCCCTGGCGCAGGCGGGCTTCGGCCGCGTCGCGATTATCGGCCACGCGCTGGGGGCGCTGATCGGCCTGCAGATGGCCCTCGATTTTCCCGAAGCCGTCAGCGGCCTGGTACTGGTCAACGGCTGGCTGAGCCTCAGCCCGCACACCCGCCGCTGCTTCGCGGTGCGCGAGCGCCTGCTGGCGGCGGGCGGCGCCGAGGCCTGGGTCGAAGCGCAGCCGCTGTTTCTCTATCCCGCCGACTGGATGGCGGAGCAGATGCCGCGCCTGGAGGCCGAAGAGGCGCTGGGCCTTAGTCACTTTCAGGGCGAGCATAACCTGCGCCGCCGGCTGGCGGCGCTGAAGGGCGCGGACTTTACGACGCGGGCGCAGGCGCTGGCCTGTCCGGCGCTGGTTATCGCCGCCCGCGACGACCTGCTGGTGCCCTCCGCCTGCTCGACCACGCTTCACCGCGCCCTGCCGGACAGCACGCTGGCGGTGATGGCGAGCGGCGGCCACGCCTGCAACGTTACGGAACCTGACATCTTTAACGCGCTGCTGCTGGACGGCATGACGGCGCATCTGTTTGCTGAAAAGGAGAGTGTATGAGTGAGGCGATTTCCGCTGCCGCATTGGAAACCCTTTTTACCGGCGCGAGAACCCACAGCGGCTGGCTGGACAAGCCGGTGAGCGACGAAACCCTGCGCGCGCTGTACGATCTGCTGAAGATGGGGCCGACATCCGCCAACTGCAGCCCGGCGCGCTTTGTCTTTATCCGCTCGGCGGAGGGTAAAGCGCGGCTGCGCCCGGCGCTCTCCAGCGGCAATCTGCAAAAGACCCTGACCGCGCCGGTAACCGCCATCGTCGCCTGGGATCCGCAGTTTTACGATCGGCTGCCGACGCTGTTTCCCCACGGTGACGCCCGCAGCTGGTTCACCTCCAGCTCGCAGCTCGCCCAGGAAACCGCCTTTCGCAACAGCAGCCTGCAGGCGGCGTACCTGATCTTCGCCTGCCGCTCGCTGGGGCTCGATACCGGCCCAATGTCCGGCTTCGACCAGGAGCAGGTGGACGCGGCGTTTTTTGCCGACAGCGGCTGGCGCAGCAACCTGCTTATCAATATCGGCTACGGCGACCCGCAGGCGCTCTATCCCCGCCTGCCCCGCCTCGACCTCAACGACGCCTGCCGGCTGGCATAAGGAGCGCAGATGACCCATGCGGATAAACAGCAGTTTCGCGACGCCATGGCCTGCGTCAGTTCGGCGGTCAGCGTCGTCACCACCGCCGGGCCCGCCGGACGGGCGGGCTTTACCGCCAGCGCGGTGTGCAGCGTCACCGACGCGCCGCCGACTCTGCTGGTGTGCCTTAACCGCAGCGCCTCGGTCTGGCCGGTGTTCAGCCAGCACCAGAGCCTGTGCGTCAATACCCTGGCCGCCGGGCAGGAACCGCTCTCCAATCTGTTCGGCGGCAAAACGGCGATGGATGACCGCTTCGCCGTCGGCCGCTGGCAGACCGGGGCCACCGGCTGCCCGCGGCTGGAGGAGGCGCTGGTCAGCTTCGACTGCCGCATAAGCCAGGTGGTCAGCGTCGGCACCCACGACATTCTGTTTTGTGAAGTGGTGGCCATCGCCCGCCAGGCCGAGCCGCAGGGGCTGGTGTGGTTCGATCGCCGCTATCACGCCCTGCTGCGTCCAGCCTGTTAACCTTGTAAGGAGTCGCCTATGGCCCGCTTTGACTTTCCCCGCTGGCAGTTGACCCGCAGCAGTATCGTCGCGCCCGATGAGCGCCTGCCCGCCGGGCAGACGCTGGTGATGGGCATCCAGCACGCGGTGGCAATGTTCGGCGCCACGGTGCTGATGCCGCTGCTGATGGGGCTCGATCCCAATCTGTCGGTGCTGATGTCCGGCATCGGCACCCTGCTGTTCTTCCTGGTGACCGGCGGCCGGGTGCCGAGCTATCTCGGCTCCAGCGCGGCGTTTGTCGGCGTGGTGATCGCCGTGACCGGCTTCGGCGGCCAGGGGCTGAACCCGCACCTCAGCGTCGCCCTCGGCGGCATTATCGCCTGCGGCCTGGTCTACACCCTGATAGGGCTGGTGGTGATGAAGCTCGGCACCCGCTGGATAGAGCGGCTGATGCCGCCGGCGGTCACCGGCGCGGTGGTGATGGCCATCGGGCTGAATCTGGCGCCTATCGCTATTCGCAGCGTCTCCGCGACGCCGTTCGAGGGCTGGATGGCGGTGCTGACCGTGCTGTGCATCGGCCTGGTGGCGGTATTTACCCGCGGCATGATCCAGCGCCTGCTGATCCTGATGGGCCTGATCGCCGCCTGCCTGCTCTACGCGGTGCTGACCAACGTACTGGGGCTCGGCAAGCCGATTGATTTCAGCCTGCTCGACCAGGCGGCGTGGTTCGGCCTGCCGCAGATGACCTCGCCGACCTTCAGCGGCCAGGCGGTGATGCTGATCGCGCCGGTGGCGGTGATCCTGGTCGCCGAAAACCTCGGTCACCTGAAGGCCGTCGCCGGGATGACCGGGCGCAACATGGATCCGTACATTGGCCGCGCCTTCGTCGGCGACGGGCTGGCGACCATGCTTTCCGGCTCGGTCGGCGGCAGCGGCGTGACGACCTACGCGGAGAATATCGGCGTAATGGCGGTGACCAAAGTCTATTCGACGCTGGTGTTTGCCGCCGCCGCCGGGATAGCTATCCTGCTCGGCTTTTCACCGAAGTTCGGCGCGCTGATCCACACCATTCCCGGCCCGGTTATCGGCGGGGCGTCCATCGTGGTGTTCGGGCTGATTGCGGTGGCGGGCGCCAGAGTGTGGGTGCAGCACCGGGTGGATCTCAGCCACAACGGCAACCTGATTATGGTCGCCGTGACGCTGGTGCTGGGCGCCGGTGATTTCGCCCTGCACCTGGGCGGCTTCACCCTCGGCGGTATCGGCACGGCGACCTTCGGCGCGATCCTGCTCAACGCGCTGCTTAACCGGCGCACCGCAGAGATTACGCTGGCGGATGTTCAGACGCCGCCGGGCGCGTAGGCCGGGTAAGCGCAGCGCCACCCGGCGGAGAGTGACGCAAAGGCCGGGCGCTTCGCCTGCGCGGGGCTACGAAGATCGTTCATACGGCGCCGCGCGCGGCGCCTTTTTACGCTTTAGCTTCAGCTCGCTCACCAGCACGCCCGCCACGATAAGCATAGCGCCGAGCAGCGCCAGGCCCGGCAGCCGCTCGCCGGCGATGCGGCCAAAAACGCCCGCCCACACCGGCTCCCCGGTGTAGATAACCGTCGCCCGGGTCGGCGAGATGCTGCGCTGGGCCCAGTTCATGGTGAGCTGGATAATGGCGCTGAAGACGCCCAGGCCAACGGCAACGGTGAGCAGACCCGGCGTAAAGACAGGAACGCTTTCGCCCGCGGGCCCCATTAGCGTAAAGGCAATCAGCGAGGCGGTCCCAAGCTGCACCACCGTCACCCGACGCACGTCCACGTTACCGGCCCAGGCACCGATCAGAATGATCTCCGCCGCCGTGGCCAGCGCCGCCGCCAGGGTCAGCAGTTCGCCGGTGCCGGGCGTCAGCGTATTGCCCTGCGGCCCGGCGAGCAGGATCAGGCCGCCAAAGGCCAGCGCAATGCCTATCCACGACATCAGCCCCGGCAGCCGCCGCAGACAGACCCACTGCAGCAGCGGCACCAGCGGCACGTACATGGCGGTGATAAAGGCCGATTTGCTGCTGGAGATAGACTGCAGTCCCCAGGTCTGCAGACTGTAGCCCAGTGCGATAGAGACGCCTATCGCGACGCCCGCCCTGAATTCCGCCAGGGTCAGCCCGGCCATCTTTCGCCACGACAGCAGGCCGAGCGCCAGGGTGGCGGTGGCGAAGCGCAGCCCGACGAAGAACAGCGGGCCGCTCATGGTGACCGCATACTGTACGGCGAGGAAAGTGCCGCCCCAGAACAGGGTTATCAGGATCAGCAGCGCTTCCTGAGGCTTAACGGCAAGGGAGTAACGTGAAAATAAAGACATAGCACCGCCAGAGTGAATAAGCCCACAAGTGTGCAGGCTCAGCGCGGCGCTGACAAGCGCAAACGAAGGCCGCCGGAGAACCGGCGGCCGGGGCTGCGGAGGGGCGGCTAGCCGCTGCGGCTGCCGTGGCTGTTCTTGCCGCCCTTTTTACCCGCTTCTGAGGCGCGCTGAGGATCGTTTTTAAAGTTTCCTCCGCTCATCTTCCCGCCTTTACGACCTGCTTCTGATGCTCTTGTGCGATCTTCGGCAAAATTGCCGGTACCGCCGCGATGGTTTGCCATTACGGACCTCCCGTTATCAGGACATCATGCTGCATTACGTGAACTGCGCCGCCGCGCGGCGGCAGGCGCAGACTTTAAGAATAGCGGCTGCGGGCGCCGGGGCGGGCGGCGCGTTACATCCTGCAACAGGGTTGGGGCACGCGGCGGCGCTGCGTTTGCCTGCCGGTCATAAGGCGTTCTTATCGCATGTGAAAACAGCAGTGATAAAGTGTGTCATTTTGCAACGCTTAGCCGCTGCAGGGAGGGGTCAGGTGCCCTTCCGGCTCCGGCACGCGGGTCTCGCGGCGGCACCCCTGCTTGCCAGGCGTTATTTCACCGTTCGGTTGACCTTCACCGAGTCCTGGCTAACACTGTGTGAAGCGGTTTTTAAAACATAGTGTTAAAAGGAGACAGAACTATGAGTGCGACAACAAAAGTCCTGGTGCTTTATTATTCCATGTACGGACACATCGAGACGATGGCCCGCGCGGTTGCCGAAGGCGCCGAAAAAGTGGACAACGTCGAAGTCACCATCAAGCGCGTGCCGGAAACCATGAACGCGGAGCGCTTCGCCGAAGTCGGCGGTAAGGCGCAAAATGCGGAAGTCGCGACCCCACAGGAGCTGGCGAACTACGACGCCATTATTTTCGGCACGCCGACCCGCTTCGGTAACATGGCCGGCCAGATGCGCACCTTCCTCGACCAGACCGGCGGCCTGTGGGCATCCGGCGCGCTGTACGGCAAAATAGCCAGCGTCTTCAGCTCCACCGGCACCGGCGGCGGCCAGGAGCAGACCATCACCTCCACCTGGACCACCCTCGCCCACCACGGGATGGTCATCGTGCCGATCGGCTACGCGGCGCAGGAGCTGTTTGACACCACCCAGGTCCGCGGCGGTACGCCTTACGGCGCCACCACCATTGCCGGCGGCGACGGCTCGCGCCAGCCGAGCCCGGAAGAGCTCTCCATTGCCCGCTATCAGGGCGAATACGTGGCAGGCCTTGCGGCTAAGCTTAAAGGTTAATACGTTACCGGAGGCGCGTTATGTCGACACAAGAATCCAAAGCCCATCGCGTCGGCGAATGGGCAAGCCTGCGCAATACCTCGCCGGAGATCGCCGAGGCCATTTTTGAAGTGGCAGACTTCGACGAGAAACTTGCCGAGCAGATTTGGGAAGAAGGCAGCGATGAAGTGCTGAGCCTGGCCTTCAGCAAAACCGATAAAGACGCCCTCTTCTGGGGTGAACAAACCATCGAGCGTAAAAACGTCTGATACCACGCCCCCGCAGCCAGCGGGGGCGTTTTCCCGCTATTTTGCCGCCGTATTCATCACCGCATTAAACTTATCAATCGGGCAGAAGCCGTTGCTGTCGGTCGGGCAGCCCTTAAGCTCCAGAGTTACCCGCTGCGGGGGCGCATCGAGCGTCAGGGGCGCGGCGTCGCGCAGCTGCTTCGTGCTCTGGTAGACATACTCGATCTTCATCAGATCGCGGTTGCCGCCGCCGTCCCGCCAGCGCTCGAAGACAATTTTGCCGCCGATCGGCGTGCGCTCATACTGATCGTGCAGCCGGTAGGGTTTGAAATCGAGCGCCATCAGCAGGGAGGCAATGTTGGAGTCGTGCCCAACCAGCAGGGTAATTTTCGGCGCCTTCGCCTGTTCGGTGACCAGCGCGTTATCAATATACTTCACCAGCGGCGCGGCCACGTTGCGCGCCACCTCCGGCGAGGTGAACAGGCTATCCTGATAGCCGTTTTTCAGCTTGGACAGCACCCGCCACTGCCGATCGGTCTTAATGCCGCCCCAGGCAACCTGGTCAGGCGCGAAGCCTTCGTAATATTGCAGGGTAAATGCGTCCACCAGCGAGTTGCCCACCTTCAGCGGGCCGGACACGCCGGGCTCTTTCTGATAGTCCGCGCTGAAGCTGTCCTTTGCCTCGCTCAGGGAACAGATTTTCTTCTCTTTGCAGGCCGGCGAGGCCCGGTAGTCAACCAGCTCCTCCAGCAGACGATAGCTGTCGCCAAGATGCAGCTTCGCCCGCCCGGCGGCCATCGCGCTGACCGCCGCCCGGCTGAAGGCGGCGGAGTTATCGGTCACCACCGGATTAAAGGTCGGGTCCATGGTGCCCATCTCCGGCTGATGATGAACCGGAACATCGCAGCCCGGAAAGGCGCCGGTAATAAAGTACTGAGCGGTGGCAACCGTACGCTGCAGGCTGTTGGCGTAGGCGTAGACGCTGTCCGCCGGCGGACACTCGCCGGTGGTGACCATCCCCTGCTGCGCCAGCCATTCGCGCATATAGTGACCCATATAGACTTCCAGCACGCCGCCTTTAGTGGTCAGCTGTCCGCCCGGCACATCCCACTGCGGCCAGGCGCGGGGCGTTGACTGTTCAAGAACGCTGCCGTTATTGGCCAGCGGCGCCCGCAGGTTGTGGCGGCTCATGATAAGTACCTGTTCCAGGGTATAGCCGTCCGGGGCCGTTTGCGCCGAGGCGCCCGCGCACAGTGCACTCAAAATAACCGCCGCTATCGCTGCTCTTTTCATCCTTTGTCCTCATCGTTTTTCGTCCTGATAGTGTGACAGATCCTGCGTCATATACCGGGCGCCATCGCGCAATATGATAAACTGAGCCGCACACAGTGAGTATGAGCAGAGAGCAGACGCAATGAAACCCGGGATTGAGTACACTTTTCACCATATCGGCATTCCGCTCGACGATGATAAAACGACGGGCAGCTACAGCGAAAAGGCGGGGATGTATACGGAGGATAATCCGGGCAAGTTTCGTATCCAGTGGCACCGCTTCACGCCGGACTCGCCGCTGCACCCGCTGCTGAAAACGGTGCCCCACGTGGCGCTCAAGGTCAGCGATCTCAAGGCCGCCATTGAAGGTGAAGAGGTGATTCTCGGGCCGTATGAACCTATTGACGGCTATTTCGTCGCCGTCATCAACGACAGCGGCGCGCCGGTGGAGCTGATTGAAACAACGCTCAGCGATGAGGAGATTTGGGGGCGTGCAAGGCGGGGAGAGGGAAGCCTCTATCGTACAAAATAAAAAACCCCGTCAACAGCGGGGCCTCGTTTTCATCTTTGACATGCGCGCGTCAGATATCGTCCATGGTGTGGGCAACGACGATCTCCAGCGTGCGGCGGATGGCGTCGGCGGTCGTCGCATCATCGGTGGTTTCGAGCGTTTTAATCAACCACAAAATGAGCCCTTTATTGGTAATGTGGCCTTCGCTGGCCATGATACTGCCAATCGCCGCGGCAAGAATTGCGGATTCTTCGGCCAGCCTGTCGCCCGCAGTGCGGAAATGCTCGCCGAGTACGGTATCAGTCAGTGACGCGTAGATATCGGGATGGTGTTGAGTCATCTGTATCATTATTATTCGCCGTATAGAGGGTTATTGACCGCAGTGTCAGTGCATTTTCTTTCCACCGGCGTGCGACGCGCTGACGTCAAACCGGGGAAAACCATTTTTTCTGCTGCCGAAGTGGCTGTCTCTGTCAGCATTGCCTCCGCTCCCTACGGCAATGTCGCTGATTTCAGCAACGATGCTGGCCAGCGCCTGGCGGCGCAGCGGATCGCGCTCGCTGCTCTCCATCGCTCTGAGTGCTGTTAACAAGCTTTGGGTGGTGATCGGACCTTTTGATTTCAGTAAAAAAAGCACCGCCTCGCCAATAAGCTCATCATTCAGGTTTTCTCTTTCACTTTTATTCATAAGTGCATCTCTGATTACCGCATTGCTCATCATCCGGAGCCATTCGCCCTGAGGGCGTGCTCCATCCCTGATCTCCGCGTGGCCCTCCCTCAGGATGCTCCGCCGGCGTTACCGGCAGAAGAGCTTGGTTCTATCAGCGCTCGAAAAGCATTCCGAGAAGCTGATGGTAGTGATTCTCTTGTTCAGCATCGTGCGCCTTCTCAAGACGCCCCAGCAGTTTGGTGCAGAGCATCTTGCGGTTCAGCGTTTTGCCGTCCCTCAAAATCTCAACGACAATCTGCCCCAGCGTTTCCTGCTGTGAAGGCACGGCTTTCTCTGAAAAATAGAGGGCAATCGCGCCTGCTGTATCGGGAAAGTAACCATTCTGCCGCATTATCATCTCCTGGATGTACAGTAATTTCCGTGTCCTTAACTAATGTTATACAACCATAAAACACTTGCACAAAAATGTGTACAAGTTTTTCATATTAATTTGATCAAAAAGTGCTAACAACGGAGATACAATAATTTAATAAAGCGGTGAGGCATCAAAAACTGTACATCACAATAAACACTTATGCACAGAGTCGATACAAGCAGGTCTTAAAGCTGTCGAAATGAAATCAACATGTGAATTAATTGTTGTTTTATAGAGGTTTTTTTTACGCATTCTGCTATTGTTGTCGCTCATTCACCGAACCAGGTTTTATCATGCTTACTACCATCCTGTATCGCAGCCACATTTGCGAAGGCGTAACCTTACAAGCTGTCGAGGAGATGGTTGCCATGGCCAGCGCCAAAAACAGCGAAGCAGATGTCACCGGCATCCTGCTGTTTAACGGCAAACACTTCTTTCAGCTGCTTGAAGGACCGGAGGAAAACGTCAAGACGATTTACCGCCACATCTGTCAGGACGAAAGACATTACAACCTCGTAGAGCTGCTGTGCGATTATGCGCCGGCCCGCCGCTTCGGGAAAACAGGAATGGAACTCTTCGATCTGCGTGAATATGAACAGGATCACGTTCTGCAGACCGTACTTGATAAAGGAACCACCCGCTACCAGCTAAAATACGATGACCGCGCGCTGCAGTTCTTCCGCACTTTTGTCGAGGCAAGGGAAAAGGAGAATTACTTTGAAATTCCGCCTGCCGACAGCTGGGATTTTGTCCCGGACGAGGAAGTTCAGCCCGCGCCGCTGCAGGTTGAGAAGCCGTCGGGCGAGTTTAGCTTCGCTTTTCAGCCTATTGTCGATCCCCTTGCGCGCCAGGTGGTTTCCCTTGAGGCCCTGCTGAGAACGCAGGACGGCAGCGCGCCGCTGGACTATTTTGCTTCCCTTGCAGGCGATGCGCTCTATGAAGCCGATTTGCGCAGCAAACAGGCCGCCTTTGCCCTGGCCGGACGCCTCGGGCTGAAGGAGCAGACGCTGGCGATCAATCTTCGGCCGATGACGCTGGTGAAGATCCCGGGCGCAGTCAGCTTTCTGCTGGAGGAGATCGCGCGCAACGGCCTGGTGCCGGAGCAGGTAACCATCGAGTTCACCGAGAGCGAAGTCCTCTCCAGGCTGGAGGAGTTTACGCGCGCCATCCGTGACCTCAAGGCGGCGGGGATAAGCGTCGCCATCGAGCATTTCGGCGCCGGCTTTGCCGGGCTGCTGCTGCTGTCGCAGTTTCAGCCGGATAAGATCAAAATCAACCGCGCCCTGATTCAGGATGTCCACAAAAGCGGGCCGCGGCAGGCCATCATTCTGGCGATTATCAAATGCTGTACATCGCTTGAAATCGCCGTCACGGCCGTAGGCGTCGAGAAGGCCGAAGAGTGGATGTGGCTTGAGTCCGCGGGAATCAGCGCCTTCCAGGGCAATCTGTTCGCCGCGCCGCGCCCGGAAGGGGTGGCGGAAATCCTCTGGCCTGAGAAAAAGACGATTTTTTAACGTCCAGACCCGGCCTGCGCGCTCCCGCGCAGGCCCTATCTCCGCTTTTTGTATAGTATTTTCTCTTTATTATCCCCCTCTCACTTTTTAAACCGCAATAAAGCAGAGTTTATCAATACGATAAACGACCTTTGACATACCTCTATTCATTTGTACAATAAAAAAGGTATTGTACAAATTACGGAACGCAATAAACGTACATCCGGATGTACAGGCTTCAGAGAGAGGGAGTATGGCCTTTTACAGTATTGGTGATGTCGCCGAGCGATGCGGCATTAACCCGGTTACGCTTCGGGCGTGGCAGCGGCGCTATGGTCTGCTCAAGCCACAGCGCAGCGAGGGGGGACACCGCCAGTTTGATGAAGAGGATATTCAGCGTATTGAAGAGATCAAGCGCTGGATTAAAAACGGTATACCTGTCGGTAAGGTAAAAGCGCTGCTCGAGGGTAGCGAAAGCGTGGTCCTCGATCAGAGCTGGTCGACGATACAGGATTCACTGCTAACCGTACTGCGGCAGGTACGCTCCGCGGGGCTGCGCAGCAAAATCAAAGCGCTGGCGCGGGAAAATACGCCCGATGCGCTTATCGACAACGTATTTCTCCCGGTGCGCCAGCGGCTTAGCCTCGATCAGAACACCGCCCGGGCAATGTGCAGCCTGCTCGACGGCGTGCTGATTGAGTTTATCGCCACCTGCCTCGCCGCCGCCCGCAGAGAGCCGGGCAAAGAGGCGTTGCTGATCGGCTGGGAAACAGACGATCCCACCCGCCTGTGGCTTGAGGCATGGCGGCTTTCGCGCCAGGGCTGGCATATTGACGTACTGGCGGACCCTCTTGATGCCCCGCACCCGGAGTTTTTCCCCGGGCAGCAGATCATGCTATGGACCGGCAAAACCCCTACCCCGCATCAGCAGGAGCAGCTAAAGCACTGGCGGGAACAGGGTTATACGATTAACTTCCACAATAGTTGAGCGCGCCCTCCCCTATCGGGAGGCGCTCACCGCCACCGCGTGCTGACCGCATTCGTGTCTGCGGCGGTTCATCTCTCTTGTTACCGCAGCATCATTGAGCCACTGCTGCACGCCCAGCAGCTTTTTTAGCCCGTGCTGACGATGGGTGTAGATCGTTTTTCCCGCCAGGCCGGTGTGCAGAGACTGCGACTTAACCGACTGCCCCTGGAGTAGTGCAGGACAGCATTCAGCTCCCTGAAGGAGAGACCGTTAGCGCAGCAAAAACCCGGCCCGGCGTCCTCTCTTGCGGCAAACTCAATCAAGGGGTAATGGCCGTACGTCAGGCTCTGGCAGGGATCTGACGAACTGCCGAACCGCACATTGCGGAGCTTATTTTTGTTCCTCAGCAGTGAATGCAGGGTCCCGTATAACCAGCAGGCCGGTAGCCTGCTGAAAATAGTCACGTCGCTGCGCGCGGAGGAATGTTCGAGCCACAAAATGAGCTTTTTTAGCGACAGCAGGATAGTGCACAGGTCGCCCTGTAAAAATACTATCAGCTGCGTTTGCTCACCCTCGTCAATTATTTCCTGCTCCTCGCCACTTAATTCTTCAGTGGCATGCATAACCCTAATTGGGTATATTCCACGCTGACTCAATAAATTTGACATACCCACCCAGGTATAGCTGCAGGCGGAAATAATGGCATAATATTTATGCTGCCGTCCGCCGTCCTTCATGCCCCAGACCATATCACCTCCTGTAATAGGTTAATTTATGTGTAAGATCATGTTATTGCTAACGCGTCAGATTTAACGCACCACCGCCATATTAAATGAAGACTCAGATAAGAGCGCGCTCACAATAACAAAGGCGGCGGTGTATCACCATATCCCAATTTCAAAAAAAATAATATCTTACATTTTCCTGCGGCGATTATTTACCCTCAGGGTCTGGCTTTTATCATCTGTACAATATTGAGTTTATTTCCACTTAAAATAAATTAAGCACGAAAATATTATTTACACTGTTTATGGCGGCACACCTTCACCTACGCTAATACGATAATAGCTAAAGATTTTTCTTACCTGTACCGACCACAGACGTTGCCGGACGATGTATAATTACAGAAGTCACCGAGAGACATAGAAGTGACCACCATCACAACTCACAATACGTTTTACGTAGGCTTACTATGGACAGCACTATTTCGCCCGAAGCGCTGCTGCGCAGAAGGGACATCATTAAAGGTAATGAAAACTTCTTACAAGCCATTAAGGAGCACTACGCTATTAATGATAAGATCTACAAGCAGCAGCCGCTGTTTTATAAAACCATTTTGCAGGAGTCGCGATTTAACATCGTCCTGTCAATATGCTGCTTCGTGTTTGGCAACCAGGCATCGTGCGTTTCTGAAATAAAAACCCTGTGCGCCCGCTATAAAATAGCCAGCCCCAATAGCGTGATTGCCCTGGTAACGCTGCTAAAAACCAGCGGTCGAATTACCACCTGGCGCAGCAGCGATGACCGCCGTAAAGTGCTGATCGCGCCGACGCAAAAAGGGCTGGATGAGCTGAAGCGCTATATGGCCGGGGCCTTTCGCCCCGTTGGCATATTGTATCCTGCCTACAATATAAATTTAGACCTGCTGGATAATGAAAATATGCGCCACGGCTTTTTTCGCCGCGCCGCCGAGTATCTTTTTCGCGGCGTCACCTTCAGTAAAATATATCCCGAAATTAGTCTGTTTATTGACAAAGACGGCGGTCGGATGATTGCCCTGCATCTCTATCTGCAGGCCGTTGCCCAGCGCGGTACGCGGGGCGCGGTCATTGAGTACTCCGCCAGCGCGCTGGCGAAAGAGTTTTTTGTTTCGCGCATCCACGTCAGCAGAATGATCAAGGCGGCGGAGAATGCGGGTTATCTGAGGGAGCGAAAGGACGGCCTGCTCGATATCTTCCCCGCGTTTATGCAACTGATAGAGAACTACGTCGGTCTTTATCTTGCCTATACCACCCACTATCTCAATATCCATCCCCGCAGTCCGAAATAGCAGGCCGGGCGACGCGCGTCGCCCGGCCTCAGCCTATCGCTCGCGCAGCGCCTCTTTGGCTTTATTGAGCGGCTTAAGCAGATAGTCGAGCACCGTTTTACTGCCGGTTTTAATGTCGACGGTGGCGATCATGCCGGGGAAAATGGGAAACTCCTTGTGCTGCTTATTGACCAGGTGGTTACTGTTGGTGCGAATGTAAACGCGATAGTAGTAAACATCCCGCTTGACCTCATCCTGCAGCGTATCCGGTGAGATCATCGTGACCTCGCCCTCAAGACCGCCGTAAATGGAGTAGTCGTAGGCGGTTATCTTGACCAGCGCCTTTTGCCCCGGATGGATAAAGGCGACGTCGCGAGGCGAAATTTTGGCTTCGATCAGCATCTGATCGTCCAGCGGGACGAGGGTCATCAGCTTGCCGTTGGGCGGAATAACGCCGCCGACGGTGGTCACTTCAATATCCTTGACGATGCCGCGAACGGGCGCGACAAAGGTTAGCCGGGTCAGGGAGTCTTCGCGGCCCCTCATCACCGAGCGCTGGGCTTCGATTTCGGCATTGGCCTTCGACAGCTCTTCGCGGGAGCGAACGTAGTAGTCGTTCTGCATTTCAGTGATTTTATTCTCCAGCTCATTCTTCTGCCGCTGCAGGCGGAGCACTTCGACATTACTCGCCGCCCCCTGCTTGACCAGCGGAAGCGTCATCGACAGCTCTCTTTGCACCAGCGCCACGCCCTGACGTAAGCCCGCCAGCCCTTTCTCCAGGCTCTCGCGGCGGGACTTATAGAGCGCCGTTTCCTGGCGCACCAGTTCCGGCGAGTCGTCCAGCTCTTCGGGAAAATGCAGTTCAGCGCCGTTCACTTCGGCGTTGAGTCTTGCGGCGGTCGCCAGGGCCGCATTCAGCCGGGACGCGCTCTCCAGCACGCCGGACTCGGTTTTGGTTCTGTCCAGCTGGGCCAGCTGCTGGCCGCGCTCGACGATATCCCCTTCGTGCACCATCAGTTTGTAGATGATCCCCCCTTCCAGCGACTGGATCACCTGCTCGTGGGAGGAAGGGATCACCTTGCCGCTGCCGGTCGTCACCTCATCGAGGCTAAACAGGCTGGCCCAGATAAGAAAGGCTGCCAGCATCGCCGAGAGGCTCCAGGCAACCAGCATAGAAGGCGGCAGCGCCGGCTCACGCAGCCGGCTGTTGAATCGCGTAAAGTCACTCATACTGTTCCCACCGTCTTATTGGTTGCCGGCTGCATTTTGACCGTGCGCTGCGCCACCTGCGGCGGCGCCATGCCGTGCTCGCCCAGGATCTTCTCTTTCGGGCCGTCCATAACGATCTTGCCGCCTTCCAGGACGATGATTCTGTCGACGAGTTCGAGAATTGGCAGCCGGTGGGTTGCCACGATGAGCGTTCTCTGTTTGCCCAGCCACTGATTAAGGTGGTGAATAAACTGCTTCTCGCTGACCTCATCAAGCCACGCCGTGGGCTCATCCAGCAGCAGGATATTGGGCGAGGTCAGCAGCGCGCGGGCCAGCAGCAGAGACTGGCGCTGCCCGCCGGAGAGCCCGGCCCCGCCCTCGGTTATCAGATAGTTAAGTCCGACTTTCTGCTTGCGCACGAACTCCAGCGCGCCGCTGATGGTCAGCGCCTGTTGGATCTCTTCATCGCTGGCGAGCGGATTGCCCATCAGGATGTTGTCGCGCACGGAGCCAAAAAACAGCCGCGCCTGCTGGCTGAGCAGCTGCATATCGCGCCGCAGATCCGCCGGGTCAAGGTGGCTCAGCGTAATATCATCAAGCTGGATAGCCCCCTGCTGCGGATCCTGCATCCCCGCCAGCAGCTGCAGCAGCGTACTTTTCCCGGAACCGTTCCGCCCGAGAATGGCGATGCGCTCCCCGGCGCGAATAGTTAGCTTCGGCAGCGTCAGTACGTTGATTTTCTCCTCTTCGTCGTAGTAAAAACTGACGTTTTCGAGGTGGTAATTACCGCGCAGCTGCGCCTTGTGCACCCGCTTGCCGTGCAGCGGATCGTCGATAGGCTTCTGCATCAGGTCGTCGAGGCCTTTACGGGCGACTTTCGCCGACTGCCAGCGGGAAAGCACGCCGGAGATCTGCGACAGCGGCGCAATGGTACGCGACGCAAGAATAGAAGTACCGACCAGCGCGCCGGTGGTCAGGTCACCGGCGATAACCAGATAGCAGCCCACCAGCAGCACCACGGCGTAGACTATCGACTGCACCTCCTGCGTCCAGGTCATCAGCAGGCCGGTCAGCCAGCGCTGCTTCATGCCGACGGTCGCCGCCACATCGTTACAGTTATTCCACTGGTTCTGAAAGCGCTGCTCGGCGCGCATCAGCTTGATATCTTCAAGCCCCTGCACCACTTCCACCAGCGTCGCGTTGCGGATAGCCGACTCGCGCATCCCTTCGCTGGAGAGCTCCCCCAGCGGCCGCTGGACCAGCAGGCCGGGGATCAGCAGCAGCGGCACCGCCAGCAGCACCACCAGCACCAGCGGGCCGCCGATCATCCAGAGGATAAAGACAAAGAGCAGGAAGAAAGGCAGATCGGAAATCGCGGCGATAGTCGTGGAGGTGATAAGCTCGCGCACCGACTCCAGCTCGCGGATCTGGGCGATAAACGATCCGGTGGATTTCGATTTTGCGCCGTTTTTTATGCGCATGGCGTGGGCGAACACCCGCTCGGAGATGCGCAGGTCGGCGCGCTTACCGATTTTGTCGGAAATATGCACCCGCAGCATGCGCATGGTAAATTCAAAGGCAATCGCCAGCATGACGCCGCTGAATAACACCCACAGCGTCGGCTCGGACTGCGACGGCACCACCCGGTCATAGAGCTGCATGGAAAACAGCATCCCCGATAGCGCCAGCACGTTAGCGACCATGGCTACCAGCATAATGTCGCCGTAGCGGCGCCAGTCCTTCAGGGCCAGCTGCCAGAACCAGTTTTTCTCATAGGGCTTAATATACTCATCGACTCGCGCATCCGGCACGGACTCCAGCGGGCGCAGGACAACCGTGGTTTTAAGCCGCGTGCCCAGCTCCTCCAGCGTCAGAACCGTCTCCTGGCCGCCGTCGCCGCTGAACTGAACGCTGACCCGTTCATCTTTATCCATGCGCGTAATCACGCCTACCTGACCGCCGGTAAATTCGGCGATCACCGGCAGACGCCAGGGATCGAGCAGCGAGGCGTTAGCGGGCACGATGCGAAAGCCGAGCCCCAGCTGGCGCGCCATATCCTCCAGCACCTGCAGGCGGGGAGACTGGCTTTCGTGAGTAATGGTGACCCGGACGTGCTCCTGAGAAAAGTCCAGACGATAATGCTTTGCGATAACGAGCATGGCCTGCAGCCACGGCTCATAGAGAGGGTGTGTAGTCATAACATTACTTCCTGTCGGGCACCAACCTGGCGCCGCAAAATGATATCCATGTCCAACAGCCGGGCCCTGCTTATGAAGTACCCGGCCACCAGAATATCAGAAATCTCTTACTAACAGTGCAGGTAAAAAAAACAGGCGGGGAATCGCTTCCCCGCCCGCCGGGTGGCGACTACACCACGAGCAGCTGGTGGTTAGCCAGCAGCGTGGCAAGGTCGGTCTGCACCCCGTTCAGCGTGACCACATCGGTCGGATTAAAGTTGCCTCCGGAGCCGTCGCGGTCAATATGAATGGTGGTGCTGCTGCCGTCGGTGGTCACCTTGATGAAATCAAGGATGTTCCCGGCGCTGGCATCGAGGGTGGCAACGCCATCCACGTAGTGCGCCGATCCGGTCCCCGTATAGCCGCTGTCGCTCAGCAGTTCGCGCAGGTCGATACGATCGGAGTCCGCCGTACCTTCCCAGGTGCCCACCGTAAAGCCGTTAACCGTATCGTGACCGTTACCGCCGGTCGCGTCGGCGGCGTTAATCAGCTTATAGAGCAGCGTAT
The DNA here is from genome assembly GCF_001598855.1 of Pluralibacter gergoviae ATCC 33028 = NBRC 105706. GTDB lineage: Bacteria > Pseudomonadota > Gammaproteobacteria > Enterobacterales > Enterobacteriaceae > Pluralibacter > Pluralibacter gergoviae. Next base: position 56,310 of record NZ_BCZS01000006.1, on the reverse strand, counting down.
CGTGGCCGCCGTTACCGATGTTGAAGGTGTCGTTGCCGCCGCGGCCTTCGAACAGGTTATTGCCGCTGTTGCCGGTAATAACGTCGTCGTGAGCCGAGCCGGCGATGCCTTCGATGTCGGTAAAGGTCGAGGTGTTGTAGCCGGTCGACTGCGCGGTACCTTTACTCAGATCGGCGGTAATCCCTACCGTGGAGTTGCGGAAATCCACAATATCCATACCGCCGGTGGCGCTCCAGGTCTCGTGATCGGACTGCGATTCCCAGCCGCCAGCGCCCTTGTAGGTATAGGTTCCCGTATCGGCAATAAAGGTATCGTTGTAGCCGGTGCCGGTTAACGTACCTTCATGTTTTCCGGTGCCTGCTTCAGCGGTAACGGCATAGTTATCGTGTGCAGCCCCTGCCGTCAGGCCGTCCCAGGTCGTCGTCTTCGGTACGCCGTTTATCTGATACACCATTTCCGCACGGTAAATCTCATCTGCTTTCAGCCCATAAAAACTGAGCAGCGCTGACGAGTCGTTAATACCCATACCAGACTGTGCATTCAGCACTTGTGCCGAAACCAACTGATTATTCGAATCATACAATTTGACGGTATTCCCGAAATAAGCGTTGATTCCCTGGCTGTCGACGATTTTCAAATGGATCGCCGTACCGTCAGCAACGTCATTAGTATTGCGCTGCAGTTCGACCTTGCCGTTCTGGCGCATGATCAGAAGATCTTGTTTACCGTCCCAGTCATAATCGACCAACGCAGCACTCGCCACTCGGGAAGATGATGCGTCCCCAAATTTAGAGGCCGTGAAGCTGACGTTATTGTTAACGATACCGCCGTTGGTATAGAGGTATGACTGGGTTGTCGTTGCCAACTTGATGATGTCCATTTTACCGTCGTGGTTCCAGTCAACGGCAATGCTCACGTTACCCTCGAATTTATCCGAAGAAGCTGTGCCAATGGCTTGCAACGCTCCCAGATTACCGGATTTATCGTTCAGCATGAGGCCACCGACCGTGCTGGAACGCGTCATTCCCATAAACAGATCCATCGAGCCGTCGCCGTTGAAGTCTGCCCAGGTCATGCTGACAGCATTATTAGCCGCCCCTGAGCCAGTGGCGCTATACATCGTATTGGTAAAGTTCTGGCCCCAGACAAAGTTGCCATCCCCCGTGTTGATCATTGTCGACAGCGCATAATTATTGCTGCCATTGGTTGTATGCTGCGCAATATCAACCCGTCCATCGTTGTTAAGATCAACACCCGATGCTTCAATCAGGCTATTGTAATTCCCCACTTTTGCGCCGGAGACAAAGGTACCGTACGTACCACCACCAGAATCACCCTGCAGTACGCCGTTAGTGTTGCGCATGAAAGTACGTGAATCTGGACCGCCTGCATCACCAAGGACAAAGTCAATATATCCGTCACCCTGAATATCAATCGCCACTATGGACCCGTACCAGATGTCCTGATTACCCATCATGGCGCGCGTGATAGTCATATTATCAAAGGATCCATCGCCATTGTTCGTCAGTTGCCGCATCGTTGAATAGCTGGTGCCCATTGCCAGCACATCCGAGAGGCCATCGCGGTTAATATCTGCAAATGTTCCTGACGTATAGTTACCCGCGATGTCGAACTTAGTACCGATGGTATAGCTGTTCTGACCACTCGCAGTCCCTATTTGTCCGTTAGTCAGAACAGTCCACAGGCCGTCCTCATTTAATGAATAAGCGCCTGAATACGAGCTTCCTGCCGAGGTCACCGTCCACCCCGGCACCATCGATGCCTCAGCCCCTACCGTAACGTTACCGTGCATCACGCCCGCGGTATTGCCGTTACCAGCGCTGCTTCTGACCAGCGTTGCTACATCATAGGCTTCTGCCTTGACAGCCAGCGCGTCAAAGTCCGGCACCTGCAGATACCAGGTATGGCTATCCGGGTCGACAACCACTGCCCCTCCCTTCTCAGAGGTATAGGTCTTACCGTTCACCGTTACCGTCAGATACTCGCCGTTCTTCAGCGCCGCGTTAAGCTCACCGCTAATGATCGGCGTGGTATCCGTTGTGGTCAGATCGGTCACCTTAGCGACCGTCGTCGGTACGGTGGTATCCACCTTCAGTACCCACTCTCCTGACTCAACGTAGTTACCCGCTCTGTCCGTGACGCGCACGATATAGCTGTGGTTGCCGTCGGTCAGGCCGCTGTCGTTAAACGTCCAGCTGGTTGTTCCGTTGGTGACAAGCTGTCCCAGGCGCTTACCGTCGCGATAAAGCTCGGCGATTTCGCCGTCGGCCAGCGGCTGATTGAGCGAGCCGTTGATGACCGGGGCGGTATCGTCAGTGGCAAAATCGGCGCTGAGATTGGCTCCCTGCCGCTCGCCCTGGTCATCGGCATAGCCGACAATCTGACCATGGGTCTCCGGCGGCGTGGTATCCACCGTTACCACCTGCTGCGCGGTGGCGCTGGTGTTGCCCGCATCATCCTTGACCCGCACCATATAGGTGTAGTTGCCATCGGCCAGCTCGCGGGTATCCTCATAGCTCCAGACCTTATCGGTGACCGTCAGGTCAATCCAGGTCTTGCCGCCGTCGAGACTTATCTGCGCGTGCTCATCCTTCGCCAGCACCTGGTCGAGCGTGCCGTGGAGGGTCAGCGTCTTATCCATGGTGACAAAGTCGCTGCCGGATGAGCCGGTGTCTTCCGTGATGCTGGTGATCTTAATGCCGTACTCCGGCGCGGTGGAATCAACCCTGACATCCTGCGACGCCGTGGAGTTGCCCACGTTGCCCGCCAGATCGACAATCCGCACCTCGTAGCTGTGAATACCGTCTGCCAGCGAGCGCACGTCGCTGTAGCGCCACTGGGTACCGGCAACGGTCGCGTCAATCCAGGTTTTCCCGCCGTCGAGGGTTATCTGGACAAACTCCCCGGCGCCCAGCGCCTTGGAGAGCGACCCGTGCAGCGTGTAGGACTTCGCGCTGGTCAGATAGTCGCTGTCGCTGACGCCGGTATCCAGTTCGATGCGGTCTATGGTTATCGTCGCATCCGGCGGCGTGGTATCCACCGTCACCGCCTGGCTACCGTGGGCGCCGACGTTGCCGGCGGCGTCAATCACGCGGACATCGTAGTTGTAGATGCCGTCGGTCAGCGTGCGGCCATCAACGTACTTCCAGGTATTGCCGATAACCGTGGCCATCTGCCAGGTATTACCGCCGTCGATACTGATCTGCACGTATTCGCCGTCGGCCAGGGTTTTGCCCAGCGCGCCGTTGATCGTCAGAGACGTATCGTTAGTAATGAAGTCGTTGCCGCCGCGGCCGGTATCGTCGCTGATGCCGGTGAAGCTGATGGTCTTGCTATCGTCAGGCGCGACGGTATCAATGGTGACCACTTTGCTGTTTTCCGCGCTGACGTTACCCGCATCGTCAATCACCCGGAGCTGGTAGTTGTACTTACCATCCGCCAGCGTGCGGCCGTCGACCCACGTCCAGCGGGTACCGCTGACGTCAACATCAACCCAGGTGTTGCCGCCGTCGATGCTGATCTGCGCATGGTCGCCCTTGCCGAGCGCGGCGCCGAGCGTACCCTGCAGGCTGATCTGCTTATCTGCGGTAATAAAGTCGGTCGAACTCAGCCCGGTATCCTGCAGAATGGCGTCAATGGTAATTGTTGACGCCTCCGGCTTCGTGGTATCGACAATCACGTGTTGGGTATTGCCCGGATTAACGTTACCCGCAGCATCAACGACCCGTACCTGATACTCGTAGTCGCCGTCTGCCAGCGTGCGGCCATCCGCATACTGCCAGGTGGTGCCCGTTACCGTCAGGTCAATCCAGGTCTTGCCGCCGTCGATGCTGATTTGCGCCGTCTCATCCTTACCGAGCTGCGCCGTCAGGGAGCCGTTGATCACCACGCTGGTATCATTGGTAATGAAGTCATTCCCCTTCAGCCCGGTATCGTTCTGCAGAGCGTCGATGCGGATATCCATGGACGGCGGCGTTAAGTCAACCGTCAGGCCGTGATTAACATCCGCGCTATTGCCGATCGCATTGCTCACCTTCGCATTAACGGTATAGGAACTGCCGTCCGCCAGCGCCGCAACATCGGCGCTGCCGACGGTGCAGGACCATGCGCCGCCCGCCATCACTTCCGCGGTGTACGATTTACCGTTGAGGGTAATCGTCACCGTCTGGCCTGCCGGTGCGGAGGTCGTACCGCTGACCACCAGCGCAACGCCGTGCTCCGCCGCGTTGATAACATCATCACCCGAGAGCGTGTTGATGGAGATGGTCGGCACTTCACCGTTGAGCGTTACGTCGCGGGTAACGCCGCCCGGGTTACCGGCCTTATCGGATACGCGGGCTTCGATGGTGTAGGCCCCGTCGGCGGTACCGAGGAAGTCGCGGCCCGGGATATTGACGGACCACTTGCCGGCGGCATTCACCGTTGCCCGATACTCGTGGCCGTTGAAGGTCACGGTAACAACCTGCCCCTCTTCGGCATCGGCGGTACCGCTAATGGTCTGCCCCGCTTTCTGCTCATCGCTATTGATGGCATCGTCGCCCGCAACTTTATCAATCGTCACGGTCGGCGGCGTAGTATCCACGGTGATGTCGCGCGTGGTGCTGCCGCCGTTGCCGGCCTTATCGTCTACCGTCGCGGTCACCGTCAGCTTGCCCTGAGGCAGCGCGGCCAGCGCATCGGCCGGAACATCCAGCGTCCAGGTGCCGTTGCTGGTGACCTGCGCCGTCCAGGACTTGCCGCCCAGGGTGACGGTCACCGTCTGGCCCACTTCGGCGCTGGAGGCGCCGCGAATAGTCAGCGGCAGCAGCTTCTCGGCGGCGTTAATCACGTCGTCGCCGGAGATGGTTTCAATACTGACCACCGGCGGCGTGGTATCCACGCTGACGATGTGCGTATCCTGACCGCTGTTGCCCGCGCTGTCGGTTACCGCGACGGAGACCGTATAGTGGCCGTCGACGATAGCCGCCAGATCCGTCGCCGGTACCCTTGCACTCCAGGCGCCGTCTGCGCCGATGGTCGCCGGGTAGTTTTTGCCGTTCAGCGTCACCGTCACCGGCGTGCCCTCGGCAATCTCCTTGCTGGTGCCGCCAATGATCAGCTCGCTGCCGATCTCCTGCTTGTTAATCACGTCGTCGCCGGAAATCGTGCCGATGGTGATGGACACTGACGCCGTGTTGACAACGATCTCGTGGCTTGCGGAGCTGCTGTTACCCGCGCTGTCCGTCGCCGTCGCCGTGATGGTCGTTTTACCATCCTTCAGCGCGGCTACCGCATCGGCAGGTACGCCGACCAGCCAGTTGCCGCTGGCGTCAACGGTGGTGACATACTCCTTGCCGTCAATGCTGACCACCACCCGGTCGCCCGTCGTCGTGCCCGTTGCCTTACCGCTGATAATCTGCGCCTGGCCGTGCTCAACGTGGTTGATGATGTCGTCTTCGGCCACTTTATTGAAGGTCACCACCGGCGGCGTCGTATCGACCGTAATCGCTCTGTCGGCGCTGCCGAGGTTACCGGTCTGGTTAGTGACGCTGGCGGTAATGGTATAGTCCTTGTCCGTCATGCCCTGCAGGCCGGTCGCCGGGATATCCAGCGACCAGGCGCCGCCGAGGCCCACCGTAGTCTCATAACTGTGGCCGTTGAGGGTCACCGTGATCTTCTGACCGGCCTCCGCCGTGGTGGTGCCGGATACCGTGACGGCCTCCGCGACTTCTTTACCGTTGAGGACGTTATCGCCGGCAACGGTATTGATGGTCACCGCCGGCGCCGAGGTATCCACCGTCAGCGTGGCGTCTTTGCTGACGCTGTTGCCGATGGCGTTCTTCGCCGTCGCGGTCAGGACGTAGTTCGCTTCGCCCAGTCCGGCCAGATCGGCGGCTTTCACCGTCAGCGACCAGGTTCCGTTCTCAGCCGTGGTAGCAACGTACTCCTTACCGTTCAGCGTGACGGTCACTTTGGTGCCCGCCGCCAGGTTAGCGCTGCCGCCGCTGACCAGCAGATCCAGCCCCTTCTCCGTCGCATTGAGGATGTTATCCCCGGCAATCGCGTCAAAGGTCAGGACGGCAACCGCGCTGCTTACCAGCACATCCTGATGGGCGTGGCCGGTATTGCCCGCCGTGTCGGTCACCGCGACGTTCACCGTCACCGTACCGTCCTGCAGGCTCTCAATGACGCTGGCCGGGACGCCGACGCTCCAGTTGCCCTTCGCGTCAACCGCCGTCGTCCAGGTCTCCGTACCGATGGTAACCTCAACCTTGTTACCGGCATCGGCGCCCTTCGCGGTACCGCTGATAACCTGCGCCTGGGTGTGCTCCTCAGTGTTAATGACGTTATCGCCCGCCACGGGGTCAATCGTCACCGACGGCGCGGTCACGTCAACCTGCACGTTGCGCGTTGCCGTTGTCGTATTACCCGCTTTATCCGCAACGACTGCCGTGACGTTCAGCGGCCCGTCGGTAAGTCCCGCCATACCGCTAACCGGAACATCCAGCGTCCAGCTGCCGTCGGCCCCCACGGTTGCCGCGTAGTCGTGCTGGTTAAAGGTGACCGTCACCGTCTGTCCGGCTTCCGCCGAGCTGGTGCCGCTGAGGGTCAGCGCTTTACCCGCTTCTTCCGCGTTGATGATGTTGTCCGCGGCGACAGTATTTATCGTGACGCCCGGCGCTACGGTATCCACCGTAAACTCGCGGCCCGCCGAGGCGCTATTGCCCGCAGCGTTAGTGACGCTCACCTGCACGCCGGCGCTGCCGTCCTTCAGGGAAAGCATATCGGACGGCGAGACTTTGTAGCTCCAGGTGCCGTCGGCCGCCACGGTAGTGGTAAAGGTCTTGCCGCCGAAGGCAATCGTCACCTGCCGGCCTTCGCCGACGTTGCCGGTGGCGCCCGACAGCAGTAGCTCCTGGCCTTTCTCAAGCGCGTTGACCACGTTGTCGGCGGTGACCGGGTTGATGCTTATCGACACGTCGGACAGATCGACCGTCACGTCGTGGGTAATGTGAACCGGATTGCCCGCTTCGCTGGTGCCGGCAACGGATACCTGCACCTTGCCGGCGCCCAGGGCGCTAACGTCCGCCTTCGGTACCGCCGCACTCCAGGTGCCGTCTGCCAGCACCGTCCCCGCGTAGTCTTTACCGTTAATGGTCACCGTCACCGCCGAGCCCGCCTTCAGGCCGTCGCTGCTGCCGGTGACCATCAGATCCTGGCCGTGCTCGATGCGGTTGATCACATCGTCGCCCGCCACGGTATCGATGCGCAGGCCCGGCAGGTTGGCGTCGATGGCAAATCCGCGCTCGCCGCCGCCGGTGTTGCCGTGGCCGTTCGTCACGGAGGCCTTGACCTTCAGGCCGCCGTCGCCGAGCGCCGTCAGATCCGCCGACGGTACGTTCACCGTCCAGCTCAGATCCGCCTGCACCTTCGCCGTATACGCCTTACCGGCGATAGTCACGGCCACGGTGTCGCCCTCCGCCGCATTGATGACCCGGCCGGTGATGCTCTGGCCCGTCTCAATTTCGGCTTTGTTCATCACATCATCACCGGCGATGGCGTTGATAATCACGTACGGCAGCGCCGTATCGACCTGCAGATTGGCGCTGGCGCTGGCGCTGTTGCCGATGCTGTTGGCCGCCGTAGCGCTGAGGACATAGTTCGCCTCGCCCAGCGCCGCCAGATCCGTCGGTTTCACCGTCAGGGTCCAGCTACCGTCCGCCGCCGTGGTGGCGGTGTAGGACTTGCCGTTCAGGGTCACAGTCACCGTCGTACCCGCCGCCAGGTGGGTACTGCCGCCGCTGACCACCAGATCCTGACCTTTCTCAACGGCGTTGAGGATGTTGTCCTGGGCGATGTCGTTAAAGGTGATAGTCGGCGCATCGCTGCTGACGACAACCTTACCGTCCTTGCTGCCGACGTTACCCGCCGCGTCGGTGACGCTGACGCTGACCGCCACGTCGCCGTTGGCGAGCGACGAGATAACGTCTGCCGGGACGCCCACGCTCCAGTAGCCGTCGGCGTTGAGCACGGTGGTATAGGTGTGCCCGGCGATGGTCACCGTCACCTTATCGCCCGCGGCGGCGCCGGTAGCGGTACCGCCGATCACCTGCGCCTGGCTATGCTCGGTGCTGTTGATCACGTTGTCGCCGGCGATGTCATTGATGGTGACAACCGGCACGCTGACGTCAACCGTCAGGCTGCGGTCGGCCGAGGCCGGGTTACCGGCCCTGTCGGTTACCGATGCCGTAACCTTCACGCTGCCGTCGTGCAGCGCGGCCAGATCGGCCGCCGGTACGTCAAGCGTCCAGCTGCCGTTGCTGCCCACGGTCGCGGTGTAGCTGTGGCCGTTGAGCGTTACCGTGACCTTCTGACCGGCTTCCGCGCTGCTGGTGCCGCTCACGGTCAGCGGTTGCCCCGCTTCCGCCGCGTTCAGCATGTCGTCGCCGCTCAGGGTATTGATAGCAATCGCCGGTGCCACGGTATCGACCAGATAGTCGTGACCCGCAGACGCGCTGTTGCCCGCCGCGTTAGTGACGCTCACCTGCACGCTGGCGCTGCCGTCCTTCAGGGTCGCCAGATCGGCTGCCGGCACCGTGAAGCTCCAGACGCCGCCCGCGCCGACGGTGGTGGTGTAGATGTGACCGCCGAAGGCAATGGTCACCGTCTGGCCTTTCTCCACGTTACCGGTGCTGCCGGTGAGGAGCAGATCCTGCGCCTTCTCGGCGGCGTTGATCACGCCGTCTGCCGTGACCGGATCGACGCTGATAGCGACGCTTGCGAGATCGACAATCACGTTATGGTCAATCTGCACCGGGTTGCCCGCTTCGCTGGTCCCCGAGACGAGAACTTTTATCGGCCCGGCGCCCAGTTCGCCGACGTTCTCTTTCGGGATTGCCGCGCGCCAGGTACCGTCCGCCAGTACGGTAGCCGCATAATTTTCACCGTTGAGGGTGACCGTCACCGCCGAGCCAGGCTTGAGGCCGTCGCTGCTGCCGGTGACGATCAGATCCTGCTTGTGCTCGATACTGTTGATGATATCGTCGCCCGCCACGGTGTTGATACGCAGGCCCGGCAGGCTGGCATCGATGGTGAAATCGTGCTTACCGCTGCCGGTGTTGCCGTGACCGTTGGTCACCGTGGCAACCGCGCTCAGGCGACCGTTGCCGAGCGCCGTCAGATCCGCCGCCGACATATTCACCGTCCAGCTCAGATCGGACTGCACGATAGCGGTGTACTCTTTGCCGGTACCGGTAATGGTGACGGTGACCACATCGCCCGCCGCTGCGTTAACGACGCGGCCGCTGATGCTCTGGCCCGCCGCCACTTCGGCGGCGTTCACCACATCATCTCCGGCAACGCTGCCGATGATGACGTACGGCGAGGCGGTATCCACCAGCAGGTTCGACGTGGCTTCAACGCTGTTGCCGATGCCGTTAGACGCCGTGGCGCTTACAACGTAGTTCGCCTCGCCCAGTCCGGCCAGGTCGGCGGCGGCAATAGTCAGAGACCAGCTGCCGTCGTTTGCGGTCGTGGCGGTGTACTGCTTGTGGTTCAGCGTGACCGTTACGGTAGTGCCAGGATTGAGGTTGGCGCTGGTGCCGCTAATGACCAGATCCTGGCCCTTCTCGCCGGCATTCAGCACGTTATCAACGGCAATGTCGGCAATGCTGAGCGATGCCTGACCGCTGCTGACCAGCACGTTCTGCTGATTGCTGCCGACGTTACCCGCCGCGTCGGTGACGGACACCGCCACGGTCACCGTGCCATCGTGCAGCGCCGAGATGACGCTCGCCGGGATGCCCACGCTCCACTTCAGATCCGCGTCCAGCACCGTGGTGTAGGTATGGCCATCAATGGTCACCGTCACCTTATCGCCCGCGCCTGCGCCCGGGGCCGAGCCGCTGATAATCTGCGCCTGGCCGTGCTCGGTGGTATTGATGACGTTATCGCCGGCAATCTTATCGATGGTCACATCCGGCTTAACCGTATCGACGCCGACGTTATGGGTTGCCGACGCCGGGTTACCCGCTTTATCGGCCACTTTCGCGATAACCTGCGCGCTGTCGCCGGTCATGCCCGCCAGGTCGGCGGCCGGAACAATCAGCGTCCACTTGCCGTCTGCCCCGACGGTTGTGGTGTAGTCGTGCTGGTTAAAGGTGACCGTCACCGTCTGCCCGGCTTCCGCCGTGCTGGTGCCGCTGAGGGTCAGCGCTTTACCCGCCTCTTCCGCGTTGATGATGTTGTCGCCCGCGACCGTATCTACCGTGACCGTCGGCGCCGCGGTATCCACCGTGAACTCGCGGCCCGCCGAGGCGCTGTTGCCCGCGGCGTTAGTGACGCTCACCTGCACGCTGGCGCTGCCGTCCTTCAGGGAAAGCATATCGGACGGCGAGACTTTGTAGTTCCAGGTACCGTCTGCTGCTACGGTGGTAATAAAGGTCTTACCGCCGAAGACGATCGTCACTTTCTGACCTTCACCCACGTTGCCGGTTGAACCCGACAGCAGCAGCTCCTGACCTTTTTCCACCGCGTTAACGACGTTGTCAGCGGTCACCGGATTGATGCTAATCGACACATCGGACAGATCGACCGTTACGTCGCGCGTGACGTGGACCGGATTGCCCGCTTCGCTGGTGCCGGCAACGGATACCTGCACCTTGCCGGCGCCCAGGGCGCTGACGTCCGCCTTCGGTACCGCCGCACTCCAGGTACCGTCTGCCAGCACCGTCCCCGCGTAGTCTTTACCGTTAATGGTCACCGTCACCGCCGAGCCCGCCTTCAGGCCGTCGCTGCTGCCGGTGACCATCAGATCCTGGCCGCGCTCGATGCGGTTGATCACATCGTCGCCCGCCACGGTATCAATGCGCAGGCCCGGCAGGTTGGCGTCGATGGCAAATCCGCGCTCGCCGCCGCCGGTGTTGCCGTGGCCGTTCGTCACGGAAGCCGTGACCTTCAGGCCGCCGTCGCCGAGCGCCGTCAGATCCGCCGACGGCACGTTCACCGTCCAGCTCAGATCCGACTGCACCTTCGCCGTATAGCCCTTACCGGCAATGATAACGGTTACCGTATCGCCCGCCGCCGCGTTGATGACGCGGCCGGTGATGTTCTGGCCCGCCTCAACCTCGGCTTTGTTAATGACGTCATCACCGGCGATGGCGTTGATAATCACGTACGGCAGCGCCGTATCGACCTGCAGATTGGCCGTTGCCTCAACGCTGTTGCCGATGCTGTTGGCCGCCGTGGCGCTGAGAACATAGTTCGCCTCGCCCAGCCCCGCCAGATCGACCGGCTTGAGGGTCAGGGTCCAGCTGCCGTCCGCCGCCGTGGTGGCGGTGTAGGACTTGCCGTTCAGGGTCACGGTCACCGTCGTGCCCGCCGCCAGGTGGGTGCTGGTGCCGCTGATAACCAGATCCTGTCCTTTTTCAACGGCGTTGAGGATGTTGTCCTCCGCGATGTCGTTAAAGCGGATGGTCGGTTTATCGCTGCTGACCGTCACTTTGCCGTCCGCACGGCCGGTATTGCCCGCCGCGTCGGTGACGCTGACGCTGACCGCCACGTCGCCGTTAGTCAGCGACGAGATAACGTTAGCCGGGACGCCCACGCTCCAGTAGCCGTCGGCGTTGAGCACGGTGGTGTAGGTATGAGACCCAAACGTCACCGTCACCTTATCGCCCGCGGCGGCGCCCGAGGCTTTGCCGCTGATAAGCTGCGCCAGTTCGTGCTCGGTGCTGTTGATCACGTTGTCGCCCGCGATGATGTCGAGGGTCACCTTCGGCTCGCTGACGTCAACGGTCAGGCTGCGGTCGGCCGAGGCCGGGTTACCGGCTTTATCCGTTACCGATGCCGTGACCTTCACGCTGCCGTCGGCCAGCGCGCCGAGGTGCGATGCCGGAACATCCAGCGTCCAGCTGCCGTTGCTGCCCACGGTCGCGGTGTAGCTGCGGCCGTTGAGCGTTACCGTGACCTTCTGGCCGGCCTCCGCGCTGCTGGTGCCGCTCACGGTCAACGGCTGACCCGCTTCCGCCGCGTTCAGCATGTCGTCGCCGCTCAGGGTGTTAATCGCCAGCGTCGGAGCCTGGGTATCAACGCGGTAGTCGTGCCCCGCGGACGCGCTGTTGCCCGCTTCGTTGGTGACGCTCACCTGCACGCTGGCGCTGCCGTCCTTCAGGGTCGCCAGATCGGCTGCCGGCACCTTGTAGCTCCAGACGCCGCCCGCGCCGACGGTGGTGGTGTAGCTCTTACCGCCGAAGACGAGGGTGACTTCACGGCCCGTTTCGACATTACCGGTGCTGCCGGAGAGGATCAGATCCTCACCTTTCTCCGCCGCGTTAATCACGTTATCGGCGGTAACCGGGTTGATGCTGATGGCAACGCCCGTCAGATCGACAATCACGTTGTGGTCAATGTGCACCTCGTTGCCCGCTTCGCTGGTGCCCTTCACGGTGACTTTCACCGCGCCGGACTGCAGCGCCTCAACGTCCTCTTTCGCTACCGCCGCGCTCCAGGAGCCGTCCGCCAGCACGGTGGCCGCATAGTCTTTACCGTTGAGGGTGACGGTCACCGCAGTCTCAGCCTTAAGGCCGTCGCTGCTGCCGGTAATCACCAGCGCCTGACCGTGCTCGATGCTGTTGATGATGTCATCGCCCGCCACGGTGTCGATACGCAGCCCCGGCATATTGGCGTCAATCGCAAAGTCGCGATCGCCGCCGCCGGTGTTGCCGTGGCCGTTGGTCACGGAGGCCGTAACGTTGAGACGCCCGTTGCCCAGTTCCTGCAGATCCGTCGACGGAACGTGAACCATCCAGCTCAGATCCGGCTGCACCAGCGCGCTGTACTCCTTGCCGGCAATATTGACCGTCACCGTATCGCCCGCGGCGGCGTTAACCACCCGGCCGGTGATGTTCTGGCCGGACAGGGATTCGGCGGCGTTGATAACATCGTCGCCGGCGATGGCGTTAATAACCACGTAAGGCAGCGAGGTATCCACCTGCAGGTTCGCTTTCTCCTCGACGCTATTGCCGATCCCGTTAGAGGCCCTGGCGCTGACGGTGTAGTTCGCCTCGCCAAGCGCGGCCAGGTCGGCGGCGCTTACGGTCAGCGTCCAGTTGCCGTCGGCATCAGTTATTGCGGTGTAATCCTGATGGTTGAGCGTCACGGTAACGGTCGTGCCCGCATCCAGATTGGCGCTCTTGCCGCTGATGACCAGATCCTGGCCCTTCTCAACGGCGTTGAGCACGTTATCTTCGGCAATAGTGTTGAATTCCAGCGACGGCTTGCCGCTGCTGACTACCACCTCCTGCTTGCCGCTGCCCACGTTGCCCGCCGCGTCGGTGACGGTCACATTCACGATGCGGGAGCCGTCATTCAGCGACGCGATAACGTCAGCCGGGACGCCGACGCTCCAGTTACCGTTGGCGTCAACCACGGTCACGTAGTTGTGGCCGTCGATATTGACCATCACTTTGTCACCGGCCGCCGCGCCGCTTGCCGTACCGCCGATCACCTGCGCCTGCTGGTGTTCAGCGGTGTTGATGACGTTGTCACCGGCAACGGTGTTGATGGTCACCACCGGCGCCGTAACGTCCACCGTCACCTGATGGGTAACTTCGGTCAGGTTGCCCGCCTTATCGGCGACCTTCACCGTTACATCGTGACTGCCGTCGGCAATACCGGCGAGGTCCGCGCCCGGTACGCCCACTTTCCAGCTGCCGTTAGCCCCGGCGAGGGTGGTGTAGGTGTGGCCGTTCAGGGTGATAGTGATGCTCTGTCCGGCTTCTGCCGTGGTGGTGCCGGAGAGCATAACCCCGCTCTTCGCCTCCGCGCTGTTAATTACGTTGTCGGCGGTAACCGGGTTTACGCTCACGTTTGGCGCAATCGTATCCACGGTATAGCCGCGGGTTGACGACGTGCCGTTACCGGCAACGTTCGCCACGCTGACCTGTACGCTGGCGCTGCCCTCCCTGAGACCAACCAGATCTTTGGCCGCAACGGTGTAGCTCCACGTCCCGTTTTCCGCAACGGTAGTGGTGTAAACCTTACCGCCGAAGGCAATGGTCACCTTTTGACCCGCTTCCACGTTCGCCGTGGTGCCGGACAGAACCAGATCCTGTGCTTTCTCCGCCGCGTTCAGCACGTTGTCGGACGTGACGCTATTGACGGAGATGGCGACGCCCGACAGATCCACCCGCACGGGGTGGTCAATCGTCACCGTATTACCGATGTCGCTGGTGCCGCTGGCGGTGACGTTCACCGTTCCGGCGCCCAGCATTCCGACGTCGGCCGCCTGAATCGTTGCGCTCCAGGTACCGTCTGCCAGTACCGTTGCCGTGTAGTCCCGGCCGTTGAGGGTCACCGTAATCGGCGCGCCCGGCTGCATACCGCTGCTGCTGCCGGTGACAACCAGATCCTCACCGCGCTCGATGCGGTTAATCACATCGTCGCCGGTCACCGGATCGATACGCAGGCCCGGCAGGTTGGCGTCGATGGTAAAGTCGCGCTCGCCGCCGCCGACGTTGCCGTGGCCGTTAATCACGGTCGCCGTCGCCGTCAGGTCGCCGTTGCCCAGCGCCGTAATATCGGAAGAAGGAACGAAAATGGTCCAGCTCAGGTCCGGTTGTACGACGGCCGTGTACTCGACGGCGCCAATGGTAACGGTGACGATATCGTCCGCCGCCGCGTTAACCACGCGACCGGTAATAACCTGATCCATCGCCGCTTCGGCAACGTTAACCACGTCATCACCGGCGATCCTGTCGATGATGACGTACGGTGACGCCGTATCGACCTGCAGGTAGTCGTTAGTGCTGACGCTGTTGCCGATGCTGCTGACGGCGGTCGCCCTGAGGGTGTATGTGGCCTCTCCCAGCGCGGCGAGATCCGCCGCGCCCACGGTGAGAGTCCAGCTGCCGTCCGCCAGCGTATGGGCAGTGTAGTCCTTGCCGTTAAAGTTGACGGTGACCTCAGTGCCTTCCTTGAGGTTGGCGCTGGTGCCGCTGATGACCAGATCCTGGCCTTTCTCAACGGCGTTAAGCACGTTATCTTCGGCAATAGCGTTGAAGTCCAGCGACGGCAGGCCGCTGTTAACCTCCAGCGGACGGGTTGCGCTGCCGGTATTGCCCGCGGCATCGGTAACGCTGACCGCCACCGTCGTCGTGCCGTCGTGCAGCGCGGCGATGACGTTGGCCGGTACGCCGACGCTCCAGTTGCCCTGGTTATCCACGGCCGTGGTATAGGTGTAGCCGTTGAGGGTAACGGTAACCTTCGCGCCCGGGCCCGCAAACGCGACGGAACCGCTGACGATCTGCGACTGCTGGTGCTCGGCGATATTGATAATATCGTCACCGGCGATGGTGTTGATGGTGACTTTCGGCACGCTAACGTCAACGCCCACGGTGCTATCTGCCTGTCCTTCGTTACCGGCCTTATCGGCAACCTTAACAACAATGTTCTCGGTACCGTCGGTGAGAGACTTCAGATCCGCCCCGGGAACCACCAGCGACCAGCGGCCGCCGGCGCCCACGCGGGCGGTATAGTCGTGATTGTTGAAGGTCACGGTCACCAGTTGTCCGGCTTCCGCCGTGGCGGTGCCCGAAATCGTAACGCCGGTTTTCACCTCATTGCTGTTGATTACGTTATCCGCGGTGACGCTATCGACGGTAATGGTCGGCGCCACGGTATCGACGCGATAGTCGTGGCCCGCCGAGGCGCCGTTGCCCGCCGCGTTAGTGACGCTGACCTGCACGCTGTCGGTGCCTTCTTTCAGCGAGGCCAGATCCGCTGCCGGCACCTCGCAGCGCCAGGTGCCGTCTGCGGCCACCGTCGCGGTATAAACTTTACCGCCGAAGGCCACGGTCACGGTCTGCCCCGCCTCCACGTTACCGGTGCGCCCGGTCAGCGTCAGCGGCTCGCTCTTCTCGGCCGCGTTCAGCACGTTGTCATCCGTCACGCTGTCGACAGTGATAGCAACGCTGCTCAGGTCAACCTTCACGTTGTGATCAACGCTCACGGTATTCCCCGTTTCACTGGTGCCGGAAGCGGTTACCTTCAGCGCGCCCGCGGAGAGCACGCCCACGTCGGCTTTCGGTACCACGGCGCTCCAGGTGCCGTCTGCCAGCACGGTGGCCGTGTAGTCTTTGCCATTAAGGGTAACGGTAACGACAGAGCCCGCTTGCAGATCGCTGCTGCTGCCGGTGACGACCAGATCCTGGCCGCGCTCGAGGCGGTTAATCACATCGTCCCCGGCAACCGTATCAATACGCAGACCCGGCAGATGGGCATCAATGGTGATGCCGCGCTCGCCGCCGCCGGTATTGCCCTGGGTATTGGTGACGCTTGCCGTCACGTTCAGGCGGCCGTCGCCGAGCGAGGTCCAGTCGGAAGACGGCACGCTCACGCTCCAGGTCAGATCCGGCTGCACCGTGGTCGTATACTCTTTACCGGCAATGGTGACGGTGACGGTGTTGCCGGCCACCGCATTAACCACCCGCCCGCCGATAGTTTGCGACTGGGCGGCTTCAGCGGTATTGATGACATCATCACCGGCAATGCTGTTGATGATGACGTACGGCGAGGCGGTATCAACCACCAGGCTGGACCGGGCGTCAACGCGGTTGCCGATGCTGTTTTCCGCCGTCGCGGTCAGAACGTAGTTCGCCTCGCCGAGCGTCGCCAGATCGGCAGGAGAGACGGTCAGCGACCAGCTGCCGTCCGCAGCGGTTGTTGCCGTGTAGGTCCGGTTATTGAAGGTCACGGTGACGGTGGTGCCTTCCGCCAGGTTTGCGCTGGTGCCGTTAATCACCAGCGGCTCGCCTTTCTCGGTGGCATTAAGGATGTTGTCGCCGGAGATAGCCTGGAAGTCCAGCGAGGCAATGGCGCTGCTCACTTCAATCGGATGCGTGCTTTCCCCGGTATTGCCCGCGGCGTCGGTCACGCTGACGGTAACCGGGATGTTCTTACCGTCGTGCAGCCCGGAAATGACGTTCGCCGGAACGCCGATGCTCCAGTTGAGGTTGCCATCCAGTACCGTCGTGAACTGCTGGCCGCCGATGGTCAGGGTCACCTTATCACCCGCCGCCGCACCGGTTGCCGAACCGGTAATAATCTGCGGCTGCTGGTGCTCGGTGCTGTTGATCACATCATCACCGGCGATGGTGTTAATGGTCACTTTCGGTACGTCGACATCTACCGTCACGGCGCGGTCGGCCGCTGCGGCGTTGCCCGCCCTATCAGAGACGCTAACGGTAATGCTGTCAGCGCCGCTGGCCAGATCCTTAAGATCGCCCGCAGGCGCGGTGACCGTCCAGCGGCCATCGGCGCCCACCGTCGCCTTGTAGTCGTGATTGTTAAAGGAGACGGTCAGCTCCTGACCGGCCTCTGCCGTCGTGGTACCGCTAATCACCACGCCTTTGCCCGCTTCGGCCACGTTGATGGTGTTATCGCCGGCAACGGTATCAATCGTTATCGTCGGCGCCAGCGTGTCGACCACGTAGCCGCGGCCCGCCGAGGCGCCGTTGCCGTGAACGTTCGCCACGCTGACCTGGACGCTGGCGCTGCCGTCGCGCAGGCCCGTCAGGTCACCGGCCGGTACGGAGCAGGTCCAGCCGCCGTCTGCGCCAACGGTCGTGGTATAAATCTTGCCGCCAAACGCGATAGTTACCGTCTGGCCCGCTTCGACGTTAGTGGTGGTGCCCGTCAGCTCAAGCGGCAGCAGTTTTTCCGCCGCGTTGAGCACGTTGTCCGCCGTCACGCTATTGATGCTGATGGCGACGTCCGAGAGATCGACCTTCACAATGCGATCGACGTGCATCGGGTTGCCCGCCTCATTGGTACCGGCAACGGTAACTTTCACCGCGCCTGCCGCCAGCTCGCCAACGTCCGCCTGCGGCACCGCCGCGCTCCAGGTACCGTCAGCCAGTACCGTTGCCGCGTAGTCCTTACCGTTGAGGGTCACGGTGACCGCGGCGCCGGCCTTCAGGCCGTCGCTGCTGCCGGTAATGATAAGAGCCTGGCCGTGCTCGATGCCGTTAATCACATCGTCACCGGCCACGGTATCGATGCGGATCCCCGGCAGGTTAGCGTCGATGGTGAACTCGCGCTCGCCGCCGCCGGTGTTGTTATTGTTATTAGTTACGCTGGCAGTGACCTTCATCGGCCCGTTGCCCAGCGCCTGCAGATCCTCAGCAGAAACGTTAACCGTCCAGCTCAGATCCGACTGTACCGTCGCGGTATACGCTTTACCCGCGATGGTCACGGTGACGGTATTGCCCGCCTCCGCGTTAATCACCCGGCCGCTGATGTTCTGGCCAGAGGCAATTTCCGCCGCATTAATCACATCATCGCCGGCAATGCGATCGACGATGACCGCCGGCAGCGCGGAGTCAACCATCACCGTGCGGCTCTCGCCACCGGTGTTGCCCACGTTGCTGCTCGCGGAAACGCTCACCTCATAGCGCGCTTCGCCCAGCGCCTGGACATCGGCAGCCGGTATCGTTGCGGTCCAGATGCCGCCGGCGCCGACTTTGCCCGTGTAGCTCTTGCCGTTGAGATTGACGGTAACGTCAGCCCCTTCAGCCACGCCGGTGACCTTGCCGCTCAGGTGCAGCTCCTGACCTTTCTCGGTGCTGTTGATAACATCATCGCCGGAGATAGGATCAATGGTCAGTACCGGTTTCTCCAGGTTAACGGTGACGCTGTGGGTATTGCTGCTGCTGTTGCCCGCCCTGTCGGTGATCGATGCCGTGATGGTATGGCCCGTTTCGGCCAGCGCCCGGACGTCGCCTGCCGGTACGCCCACGCTCCAGCTCCCGTCGCCTTTCACCGTCGCGCTGTAGGTGACGCCGTTCAGCGCGATCTGAATAATGTCGCCCGGCGCGGCGCCGGCGACGTTACCGGTGATCATCACCGCCTGGCCGTGTTCGGCGCTGTTGATCACATCGTCAACGGCAACCTTATCGAAGGTAATCTGCGGCACGGTGGTATCAACCAGCACGGATGCGCCTGCATTTGTCGGGTTGCCCGCCCGGTCGCTGACCGTCGCAGTGACCTGCGCATCGCCGTTGGCAATGCCCTTCATATCGTCAGCCGGAACCTCCAGCGTCCAGCGGCCATTCGCGCCAACCTCGGCGGGGTAGTCGCGGCCGTTAAAGGTCACGGTGACCTTCTGCCCGGCTTCGGCACTGCTGGTGCCGCTAATGGTCAGCGGCTGGCCCGCTTCTGCCGCGTTCAGCATGTTGTCGCCGCTGATAGCGTCAATGGTAATCGCCGGGGCCAGGGTATCCACGCGGTAGTCGTGGCCCGCCGACGCGCCGTTGCCGTTCACGTTGGTGACGCTCACCTGCAGGCTGGCGCTGCCGTCGCGCTGGCCCGCCAGGTCTGGCGCCGGTACCGTGTAGCTCCAGCTGTGGTCTGCGCCGACGGTCGCCGTGTAAATCTTATCGCCGAAGGAGATAGTGACTTCGCGCCCCTCTTCTACTCCGGAGGTCG
This sequence comes from Pluralibacter gergoviae ATCC 33028 = NBRC 105706, assembly GCF_001598855.1. GTDB lineage: Bacteria > Pseudomonadota > Gammaproteobacteria > Enterobacterales > Enterobacteriaceae > Pluralibacter > Pluralibacter gergoviae. The sequence goes on along the minus strand of NZ_BCZS01000006.1, from coordinate 36,825 downwards.
AGCCGGAAAGGATCAGATCCTGCCCCTTCTCGGCGGCGTTGAGCACGTTATCTTCCGTGACGCTATTAATGCTGATAGCGACCTCGGAGAGATCGACGCGTACAATGCGGTCGACGTGCATCGAATTGCCCGCCTCATTCGTACCGGAAACGGTGACTTTCACCGCGCCTTCGGCCAGTTCACCGACGTCGGCCTTCGGTACCGCCGCGCGCCAGGTGCCGTCCTCCAGTACCGTTGCCGGGTAGTCCTTACCGTTGATAGTGACGTTAACCGCAGAGCCCGCCTTCAGGCCGTCGCTGCTGCCGGTCACGATCAGATCCCGGGCGTGTTCAATGCCGTTGATGACATCATCGCCGGCCACGATATCAATACGCATACCCGGCAGGTTAGCGTCGATAGTGAAGTTTCGCTCGCCGCTGCCGGTATTACCGTGACCGTTCATCACGGTGGCGGTAACGCTCAGCGGGCCGTTGCCCAGCGCCTCCAGATCGGTGTTCGGTACGTTGACGCTCCAGCTCAGATCCGACTGTACCGTCGTGGTGTACTCTTTACCGGCGATGGTCACGGTGACGGTATTGCCCGCTTCAGCATTCGCCACGCGGCCGCTGATTGTCTGGCCCGCATCAACTTCGGCGCGGTTAATCACATCATCACCGGCAATACGCTCGATAATGACCGTCGGCAGCCGGGTGTCGACAATCACCTCATGGCCAGCGCTGCCGGTGTTCCCTGCCTCGCTCTGCGCAGAGACGGTAACCTCATAGCGCGCTTCGCCCAGCGCCCTGACGTCGGCCGCCGGCACCGTCGCACTCCAGGTACCGTCGGCAGCTACCTCACCCTGGTAGGTTTTACCGTTCAGCGTCACGCTAACGCTGCTGCCCGCCGCCAGATCTGGCGCGGCACCGGTAAGATGCAGATCCTGGCCTTTCTCGATGCTGTTGATGATATCGTCACCGGCAACGGTGTCGATGGTCAGCTCCGGCCTGGTCAGATCGACGCTGATGCCGCGATCGGCGTGATTGCTGTTGCCCGCCTTATCGGTCACCGCGGCGGTAAGGGTGTAATCCGCGTCTGCCAGCGCGGCAACATCGGAGGCCGGTACGCCGATGCTCCAGTTGCCGTTCGCGTCCAGCACGGTGACGTAGTCGCGGCCGTTGAGGGTCACGGTCACCTTGTCGCCCGCCTGCGCATTGGTCGCAGAGCCGGTCACCAGCAGCGGCTGGCCGTGCTCGGCGCCGTTGATGATGTCGTCGACGGCCACCTTATTGATGGTCACCTCCGGCACCGCGGTATCCACCAGCACCGACGCGCCCGCGTTCGCCGGGTTGCCCGCGCGGTCGGTGACCGTCGCGGTAACCGCTGCGTCGCCGTTGGCAATGCCCTTCATATCATCTGCCGGAACCTGCAGCGTCCAGCGGCCGTTCGCGCCAACCTCGGCGGGGTAGTCGCGGCCGTTAAAGGTCACGTTCACCGTCTGCCCGGATTCGGCACTGCTGGTACCGCTAATGGTCAGCGGCTGGCCCGCTTCTGCCGCGTTCAGCATGTTATCGGCAGCGATCGGATCGATGGTCAGCGTCGGCGCCGTCGTATCGACGGCGAAGGTGTGCGAACCGTCCGCGCCGTTGCCGCTCTGGTTTTCGACGCTGACGCTGAAGGTGGCATCGCCGTCCTTCAGATCGCCCGCATCAATGTTAGTCTTCCAGCTGCCGTCGGCCTGAACGACTGCGGTATAGGTCTTGTCGCCCAGCGTAAGGGTGACCTCCTGACCGGCCTCCACGCCGGTGGTCTTACCGGAGATCGCAACTGGCGCCCCTTTCTCGGCGGCGTTCAGCACGTTATCGTCCGTCACCGGATCCACGCTGATGGAGATCGGGCTCAGATCGAGGGTGATATCGCGCCCGGTTTCAACCGGGTTATCCGCCTCGCTGGTGCCGGAAACCTTAACGCTGACGGAGTCGCCGGTCAGCGCCTCCACTTCCGCCTTCGGCACGGTGACGCTCCAGGTGCCGTCTGCCAGCACCCGCGCCTCGTGATCGATGCCGTTCACCGTCACCGTTACCGCCGCGCCCGGCATCAGGCCGCTGCTGGTGCCGGTGAGGATCAGATCCTGGCCGTGTTCGCTGAGGTTGATGATGTTATCGCCGGTAACCGGATCGAGGCTCAGCGTCGGCTGGTCGAGATTGACCGCCACCTCGCGCACGCCTGCACCGGTGTTGCCGTGGCCGTTGATGACGGTGGCCGCCACGTCGAGCTTGCCGGTGGTCAGGCCGTCCATATCTGCCGCAGGCACGGTCACTTTCCAGGTCAGGCCCGGCTCGACCGTGGTGGTATAGGTGTTGGCGCCGACTTTCACGGTCACGATATCGCCCTCGGCGGCGTTAATTACGCGGCCGCTGATATCCAGATCGGCTTTCGATTCGGCGGTATTAATGACATCGTCACCGGCGACGGCGTTGATGATAACGCCCGGCAGGGCGCTGTCGACCAGCACGTCGCGGCCGACGCTGCCTTCATTTCCGCTGCTGCCCGTGACGGAGGCGACGATCCGGTAGCCGGCTTCACCCAGCGCCGCCACATCGGCGACCGAAACCGCCAGGCTCCACGTGCCGTTCGCTTCAACGGTAGCGTGGTACGTATTGCCGTTCAGCGTCACGCTGACGTCAGCGCCCGCTGCCACGCCCGTCGCGGTGCCGCTGAGGGTCAGCGCCCCGCCTTTCTCCGCGCTGTTGATCACATCGTCACCGGCGACGGTATCGATGGTCAGCACCGGCTTCGCCAGATCGACCGCAATATCGCGGTCAGCGTGATTGCTGTTGCCCGCCTTATCGGTCACCGCGGCGGTAATGGTGTAATCCGCGTCTGCCAGCGCGGCAACGTCGGAGGCCGGTACGCCGACGCTCCAGCCGCCGTTCGCATCCAGCACGGTGACGTAATCGTGGCCGTTGAGGGTCACGGTCACCTTATCGCCCGCCTGCGCATTGGTCGCAGAGCCGGTCACCAGCAGCGCCTGGCCGTGCTCGGCGCTGTTGATGATGTCGTCGCCGGCCACCTTATTGATGGTCACTTCCGGTACGGCGGTATCCACCAGCACCGATACGCCCGCGTTCGCCGGGTTGCCCGCGCGGTCGGTGACCGTCGCGGTAACCGGCGCGTCGCCGTTGGCAATGCCCTTCATATCATCTGCCGGAACCTGCAGCGTCCAGCGGCCGTTCGTACCAACCGTGGCGGTGTAATCGTGGCCGTTAAAGGTCACATTCACCGTCTGCCCGGCTTCGGCGCTGCTGGTGCCGCTAAGGGTCAGCGGCTGGCCCGCTTCTGCCGCGTTCAGCATGTTATCGGCAGCGATCGGATCGATGGTCAGCGTCGGCGCCGTCGTATCGACGGTGAAGGTCCACGACGCGTGCGCTTCGTTATTGCTGCTGGTTTCTACGCTGACGCTGAAGGTGGCATCGCCGTCCTTCAGATCGCCCGCATCAATGCTGGTCTTCCAGCTGCCGTCGGCCTGAACGACCGCCGTATAGGTCTTGTCGCCGAGCGTAAGGGTGACCTCCCGACCGGCCTCCACGCCGGTGGTCTTACCGGAAATCTCAACCGACGCCCCTTTCTCGGCGGCGTTCAGCACGTTATCGTCCGTCACCGGATCCACGCTGATGGAGATCGGGCTCAGATCGAGGGTGATATCGCGGTCGATATCAACCGGGTTACCCGCCTCGCTGGTGCCGGAAACCTTAACGCTGACCGAATCGCCGGCCAGCGCCTCCACTTCCGCCTTCGGCACGTTGACGCTCCAGGTGCCGTCTGCCAGTACCCGCGCCTCGTGATCGATGCCGTTCACCGTCACCGTTACCGCCGCGCCCGGCTTCAGGCCGCTGCTGGTGCCGGTGAGGATCAGATCCTGGCCGTGCTCGCTGAGGTTGATGATGTTATCGCCCGTAACCGGATCGAGACTCAGCGTCGGCTGGTCGAGATTGATCGCCACATCGCGCACGCCTGCGCCGGTGTTACCGTGGCCGTTGGTGACGGTAGCCGACACGTCCAGCTTACCGGTGGTCAGGCCGTCCATATCTGCCGCAGGCACGGTCACTTTCCAGGTCAGACCCGGTTCAACCGTCGTCTTATAGGTGTTGTTGCCAACGGTGACGGTGACGGTATCGCCCGCGGCGGCGTTAAATACGCGGCCGCTGATATCCAGCGCGGCTTTCGATTCGGCGGTGTTGATGATGTCGTCACCGGCAACGGTATTGATGATAACGCCCGGCAGGGCGCTGTCGACCAGCACGCCGCGGTCGGCGCTACTGCCGTTACCCGCGCTGTCGATGACCGAAGCCACGACGGTGTAGCCCGCTTCGCCCAGCGCGGCGACGTCACTCTCCGGGACCCTCGCGTGCCAGGTTCCGTCGGCCCCTACGGTCGCGGAGTAGGTTTGCCCGTTCAGCGTCACGCTGACCTCGGTGCCCGGCTTCACGCCGGTCGCCGTACCGCTGAGGATCAGATCCTGGCCCTTCTCGGTACTGTTAATGATGTCGTCACCGGCAATGGTGTCAATGGTCAGCTCAGGCTGCGCCAGATTGACCGCGATGTCGCGCTGGCCTTCGCTGCTGTTGCCCGCTCTATCGGTCACCGAGGCGGTGATGGTGTAATCCGTCCCCGCCAGCGCCCCGACATCGGAGGCCGGTACGCCAATGCTCCAACTGCCGTTCGCATCCAGCACGGTGACGTAATCATGGCCGTTGAGGGTCACGGTCACTTTGTCGCCCGCCTGCGCGCCGGTGGCGGAGCCGGTCACCAGCAGCGCCTGCCCGTGCTCGGCGCTGTTAATGATGTCGTCACCGGCCACCTTATTGATGGTCACTGCCGGTACGGTGGTATCTACCAGTATCGCGCTATCGCCGCTGGCCGGGTTGCCCGCCCGATCGGTAACCGTCGCGGTAATCGACGCTCTGCCGTCGGCAATACCGGCCATATCCTCCTTAGGCACCTCCAGCGTCCAGCGGCCGTCGCTACCCACCGTCGCGGTATAGTCGTGACCGTTAAAGGTGACGTTCACCTGCTGGCCCACCTCCGCCGTGCTGGTGCCGCTGAGGGTCAGCGGCTGGCCCGCTTCTTGCGCGTTCAGCATGTTGTCGCCGCTGATAACGTCAATGGTGACCGCCGGAGCAGCGGTATCCACGCGGTAGTCGTGGCTCGCCGAGGCGCTGTTGCCGTTGGCGTTGCTGACGCTCACCTGCAGGCTGGCGCTGCCGTCGCGCTGGCCCGCCAGATCGGCGGCCGGAACGGTGCAGGACCAGCTGCCGTTATTAACAACCGCAGTGTAAATCTTATCACCGAAGGCAATGGTAACCTTCTGACCGGACTCCACGCCGGCGGTGCTGCCGGACAGGATCAGGCTCTCGCCACGCTCCGCCGCGTTGAGGACGTTATCGTCCGTGACGTTATCGATGCTGATCGCCACTTCTGACAGATCGACCTGCGCAATACGATCGACCTGAACCGGATCGCCCGCCTCGCTGGTGCCGGAGGCGGTGACTTTCACTGCACCCCCCGCCAGCTCGCCGACGTCGGCCTTAGGCACCGCCGCGCGCCAGGTGCCGTCTGCCAGCACCGTCGCCGCGTAATCGTTGCCGTTGAGGGTGACGGTCACCGCAGAACCCGCCTGCAGACCGCTGCTGGTGCCGCTGACGATCAGATCCTGGCCGTGCTCAATACTGTTAATGACATCGTCGCCGGCCACGGTATCGATACGCAGGCCCGGCATATTAGTGCTGATGGTAAAGTCGCGCTCGCCGCCGCCGGTATTGCCGCGGTCGTTAGTGACGGTGGCGGTGATGGTCAGCGGACCGTTGCCCAGCGCGTTGAGATCGCCGGTGGAGACACTGACGGTCCAGCTCAGATCCGGCTGCACAATAGCGGTATACTCTTTTCCGGCAATAGTCACGGTCACGGTGTTACCCGCCTGCGCATTGACGACGCGGCCGCTGATATTCTGGCCCGCCGCCGCTTCGGCGTTGTTAATGACGTCATCGCCGGCAATACGGTCAACGATGACCGCAGGCAGCGTGGCGTCAACGATCACCGGATGAGCGGTGCTGCCGCTGTTACCGGCGCCGTCGGTGACGCTGGCGGTCACGTCATAGCGCGCTTCGCCCAGCGCGCCAACATCCGCCGCCGGGACGGTGGCGTGCCATACGCCGTTGGCCTCAACCGTGGCGTGGTAGGTTTTACCGTTCAGCGTCACGCTGACCTCGGTACCCGGCTTCACGCCGGTCGCCGTACCGCTGAGGATCAGATCCTGACCCTTCTCGACGCTGTTAATGATGTCGTCACCGGCAACGGTATTAATGGTCAGCTCAGGCTGCGCCAGATTAACGGTCACATTGTGCTTGCCTTCGCTGCTGTTGCCCGCTTTATCGGTTACGGTCACGATAATATCGTGAGTCTGTTCGCCCAGCGCCTTCACGTCGGCCGCCGGGACGCCGATGCTCCAGCTGCCGTTGGCATCGAGGACGGTGATGTAGCTGTGACCGTTGAGGGTCACGGTCACCTTGTCACCCGCCTCTGCGCCGGTGGCGGAGCCGGTAATCAGCATTGCTTCGCTATGCTCGGCGCTGTTAATGATGTCGTCACCGGCAACCGTATTAATGGTCACCTCCGGCACGACGGTATCGACCACGATAGACGTTCCGGCAGAGGACGGGTTGCCCGCCCGGTCGGAAACGGTCGCTACAATCTGCGCCGGCGCATTGGCAATACCCGCCATATCTGCCGCCGGCACCTCCAGCGACCAGGTGCCGTCGCTACCCACCGTCGCGGGATAGTCGCGGCCGTTAAAGGTGACGATCACCTTCTGGCCCGCCTCCGCCGTGCTGGTGCCGCTAATGGTCAGCGGCTGGCCCGCTTCTGCGGCGTTCAGCATATTGTCGCCGCTGATAACGTCGATGCTGATGGCCGGCGGAAGGGTATCGACGCGGTAGTCGTGGCCCGCCGAGGCGCCGTTGCCGTTGGCGTTGCTGACGCTGACCTGCAGGCTGGCGCTGCCGTCGCGCTGGCCCGCCAGATCGGCGGCCGGAACGGTGCAGGACCAGCTGCCGTTATTAACAACTGCGGTGTAAATCTTTTCGCCGAAGGCAATGGTGACCTTCTGACCCGACTCCACGCCGGCGGTACTGCCGGACAGGATCAGGTTCTCGCCACGCTCCGCCGCGTTGAGGACGTTATCCTGGGTGACGTTGTCAATGCTGATGGCCACTTCTGCCAGATCCACCCGCGCAATACGATCGACCTGAACCGGGTTGCCCGCTTCGCTGGTGCCGGACACGGTCACCTTCACCGCGCCCGCCGCCAGTTCGCCGACGTCGGCTTTGGGCACCGCCGCGCGCCAGGTACCGTCTGCCAGCACCGTTGCCGCATAGTCTTTACCGTTGAGGGTGACGGTCACCGCAGCGCCCGCCTTCAGGCCGTCGCTGCTGCCGGTAACGATCAGATCCTGACCGTGCTCAATGCGGTTAATGACATCGTCACCGGCGATAGTATCAATACGCACGCCCGGCATCCCGGCGCTGATCGTAAAGTCGCGCTCGCCGCCGCCGCTGTTCTGATGGCCGTTGGTCACGGTGGCGGTGATGGTCAGCGGACCGTTGCCCAGCGCTTTCAGATCCCCTGCCGGCACGTTAATCGTCCAGCTCAGGCCCGGCTGAACCGTGGTGATGTACTCTTTACCGGCAATGGTGACTGTAACGGTATTGCCCACCTCGGCGTTAATGACCCGGCCGCTGATGTTCTGACCCGCCGCCGCTTCTGCCGCGTTGATAACATCATCGCCGGCGATGCGGTCAATCACCACTGCCGGAGCCCGGGAGTCGACGATAGCGGTATGGGTTGTATTACCGCTGTTGCCAGCGGCATCGGTAACGCTGGCGACCACTTCATAGCGCGCTTCGCCGAGCGCGCCGACGTCCGCCGCCGGGACGGTGGTGTGCCAGCTGCCGTTGTCCTCGACCGTGGCGTGGTAGGTTTTACCGTTCAGCGTCACGCTGACCTCGGTACCCGGCTTCACGCCGGTCGCCGTACCGCTGAGGATCAGATCCTGGCCCTTCTCGGTACTGTTAATGATGTCGTCACCGGCAATGGTGTTAATGGTCAGTTCAGGCTGCGCCAGATTGACGGAGATATCGTGCTTGCCTTCGCTGCTGTTGCCCGCTCTATCAGTCACCGTCACGATAATATCGTGAGTCTGTTCGCCCAGCGCCTTCACGTCGGCCGCCGGGACGCCAATGCTCCAGTTGCCGCTGGCGTCCAGCACGGTCAGGTAGTCATGGCCGTTGAGGGTCACGGTGACCCTATCGCCCGCCGCCGCCCCGGCGGCTTTACCGGTGATAAGCAGCGCCTGATTGTGCTCTGCGCTGTTAATGATGTCGTCGCCGGAGACCGTATCAATGGTGATCTGCGGAACGGTGATATCCACCGTAACAGAGGTATCGGTGCGGGCCGGGTTGCCCGCCCGATCGGTAACCTCTGCGGTTATCCGCGCCGGACCATCCTGAATGCCGGCCATATCTGCCGCCGGAACGTCCAGCGTCCAGCAACCGTCTGCGCCGACAACGGCGGGATAGTCATGGCCGTTAAAGGTGACGTTCACCTGCTGGCCCACCTCCGCCGTGCTGGTCCCGCTGATGGTCAGCGGCTGGCCCGCTTCTTGCGCGTTCAGCATGTTGTCGCTGCTGATAACGTCAATGGTGACCGCCGGGGCAGTAGTATCCACGAGATAGTCGTGGCTCGCCGAGGCGCTGTTGCCGTTTACATTGCTGACGCTCACCTGCAGGCTGGCGCTGCCGTCGCGCTGGCCCGCCAGATCGGCGGCCGACACGGTGCAGGACCAGCTGCCGTTATTAACAACCGCGGTGTAAATCTTATCGCCGAAGGCAATGGTGACCTTCTGACCCGACTCAACGCCGGAGGTCGTACCGGAGAGCGCCAGATCCTGGCCTTTTTCCGCCGCGTTGAGGACGTTATCCTCGGTGATAGTGTCGATGCTGATGGCCACCTCTGACAGGTCAACCCGCGCGATACGATCGACGCTTATCGGATTACCCGCCTCGCTGGTGCCGGTGGCGGTGACCTTCACCGCGCCCGCCGCCAGCTCGCCGACGTCGTCCTTCGGTACCGCCGCACGCCAGGTGCCGTCTGCCAGCACCGTCGCCGCGTAGTCTTTGCCGTTGAGGGTCACGGTCACCGCAGCGCCCGCCTTCAGGCCGCTGCTGCTGCCGCTGACGATCAGATCCTGGCCGTGCTCGATGCAGTTGATGACATCGTCGCCGGCCACGGTATTGATGCGCAGGCCCGGCATATTCGCGTTAATGCTGAAGTCGCGCTCGCCGCCGCCGGTGTTACCGTGACCGTTGGTGACGGTGGCAATCGCGGTCAGCGGACCGTTGCCCAGCGCCTTCAGATCCCCTGCCGGCACGTTGATCGTCCAGCTCAGGTCGGACTCTACCGTCGCCTTGTACTCCCTGCCCGCAATAGTGACGGTTACGGTGTTGCCCGGCTGGGCATTGATGACGCGGCCGCCGATATTCAGGCCAGCAGCGACCTCCGCGGCGTTGACAACATCGTCGCCGGAAATGCGCTCAATCGTTACCGCAGGAAGCGTAGCATCCACGATCACCGGATGAGAGGCGCTGCCGCTGTTACCGGCGCCGTCGGTGACGGAAGCGCGAATGTCATAGCGCGCTTCGCCCAGCGCTTTTACATCATTTGCCGGAACGGCGGTGCTCCAGGTGCCGTTATCCCCGACGGTCGCGTGGTAGGTGTTACCGTTCAGCGTGATGCTGACGTCGGTCCCCGCCTTCACGCCGCTGGCGGTCCCGCTGACGATCAGGTTTTCGCCCTTCTCAGCGCTGTTGATAACGTCATCGCCGGAGACGGTATTAATAGTCAGCGTCGGCTGCGCCAGATTGACGGTCACATCGTGGCTGAGGCTGTTTGCGTTACCCGCTTTATCGGTTACCGTCACCGTAACGGTATGCGGCTGTTCGGCCAGCGCCTTCACGTCTGCCGCCGGAACGCCGATGCTCCAGTTGCCGTTTGCGTCCAGCACGGTGAGGTATTCGCGACCGTTGAGGGTGATTTTCACCGCATCGCCCGCTTCCGCGCCGCTGGCTTTACCCGCGATAAGCAGCGCCTGATCGTGTTCAGCGCTGTTGATGATATCGTCACCGGCGATGGTATTAATGGTTATCTGCGGCACGGCGGTATCCACCAGCACAGAGCTGCCGGCGCTTGTCGGGTTACCCGCGCGGTCAGACACGGACGCCGCGACCTGCGCCGGGCCGTTGTCCATACCGGCAAGGCCTGACGCCGGAACTTCCAGCGACCAGCGGCCGTCGCTGCCGACGGTAGCGGTGTAATCGCGGCCGTTGAAGGTCACATTCACCACCTGCCCGGCCTCCGCCGAGCTGGTGCCGCTGATGATAAGGGGTTGAGACGCCTCTGCGGCGTTGAGCATATTATCGCCGCTGACCGGGTCAATCGTCAGCGTAGGCGCCACGGTATCAACGCGGAAGTCGCAGCCTGCAGAGGCGCCGTTGCCGACGCCGTTTTCAACGCTTGCCTGTACGTTCACGCTGCCGTCTTTCAGCGCGGCCACGTCGACCTCCGGTACCGTCAGGTGCCAGCTGCCGTCGGCGTCAACGGTTGCGGTATAGGTTTTACCGCCGAGCACAACCGTCACCTCCTGGCCCGCTTCGACGTTAGCCGTCGAGCCGGAGAGGAGCAGAGACTGGCCCTTTTCCACCGCGTTGAGCACATTGTCATCGGTCACGCTGTCGATGGTGATGGCAACGTCTGCCAGATTGACGGTAACGGGGCGATCGGTATGAACCGGGTTGCCTGCTTCGCTGGTGCCGGACGCGCTGACGTTCACGACGCCTGCGGCCAGCTCCCCGACATCCTCTCTGGATATCGCCGCGCTCCAGCTGCCGTCGGCCAGTACCGTCGCCGCGTAATCTTTGCCGTTAATGCTCACGGTGACGGAAGCGCCCGCCTTCAGGCCGCTGCTGGTGCCGGTAACGATAAGGTCCTGACCGTGTTCGAGGCTGTTAATGACATCATCGCCGGCGATGGTATTGATGCGCAGGCCCGGAATATTGGCGTCGATGGCGAAATGACGCTCATCGCCGCCGCGGTTGCCGTAACTGTCAGTGACGGTTGCGGTAACGGTGAGCGGGCCGTTGCCTAACGCCGTCAGATCCCCGGCCGGAACGTTCACGCTCCAGCTCAGATCCGGCTGAACCGTTGTCGCGTACTCTTTATCACCGAGGACAACGATCACGCGATCGCCCGCTTCCGCATTGATGACGCGCCCGCGGATCTCCTGCCCGACTTCAGCTTCAGCGGCGTTAATCACATCATCACCGGCAATGCGATCGATAAGGACCGTCGGCGACACGGTATCAACGTTAACACTATGGGAGGCGCTGCCGATATTGCCTGCCGGATCGGCGGCGGTTGCGGTTACCAGGTACTCTTTATCCCCTAACGCCTGAACGTCGTCCGCCGGCACCGTGGTGCTCCAACTGCCGTTTTCGTCGACTTTCGCCTGGTAGGTTTTGCCGTTCAGCGTAACCGTGACGATGGCATCTTTTTCAAGCCCGACCGCGGTTCCGCTGATGGTCAGATCCTGCCCTTTCTCCGCGCTGTTAATCACGCCGTCTTCGGCAATCTTATCAATGGTGAGGCCGGGCGGCGTGGCGTCAACGGCGATCTCATGATTGACGCTGCCGGTATTGCCCGCTTTATCCGTCACGCTAACCGTAACGGTATGCGCGCCGTCATCCAGCGCAGCCATGTCCTCTTTGGAAATGCCCACGCTCCATTTGCCCTGGGCATCGACAACGGCGGTGTAGTTTTTACCGTTGAGGGTCAGCGTCACCACATCGCCGGCACCGGCATTTTTCGCTTCGCCGGTCACGATCAGGACCTGGCCGCGCTCGCTGCCGTTAATGATGTCGTCGCCGGTGACTTTATCCACGGTCACCGCGGGAACGGCGGTATCGACGGTAAAGTCCGCTTTCGCCGAGCCCGCGTTACCGGCCTTATCGCTGATGCTGACGCTAATGTTTTGGTTACCGTCCGCCAGGTTCTTCACGTCGGCCGCGCCAACGGTCACCGACCAGTTGCCGTCGGTGCCGACGGTAGCGGTATAGTTTTTACCATTGAGGGTGACGGTAACCTTCTGACCCGGTTCTGCCGTCGTTTTACCCGTAACGATCAGATCGGCGCCGTGCTCGGCGGCGTTGACAATGTTATCTTTGGTCACCGGATCGACGGAGACGATCGGCGCATGGGTATCCACCTGCAGCACCTGGCTGCCGGTAACCGTATTACCGGTAGCGTCTTTTCCGCTCACCGAAATCGTCCAGGCGCCGTCGCCGAGCGCTTTCGCATCGGCTGCGGAGATAGCGACGTTCCACTTGCCGTCCGCGCCCACTTTCGCCGCATAGGTTTTGCCGTTCAGCGTAACGGTCAGCGCGGTGCCTTCCGGGAGATGGCTGCTGGTACCCGAAATGGTAAAGCCTTTGCCCTGCTCATCGGCATTGATGATATTGTCCCCGCCGGTGGTATCCAGGGCGATCGCAGCCGTTGCAGATGAGATAGTCAGCGTAATATCGCCCGCAGGCGTGACTTTTGTACCGTCAATCTGCACCACTGACCAGGTGTACTCCCCGTCGTTTTGCGGGGAGAGCGTGACCGACCATTTGCCGTCTTTATCGACCTGGGCGCTGGCAACCGTAGTGCCGCTACTGTCTTTGATCTGAATAGTCGCGCCCGGCTGGCCGGTGCCGCTGAAGGTGGGCGTTTTATCGTCAGTCACCTCTTTCGCGGCTAGTACGCCCTGCTTATCGCCCTGATTGTCGCTGACCACGAAGGTTGGCCTGGCGCTCTCAACGTCGCGGGTGTTGTCGATCACTTCGGTGCGGGTTTTATGTCCGCCGCCGCCATCGTGGGCCAGCAGCGCGCCGATGGCGCCGCCGCCGAGCGCGGCGCCGGCGATCCAGCCCCACGGCGCATCGTCCAGCGAGTTGCCCTGCTCAAGGAAAGGCTGAATGCTGGCAATCGGCGTGGCCTGCGGCGTCAGTTCGGCGGAGGCGAGCGCGGCGGTGTCGCCCGTTTCAGCAAATGTTATATGTGTTAAGTGTTGTTGATCGTTAAATACCAGCTCTGAATGCAGCTTATCTTCAGGGTCTTCGGCAAAATAATGGCTGCAGCGGATCACGCTGCCGTCTTTCATATAGATAAGGAGATCTTTACCCTGACGAACATAGCGTTCGACATCCTGGGCAGACCCCTGGATCTCAATAACGCTGGGCGCAGAAACCGCTACAGAAATATTTCCCTCACCGCGCAGCGCGGTTTTTTCTGCCGTTTTACGAATAATGACTTCAACAACTCTTACGTTACTCATATAACTCTCCTTGCCGGGGAGCATTTCCATACCGACTTCCGCCAGAGACGCGTTATCTCCGGGAAAGCTCCCGCCATTTCTGATTTATTTTAGCGACCGCGGTCGCCGCACGTTTTGTTAACCGAGGTCGGGTAATCTTGCGCCGGCATTTTTTTCAACGCCGACGGCGGGCAGCAAATTATCCACTGCCGTTTCGTAATTAATTGCCGCGCTCCAGCTGTCGAACTCGGCGATAATTCGCGATGACATCGCCTGCCAGACATCCTGTTCAACGCTGAGCAAATCGTTAATACTGCGCTTGCTCAGGGTATATTCGTTTTTATAAACCTCGCGGGCCCGCAGGGCGTTCTGCAGCTGCATATTGCCGGCGTCCAGTCTGCCGCGCGCGCCTGACCAGTCGGCCATCGCCACGGAGGCTTTCTGCAACACGTCAAAACGCGCCTGATCGACTTCATTAGCCGCCATTGCTCGTGCGCCCTCCGCCTGCTGTACGCGGGCGGAAACGGCGCCGCCCTGATAGAGCGGCGCATCGATATTGAGCTGAATTTGATCGTCCCAGTAGGAGCGATTATCGGACTGATAGCGGGTACGTCCGCCCTTGAGGCTGAGGGTGGGCCAGTGCTGCGACTTCGAGCGCTGGACGGCATAATCGGCGGAGGTCGCCATGCTTTCCGCCGCCAGCACTGACGGGATAAGTGAGTAATCAATGTTATCCAGCGAGTCGCCGGAAACCATAAGAGAAGCAGGAAGCGGCGAGAGCCGCGCGGCGTCAATGCCGGTCAGCACGGCAAGCCGGGCGCGGGCGCTGCCCAGCGCGGCGCGGTACTGTTCAAGCGTGGCGCGCATACCCGCGACGCGCGTCTGGGTCTGGAGCTCATCAGAGGTTGAGCTAAGCCCGGCGTCGGCGCGCAGTTTGGCCATCTGCTGCACATTCTGCAGCGCGCTGATATTGTCCTGCGCCGCCTCGACCAGCGCCGTATAACGCTGGACCTCCACATAGCTGAGGGCGGTTTTCTCCGCCACTTCGCTAAGGGTAGACATCAGCTTATAGCGGTAGCTATCGCGCTGGGCTTTTGACTGATCAATGGCGCTGCTGGTTTTACCGAAATCATACACCAACTGGGTCAGGCTCAGGCCCCAGGCCGCAGAGTTATTCAACGAACCGCTGGAATCAGTGGTGCGGCTGTGGCCGGTACTGCCGTTGAGGGAGATCTGCGGCATCCACGCGCTTTTTGCTTCGTCTATTTGCGCCTGACCGATACCCAACTGCGCCGCCTGACGACCTACGGAAGGGTCGCGATCGAAAGCAAAAAGGATACTTTCCTTAAGCGTTATTGCCGGAATACTGGCGGCGCCCGGCAGCGGTCTGTTTATTGACGCCTGCACCATAAATACGCAGCCTAATAATAGCGACAGCGCCGTCCAGCGGATTATTGTCAATTTTACAGAGTCCATCCTGGCATTCTCTTCTCCGGCTGGGATTAGTTATTTCATCGTAGAGTTAGTGATAACAACGTAAATACACCTTCATTCCGCTGAGATATTCTTTGGGCAGCGATAAAAATCGCGATAAGCCTCCTCAATATTATTTCTTACGCTACCTTAGGACTTTTCCTTACAGGCTAAGAATTTTCTGGAGAATAGCAAAATGAATTGTAGAGGACCATACCCACAATGTTATGAAGGTGTTAACCAACAGCAATTTCAGAGCGTACAGAAGCGCCTGAATCCTCTTAAAGAGCATCAGTCATTTTTCCTGCACCTGCTAAAAGCGCCGTCATATCTAGGATTATCTGTACCGCTGTGCTGCACATTATTGCGTTAATTTCTTTTTATACTTAACCCAAAGATTTTAAAATATTTGTAAACAGCTCATTTTACGTAGGCTAAATACCGCGCTGGCACCCGCCCAGGCGGTGTCGTATTCCTAAGTCCGGTTATCAATATGTAAAATCGGCGATAGGCTTTGCCCGATATCGGCGATGCGTGATCGCGATCACACTATTAGTATGGAAATTAATAGTAAGCAGGCTAAGTTAACAGTCGGTAACAAATATTGACAATTCAGGATAAGTTAATCGTCGATAACAAATACTGACACTTGAAGCAATGACACTTGAAGCAATGACACTTGAAGCAATGACAGGAAAGTCCCATGTAAAAAGAGATGCAGAATACTGCTCCCCCCAGGCGCCGTTTCTTAAAACAAACCCTTTCACTCATCCCCATTGCCGCCGTCGGCGGTTCGCTAAACCCGCTTGTAGCACAGGCCGCAAAGACAAAGAGTGAAGGCGTCAGCGCCGATTACGTCCCGACCTTTTTTAATCAGGAGGAGTGGCAGTTCGTGCTTGCCGCCATCGGACGGCTGATCCCGGAGGATGAATACGGCCCCGGCGGCGTCAGCGAGGGTGTGCCGGTGTTTATTGATAAACAGATGGAGCTGCCCTACGGCCATGGCCACCTGTGGTATATGCAGGGACCCTTCGCCAGCGCCGAGCCCGAGCTGGGCTACCAGTCCAGCCTGGTGCCGCGCGATACCTGGCGGCGCGGCATCGCCGCCGTGAACGCCCACTGCCGCAAGCAGCAGAATAAAGCCTTTGCCGAACTCAGCGCCGCGCAGCAGGATGACCTCCTTCACCAGCTGGAGGGCGGCAAGCTGACCTTTGATAGCGTCGACGGCAAGCTCTTCTTCACCCAGATGCTGGAAAACGCCAAAGAGGGCTATTTTGCCGATCCGCTGCACGGCGGCAACCAGACGCTGGCCTCGTGGAAGCTGATTGGCTTTCCCGGCGCCCGCGCCGACTATCAACAGGTTATGGACAACCCCGGCAAGCCGTATCCGCTGGGCCCGGTCAGTATTTCCGGCAAAAGGAGCGTGTGAAAATGGCGATTAAAAAAGCACCGGTTGATGTGGTGATTGTCGGCTTCGGCTGGACGGGATCGCTGATGGCGATGGAGCTGGCGGACAGCGGACTGAATATCGTCGCCCTCGAGCGCGGCGAGATGCGAGACACCTGGCCCGATTTTGCCTATCCGCGCATCATGGACGAACTGACCTACGGCATCCGCCTTAAGCTGTTTCAGGACGCATCAAAAGAGACGGTAACGGTTCGCCACACGGTCTCGCAGACCGCGCTGCCCTATCGCCGCTTCGGCTCTTTCCTGCCGGGCAACGGCGTCGGCGGCGCCGGCGTGCACTGGAACGGGATGCTGTGGCGTCCGCTGGAGGCGGATCTGAAGATGCGCAGTACGGTCGTGGAGAAGTACGGCGCCGATTTTATCCCCGCCGACATGACGGTCCAGGACTACCCCTTCAGCTATGAGGAGATGGAGCCGTTCTTCGATAAGTTCGAGAAGATCTGCGGCACTTCTGGCCAGGCGGGCAACGTCAAGGGTGAGATCATTGAGGGAGGCAACCCCTTTGAGGCGCCGCGCCAGAATCCCTATCCGACAAAGCCGCTTAAAACCCAGTACTCCGGGCTGCTGTTCAGTAAAGCGACCAAGGCGCTGGGCTATCACCCCTTCCCGATCCCGGCGGCCAACTGCAGCGAGCCCTGGACTAACCCTTACGGCGTGCAGCTCGGCGTCTGCAACTACTGCGGCTTCTGCGAGCGCTACGGCTGCTTTAACGATTCGAAAGCCTCGCCGCAGTCCTGCGTGCTGCCGGCACTCGCCCGCCATAAGAATATTGAAGTGCGTCCGCATTCGCACGTGCTGCGGGTCAATATGGACGCCAGCGGTAAGAAAGCCACCGGCGTGACCTATATCGACGGTAACGGCCAGGAAGTGGAGCAGCCCGCCGACCTCGTGGTGCTCAGCGCCTTCCAGCTGCACAACGTGCGCCTGCTGCTGCTGTCAAAAATCGGCAAGCCCTACGATCCGCAGACCGGCGAGGGCGTGGTAGGCCGCAACTATGCCTATCAGATGAACGGCGGCGTTAAGCTGTTTTTCAATGAGGATCACAACTTCAATCCGTTCGCCGCCACCGGCACCTCCGGCATTTTTATCGACGAATTTAACGCCGAAAACTTCGACCACTCGGGGCTCGGCTTCGTCGGCGGCGCCACGATCTCGGCCACCATCACCGGCGGGCGCCCGATTCAGCAGATGTCGACGCCAAAAGACGCGCCGAAGTGGGGCAGCGGCTGGAAGCAGGCGATCAAGAAGAGCTATCTGCACACCATGAACATCGGGTCGTCCGGTTCCGTCATGCCCTATAAGCAGTGCTATCTCGATCTCGATCCGACCTACAAAGATCTGCACGGCCAACCGCTGCTACGCATGACCTTCGACTGGCAGCCGAACGAGCTGAAGATGACTAACTTCATCGGCACCAAAGCGGAGGAGATCGCGCGCCAGATCAACCCGCCGCACTACGAAATGGGCTTTATGGGAATGGATGCACACTACGATGTGCGCCCCTACCAGTCCACCCACACCACGGGCGGCGCGGTGATGGGCGACAGCCCGCATAATAGCGTGGTCAATAAGTACCTGCAGTGCTGGGATGTGCCGAACGTCTTCGTGCTCGGCGCCTGCTGCTTCCCGCAAAACCTTGCCTACAACCCGACCGGCATCGTCTGCGCCACGGCGCTGTTCGCCGCCAACGCTATCCGCCACCAGTATTTAGCCCATCCGGGCCCGCTGGTCCAGGCCTGACAGAAGGAAGGAATCTTATGACTACGCAACGGATCGGATTGTTTTCCCTGCTGCCGCTGGCCCTGCTGGCCGCCTCCGCGCAGGCGAAATCCGCAGACGATTTTGATGTTAACAGCGCGAAAGCGCTGGTGGCGGCCGGCGACTGCGTCGCCTGCCATACCGGACCGGGCGGCAAGCCGTTTGCCGGCGGCCTGACGATGACCACGCCCGTCGGCGATATCTACTCCACCAATATTACCCCGGACAAGGAGACCGGCATCGGCGATTACAGCTATGAGGAGTTTGCCCGGGCCCTGCGGGAAGGGGTTGCCAAAGACGGGCACCATCTCTACCCGGCGATGCCCTATACCTCGTTTGCCAAAATCAACGATGAGGATATGCACCTCCTCTACCGCTACTTTATGACCCAGGTCGCGCCGGTGAAGCAGGCCAATCGCGACAGCGATATTCCGTGGCCGCTGAGTATGCGCTGGCCGCTGGCAGTGTGGAATATGCTGTTTCAGGACAGCGATCGCTTCAAGCCGGATGCGGGCCGCAGCGCGGAGTGGAACCGGGGCGCCTATCTGGTGCAGGGCCTGGCCCACTGCGGCACCTGCCACACGCCGCGCGGCATCGCTTTTCAGGAGAAGGGCAGTACCGAGCGGGACGCGGACTTCCTCACCGGCGGTACGCTGGAGGGCTGGCACGCGCCGGATCTCACCAGCAATATGAAAAGCGGCATTGGCCGCTGGTCGGTTGAGGAGATAACTCAGTTCCTGAAGACCGGACAGACG
The DNA here is from genome assembly GCF_001598855.1 of Pluralibacter gergoviae ATCC 33028 = NBRC 105706. Lineage (GTDB taxonomy): Bacteria > Pseudomonadota > Gammaproteobacteria > Enterobacterales > Enterobacteriaceae > Pluralibacter > Pluralibacter gergoviae. Next base: position 17,934 of record NZ_BCZS01000006.1, on the reverse strand, counting down.
GCCCACAGCGCCGCGTTTGGCTCGATGACCGATGTGATCGAAAACAGCACCCAGTACCTGAGCGACGCCGATCTGCGGGCTATCGCCGTCTATCTCCGCTCCCTGAAGTCATCCGACACCTCAGCGGCGGCGCCGCAGGCCAACGATGCGGCGACGGCGGCCCTGACCAAAGGCGACGTCAGCCATCCGGGCGCGCAGGAGTATGTCGATAACTGCTCCGCCTGCCACGGCCTGAACGGCAAGGGCTACGCCAACACCTTCCCGGCGCTGGCGCACAACCCGGCGGTGCTGAGCGACGATCCCTCTTCGCTCATCAGCGTGACCCTGCGCGGCAGCAAAATGGCGGTGACCGGCGATAAGGTGACCGGCCTGACGATGCCGGGCTTTGCGTGGCGTCTTGACGATGAGCAGGCGGCGCGGGTGCTGACCTTTATCCGCAGCAGCTGGGGCAACGAGGCGCCGAAGGTGGAGGCCAGTGAGGTGAGCGCAATTCGCAAGGATATTCCGCATAAGGAGCTGGCGCAGCAGCCGTCGCTGAAGCCCTGATCCTCACGCCGCCGCCGGACACCCGGCGGCGGCGTTATTACTTCCCTGCCCCATCCAGCTCCTGCTGCGCTTTTGCAATGCTGCGTTCGATGACCGCCCGGCGGCTATCGCCGGCGGGCAGCGCCTGCAGCATTTTCTGCCAGGCATCAATAGCCTGCGGGTAGCGCTGGCGCTCAAAGGCGCTGAAGGCCATCAGGCCGAGCACCTCCGTATTGTTCGGCGCCTGCGCGTTCATCTCCTGCAGCAGCATGTCCGCCAGCCGGTTGTCGGCCTCATCCGGGGAGCGCAGCAGGATCTCGGCATAGCCGGCCTTCACGTCCGCGTTCTGCGGCGCCATCCGGTAAGCCTTCTCAAACGCCTGCGAAGCCAGAGTGTAATTGTTGAGCACCACGCCGATGCGCCCCAGCACCACCCAGCTCTCGAGGTTATCGGGATGCTGCTGCAGGCGGGTGCGCAGCCCCAGGGCCAGGCGCGACAGGTCGCTCATGGTCAGCGGCTGGGCGCCCGGATGCATCGCCCGCTGCAGCAGCGCCGGGGTTTGCGCCGCGGCCTGCTGCCACTCGCTCACCGCCATCAGGCTACTGGTTTTAAAGAAAATACCAAGCGTAACCGCCACCAGCACCACCGCACCCGGCAGATAGACCCACGCGCCGGCGCGCCCGGCGCGCGCGCTGGTGGCAGCGGGAACGTCATCCAGCAGATTTTTTTGCAGGTCGGTCACCAGCGCCTCGCGCTGGCTGGCGTCGATGGCATCGCGGTTTTCATCCAGCTCCCGCAGGCGCTGGCGGTAGATCAGCTGGTTGAGGCCGTCGCGGCTGATGCTGCGCCTACCGCTCCAGGGCACAAACAGCAGGCCGATGCACAGAACCAGCAGTGCTGCCATTACAATAAAGCCGGTTGTCATCGCTCGCTCCTCTCATCGTCTTTCAGCAGCGCCCGCAGGCGCGCCTGCTCGTCTGGCGCAAGGCTTTCGCCCGCGGCTCTGCCCCGCCTGCTGCTGCGCCAGATAACCAGCCCGCCGCCGACGATAAACAGCGCCGGCAGCAGCCAGAGAACAATGGTCGATGGCGTCACCGGCGGCTCGTAGGTGACGAAATTACCGTAGCGCGCCACCATATAGTCGATGATCTGCTGCCGGCTCTGGCCCTGCTGCATCAGCTCATACACCTTCTGGCGCATGTCGTGGGCAATCATCGCGTTAGAGTCGGCAATGCTGTTGTTCTGGCACTTGGGGCAGCGCAGCTCCTCGGTGAGCGTGCGGAACTGCTGCTCCTGGGCCTCGTCTTTAAACTGCCAGGTGTCGATGGCCGCCGCGGCGTGCCAGGAAAACAGGGCGATAAGCATCGCCAGTAAAAGTCGGGTCATTGGGCCTCCCGGCTGTATTTCTGCCACAGCGGCTGCAGCTCCTGCTGCCACACCTGCTGGTTCATTTCGCCGGCATGGCGGTAGCGAATAATCCCCCTGCCGTCGATCAGGAAGGTTTCCGGGGCGCCGTAGACGCCGAGATCCAGGCCCAGCATCCCGTTGCCGTCAAACAGGCTCAGGGCGTAGGGATTGCCGAGGGTCTTAAGCCAGGTGACCGCCTTCTGCCTGTCGTCCTTGTAGTTCATGCCGACGATGCGCACGCCCTGGGCAGAGAGTCCGTTCAGGTACTGGTGCTCTGCGCGGCAGGTCGGGCACCAGGTGGCCCAGACGTTGAGCAGCAGCGGCCTGCCGTCGATCAGCGTGTCGCGGTCAATGGTTTTTCCCGGATTATCCAGCGCCTCAAGCGTAAACACCGGCAGCGGCTTGCCGATCAGCGCCGACTCCAGATCGGTCGGCTTATCGCCGTCGGCGTTGCGCATCAGCTGCCACATCAGCACCAGCGCCAGGACCAGGAAGAGAGCCAGCGGAATAAAAAGCAGTTTACGGTTCACGACGCCTCCTTGAGAGATTTACGCAGGCGATAGCGGGGATCGAGCATACAGAGCAGACCGCCCAGCGCCATCAGCGCCCCGCCGTACCAGATCCAGCGGACAAAAGGTTTGTAATAGAGGCGCACCGCCCAGCTGCCGTCGTCCAGCTCCTCGCCCAGCGCCGCGTAGAGGTCGCGGGTCAGGCCGCCGTCGATGGCCGCCTCGGTCATCACCTGGCGGCTGGCGCTGTAGAAGCGCTTCTCGGCCCGCAGGGTGGCCTCGTGATGGCCGTTGCGCTGCACCTCGATGAGGCCTGCGCCGCCGCTGTAGTTGGGACCGGTAATGTTGTGAACATCCTTAAAGACGAAGTGATAGTGGTGGATATCCACGCTATCGCCGGGCTTCATGCGCACATCGCGCTCGATGCTGTAGCTCTGGCTAAAGGCAATCCCCACGACGGTGACCGCCATACCGACGTGCCCGGCCACCATCCCCCAGTGGCTGCGGCTCAGCTTGCGCAGCCCCTGCCACAGGCCCTGGCGATCGGTGGCGCGCTCGATCACTTCAGCGACGGTCAGCGCGAAGGCCCAGATGGCCATCAGCAGCCCGAGGACGGTCATCGCCTCGATGCGGTCCTGCAGCAGCCACGGCAGCACCACCGCCAGCACGGCGGTGGTAACCAGCGCGATCAGCAGACGGCCGCGCAGGCGCTGGGGCCGGTCGCGGCGCCAGCGCACCAGCGGCCCGATGCCGAGCAGCAGCGCGAACGGCACCATCAGAATAGTGAACAGCATATTGAAGAACGGCGCGCCGATGGAGATGCTGCCAAGCCCGAGCTGCTTATGCACCAGCGGCAGAATAGTGCCCAGCAGCACTACCAGCATCGCCGCCACCAGCAGGACGTTGTTGCCAAGCAGCATCGTCTCGCGGGACCACAGTTCGTAGCGCACCCGGGCGCGCACCTGCCCGCCCTTCACCGCATACAGCAGCAGGGAGCCGCCGATGACGATAATCAGAAACGCCAGAATAAAGACGCCGCGCGCCGGATCAGAGGCGAAGGAGTGGACCGAGACCAGCACCCCGGAGCGCACCAGGAATGTGCCGAGCAGGCACAGGGAGAAGGCGGCGATCGCCAGCAGCACCGTCCACGCCTTGAAGCTGCCGCGCTTTTCGGTTACCGCCAGGGAGTGCATCAGGGCCGTGCCCACCAGCCACGGCATCAGGGAGGCGTTTTCCACCGGATCCCAGAACCACCAGCCGCCCCAGCCCAGTTCGTAGTAGGCCCAGCCGGAGCCGAGCACGATACCAATAGTCAGGAACAGCCACGCCGCCTGGGTCCAGGGGCGCGACCAGCGCGCCCAGGCGCTGTCCAGCCGTCCGACCATCAGCGAGGCGATAGCAAAGGCGAAGGCTACCGAAAAGCCGACGTAGCCCATATAGAGCAGCGGCGGGTGGAAGATAAGGCCGATATCCTGCAGCAGCGGATTCAGATCGGCACCTTCGATCGGGAAGTACGGCAGCGTGCGCAGAAACGGATTGGACGTGAGGATAATAAACAGCAGAAAGCCGGCGTTAATCATCCCCATCACCGCCAGCACCCGGGCGACGGCCTCAAGCGGCACGTTGCGGCTCAGCACCGCCACGGCGAAGGTCCAGCCGCTCATCAGCAGCACCCACAGCAGCAGAGAGCCCTCGTGCGCGCCCCAGGTGGCGGCAACCCGAAACCAGACCGGCAGCTGGGTGTTGGAGTTGTTCGCGACGTAGGCGACGGTGAAGTCGTTGACCACGAAGGCGTAAACGAGGATCAGGAAGGCGCCAAGAATAGCGAAGAACAGCGCCCAGCTCAGCGGCCGGGAGAGCGCCATCATCCTTTCGTCCTGGCGCATGCCGCCCCACAGCGGGTAGATGCTCAGCAGCACCGAAATGCCCAGCGCCAGGCAGAGTAAAAAGTTTCCGATTTCCGGCATCATGACTTAGCGCCTCCCGCAGCCGGGCGGTGATTGATATCCATCGCCTGCTTAATTTCCGGCGGCGTATAGTTCTCATCGTGCTTGGCCAGCACTTCTTTGGCCTGAATATGCACCGGCCCGTCCATTACGCCCTGCGCCACCACGCCCTGCCCCTCGCGGAACAGATCCGGCAGGATGCCGTCATAACTGACGCTGACCGCGCCGCGCGCGTCGTACAGCGTAAAAGTCACCTTCAGGGAGTGGGCGTCGCGCTTAACGCTGCCGGGCATCACCATCCCGCCGATGCGCAGCCGCTGGCCGATTTCCGGCTTTTGGCCGCCTTCATTTTTACCGTAGATAACTTCCCCCGGCGTATAGAACAGGTCAATGTTCGAGCGCAGGGCGTAGAGCACCAGCACGGTGGTCAGGCCAATGCCGAGCAATACGGCGAGCGCCAGCCAGAGCCGGGTTTTACGGCGCGAATTCATACTTCACCTCCTTGTGCAGAAGCGCGGCCGCGCGCGGCAGCCACGCGGCGGGCGCTGGCCTGCTGGCGGCGGATGTCGCGCAGCAGGGCTTTTCGCTGTAAACGGGTGTGCAGGACCAGCGCCAGCAGCGGCGCCAGGGTAAAGGCCACCGCCAGCCAGACGTAAAAGGCGTAGCCGCCCATCAGCCAGAAGTCGTGCCAGGAGGCAAATGCGCTGTTCATGCTTTGCCTCCCTCTTTTTCCGCCAGCGCGGCCACCCACGGGCGGCGGCGCTCCTGTAGCAGGATAAGGTTACGCAGGCGCATCAGCGTCAGCGTGGCAAACAGCGCCAGAAAGGCGAAAATAGTCAGACGCAGCGGCGTGCGCATACTGGGATCGATGGTTTTTTGCATGTTGGTTGACCCCTGATGGAGCGTGTTCCACCACTCCACGGAGAAATGAATAATCGGTAAATTCACCACGCCCACCAGCACCAGAATGCCGGCGGCGCGCCCGGCGAGGCGCTTATCGTCGAAGGCGTTGTACAGCGCAATGGCCCCGATATAGAGAAACAGTAGCACCAGTTCAGAGGTGAGCCGCGCATCCCATACCCACCAGGTGCCCCACATCGGTTTACCCCAGGCGGAGCCGGTCACCAGCGCTATAAAGGTATAAACGGCGCCCACCGGCGCCATAGCGGCTACCGCCAGGTCAGCCATCTTCATCTGCCACACCAGGCCGATAAAGGCGCCAATCGCCATCGAGGCATAGATGCCCATCGACCACATGGCTGCCGGAACGTGCAGATACATGATGCGGTAGCTCTGGCCCTGCTGGTAATCCGCGGGCGCGTAGACGAAGCCCCAGACGCAGCCTGCAACCAGCAGCAGCAGGCTGAGGCAGGCCAGCCAGGGAATAAATCGCCCGCACAGCCCGTAGAGGCGCTCTGGTTTGGCGAGTTGATGTAGTGCCTTCATAGTCATTGCTCAAATTGCCAGTAGTAAAGTGATTATGTTTATTATTCACTGCACGCTGATGCGCAGGGCCGCCGCCGTCGCAAACGGGCTGAGGGTCGCGCAGCCGGTCAGAAACGCGCCGAGGATCGCCATATAGCCGTCGACCGGCAGCTGCATTTGCGCCGCGTCCACGGCCGCCGTTGCAAAAATTAACAGCGGAATAGTCAACGGCAGCACAAGCAGGCTCAATAATACGCCGCCGCGGCGCAGACCCACCGTCAGCCCGACGCCAATCGCGCCGAGAAAGCTCAGCGTCGGCGTACCGAGCAGCAGCGTCAGCGCCAGGGTCTGCCAGCCGTGCCAGGAGAGGCCAAACAGCAGCGCCGCCAGCGGCGAAATCAGCAGCAGCGGCAGCCCGGTCACCGCCCAGTGTGCCGCCACTTTCGACAACACCACGCCGGGCAGCGGCAGCGGCATCAGCATCATCTGCTCCAGGGTGCCGTCGAGGTAGTCGTCGCGGAACAGCCTGTCCATGCTCAGCAGCGAGGCGAGCAGCGCCGCCACCCAGACGATGCCGGGCATGATGCGGGTCAGCGTCTGCGGCTCCGGGCCAATACCCAGCGGAAACAGCGTAATGATGATCAGAAAAAACCACAGCGGATTGAAAATCTCGGCGCTGTTGCGCACCGCCAGCCGCAGGTCGCGATAAAAAATAGCCTTCAGCATGGCGCGGAAGCCCCCTCGCCCAGCGTCAGCGTGCGCAGCGGCACCGCAAGAGGGCGCAGCGGCTGATGGGTCGTGAGGATCACCGCGCCGCCCTGCTCAACGTGCTGCTCGATACGCCGGGTCAGCACTTCGGTGCCCGCCTTATCAATCGCCGTAAAGGGCTCGTCGAGGATCCACACCGCAGCCTCGCTCAACCACAGCCGCGCCAGGGCTACCCGCCGCTGCTGACCGGCGGAGAGCTGGGCGACGGGAAGATCTTCATAGCCCACCAGCGCCACCTGCTCCAGCGCCTGCCAGCGCCGGCTGCGATCGCAGCGCGGGTGGTAGAAGTGCAGGTTTTCGTCGGCGGTCATGGTGCTTTTAATGCCGGCCCGGTGGCCAATCCACAGCAGTTGGGCGTGCCACGCTTCCCGCTGGCGGCTGACGGCTTTCTGCTGCCACAGCACCTGGCCGGCGCACGGTTTAGCCAGCCCCGCCAGCAGACGTAGCAAGGAGGTTTTGCCCGCCCCGTTGGGGCCGGCTATCTGAAGTATTTCCCCGGCCGTCAGCGTAAAAGTGAGACCGCTGAACAGCAGCTGATCGTTACGCTCGCAGGCTATATCATTAACGTTAAGCATCAGATTTCAATCAGTTATTTATTCTTACTTCCCTACAACTCCGCTGAGTATAAGACAGATGCTCAGCAGCCAGTTTCTAGATCTGTGCTTAATACGCGCCGCTCTTCCCGGCGGCGCAGGTTGAAAAGCGGCACATTATAACCCTATTAATTGGCCGGAGTCTGTTATCCAGTTGTCACAATTAATCATTGACTTACAGAAAGAGGGGTTTTTCATAGCCCTGCAAGGAGTTCGGTTTCGCTTACGACTGCGCCGGCATAGTCTTTACCGCCGTTATCCGCAATGACTTTGCCGGCATTGCGCGCAGGCGAACCCGGAGAGAGTTTAAACCCGGCGGGATCCGCTTCGCTGACGCAGCGCTCCGGAGAGGAGTCGCCCGGCTTATTGCCGCCATCGGGGTTATTGGGCAGCGGGGCCGCGCCGATAAGGTAGTCATTATTGAAGGTGAATTTCTGGCAGCCGTTCTGCGGCAAGGCCATCATCGGGACCCGAATGCCCTACAAAGGGATCCTTACGAGCCTCGAAGGGTCAATCTATTACTCTCATTATCGCCATAGCAAACTTTTAAAATATTGTTTCAATAAACATTGAGAACAATATTTATTTTTTGCATACGCGTCGGCAGAAGGTATTTATCCAGAAATAGAGGAAAGATTAGAAAATGACGATAGTCCGCGAAGGCGGACTATCTGAGGTGATAAGGCGTTATTCGGGGCGCTGCTCGCCTTCCTGAATGAAGTCATCATCAAGTTCGTCGACGTTACCCTCGTGCTCACGCCCGGAAAGCAGGTTCCAGCAGGCAATAAACAGCGCGGCGATTAGCGGACCTATGACAAAGCCGTTGATGCCGTAGATCTCCATACCGCCCAGGGTGGTGATGAGGATCAGATAGTCCGGCATTTTCGTGTCCTTGCCGACCAGCAGCGGACGCAGAATGTTGTCCACCAGCCCGACGATGATGACGAAAAAGCCGACCAGAAACGCCCCCTGCCAAATCTGACCGGTGGCGAAGAGGAAGATAGCGGCCGGCACCCAGATAATCGCCGAGCCGACGGCGGGCACCAGCGAGAGGAAGGCCATCAGCGCCCCCCACAGAATGCTGCCGTCGATACCGACGATTTTAAAGGCGATACCGCCGAGCAGGCCCTGGACCGCGCCGACCACCACCGTGCCCTTCACGGTCGCGCGCGAAACGGCGGCAAATTTCGCAAACAAGTGATGTTTAACAAAATCAGACAGCGGTAATGAATCCATGATCTGACGCACCAGCCACGGACCGTCCTTGAGCAGGAAGAAGAGCAGGTAGAGCATGATGCCGAAGCTCACCGTAAAGCCAAAAGTGCCCTTGCCGATCAGAAACGCGCTGCCGGCCAGGTACTGCCCGCCCTTAAGCGCGACAGCAGAGAGCTTCTGCTGAATCTGCGCAACGTTGCTCAGATCGTGCTCGGCCATAAAGGACTGCGCCCACCCCGGCAGGTGGTTGAGCAACCCGGAGACGACCTCAGGGATCTGCGTGCGATTATGCTGCAGCTTGGTGTAAACCATGTTCAGCTCAAAGGCCAGCGACGAGAGGATTATCATCAGCGGAATAAAGACGATCAGGCAGATGATCACCACCGTCAGTATGGATGCCACGCCGTTGCGGTCCTTAAGCAGGGCCCGCAGCTTGTTTTTCACCGGATAGAAAATAACGGTGAGGATCGCCGCCCAGAATACCGCTGAAAAGTAAGGTGCCAGTACCTCAAAAAAACCCCATGTCACTATTGCCAGAATAAAGATAAAGAACCCTTTAGTCATTCCGTTAAGTCGCATCATGCCATCCTGTAAATACGCGTTATCAACTCAGGCACTATAGAACCAATCGGCGAATTTACAAGCATACAAAGGCCAGGGTCTTATCAGCGCGGCTGCCGGTGCGCCGTGGCGTGCAGCGTAACCCGCCTCAGCGTCTTTTCACCAGGGACGGGAAAGCGCGGATGCAACGCGAAGCTGAGGCATTCAATAAAGGGATCAAATCAACATCATCAACTTCCCGACAGATATTAATGGCTTTCCTTTCTGATTTTTTGAGCAGCGGTCTGGTTATTACCAAAAATAATACGCTATGACAGAACGCTATGGATAAATTGCCATCTAGCCGGCGCGGGAGTAGTCTGCTTTTTACAACATCACATAATGAAGAAGATAATATGACAGTGAAAATCCACCGCCCGCGCTGCGGCAAAATCCTTACCGCTCTCCTTCTGGCCGGCTGCGCGTTCGGAGCGCAGGCCAGTATTGAACAGATCCGCTTCGCCGTCGATCCCACCTATCCTCCTTTCGAATCGAAGACGCCGGAGGGCAAACTCGTGGGCTTCGATATCGATCTCGGCAATGCGCTGTGCACGCAGCTGCAGGCGAAATGCGTCTGGGTCGAGAGCCAGTTTGACGCCATGATCCCGGCGCTGAAGGCGCGCAAATTCGACGCCATCCTCTCGGATATGGGGATCACCGAGGAGCGGATGAAGCAGATCGATTTCACGATGCCGCTGTACGATACCCACGTCCAGCTGATCGCCCGCAAAGGGGCTAATCTGCTGCCAGAGGCCGGTTCGCTGAAGGGGAAAAGCGTGGGAGTGCAGCAGGGCACGGTGCAGGAGCGCTATGCCAAAGCGAAGTGGGAGCCTTACGGCGTGACGGTGGTAGCCTATGGCGATCAGGCCCAGGTGGAGAGCGATCTGGTGGCGGGACGGCTGGATGCGGTATTCACCGACGCGGCGCAGGCGGCCATCGGTTTTCTGAAACAGCCTCAGGGGCAGGCATTTGAGCTGGCCGGCCCTATCGTGCAGGATCCGATTATTGGCCCCGGTACGGCTATCGGCCTGCGCAAAGGCGATACTGAGCTGAAAACGGCGCTGGATAATGCCTTCACGGCGATAAAAAAAGACGGCACCTTCGATAAAATCCAGAAGAAATATTTCGCAACCGATATTTCTATTCAGCCGCAGCCCGGGGCAGGATCGTGAGAGAGCAGCGCCATCCTTTGCTTTGCGCCACGCCCGGAACGCAGCGGGAGATCGTCAGTTTTCATTACGGTGAAAGCGGCGGCCGGCGGGTCTATATACAGGCCGGACTGCACGGAGACGAGATCCCCGGGATCGCCACCGCGTGGTATCTCAAGCAGCATCTGCTCGAACTTGAGCGCGCTGGCCGTCTGCGGGCGGCCTTCACGCTGGTGCCGGTAGCTAACCCCATCGGGCTCGGCCAGCACTGGCACGGCACCCACCTGGGGCGCTTCCACGCGCCCTCGGGGCAGGACTTTAACCGTCAATTTCCGCAGGTCGGCGAAGCGCTGGTTCAGACGCTTCGCGGGCGGCTGACGCAGGATGAGGCCGAAAATAGGCGCCTTATTCGCGAGGCGCTGGACCACTACTATCAGCAGATCCGCCCCGCCACCGAGCTTGCCTCTCTGCGCCATACTCTAATGCGCATGGCCACCCAGGCGGATCTGATGCTGGATATCCACTGCGACTGGGAGGCGCTGCCGCACCTCTACACCATGCCCCACGCCTGGCCGGAGATTGAACCGCTGGCGCGCTGGCTGGGCAGCGAGGTGCAGTTGCTGGCGGAGATTTCCGGCGGGGAGCCGTTCGACGAGGCCTGCTGCGAACCCTGGCTGACGCTGAGAAGCCACTTCGCGACAGAGTATCCGATGCCGCGCGGGCTGCTGCCGGCCACGCTCGAGCTGCGCGGGGTGCGGGATGTCTCCGCCGGGCAGGCGCAGCAGGATGCCGGGGTCATCATCGCGGCGCTGACGGCGGGCGGCTATATCAGCGGCGAAGTAAAAGCAGCGCCTCCGCTCAGGCACGCCCCCACGCCGCTGGCGGGCTGTGAATATCTGCACGCCCCGCACGCCGGCGTGGTATTACACCACCGCCATCCCGGCGACCTCGTCAAACCGGGCGAAGTCGTGGCGGAGATCGTCGATCCGCTTGGGGATAAGGTGACCCCGCTGGTGGCGGAGCACGGCGGCGTCCTGTACGCCAGGCACTGGGACCGGTTCGCCTGCACGGGCGCGCTGGTGGTCAGGCTTGCCGGCGCGATTCCGGTACGCGCGGGCAACCTGCTGGTGGAGTAAGGTTTACACCCGATGGCGCTGGCAATTCGCGGACTTTCGGGCTAAAAATGGCAGACGATCACACTCAGAGGACAACGCCATGGCCATGCTACCCGCCCCCCGACAGCGCATCAGCGCGCGCGTGACCGATGTCGGAGGCATTGGCGTCTCGCGCGCCCTCCCGGTCAGAGAGCGGCGGCTGATTGGCGCCTGGTGTTTTCTCGATCACGCAGGCCCGGCGGTTTTCGAACGCGGCCAGGGAGGCATGCACGTCGGCCCGCACCCGCACGTCGGCCTGCAAACCTTTACCTGGATGCTCGACGGCGAAGTTCTGCACCGCGACAGCCTCGGCTATCGCCAGATTATCAGGCCCGGCCAGGTCAATCTGATGACCGCCGGCTGCGGCATTGCCCACAGTGAAGACACGGCTCCCGGCCACACCCGGCTCCACGCGGCGCAGCTGTGGATCGCCCTGCCGGACGCCGCCAGAAATATGCCTCCCCGCTTCGACCACTATCCCGAGCTGCCGCAGTGGCAAAAAGACGCTATTGATTTCACCCTGCTGGTTGGCGACGCCGGGGGGCACAGCGCCCCGACGCTGCACTTCTCTCCCCTCCTCGGGATCGATATGCGGGCCAGTAGCGAAGCGACGACCATACTTCCCCTGCGCCCGGATTTTGAATATGGCGCGTTCGTCCTTGAGGGAGCGGCCGCAGCCGATGATGAATCCATCGCCCTGAATGAGCTGCTCTATCTGGGCGATGGCCTGGAGAACGTGCGGCTAACGCTGAAAAAGGGAGCGCGGATACTGCTGCTGGGAGGCGCAAAGCTCAGCGAGCCGGTGATGATGTGGTGGAATTTTGTCGGGCGCAGCAAGGCCGAACTTCAGGCCTTCGTCAGCGCATGGAACAGCGGCGATCCGCGATTTGGGCAGGTGGTAGACGATGAGCGGGCGCCGACGCGATCGCCGGTTATGCCGTGATTGCGCTTAACTGAATAAGCCCCAACAGTCAGTAAAAGACGCGTTGGGGCAGTGTTTTACGGCGTTGCTGACGGCTCAGGCTACCTTTCGGTAGCCCTTTCTTTTATATGGCGGAAGCGCAGAGATTCAAACTCTGAGAGGTTTTCCCCTCGCCGGTTTTCAAGACTGAAGAAAAATCATTTAATATCAGTCGTATAAATCAATTTGATAGAATAAAGGTTGTGATTTCATCTTTTACCAATCAATAGGTTACATCAGCCAAAAAGTCATTATTCTACGGGTTTCCTCCTATACCGGCCCCACCTCCCTGTCAAAAACGGTTATCGTGTGAGCGAGCACGCCGTGGACCGTGACACCGTTCAGCGCACCTCCTTCGAGCGCATCACTGTCGTCAGTGATGAATGCCCTGTCAGGAGAGATACGATTTATCAATTAAACGAGGTTGCGAGGTCATTTTTAGCTACTCAAACTGCCCACATAGCAACCCCTGCCGCGCCGTTAATCAAAAAAGCAAGGTTGCCAGCGTAGGGGCTGACAACCTTGCTCGCAGTGAGGCATTTCCTGAAATTCAGGAATCACACAGAGTTGATTGAAAACTATCCTTTTTTAAATCCAGGCTTGCCGTTTTTGGCTCGCCATTCTTTAATTTCTTTAACGGCACCTTCCGGCCCTTCTTTACCTTTTTCCGGGTAATACAACAAATCAGAACCAGATGGATGTTCAGACAGTCTCTCAAACTCCAGCACTGCTTCAATATGAGCATCTTCTGAAGAATAAGTGTCATTATAAATCCCCTTTACAAACTCAAGGAATTCTTTTTCTGTATAATCAGATAGGCTCTTATTAGCCATTTCGGTTACTCCCCTTATTTGAATGGATCTCTATATGTCGTTTTGGAGTTACAACACCTAAATTATCTGCGTCATAGACCGCCCCGTTTTCATTTATCGGCTTTATATGGTGTAGCTCCATCTTCACCCTTTTCCCTATACGTTCAGTTTTTCTAACATATGCGGCTCGCCCGTTTTTCATAGTAGCTATACTACCGGGATCAAATTGCTTACTTAGCTCAGGATCTTTACTTACCTCAGTCCAGAACGCCCTGCGAAAGGAACCAAAGTTCGCAAACTCACGCCCACGCAGCTTATCAGCAATCTGGCTGGGGATCGGTGCGCCGAGTTCCTGTCCGGCAATATTCAGCCAGCCTTCACCCACTTTTTCACCCTTGCCGCTGGCTTTACCTGGTAAATCACGAGGACTACTGAGCATGACGTAAATCGGCTCAACGCCCGTCCCGGTCGCGTCCGGCTGCCAGTAGATGAAGTCTTGCAGTGGCGGAATGTCGCCCGCCGGGAACGTCGTGGTGACGATGCTGTCCGCCTGCTTCACCTCCGTGCCGGTATGCACCGGCGTCATCGGCACCGGCGCGTCGTTTCCGGTGTGCCACGTCGCATTCGGCCCCACCGGGACCGGGTTCACCAGAATGGTCCTCGCCGGCGCTCCCCCTACTGCCGGTACCGTAATTCTATCCAGGCCTGTAGCCTTGTCACGCACCGCGTTCAGCACCGGCACCGTGGGCGAAATCCCGCCCGTCCCGGTTCTGACCAGATTCACCGACTGCCGGCCATTGCCGTCGCCGGATATGTAGCCGCGCACCGGCAGGTCCGCGGTCTTCATCCCCGGCGTAATCTCCGTCTTCATCGCCGTGTACAGGCTGGCCTGGGCGGCGAGCATGTCGATATCGCGGTCGGGAACCCTGTCGCTGCCCTCACCGGCAGACGGAATATGGAAAATTGAGAAAATGGTCGCAGCGATAACCGCCCCCTGAGGGGTGGCGGTAGCTATTCGGGACAACTCTGTCACGCCGCGCCAGATGGCACCGGCTTCGCCTCCCGCAACGCCGGGACTGAAGGGCAGCGTTCCCGCCCCCGAGAACTGTATCATCCCCGGTGCCCGGCCCAGCGCCATCGCGCCTTCCCCGGACAGCGCCGCGTTAGCCGCCCTCACCATTTCCGGGGTGTAGGACGGCGCGTTCAGGATACCGACGCTGGCAAACAGGGCCTTACGGGCGGCTTCACCTTTAGCCACATCAGCGGCCTTCCGGGCCTCCTCCGCCTTCCGAGCCTCCTCCGCCTTCCGGGCCTCCTCCGCCTTCCGGGCCTCCTCCGCCTTCCGGGCTTCCTCCGCCTTTCTGGCTTCTTCCGCCTTACGGGTCTCCTCTGCCTTTCTGGCCTCTTCGGCCTTACGGGCTTCCTCTGCCTTTCTGGCCTCTTCGGCCTTACGGGTTTCCTCAGCCCGTCGGGCCTCTTCTCTTCTTGCTCTGTCAGGCGCGGTTGCGTCCATGAAAGCAGAAATAAATTTCTGCATATCCTTATATTTAAGCTTTGGACCTTTCCAGTTGTTGTACTCAACGGTCATTTGTTTAATATCACCATTGGGTACTGTAACCTCTATTGTCTGATTTTTCCCTGTATGCAGGGTATATGAACCCGTACCATTTTCGGAATTATCATCAATGGATGTCGCCAGCATTGTCTGCCCTGGATTTGATGACGTGTAACTGCCGGGTTTTCCGGGAACTGGCGTGAGTAACGCCCCCTGAATTTGTCCTCCTTCTCCTTTTCCACTGCCGCCCTTTCCACCATTGCTGCCAGGCTTGCCTTTATCCTCTGACCAGCCCTCAAGATTTATATGTACCTGTCCGTCCGGACCGATAGTAGTTGATGGCCCGGTAAAATGGCCCGCCCCTGACTGACTGCCTGAGCCGCTATTTCCGGAGGACCCGGAATGATCTTCGGAGCCTGAGTTCCCCATCCCCGGGTTCCTTCCTCCGCCGAATGCGCTGTCGTGGGCATTATCGCCGCCGTTACCGCTCATACCTCTGCCCTCCCTGAATCACTGCCGGTAGAATCTGACTGAGGCGCATCCGGCCAGCCCACATTCTGAGGATACCCAGGCTGCGCTGGGACCTGCGACACCCTGACCCGGTACGTTTTCCAGGCCTTAACGGCCGTCCGGATGGCATCCTGTCCCGCCAGGGCGTCGTCCCCGACCATCCCGAGGTCCACCGCGTCCTCCAGGGTCTCCTGCCGCACGCCCAGGGCGCTCAGCACCGCCGTGGCCTCCCGGATGCGCAGGGCCATCTCCGCCTGCACCGCTTTCGCCGTCGCGGCCGGCGGCGGAGCCACCTCCCCGTACTCTCCGGCCTTCGCGTCGGCAAACAGCTGCCGGCCATGCGCCTCGCCGTCGTCCGGGGAGGCGGTAAACGGGATGTACGTTCCGCTTTCCCGGCACCATCCGAAAAGCACGTCCAGGGTGATGGTCCGGCGCGAGACGTCAGACCAGCGCGGATGGCGGGCATCAGTCACGTCAAACCAGCCGGACGGGATGTTTTGTGTATTCGCCATAATGAGACCTCCCTCAGCTCACGCGCACGTACAGGGTAACCTCATCCCCGTCGTAGCCCTTGCTCGCATTCACGGTGCCCAGCGCGCGCCACGACCCGTCCGGGGCTCCGCCCTGGCGTTCCCCTGCCGAGGACCAGCGGAGCTGATGACCCGGAATGATGTCGTTGGGGTTTATGTCATGCCCGGACAGGTTGTAGAACAGCCCGCAGGTGCCGACGGCGCCGGCGCCCTGATTGGCCAGCCACCACCGGATGCGGTCGTCGATGGCTCCCCGGTTGGCGGCGTTCACCGTCGGGGTATTATCGTTGTTGACGTAATCCCACGTCGCGCGGTTGTTAATATTGCTGTCCCTGGACCAGAAGGCATTATTCAGCCAGTCGTTCAGCCAGCCGTCCCATAGGGGCCCGTTAACATTACCGTCCGCCGCGAGGGTGGCATTGCCGGCGTGAAGATTATTATTGGCAAAGAAGTCACCGTCGTTGCGGAATTTAAACCAGCCGTCGGCCCCTCCGTTGGCGACGTGAAGACCCAGATAATGATTGTGGCCGGTTTCCTCATAGTGGTAAAAGTCAGCGCTGAGGTTTCCCCGCCCCTGAAACCACACGCCGTTAGTTTTGTAGTCCCCGACATCATTCACTTTGCGGTTACCGGCGAGGGTAATCCAGCCCTCAGGATTGAGCTTGGTAAGCTGGCCAACTTCAAGCTCGGCATTTTTCTTCAGACGGACTTCGTTCCACTGCCCCCGCCGGTCCCGGTAAGAGATCAGTCCATACTCCTGATTATCCTGACTGATTCTGGCGCCCATCAGCACTTTGACAGTGGTATTGCCGGTTGTGAACGCCGTGGAGATTTCCGGGGAGTTATATTCCTGGCCCCTAATCAGCGGGTCAGGCCCGGTGGTCTGCGCGGTGATGCCGGCGTTGTGAGAGACGAAGGTCCCGCCGGAAATGTCCACCCCGTTGCGCAGGGAGACCCGGCCGGTTCTGAGGTTAAAGGAGAAGGGCCGCAGCGTGTTCCACTCCCCGTCCTGGGCCTGACCGTCTTTTGTGGTGAGCATGTAAAAATCACTGTCATCCTTGCGCAGGATAACCCCGGTATTGCCGCCCGCAAGGCGGAATGCATTGCCGGATTTAGAGACCACCTCCCCGTCGCCGATCACCCGCTTACGCAGGGTGGTGAGGGACTTCATCTCCTGAATGTCATCGTTAATACCACCTGTAACTTGGGCATTTTTCTTCTCATCGGCCATCGTGATTTCCTTTTTTATCAGCGTTAAGCTCCTGAACGGAGCGGATGAGTACTGGATATATATCCAGCAAAACAACTGTATGCCTATCCAGTATCAGTGTCAACCGATGAGATTAGCTATCACTTACACTATTTTATCGTGCAACTTTCAGGCAGCGTAAACGGATACACATAAGGGGCCAGCTGCAGTTTCAGACTGGCGGTTTGCATGCTCTACACCGCCGACTCCTCCAGCCACCCAATGTCCGGTGCGTTATTCATATCAATATCCGTCACCGCGTCGATATAGTCAGCGGCATTGCGCGTGGGCATGTTGTCGTTATTAACGTAGTCCTACGTCGCGCGGTTATTAATATTGTCAGCGCGGTTTTTGAACTGGTTATTCAGCCAGTTACTGAGATATCCACCCCAGACAGAACTGTTAACGTTGCCGTCATTCTGATAGGCCGCGCCGCCTACATAGACATTACCCGGGCAGTACAGCGTTTTATCATTGGGGTTAAACTGCCAGAGCGCCTCAAAGCTGTTATCACCCCGGACGTTGATAGCAGGGACGGCAAAGCCGTTATTATCCGTCAGCAAATAGCCAAAGCTCACCGCAGAGGGATAACCAATATTGGTGCGGTTACGCCAAATAATCCGGGCTCATACGTCATACTGGGGACGCACGGCAGCGGATTGGGTAAGCGTGGATTCAGCCATCACAGGGAAGACGCCAGGTAGAAGGCATCGGTAAAGCTGGGATACGTTCTCGACTGCACGTTCCACGATCTCAAAGCGAAGGGGATCTCAGACTACGAAGGCAGCAGCCGCGATAAGCAGCTCTTCAGCGAACATAAAACTGAGAGTCAGGTGCTGGTTTACGACCGCAAAACGAAGGTGTCTCTCACCCTCGACAGGCCATCGCTTCAGAAAAAATATCCTAAGTCAGTTCTACGAGCCCATAGCAAAAAGGGGCTACCTTTCGGTAACCCCTTCTTTTATATGGCGGAAGCGCAGAGATTCGAACTCTGGGAGGGTTTCCCCTCGCCGGTTTTCAAGACCGG
>NZ_BCZS01000005.1 GCF_001598855.1 Pluralibacter gergoviae ATCC 33028 = NBRC 105706 | reverse complement strand
GGAATTTTCCCTTTCAACCCGGCGGCGTGTTTGCCGTTGCTCCGTGTCGATGGAGGCGCATTATAGGGAGTAATTCGGCGCTGACAAGCGGAAAAATGCATTTTTATTTCAACCGCTCATCTTTTCGTCGTAACGCCTATTTTTGCTGCTTTTTGATGGCCTCAGGCAGTGCGGCAAGGCTTTCCAGAACCCAATCTGCGGCTTCTTCCGCCTCCGGGGTGACCGGCTTACCGGTGCGGACAAGGACTTTTGTTCCTACGCCTGCCTCGTGGGCCGCCTGCATATCCTCCAGTTTGTCGCCAACCATATAAGAAGCGGCCATGTCGATATGCAGAAAATCGCGTGCGGAGATAAACATGCCCGGATGCGGTTTGCGGCAGTCGCAGGTCTGGCGATACTCTTCCACCGTGCCCTGAGGATGATGCGGACAGTAGTAGATGCCATCGAGGTCAACATCGCGATCCGCCAGCGACCAGTCCATCCATTCGGTCAGTGTCTCAAACTGCGCCTCAGTGAACTTGCCGCGGGCGATGCCGGACTGGTTGGTCACCAGCACCAGCGCGAAGCCCATTGCTTTTAATTCGCGCATGGCGTCTATCGCGCCATCAATAAATTCGAACTCATCAATTTCGTGCACATAGCCATGATCGACATTAATGGTGCCGTCACGGTCAAGAAAAATAGCGGGAACGCTCTTTGCCACCGGTTTGCTCCTGAATAAGGCATGTAGCGTTTAGTATCTCATGTTTCCTACCGCAAGAAAGTGCTCATTAGCAAGAGTCCTGATTGATTTAGACGTCTGGATGCCTTAACATCCATTTCATTCACGGTAACAGCACCACTGCCGCAGCAGAAAATGCCGCCGCAATACTTTAAATGATAATAAATAGCTAATGATTAAACTTTCACATATCACCAAAGTGTTCCAGCAGGGCCACCGCACCATTCAGGCGCTAAATGATGTCAGCCTGCACGTGCCTGCCGGACAGATTTACGGCGTTATCGGCGCCTCGGGGGCGGGAAAAAGCACCCTGATCCGCTGCGTTAATCTGCTAGAGCGCCCGACGGAGGGCAGCGTGCAGGTTGATGGCCAGGAGCTGACCACCCTTTCCGAATCGCAGCTGACCAGGGCGCGCCGCCAGATTGGCATGATCTTCCAGCACTTTAACCTGCTGGCCTCCCGCACGGTATTTGGCAACGTCGCCCTGCCCCTTGAGCTGGACAACACGCCGAAGGAAGAGATTAAGCGCCGCGTCAGCGAGCTGCTGGAGCTGGTCGGCCTCGGCGACAAGCACGACAGCTATCCCGCTAATCTCTCCGGCGGCCAGAAGCAGCGCGTAGCCATCGCCCGCGCGCTCGCCAGCAATCCGAAAGTATTGCTGTGCGATGAGGCCACCAGCGCGCTGGATCCGGCGACCACCCGCTCTATCCTCGAGCTGCTGAAGGACATTAACCGCCGTCTCGGCCTGACCATTCTCCTTATTACCCACGAGATGGACGTCGTGAAGCGCATCTGCGACTGCGTGGCGGTGATCAGCAACGGGCAGCTTATCGAGCAGGATACGGTCAGCGAAGTGTTCTCCCATCCGAAAACGCCGCTGGCGCAGCAGTTTATTCAGTCCACGCTGCACCTCGATATCCCGGAAGACTACCTGGCGCGCCTCAAGCCGGAACAGCAGGCCGACAGCGTGCCGATGCTGCGCATGGAGTTCACCGGTCAGTCGGTCGACGCGCCGCTGCTATCCGAGACCGCCAGGCGTTTCAACGTCAATAACAACATCATTAGCGCCCAGATGGATTACGCGGGCGGCGTTAAGTTCGGCATCATGCTGACCGAAATGCACGGTCAACAGCAGGATACACAGGCAGCCATTGCGTGGCTGCAGCAACATCACGTGAAGGTAGAGGTACTGGGTTATGTCTGAGGCAATGATGTGGCTACTGGGACGCGGCGTCTGGGAGACGCTGGCCATGACCTTCGTCTCCGGCTTTTTTGGTTTCGTTATCGGCCTGCCGGTGGGCGTGCTGCTTTATACCACGCGCCCGGGACAGATTATTGAGAACGCGAAGCTTTACCGCACGCTGTCGGCGCTGGTAAATATCTTCCGTTCGATCCCCTTTATTATTTTGCTCGTATGGATGATCCCGTTCACCAGGGTTATCGTAGGAACCTCCATCGGTCTGCAGGCGGCGATTGTGCCGCTGACCGTTGGCGCGGCGCCGTTTATTGCCCGCATGGTGGAAAACGCCCTGCTGGAGATCCCGACCGGCCTTATCGAAGCCTCCCGCGCAATGGGCGCGACGCCGATGCAGATCGTGCGTAAGGTCCTGCTGCCGGAAGCGCTGCCGGGCTTGGTTAATGCCGCCACCATCACGCTGATTACCCTGGTCGGCTACTCGGCAATGGGCGGCGCGGTCGGCGCCGGCGGTCTGGGGCAGATTGGCTATCAGTACGGCTACATTGGCTATAACGCCACGGTGATGAATACCGTGCTGGTATTGCTGGTGGTTCTGGTTTATTTAATTCAATTCTCTGGCGATCGCATCGTCCGGGCAGTGACTCACAAATAACGTTACACACAACAGACAACTCAACGAGTTTAAGGAAATAAGATGGCGTTTAAGTTTAAGACCTTTGCGGCAGTGGGTGCCCTGATTGGTTCTCTGGCACTGGTGGGTTGCGGTCAGGATGAAAAAGATCCGAACCACATTAAAGTCGGCGTGATCGTCGGCGCCGAGCAGCAGGTCGCGGAAGTGGCGCAGAAAGTGGCCAAAGAGAAGTACGGTCTTGACGTTGAGCTGGTCACCTTCAACGACTACGTGCTGCCGAACGAAGCGCTGAGCAAAGGCGATATCGACGCTAACGCCTTCCAGCACAAGCCTTACCTCGATCAGCAGATCAAAGATCGCGGCTACAAGCTGGTCGCCGTCGGCAACACCTTTGTGTATCCGATTGCCGGCTACTCGAAAAAAATCAAATCGCTGGATGAGCTGAAGCCGGGCGATCAGGTTGCCGTGCCTAATGACCCGACTAACCTGGGCCGTACCCTGCTGCTGCTGCAAAAAGTGGGTCTTATCAAGTTGAAAGATGGCGTAGGCCTGCTGCCGACGGCGCTGGATATTACCGAAAACCCGAAAAACCTGAAGATTGTTGAGCTGGAAGCCCCGCAACTGCCGCGCTCCCTGGACGATGCGCAGATCGCGCTGGCGGTGATCAACACCACCTACGCCAGCCAGATTGGCCTGACCCCGGCCAAAGACGGTATCTTCGTGGAAGACAAAGACTCTCCGTACGTTAACCTGATCGTGACCCGTGAAGATAACAAAGACGCTGAAAACGTGAAGAAATTCGTCGAAGCCTATCAGTCCGACGAAGTTTACGAAGCGGCGAATAAGATCTTTAACGGCGGCGCCGTTAAGGGCTGGTAATCTTTTTACAAAGTAATATCATTCAGGGCGGGCTTATGCCCGTCCTGTCGTTTAAGCTGTCAACGGATTCGATGATTTCGGTTTTTTATTCTTTGAGGACATATTATGCGTGCTTTACCGGTCTGTTTTTTAGCGCTCGCCCTGAGCGGTTGTTCCATGCTAAGCAGATCTCCCGTTGAACCCGAACAAAGCACCGCAGCGCCAGCCAAAGCAGAACCGGTTAAACCGAAAGCGCCGCGCGCCGCGCCGGTAAGAATTTATACCAAAGCCGAGGATCTGGTCGGCAAGCCGTTCCGCGATCTCGGCGAGGTCAGCGGCGACTCCTGCCAGGCCAGCAACCAGGACTCACCGCCGAATATCCCGACCGCACGTAAACGCATGCAGATCAACGCCTCTAAAATGCGCGCTAATGCGGTACTGCTGCACAGCTGTGAAGTCACCAGCGGCACGCCGGGCTGCTATCGTCAGGCCGTATGCGTAGGTTCGGCCCTTAACGTCTCGGCGAAATGAGCGCCTTCTCTTTCGAACAGATAGGCGTTATTCGCTCCCCTTATAAAGAGAAGTTTGCCGTACCGCGCCAGCCGGGCCTGGTGAAGCACGCCAGCGGCGAGCTTCACCTGCTACCTCCCTATAACCAGGCCGACGCCGTGCGCGGCCTGGAGTCGTTCAGCCATCTGTGGATCCTGTTTGTCTTCCATCAGACCATGGAAGGCGGCTGGCGGCCTACCGTGCGCCCTCCCCGCCTCGGCGGCAATGCGCGCATGGGCGTCTTCGCCACCCGCTCGACCTTCCGGCCAAACCCCGTCGGCATGTCGCTGGTCGAACTGCAGGCGATCCGCTGCCGGGGCGACAAGGTGATTCTCCAGCTCGGCAGCCTCGATCTGGTTGACGGCACGCCGGTGGTGGATATCAAACCCTACCTGCCTTTTGCCGAAGCCCTGCCGGAAGCCGCAGCCAGCTATGCCCAGCAGGCCCCGCAGGCGGAGATGGCGGTGAGCTTCAGCCCGGAGGTTGCGCAGCGGCTGCCGGCGCTTGAGAAACGCTATCCTCACCTCGGCGATTTTATTATTGAGGTGCTGGCGCAGGATCCGCGCCCGGCCTATCGTAAAGGGGAAGAGAGCGGCAAAACTTATGCGGTATGGCTGCACGATTTCAACGTCCGCTGGCGGGTTACTGAGGCGGGCTTTGAGGTCTTCGCCCTCGAGCCGCGCTAATTTTCTGCTCCTCTCTTTTGACAACCCTGCCAGGCTGATAAACTAAACCACTTTTTTTGACTCAGGCGGACGTTCCGCCTGCACCGACCGTTCAAATGGAACCGTAATATCATGCGTACTAGCCAATACATGCTCTCCACGCTCAAGGAGACACCTGCCGACGCCGAAGTGATCAGCCACCAGCTGATGCTGCGCGCCGGGATGATCCGCAAGCTGGCCTCCGGGTTATACACCTGGCTGCCGACCGGCCTGCGCGTCCTGAAAAAAGTCGAGAACATCGTGCGTGAAGAGATGGAAAACGCCGGTGCCATCGAGGTGTCGATGCCGGTGGTGCAGCCTGCTGACCTGTGGCAGGAGAGCGGCCGCTGGGAGCAGTACGGCCCTGAGCTGCTGCGCTTTGTCGATCGCGGCGAGCGTCCGTTTGTCCTCGGTCCGACCCACGAAGAAGTGATCACCGATCTGATCCGCAACGAGCTGAGCTCCTACAAGCAGCTGCCGCTGAACTTCTTCCAGATCCAGACCAAATTCCGCGACGAAGTGCGCCCGCGCTTTGGCGTGATGCGCTCCCGCGAGTTCATCATGAAGGACGCCTACTCCTTCCACACCTCGCAGGAATCGCTGCAGGAAACCTACGACAAGATGTACGCGGCCTACAGCAAAATCTTCAGCCGCATGGGCCTCGACTTCCGCGCCGTGCAGGCCGATACCGGCTCCATCGGCGGCAGCGCCTCCCACGAGTTCCAGGTGCTGGCCTCCAGCGGTGAGGATGACGTAATCTTCTCCAGCGAGTCCGACTACGCCGCCAACATCGAGATGGCCGAAGCCGTTGCGCCTGCCGCGCCGCGCGCCGCCGCGACTCAGGAGATGACCCTGGTCGATACCCCGAACGCCAAAACCATCGCCCAGCTGGTTGAGCAGCACAATCTGCCGATTGAAAAAACGGTCAAAACCCTGCTGGTGAAAGCCGCCGAAGGCCGTGAATATCCGCTAGTTGCCCTGCTGGTGCGCGGCGATCACGAACTGAATGAAATTAAAGCCGAGAAGCTGCCGCAGGTCGCCAGCCCGCTGACCTTCGCCACCGAAGAGGAGATCCGCGCCGTGGTTAACGCCGGTCCCGGCTCTCTGGGCCCGGTGAACATGCCGGTACCGGTCGTGATTGACCGCAGCGTTGCCGCCATGAGCGACTTCGGCGCCGGGGCCAATATCGACAACAAACACTACTTCGGCATCAACTGGGATCGCGACGTCGCCACCCCGGAAGTGGCCGATATCCGCAACGTGGTGGTCGGCGACCCGAGCCCGGACGGCAAAGGCACCCTGCTGATCAAGCGCGGTATCGAAGTGGGACACATCTTCCAGCTCGGCACCAAGTACTCTGAAGCGATGAAGGCATCGGTGCAGGGCGAAGACGGGCGCAACCAGATCCTGACCATGGGCTGCTACGGTATCGGCGTGACCCGCGTGGTGGCGGCGGCTATCGAGCAGAACCACGACGATCGCGGCATTCTGTGGCCGGACAACATTGCCCCGTTCCAGGTCGCTATCCTGCCGATGAACATGCACAAATCCTACCGCGTGCAGGAGCTGGCCGAGAAGCTGTACGGCGAGCTGCGCGCGCAGGGTATCGAAGTGCTGATGGACGACCGCAAAGAGCGTCCGGGCGTGATGTTTGCCGATATGGAGCTTATCGGTATTCCGCACACCGTGGTCATCGGCGACCGCAACCTCGACAATGACGATATCGAGTACAAATACCGCCGCAGCGGCGACAAGCAGCTGATCAAAACCGGCGAGATCCTCGACTACCTGGTGAAGGCCATTAAAGGCTGAACATAAAAAAAGCCCCGCGAGGGGCTTTTTTGTTTCTGCGCAGGCTTAATCAGCGCACGCTTTTCCGGCCTGAAACTCACCGCGCCCGTCCGGGACGAGAAGCGTTTCCATCGCCCCACTGTCGGGGTTCGGCTCAAGCGCCAGGTGACCTTTAATCACCAGCAGCACCGGCTTTGCGCTGCTGCGGCTGGCGGCGGCATAGCCCTCCTCCAGCGCAATCGTATTATCGACCGGCAGGCGCACGCCCGTCGCGCAGTCGGTGAAGATCGCCACGTCGGCATAATAGATGTACATGCCGCGCATCGCCATCGGCGTTGTCGGCAGGCTGGCTTTCACCGGCGCCAGCGTATAGCGGTTCGAAGACGGGATCGGGCTACCGTCGCGCGCCAGCATCTCCAGCCTGTCGCCCTTCACCCGGTAGTAGCGTTTTTCGCCCCGGCCGTCGGTCAGGACCAGCTTCTCGGCGGTGCGCGCCCAGCGTCCCCAGGAGCCGAAGGTGGCGCTTTTAGCCCCCTTGAGATAGTGCTCGTTCATCACCCAGGTGCCGTCCTGATTGAGGAACAGCGAGGTCTCAATACCTTCACAGTCCGCGCAGGGCACGACGCCCCGCCAGCTTTGCGGCATCGGCTGCAGCTTTTCCTGCTGACCCACTTTTTGCAGCGGCTCGTCGCTGCGGTTATTACACCCCGGCAGCGCGCAGAGCATGCCGAGCGCGGCCGCAGCCAGTAATAGTTTCTTCACGTTTATATCCTTATCTTCCCTGGCCGGTGAGCTACTCACCGGAATGTCGAACTTTTCCGCGCAGCGCTTTGATCGACGATTTGCCCGATTTGGCGTTCAGCCTGCGCTCTTTTGAGGCCCGCGTAGGTCTGGTTGCCCGGCGCCGCTTTTGTTCAGCGGTCAGCGACTGAATAGTTGTCACCAGCCTGGCGATGGCCGCCTCGCGGTTCATCTCCTGGCTGCGGTGCTCCTGGGCCTTGATGATGATCATCCCGTCGGCCGTCAGCAGGTGGTGGCTGGCGGCCAGCAGCCGCTCTTTATAGGCGTCCGGCAGGCTGGACTCCCGGATGTTAAAGCGCAAATGGATAGCCGTCGAGGCCTTATTCACGTGCTGCCCACCGGCGCCCTGCGCGCGGATAGCGGTGATTTCGACCTCATCGTCCGCCAGCGCTACCCGTCCGGAGATAACAATCACGGCGCGGGCTGCCAGCAGGTGGGAACAATTTCCAGATTATTCTGCTCGTCCGACAGCCAGAGAGTCCCCTCCTGAAGCGTAGCCTGCAGGGTCATATTGCGGGCGGCAAAGGCCGCCAGCTGGCTGAGCTGAGCATCGTCCAGATACCAGATAGTCAGGTTGGCAAAGCCGGCCAGCGCCGCCTGATTCTGCTGACGCCAGATCTCCGCCGCCCGGCTGTTGTAGGTAAACAGCGCCACCTGCTGCGAGCGGGAGCAGGCCTTCTTGATGCGCCGCTCTTCCGGCAGGCCCAGTTCGATCCACAGATCGATACCCAGATGATCGTTAAGCAGCCACAGCTCCGGCTCATCGTCCGCGCTGAGGCCGCGGGTAAACTGCAGCCGGTCATCGGCGTACATTATCCACGCCAGCAGGCGCAGCATCATCCGCTCTTCGGTCTCCGAAGGGTGCTTCGCCAGCGTCAGGCTGGCGTCGAGAAACCGGTTGCGGTCGAGATCGGCAACGTTCACCGCTGCTTTATAAATTGTCGCTTTCAGCGCCATGGGGTCACTCCTGAAAAATGGCGGATATTGTACCGAAATCAGCGGCAAAAGGCTGTTCGCAATTGGCGGGGGGACAGTTTTTCATCCTGCTGATATTCATTTTATGCCTGTGATATAGTCACCTTGCTAAACAGAGTGGAACTTCGTAGGCTTAAACTTGCATCCCACTGTGAGGTCAGTCACTGACAGGAGGACATGTGGAAAAATATTGTGAGTTAATACGCAAGCGATATGCGGAGATAGCCAGCGGCGACCTGGGATACGTCCCGGATGCGCTGGGCTGTGTGCTGAAGGTGTTGAATGAAGTTGCCTCTGACGCTTCGGCGTCAGAATCAATCAGGGAAAAAGCGGCCTTTGCGGCGGCAAACTTACTGGTGAGCGATTATGTCAATGAATGAGTCTTATCAACCGATCAACTGTGACGACTACGACAATCTTGAACTCGCCTGCCAGCATCATCTCGTCCTGACGCTGAAGCTGAAAGACGGAGAAGAGTTGAAGGCGAAAGCCAGCGATCTGGTCTCACGTAAAAACGTCGAATATCTGGTGGTGGAGTCCGAAGGCGCAAGCCGGGAACTGCGGCTGGATATTATTGAGAGCTTCAGCCATCCGAAAATCGGTACCGTGGTGGTAAGCGCCGAATAATCACTGCGACGGGCAGTGCTACTGCCCGTTCCTTTCCCTGATAAGCTCCAGTCCCGCTTCTCCCGCCGCGCACTGCCCCGCCACGGTGACGAAATATCCCGGCGCCGCAATCAAGGTCTCACCATAAAACAGCAGCGGCGTGGTATCGCGCAGCCAGGGCGCCACGCCAAGCTCCTGCCAGATTTTCTTCAGCTTTCTGCCGCCCCGGCGGCCGACGAGATGAATATTTCCCTCCGCCCGATAGCGCACGCTCACCGGCTCATCGGCGGCGGGCCGGCGCAGCAGCGTCCCCGCGCGCAGCAGCAGCGCGCCGTCGGCGAGCATCAGAGGCCGCGTAATATCGGGCCACGACAGGCAGACGTCCGCCTGGCTCACAGTTGCCTTTATCCACCACAGCCGCTGCTGATAGCGCCGCACCTCGCCGTCGCCGGAGCGCAGCTGCGGCGCGGCGTCCTCCCGGGCCAGGGCCACCTCCTGCCAGATTCGAGCCAGCTGCTCCCGGGAGGGCATCGGCGCACCGTGCAGCGCCAGCCAGCGGCGCAGAAGGGCCGAGCGGCGCGGCGGGCTCATCGCCTGCAGCGGCGCGATAGCCAGCTGACCCGCCTCGCCCACCAGCGCCGCAAGCTGCTCTGCCAGCAGTTCATCCAGCAGCTGCTCCTGTTCGCCGCACAGCGCCGCGCTGCGGGCAACCGCTGTCGCAATGTGCGGCCAGCGGGCGGCCAGGGCCGGCATAATGCGCAGGCGCAGAAAATTGCGGTCGTAGGCATCGTCCTGATTGCTCTCATCCTCGATCCAGCTCAGCCGGTGCTCATCCGCCCACGCCTGCAGCGACGCCCGGGACTCGTTCAGCAGCGGGCGCAGCAGCCGGGTTGAGGCAAACGGCGAATCCGCCGCCATCGCCGACAGTCCCGCCGGGCCGCTGCCGCGCTTGAGCGCCAGCAGCAGGGTTTCGCACTGATCGTCGAGGTGCTGGGCCGTCACCAGAACCTCATCCGGCCGCAGCGCGGCGCGGAACGCATCGTAGCGCGCGGCCCGCGCGTGGGCCTCAACGCCGAGGCCGGTATCAGCAAGCCGGACTCTGGCCACCTCAAGCGGCACGTCCAGCGCGTCGCATACCCGCTGGCAGTGCGCTACCCAGGCATCGGCGTTAGCGCTGAGGCCGTGGTGAACGTGGATAGCCCGCAGGCTGACCGCCTGCCCGGACGCGCGCCACTGCGCCAGCCGGTGCAGCAGCACGCTGGAGTCGAGGCCGCCGCTAAAGGCGATAAGAATTTTTTGATACGGGCGCAGCGCGTCGATGACGGATTTCAGGCTCATGGCTTATGACTGATACAGCTCCAGCGGCAGACCGTCAGGATCGCTGAAAAAGGTGAAGCGGCGGTCGGTACAGGGATCGATTCGAATAGCTTCGCATTGTACGCCATGCATTTCCAGGTGCGCTACCGCCGCGTCAATATCTTCCACGGCAAACGCCAGGTGGCGCAATCCGCAGGCCTCCGGATGCGAGGGCCGCGCGGGCGGCGCCGGGAAGGAGAAGAGCTCAATGACGTACTGGCCGCTGAGGGCCAGATCGCCCTTCCAGGAGTCGCGCGCTTCGCGGTAAACCTCCGCCTGCAGCGTAAAGCCGAGAATGTCGCAATAGAATGCTTTACTGCGGGCGTAGTCGCTGGCGATGATGGCGATATGGTGGATCTGTTTTATGACAAGCATCTCTTCTCCTGTTTCGGATCACGTCAATATCATAATGCAAAAAGGCCACACCGGAGTGTGGCCCTTGCGGCGCGCGCGCCCTGCAAATAACCTGCGGCTTACGCGTAGCCGTAGCTCATCAGGCGCTGATAGCGGCGGTCAAGCAGCTGTTCAGTATCAAGCGCATCGAGATCGTCAAGATCCGCCAGCAGCTGCGCCTTGAGGCTTGCCGCCATTGCTTCCGGATTGCGGTGGGCGCCGCCCAGCGGCTCCGGGATCACGGTGTCGATAAGCTTCAGTTCCTTCAGGCGCGGAGCGATGATGCCCATTGCCTCTGCCGCCAGCGGCGCTTTGTCGGCGCTCTTCCACAGGATAGAGGCGCAGCCCTCCGGGGAGATAACCGAATAAGTGCTGTACTGCAGCATGTTGACTTTGTCGCCCACGCCGATCGCCAGCGCGCCGCCGGAGCCGCCTTCTCCGATGACGGTGCAGATAACCGGCACTTTCAGACCGGACATCTCGCGCAGGTTGCGGGCAATAGCCTCAGACTGGCCGCGCTCTTCCGCCCCCACGCCTGGATAGGCCCCCGGGGTGTCGATAAAGGTGATGATCGGCATCTTAAAGCGTTCAGCCATCTCCATCAGGCGCAGCGCTTTGCGGTAGCCTTCCGGGGCCGGCATCCCGAAGTTGCGGCGAATTTTCTCTTTGGTTTCGCGGCCCTTCTGGTGACCAATAACCATCACCGGACGGCCGTCGAGGCGTGCGATGCCGCCAACGATAGCTTTATCGTTAGCGTAAGCGCGGTCGCCCGCCAGCTCGTCGAATTCATCGAAGGCCAGACGCAGATAATCCAGGGTATAGGGGCGCAGCGGATGGCGAGCCAGCTGCGCCACCTGCCATGCACCCAGATCGGCGAAGATTTTACGGGTCAGCTCTACGCTCTTTTCGCGCAGGCGGTGCACCTCTTCGTCGATGTTAATATCCAGTTTTTCATCATGACGGCCAACGGACGTCAGAGAATCGATTTTCGCTTCCAGCTCAGCAATCGGCTGTTCGAAATCAAGGAAATTCAGACTCATAGTATTCCTGTTTTAGTCAAACTCCAGTTCCACCTGCTCCGACCCAATGAGGCCACGCAAATCGTTTAGCAGACGATCGCTCGGAGAAACACGCCAGCTTGCGCCAAAGCGCAGCCGCGCGCGTGCATCCGCCCTCTGATAGTAGAGATGTACTGGAATGGTTCCCGAACGGTGGGGTTCCAGAGACTGACGGAGACGGTTTAAAAGCTGGTCATCAATTTGCCTGTCCGTCAGCGAGATAGCAAGCCCGCGAGCGTATTTTTCCCGGGCTTCGTCAATGTCCATGACTTCGCGGGCCATCATTTTAAGGCCTCCGCTGAAGTCATCAAAGCTGACCTGTCCGCTGACGATAAGGATGCGGTCTTTCTCCAGCAAATGCTGATATTTATCCAGTGCGTCGGAGAACATCATCACCTCCAGACGTCCGGAACGGTCATCCAGCGTGCAGATGCCGATACGATTACCGCGCTTGGTGACCATAACCCGCGCGGCAAGCACAAGCCCCGCCGCCGTGGTGACTTTACCACGATCGGTCGGATGCATATCTTTAAGCCTTACGCCGCCGACGTAACGCTCGATCTCTTTGAGATACTGATTGATCGGGTGCCCGGTAAGGTACAGCCCGAGAGTTTCGCGCTCGCCGTCCAGCACTATCTGCTCCGGCCACGGCTGGCAGCTGGCGTAGGACTGCTCCACCTGCTCCGGCTCTTCGGCCAGCACGCCGAACATGTCGGCCTGGCCGATGGCTTCGGCCTTCGCGTGCTGATCGGCGGCCTTCAGCGCGTCCGGCAGCGAGTTCATCAGCGCCGCGCGGTGCGGCCCGAGGCGGTCAAAGGCCCCGGACATAATCAGTTTTTCCAGCACCCGCTTGTTGAGCTTTTTGATGTCGGTGCGCGCGCAGAGGTCGAACAGTTCGCGGAAATAGCCGCCGCTGTTGCGCGCCTCGATAATCGCCTCGATAGGCCCTTCGCCGACGCCTTTGATCGCGCCGATGCCGTAGACTATCTCACCGTCGTCATTGACGTGGAAGTGGTACAGCCCGGAGTTAATGTCCGGCGGCAGAATTTTTAAGCCCATGCGCCAGCACTCGTCCACCAGGCCCACCACCTTCTCGGTGTTGTCCATATCGGCGGTCATGACTGCCGCCATAAATTCGGCGGGATAGTGCGCCTTCAGCCACAGGGTCTGGTAGGAGACCAGCGCGTAGGCGGCGGAGTGGGATTTGTTAAAGCCGTAGCCGGCGAATTTCTCCACCAGGTCGAAGATCTTCATCGACAGCTCGCCGTCAACGCCGTTCTTCTTCGCCCCTTCCTCAAAGGTGCCGCGCTGCTTGGCCATCTCTTCGGGCTTTTTCTTACCCATCGCGCGGCGCAGCATATCTGCCCCGCCGAGGGTATAGCCGGAAAGCTCCTGGGCAATCTGCATCACCTGTTCCTGATACAGAATGATGCCGTAGGTCGGCTCCAGCACCGGCTTGAGGCACTCGTGCTGCCACTGCACGTCCGGATAGGAGATCTCTTCCCGGCCGTGTTTGCGGTCGATAAAGTTATCCACCATCCCCGACTGCAGCGGCCCCGGACGGAACAGGGCCACCAGGGCAATCATATCTTCGAAGCAGTCGGGCTGCAGGCGCTTGATCAGATCCTTCATGCCGCGGGATTCAAGCTGGAAGACCGCGGTGGTTTCCGAGCGCTGCAGCATGTCGAAGCTTTTCTTGTCGTCGAGGGGGATAGCGGCGATATCCAGCGGCGGCTCGCCGTTCTTCTCCCGGCGCTTGTTGATCATCTCCAGCGCCCAGTTGATGATGGTGAGCGTGCGCAGGCCGAGGAAGTCGAACTTCACAAGCCCCGCGTACTCCACGTCGTTCTTATCGAACTGGGTCACCGGATGCATCCCCGCTTCGTCGCAGTAGAGCGGGGCAAAGTCGGTGATTTTGGTCGGCGCGATAACTACGCCCCCAGCGTGCTTGCCGGCGTTACGGGTGACGCCTTCGAGCTTGCGCGCCATGTCGATCAGCGCCCTGACCTCTTCGTCCGCCTCATAGATTTCCGGCAGCTGCGGTTCGGCCTCGAAGGCCTTCGCCAGCGTCATGCCCGGATCGGGCGGCACCAGCTTGGAGATGCGGTCCACGAAGCCGTAGGGGTGGCCGAGCACGCGCCCCACGTCGCGGATCACCGCTTTTGCCGCCATGGTACCGAAGGTGATGATCTGCGATACCGCGTCGCGGCCGTACATGTCCGCCACGTGCTCAATCACCTGGTCGCGCTTCTCCATGCAGAAGTCAACGTCGAAGTCGGGCATCGACACGCGCTCCGGGTTGAGGAAGCGTTCGAACAGCAGGTCAAACTCCAGCGGGTCGAGGTCGGTGATTTTCAGCGCATAGGCCACCAGCGATCCGGCGCCGGAGCCGCGTCCCGGACCAACCGGCACGCCGTTATCCTTCGACCACTGGATAAACTCCATCACGATCAGGAAGTAGCCGGGGAAGCCCATCTGGTTGATGACCTTCAGTTCGGTATCCAGACGTTCGTCATACTCGGGGCGTTTTTCCGCCCGCACCGCCGGGTCCGGGAACAGGAATTCGAGACGCTCTTCGAGACCCTCTTTCGACTTCGCCACCAGAAAGTCTTCGGTGGTCATGTCGCCGGTGGGGAACTGCGGCAGAAAGTATTCGCCGAGGCGCACGGTAACGTTGCAGCGCTTGGCGATTTCCACGCTGTTCTCCAGCGCCTCCGGGATGTCGGAGAACAGCTCGCACATCTCCTCTTCGCTGCGCATGTACTGCTGGGCGGAGTAGTTGCGCGGACGTTTCGGATCGTCGAGGGTAAAGCCGTCGTGAATGGCGACGCGAATTTCGTGAGCGTCAAAGTCGCCGGCCTCGAGAAAGCGCACGTCGTTGGTAGCGACCACCGGCAGGCCGCGCTCCTCGGCAAGCTTCACAGCGGCGTGGAGGTAGCTCTCCTCATCGGCGCGGCCGGTGCGGATCAGCTCCAGATAGTAGCTGTCCGGGAAGTGCTCTTCGTAGAATGCGAGGCACTGATCGGCCTGCGCCATGTTGCCGCGCAGCAGCGCCTTGCCGACGTCGCCCATCCGGCCGCCGGAGAGCAGGATCAGCCCCTCTTTATGCTCAATGAGCCAGTCGCGGTCAATCCACGGCCCGAGGGCGCCGTACCCGCGCTGGTAAGCGCGGGAGATGAGCAGCGTCAGGTTCTGATAACCGGTATTGTTGGCGGCGAGCACCGTCAGCTGGGTCATCTCCTCGCCGGAGACCTCGCTCAGGACGTGGAAATCGGCGCCGACGATGGGCTTAATGCCGGCTCCGTGGCCGGTGCCGTAAAACTTCACCAGCCCGCAAAGGTTGGTAAAGTCGGTGATTGCCAGCGCCGGCATGCCGAGGGCGGCCGCCTTCTTCACCAGCGGCCCGGTCTTTGCCAGGCCGTCAATCATGGAGTAGTCGCTGTGCACCCGTAGGTGTACGAAACGTGGTTCAGCCATCTTCAGTGTCCGCCTGCTTATTCAGCCGCTGCCAGCGCGCGTTTAACGGGCCCGAAACTGCGCCGGTGATGTTCAGTGGCGCCGTGCAGCGCCAGCTTTTCGAGATGGAAAGGCGTGGGATAGCCTTTATGCTTAGCAAAGCCGTATTCGGGAAAGGTCAGATCCAGCGCGGCCATTTCGGCGTCGCGGGTCACTTTCGCCAGGATCGACGCGGCGCTGATTTCCGCGACGCGGCTGTCGCCCTTCACCACCGCCATCGACGGCACCGGAAGCGCCGGGCAGCGGTTGCCGTCAATCAGCACATATTCAGGCTTAACGCTGAGCCCGGCAACGGCCCGCTGCATCGCCAGCATGGTGGCGTGCAGGATATTCAGCTCGTCGATTTCGCACGGCTCGGCGCGCCCGAGGCTCCAGCATAGCGCTTTTTCTTTAATTTCATCAAATAGCGCCAGGCGGCGCTTTTCGCTGAGCTTTTTCGAGTCGTTGAGGCCGATAATCGGCCGCGCGGGATCGAGGATCACCGCCGCGGTGACCACGGCGCCGACCAGCGGACCGCGGCCAACTTCGTCGACGCCCGCCACCAGGCGGGTGTGCGGATAGATAAATTCAATCATTTTGCCAGCTCCAGCACCGCGTCCGCCGCCTGCTCGTCGGCGTTGCAGCGGATCTGCTGGTGCAGTTCGCGGAAGGTGTCATGCATCTGATGGCTGGTTTTGCCGTCCGCCAGCAGCGGCAGCAGCGCCTGCGCCAGCAGATCCGGGCGACACTCCTCCTGCAGGAGTTCTTTCACCAGTTCGCGCCCGGCCAGCAGGTTCGGCAGCGATACGTACTCGGTCTTGACCAGCCGCTTCGCCAGCCAGAAGGTGAACGGCTTCATGCGGTAGCCCACCACCATCGGACACTTGGCCAGCATACACTCCAGCGCCGCGGTGCCGGAGGCCAGCAGCGCGGCGTCGCTGGCGATCATCGCCTCGCGGGCCATGCCGTCGAGCATATGGACGCGCAGATCCGGCGCAACGTCCGCCTTGATCTGCTCGAACTGTTCCCGCCGCTTCGCGTTCACCAGCGGCACGACCACCTCAAGATCAGGGTAAGTCTCGCGCAGCCGCTGCGCCGTTTTCAGGAAATCGCCGCTGAGCATCTCCACTTCCGCGCCGCGGCTGCCCGGCAGCAGGGCCAGGCAGTGCACGTCACGGGCAATGCCCAGCGTATCCCGGGCCGCATTTTTATCGGGATCCAGCGGCATGGCGTCCGCCATGGTGTGGCCGATAAAGCGGCAGGGAACGTTAAATCTGTCGTAAAACGCTTTTTCGAAAGGCAGAAAGGCCAGCACCATATCGGTGGATCTGCCGATTTTGAAAACGCGTTTTTGCCGCCAGGCCCAGACGGATGGGCTGACGTAGTGAATGGTTTTGATGCCCCTGGCCTTCAGCTTGCCTTCAAGCGTGATGTTGAAATCCGGCGCATCGATACCGACAAACACGTCGGGCCGCAGTTCGCTGAAACGCTGCGTCAGGTCGGCACGAATGTGCAGCAAGCGCTTAAGACGGCCGAGCACCTCAACGATACCCATCACCGCCAGCTCTTCCATCTCATACCAGGCCTCGCAGCCTTCGGCCTGCATGCGCGGACCGGCCACGCCGACAAAGCGGGCGTCGGGAACGCGGGCCTTGAGGGCGCGAATAAGGCCGGCACCAAGAATATCGCCGGAGGTTTCTCCGGCGACCAGGGTGATGGTGAGCGGACGGGCAGACATTAACGAATCAGGCCACGGGTCGAGCGTCCGAAGAAATCAGAGAAGGCCTGCACGTCAGGATGCTGCTTCGCCAGCTCCGCAATCTCAGGCTTCGCCTCGTCCAGCGTCTTGCCGCTGCGGTAGAGCAGCTTATAGGCGTTGCGGATGGCAATAATCGCCTCGCGGGTAAAGCCGCGGCGCTTGAGGCCTTCGATGTTAACGCCAAACGGCGTCGCGTGGTTGCCCTGGGCAATGACGTAGGGCGGAACGTCCTGCGCTACGCCCGAGCAGCCGCCGACCATCACGTGCGCACCGATGGTGCAGAACTGATGAACGGCGGTCATGCCGCCAATGATGACAAAATCATCCAGCGAAACGTGCCCCGCAAGCGTGGCGTTATTCGCGAGGATGCAGCGATTGCCCACCGTGCAGTCGTGCGCGACGTGCGCATTGATCATCAGCAGGTTATCGCTGCCCACCTTCGTCAATCCGCCGCCCTGCACCGTACCGCGATGAATGGTGACGCTCTCGCGGATGCGGTTACGATCGCCAATCTCAACGCGCGTCGGTTCACCCGCGTACTTAAGATCCTGATTCACTTCACCCACGGAAGCGAACTGATAGATCTCGTTGTCACGGCCAATTTTGGTATGGCCGTTAACAACGACGTGAGACTTCAGTACAGTACCTTCGCCAATTTCGACGTCGGCACCGACAATGCAGAACGGGCCAATGTGAACGTTAGCACCGATAACGGCGCCGTCTTCGACAATGGCAGTAGGATGGATAAAGGCGGTTTTA
Organism: Pluralibacter gergoviae ATCC 33028 = NBRC 105706; assembly: GCF_001598855.1. Lineage (GTDB taxonomy): Bacteria > Pseudomonadota > Gammaproteobacteria > Enterobacterales > Enterobacteriaceae > Pluralibacter > Pluralibacter gergoviae. The sequence continues at coordinate 228,857 of NZ_BCZS01000005.1, read as the reverse complement.
TCAATCACGTATTAAGCCCCCTGGCTGCGTGCGCACATCATGGTTGCTTCGCAAACAACTTTACCGTCAACGGTTGCCACGCCTTTGAAGCGGGTCAGACCACGGCGGGTTTTCTCAAAGGTCACTTCCATGATCATCTGATCGCCTGGCACAACCGGGCGCTTGAAGCGGGCTTCATCGATGCCTGCGAAGTAGTACAGCTCGCCCGGCTCCAGTTTACCCACGCTTTTAAATGCCAGAATACCGGTGGCCTGCGCCATCGCTTCCAGAATCAGTACACCCGGGAAAATCGGCTTGCCAGGAAAGTGGCCCTGGAAAAACGGTTCGTTTACAGAAACGTTTTTAACTGCGCGCAGAAAACGACCCTCGTCAAAGTCCAGCACGCGGTCAACCAGCAAGAACGGGTAACGGTGCGGCAATAGCTCAAGAATCTCTTCAATTTGCAGAGTATGAGTGTCGGTAGTCAAAATACTCTTCCTGTCTAAATATACTAAAAGGCGATAATAACACGGCCTGCCAGATTAAAAGAAATCAGACAGGCCGGGAAGGTTGGCACAGAATGTGACGGGCTAGTCTTGTTGATTGTTTTTGCGCTCAAGAGCCTTGAGGCGCTTATTCATATCATCAATATTCATCACCAGTGCGGCGGTTTTACGCCAGGCCTTGTTCGGCTGCAGCGGAATGCCGGAGGAGTATACCCCAGGTTCCGAAATCGGGCGCATTACCATGCCCATGCCGGTCACGGTCACTTTATCGCAAATTTCCATATGACCATTGATGACGCTGGCGCCGCCAATCATGCAGTAGCGGCCAATTTTCAGGCTGCCCGCCATGATGACGCCGCCGGCAACGGCGGTATTGTCGCCGATGACCACGTTGTGCGCAATCTGGCACTGGTTATCAATGATCACGCCATTGCCGATAATGGTGTCATCCAGGGCACCGCGATCGATGGTCGTACAGGCGCCGATCTCAACGCGATCGCCGATGATCACCCGGCCAAGCTGGGGGATCTTCACCCAGTTGCCGCGATCGTTGGCGTAGCCGAAGCCGTCGGCGCCAATCACGGTGCTTGACTGAATCAGGCAATTTTCGCCGATTTCAATGTCGTGATAGACGGAGACGTTGGCCCACAGCCGGGTGCCGGCACCGATGCGGGTCTCTTTGCCGACAAAGCAGCCGGGACCGATGCGTACGTTATCGCCAAGCACTACGCCCGATTCGATAACGGCATTCGCACCAATGGAGACGTTCTGGCCAAGCGTCGCCGTTGCATCAACCACGGCGCTGGGCGCGATATCCTGCGCCGGCTGCGGCGTGGTATCGAGAATCTGAGCCATGCGGGCGTAAGTCAGGTAGGGGTTCTTCACTACCAGGGCCGCGCTACTGGCAAAAGGTAAGTCGTCTGCGGTCATCACCACAGCGGACGCCTGGCAAGCGGCCAGGTGTTCACGGTACTTAGGGTTCACCATGAACGTAATGTGACCTGCTTTAGCGGACTGCATGGACGCAACGGCGGTGATGACGATATCGCCATCACCGTGTAATTCTGCATCCAACTGCTGCGCTAAATCAGCCAGTCGAATTGAAGGCATTACTTATTTAACCTGCTTCAGTACATCAGCGGTGATGTCTTTAACATCGCTGCTGTTGTAAGCAACGGCGTTAGCGTCAACAACCAGGTCGATGCTCTGGCTGGAAGCTACGCTTTTCACTGCAGCCTGGATACGGCTAACCAGCTTGCCGCGCTCTTCGTTAGAACGACGCGCACGATCCTGCTCGAAAGACTGGGCTTTCTGAGAGAAGGCCTGACGCTGGGACATGATGTCTTTTTCCAGCTTGCTGCGATCGGAGGCTTTCATGGTAGAGCCGTCGCGCTGAAGGCGCTGCATTTTACCCTGCAGATCGGTCTCCTGACGCTGCAGTTCACCTGCGCGGCCTTTAAACTCATTTTCCAGAGTAGCTGAAACGCCAGTTTTCTGAGCTACCTGCTGGAACAGGCTACCCATGTTGACGATAGCGATTTTGTCTGCTGCCTGAGCAGAAGTCACCATCGCCAAACCCAGACCTGCAGCTAATAACCACTTTTTCACTATAAACTCCTTACCATCCCATGAGTACCCAAAGGTACCGTTCTTTGCGAGCTCTGGCGAGCCGGATGGCTTCGCCAGAAGGTATCGCGACACAGCACTCGCATTCCGTCGCGACGGGCAATTACCAGGTTTTACCAATGTTAAACTGGAACTGCTCCGATTTATCATCCTTGTATTTCTTGATCGGCTGGGCGTAGGAGAAGACCAACGGCCCCAGCGGCGACATCCACTGCAGTGAAATACCGGTCGACGTACGAATGTTGGTCGGGTCGCCGTAGTCATCAATGCCCAGCGCCTTCATTTGCGCATTATCGTGCCATTGCGTATCCCATACCGTACCCGCATCGAAGAAGAAGGAGGTACGGATGGAGTTAGCGTACTTATCGCTCACAAACGGCGTCGGCACAATCAGCTCGGCGCTGGCGACGCCCATGGCGTTACCACCGATAGCGTCGTTTGACTTACACAGATTGCCGGTTTCGCAATAATGCTGGTTTGGACCGTAGTAAACCGCTTTCGGACCGATGTTGTTCGACTGGAAGCCGCGCACGGAGCTGGAGCCACCGGCGTAGAAGTTCTCGTAGAACGGCATCTCTTTACCGCCGAAGCCGTCACCGTAGCCCCAGCGGGTACGGCCCAGCAGCACCCACTTGTGATCGTTATCGATCGGGTAGTAGGTCGCGGTATCGAGGGTCACTTTGTAGAACTTGTTGTCCGAGCCCGGAATGGTCACTTTACCGTTCAGGTTGACGCGCGAACCCTCGGTCGGGAAGTAGCCGCGGTCGAGGTTGTTGTACGTCCAGCCGTAGTTGAAGGTGAAGTCATCGGCAGAGTAGTCGTCGTCATCAGACGTTTCCGTTGTGCTGCCGTGCACCGAGTGCAGATAGCGCTTCATCGCCACCTGCGGCTGCATGTGGGACAGGTCGTTATGAACGTAGCCTAAACCGCCGCGCAGCGTATTGTACTCGTTGATCGGGAAGCCCAGCGTACCGTCAACACCGTAGCTCTTGTTGGTGTACTGCGACAGATCCGCATCGTCGGCTTTAAAGTCGTTGTAGAAGATGCGCCCGCCGAGGCTCACGCCGTCAACCGTAAAGTACGGGTTGGTGACGGAGAGTTCGGAGTAGGTCTGGTAGTCGTTCTTGGTGCCGCTGATGCCGACAGAGTAGCCGGTACCCAGCCAGTTATCCTGCTGAACGCCAACCTGGAAGCTGATGCCGCTTTCGGTACCGTAACCGACACCAAAGTTGAGGCTACCGGTGTTGCGCTCTTTCACCTTATAGACCACATCGACCTGATCCGGTTTACCCGGCACGCGCTGGGTATCGGTATCCACGGTTTCAAAGTAGCCGAGGCGGTTCAGACGCTCTTTACCGGCGTCAACCAGATCGCTGCCAAGCCAGGCACCTTCCATCTGACGCATTTCGCGACGCAGAACGGCATCCTTCGAGGTGTCGTTACCTTCAAAGCGGATCTTACGGACGTAGAAACGGTTACCGGCATCGACGCTAACGTGCAGCTTAACGGTTTTATCGGCATCGTTGATTTCCGGCTGAGACTGCACGCGCGGATAGGCGTAGCCGTAGCGACCAAGAAGTTTCTTGATGTCATCTTCCATTTTGGTCACTTTGGCGCCGTTATAGAGCGAACCCGGCTCAACCTTGGTCAGGCTTTCGATCTCCGCAGAGTGGCCCGCCAGGTTACCGCTTACCTCAACGCCGGACAGCTTGTACTGATCGCCTTCGGTGATGTTGATGGTGATGTAGATGCCCTTCTTGTCCGGCGTCAGGCTAACCTGCGTGGAGTCGATGTTGAAGCGGGCATAACCGCGGTCCATGTAGTAGCTGCGCAGGGTTTCAAGATCGCCCGCCAGCTTCTGCTTCTGGTATTTTCTGTCGCCCACCACGTTCCACCACGGCACTTCGTCGCGCAGCTGGAAGTTGGAGAGCAGGTCATCGGTGGAGAACGCATGGTTACCCACGATGTTAATCTGTTCGATTTTCGCCGAGACGCCTTCCTGGAAGACCAGCTTGAGGTCAACGCGGTTGCGCGGCAGCGGCGTAACGACCGCTTTTACGCTGGCGCTGTATTTACCGACGCTGTAGTAAAAGTCTTCCAGACCTTTTTCGATATCGCCGAGCGTCGTACGGTCAAGAGATTCACCGACGCGAACACCGGAGGCCTCGAGGTTTTGCTTGAGCATATCGTCCTTAACCGATTTGTTACCGGAGAAGGTGATGCTGGCAATTGTCGGACGCTCTTTAACCTGTACGAGCAGGTTATTACCATCACGCAGGACGCGAACGTCTTCGAAGTTGCCGGTGGCAAACAGCGCGCGGATAGTATTACTGATGTCTTCGTCTGTGACCGTGTCGCCAGGACGCACGGGCATGCTGAGGAGGGCCGCACCAACAGCAACTCGCTGCAGGCCTTCGAAGTGAATGTCCTGCACTACGAACCCGTCAGCACCGTATACGGTCGCGCTGCCGAACAGCAGCGACGCTATAAGCAACTTTTTCATCGCCATCGTTATTATGCGTTCTTCCTAACAAACTCTCTTACAACCGAGAGAAATCATTGAAAAGTGCAAGCCCCATTAACAGCACCAGCAGTATTGAGCCAATGCGATAACTAAAGTCTTGAACTCGCTCGGATACCGGCCCGCCTTTCAGCTTTTCAATCGCCAAAAACAGCAGATGACCCCCATCGAGGACAGGAAGCGGAAACAGGTTGATAATTCCCAGATTTACACTGATAAGCGCAAGGAACATCAGGTAGTAAATCAACCCAAACTCCGCCGACATCCCAGCCCCCTGAGCGATGGAAATCGGCCCACTGAGGTTGTTCAGTTTAACGTCACCGGTTATCAATTTTCCCAGCATCTGCACCGTCAACTTCATCAACTGCCATGTTTTATCCGTGGCCTGTATGACGGCGTTGAACGGTCCGTACTGGCGTACTGTCTTGTACTCATCAGGCAGCGGGATAACCTTCGGTACGACTCCCGCAAACCCTTCTGCCTTCCCTTTACCGGGTTTTGTATCTGGTATTAACGTTAAAGACAAGGGGCTGCCCTGCCTTTCAATCTCAAGCCGCAGAGGTTTACCTGGATTATCGCGCACCAGAGTAACAAAAGTCATCCACTCTGTTAGCGGCTGACCCTCGACTTTAACGATCCTGTCGCCCGCTTGCAAACCTGCTTTACGCGCAGCCGACTCCGCCTGCACGTCAGCCAGTACGGGTTCAATCTGCGGACCACGGGGCCGGATCCCCAGCGAAGCGACGGGATCCTCTTTATCCGGTTCAAACGCCCAGTGCCGCAAATCGAGGATTTTATCCTGGCGCTGCTGGCTTCCGAAAGGGGCAACAGAGACCGTCGTTTGCGGGTCGCCAATCTTAGCCACCAGCTGCAGGCGAACTGCATCCCAATCAGGCGTTTCGATACCGTCTACGGCTTTAAGTTCCGTGCCGGGTGCAATTTGTGCTTCGGCGGCGATAGAATTGGGTGTTATTTCACCAATAACCGGACGAATACCGGGGACACCAATGAGGAAAACCAGCCAGTAGGCGAAGATGGCAAAAATGAAGTTAGCGATGGGACCGGCGGCGATAATTGCCGCGCGCTGACCGACGGTTTTATTGTTGAAGGCCTCGTGGCGCCGCTCCGGCGAGACGGCCTCAATGCGCTCGTCGAGCATTTTGACGTAGCCGCCGAGGGGGATCAGGGCGATGACGAATTCGGTGCCGCTGCGGTCAGTCCGGCGCCAGAGCGCTTTGCCAAAGCCGATAGAAAAACGCTCTACGCGCACGCCGCAACGGCGAGCAACCCAGAAGTGACCAAATTCATGCACGGTGATCAGTACGCCCAGTGCAATGATGAATGCTGCCAGATTCCAGAGGATGCTCAGCATAAACCCTTCCGTCAGAAAGTCCTGAAAACCAACAATAGCAGGCAGGCAAAGACCGGCACCGCCGCCGTCAGGCTGTCGATACGGTCAAGAATACCGCCGTGACCCGGGATCAGATGGCCGCTGTCTTTGATACCGGCTTCGCGCTTAAACATACTCTCCGTTAAGTCGCCCAGCACCGAGGCCAGCGCCGCAACAATCGAGCAGATCAGCAGCGTGGAGGAGGCGACATCGAGATGCGCCCACGCCCCGTAAATCCAGGAGATGACCGCCGCGGTCAGCAGGCCACCGAGAAAGCCCTGCCAGGTTTTTCCCGGCGACACTTTCGGGGCCAGCTTGTGTTTACCGAACAGCTTGCCAAACATGTAGGCGCCGGAGTCAGCGCCCCAGACCAGAATCATAATGTAAAGCAGCCAGAAGGCGCCGCTGTAATGATTGTTTTCATAGTGCCAGCCGCGCAGGGCAATCATGCCCCAGAAGAAAGGGACGATGGTCAGCAGGCCAAAGACCAGCCGCAGCAGCGTCGAGCGTTTCCACAGCGCCGCCGAACCGGGATAGGTCAGCACCAGCAGCAGCGCCGCCAGCCACCAGGCCAGAGAGGCCCACAGCGAGCCGGCAATCAGCGGCTGATGCACATTCTGATGGTATTCCGGCAGCCACAGCAGCATCGCCGCCAGCAGCAGCCCGCAGAGCACCGACAGCCAGACCCGCTGCGAGCGAGAGGTAAACCCGCTCAGTTGGCCCCACTCCCACGCTGCCAGCATACAGACAACCAGCGTGACAATAGCAAAACCGGCCAGCGGCAGCAGAAACAGCGCCGCAATGACCACAGGAATCAAAATAAGAGCAGAAATCAGGCGATACTTCAGCAAAAGTAACCCCCGTCAGGCTTTTTCATCACCTGGCTCGGTGCCGCCGAAACGACGCTCACGATTAGCAAAGGCATGCAGAGCACCTTCAAAGTCTTGTTCATCGAAATCGGGCCAGAGAACGTCAGTAAAGTAAAGTTCAGCATAGGCAATTTGCCACAGCAAGAAGTTACTGATGCGGTGTTCTCCGCCAGTCCTAATTACTAAATCTACGGGAGCCAGTTCATGCATGCAGACTTGCTGAGTGAGCAAATCTTCGGTGATCTCTTCAGGCTTCAGGGTACCCTGGCGAACCTGTTCCGCGAGGTGCTGCACGCCCTGGACAATATCCCAGCGGCCGCCGTAATTGGCGGCAATGTTCAGCGTCAGGCCGGTGTTGTTGCCGGTCAACGCCTCGGCTTTACGGATACGCTCCTGCAGACGAGCGTTAAAGCGGCGGGTATCGCCAATAATGCGCAAGCGTACATTGTGACGATGCAGACTCTTCACTTCACTGTCGAGCGCCCAGACAAACAGCTCCATCAGCGCGCTGACTTCCTGCTCCGGGCGATTCCAGTTTTCACTGCTGAACGCGTACAGCGTCAGTGCTTCTATGCCGTTGTTGGCAGCATAGGAGACCGCGCGACGAACAGACTTGGCGCCGGCCTTATGGCCAAAAGCGCGGATTTTTCCCTGTCTCTTCGCCCAGCGACCATTGCCGTCCATGATAATGGCCACATGTCGGCAGCCATGGGCAGGCATAATTTCGCTGATTGGTTGGTTAGCAGACAACATAACGCGTTATTAATCCATGAAAAGGAATTAGCGGTCCCGAAATACACAACAATTTGCGCAAAAAAGCCGTGCAGAATCACGGCGCACCCGCCAACACATCCTGTTACCGTGCAAACGAGTGGCGCAGACTATAACACTGAAGCCCAGCGCCCACAAATAGCAGCGCATTTGTCAGGTGAATAATCATCAGCTTGAGAAGCGCGTCACTTCTGCCTCGGCCTGCATCCGCGCCTGCGCGTCCACGGCCATCACATCATCGACGCTTTCCGGCTCTCGCACCCTCAATGATTCAAGCACGGCCAGGTTAACGGCGGCAATGTCCGTAAAACGAATTCTCGACGCCAGGAAGGCCGCGACGCTGACTTCATTGGCGGCATTGAGCGCCGTGGTCGCCCCCTGGCCGCTGTCAAATGCCTCCATGGCCAGCTTCAGGCAGGGATAGCGCTGATAATCAGGCGCGGTAAATGACAGTTCGCCCAGCGCGAAAAAGTCCAGCGGCTTGACGCCGGATTCGAGGCGATTTGGCCAGCCCATCGTATGGGCGATTGGCGTGCGCATATCCGGCTCGCCGAGCTGGGCGAGAACGCTGCCGTCGCGGTAGCGGACCATGGAGTGGATCACCGACTGCGGGTGAATAATCACCTCCATCTGCGCCGCCGCGGCGTTAAACAACCAGCGGGCTTCTATGTATTCGAGACCTTTATTCATCATGGTGGCGGAGTCAACGGAGATCTTACGCCCCATTGACCAGTTCGGATGGCGGCAGGCCTGGTCCGGCGTCATATCGCGCAGGCTGGCCAGCGGTGCTTCACGGAACGGGCCACCAGACCCGGTGAGCAGGATCGACGAAACGCCGTGCTGCTCAAGGGAAGCGTACCCCAGCTGCTGCTGAATTGGTTCCGGTAAACTCTGAAAAATCGCGTTGTGCTCGCTGTCGACCGGCAGCAGGCGCGCCCCGCTCTCTCTGACCGCCTCCATGAAGAGGCGCCCACAGGTCACCAGCGACTCTTTATTGGCAAGCAGGATGGTTTTACCGGCGCGAATGGCCGCCAGCGTCGGCTGCAGGCCCGCGGCGCCGACGATAGCCGCCATCACCATATCCACGTCATCCAGCGCCGCCGCGTCGCAGGCCGCCTGCTGGCCGCTGAGTACGGTGGTCTGGCAGCCGTGCAGGCGCAGAAATTCGCTAAGGCTGCGCGCGCTCTGGGCATCGTCCATAACCGCAAAGCGTGGAGAAAACTCCAGGCACTGTTCGACCATTCGCTCAACGTTTTTGCCCGCGGCCAGCGCAACGACGGTAAACGCGTCGCGGTTGTGCCGCACCACGTCCAGAGTGCTGCAGCCAATGGAACCCGTTGATCCCAGAACGGTTAAATACTTCATCACAAATCCTGCTGGAGTTAAAAAGCAAAAACGCCGCCAGCAAACCCGAAGGCTTCCTGTACGGCGTTTATCAGATCGTTATCAAAAATCAGAACTGCATCAGCTCTGCTTCTTTGTCCGCCAGCGCCGCATCAATTTTCTTGATGGCCGCGTCGGTCAGCTTCTGTACATCGTCCTGAGAGCGGCGATCGTCATCTTCGCTGATCTCTTTCTCTTTCAGCAGCGCCTTCACCTTGTCGTTGGCGTCGCGGCGCACGTTGCGCACGGACACGCGGCCCTGCTCGGCATCGCCGCGCACGACCTTAATCAGATCCTTACGGCGCTCTTCGGTCAGCGGCGGCAGCGGCACGCGGATGTCGGAGCCGGCAGAGCTCGGGTTGAGGCCGAGGTCAGAGGCCATAATCGCTTTCTCAACGGCCGGCCCCATGGAGCGGTCAAAGACGTTGATTTTCAGCGTACGGGTATCTTCAACCGTGACGTTTGCCAGCTGGCGCAGCGGCGTCGGCGTACCGTAATACTCAACCACGATGCCATCGAGCAGGCTCGGGGAAGCGCGGCCGGTGCGCACTTTGCTGATTTGGTTCTTGAACGCTTCAACGCATTTTTCCATGCGCACTTCAGCATCTTTTCTGATGTCGTTAATCACGTTACGAGTCCTTGAAAGCTTGTTGCAGACGGGCGATACCCGCAGATGCGCTAAGTATAGCCCCGTTTAATTCTTCACGACGCGCGATGCGCATCGCACGGTAGATCGCGAGTGTAATGCGGAATCTTACCTGTATTTGCCGACGACGGAAATTATTCCGTAATCAAAGTCCCTTCTTTTTCACCCATCACCACGCGGCGCAGCGCGCCTGCCTTGTTCATGTTGAAAACGCGAATCGGCAGTTTGTGGTCACGGGCCAGCGTAAAGGCCGCAAGATCCATCACTTTCAGCTCTTTATCCAGCACTTCTGCGTAAGTCAGCTGTTCGTACATGGTGGCGGACGGATCTTTCGCCGGATCGGCGGTGAACACGCCGTCTACTTTGGTGGCCTTCAGCACCACGTCGGCTTCGATCTCGATACCGCGCAGGCAGGCCGCCGAATCGGTGGTAAAGAACGGATTGCCGGTGCCCGCAGAGAGGATCACCACGCGGTTATTGCGCAGCAGGCTAATCGCCTCTGCCCAGCTGTAGTTGTCACAGACGCCATTCAGCGGAATGGCGGACATCAGGCGGGCGTTCACATAGGCGCGGTGGAGCGCGTCGCGCATGGCCAGGCCATTCATGACCGTTGCCAGCATGCCCATGTGGTCGCCCACAACGCGGTTCATACCCGCTTTCGCCAGACCCGCACCGCGGAAGAGGTTACCACCACCAATCACCACGCCAACCTGGATACCCAGTTCGACCAGCTCTTTAATTTCCTGCGCCATACGATCGAGAATGCTGGCATCGATACCGAAGCCTTCAGTTCCCTGCAGGGCTTCGCCACTCAGCTTAAGCAGAATGCGTTTGTAGACGGGTTTTGCATTGGTAGCCATTTTTCTTTCCTGGGACTGTCAACGTTGAGAGGAGTTAATTCAGGCGACAGCGTATGTCGCATACCGGCACAAGACTACAGGAGTCTGGCGCAATCAGGCATAATAAAGCTCAAAAAGAAGCCGCCCTCAGGCGGCTCCTTTAAAGTCGAAAATTAAGACTGCTTGGACATGGCAGCAACTTCTGCTGCAAAGTCGGTCTCAACTTTCTCGATGCCCTCACCCACTTCAAAGCGGATGAAGCCAGTAACGTCAGCGTTGTGCTCTTTCAGCAGCTGAGCAACGGTTTTGCTCGGATCCATGACGAAAGGCTGGCCGGTCAGGGAAACTTCGCCGGTGAATTTCTTCATGCGGCCTTCAACCATTTTCTCTGCGATCTCTTTCGGCTTACCGGACTGCATGGCGATGTCCAGCTGAACCTGATGCTCTTTAGCAACCACGTCTGCAGAGACGTCTTCCGGCTTAACGAATTCCGGCTTGCTGGCAGCGATGTGCATCGCCAGCTGCTTAACCAGCTCTTCGTCCGCGCCTTTAGCTGCAACCAGAACGCCGATACGCGCGCCGTGCTGATAAGAGCCCAGAACGTCGCCTTCCAGGGAAGCAACGCGACGGATGTTGATGTTCTCACCGATTTTAGCAACCAGGGCAACGCGCTCTTCTTCGAACTGCGCTTTCAGCACTTCAACGTCAGTGATTTTGCCAGCAACGGCAGCGTCCAGAACCTTGTTAGCAAAAGCCTGGAAGCCTGCATCTTTAGCCACGAAGTCAGTCTGGCAGTTAACTTCCAGAATGATGCCGTAGGTGCCGTCGATCTTAGTGATGATCACGCCGTCAGCAGCAACGTTGCCTGCTTTCTTAGCGGCTTTGATAGCACCAGACTTACGCATGTTTTCGATTGCCAGCTCGATGTCGCCGTTCGCTTCAGTCAGCGCTTTTTTGCAATCCATCATGCCTGCGCCAGTACGTTCACGCAGCTCTTTTACCAGGGAAGCGGTAATTTCAGCCATTCTAAAATCCTCGGGGAATTGAGACCGCCCGGCGTAAAGCCAGACGGTATAAAAGTGAAAAAGGGGCCATCAAAGAGGCCCCTATTTACCAGCTAATAAGGGCTTAAACCTTATTATTCAGCTTCTACGAAGCTTTCTTCAGCCTGGGAAGCCAGGTCCTGAGAACGACCTTCACGAACGGTCTGAGCAACAGCGTTCAGGTACAGAGTCACTGCGCGGATTGCATCGTCGTTACCCGGGATAACGAAGTCAACACCGTCCGGATCGGAGTTGGTATCAACGATAGAGAATACCGGGATACCCAGGTTGTTCGCTTCTTTGATAGCGATGTGCTCGTGGTCAGCATCGATAACGAACAGTGCGTCCGGCAGGCCGCCCATGTCTTTGATACCGCCGAGGCTGTTTTCCAGCTTGTCCAGCTCACGAGTACGCATCAGCGCTTCTTTCTTGGTCAGCTTTTCGAAGGTGCCGTCCTGAGACTGAGTTTCCAGGTCTTTCAGACGTTTGATGGACTGACGAACGGTTTTCCAGTTAGTCAGCATACCGCCCAGCCAGCGATGGTTCACGAAGAACTGATCGCAGTTCAGAGCAGCTTCTTTTACCGCTTCGCTTGCAGCGCGCTTGGTACCAACGAAAAGGATTTTGCCTTTACGAGAAGCAATCTTGTTCAGCTCAGCCAGGGCTTCGTTGAACATCGGTACAGTTTTCTCAAGGTTGATGATGTGAACTTTGTTACGCGCACCGAAGATGAACGGCTTCATTTTCGGGTTCCAGTAACGGGTCTGGTGACCGAAGTGAACACCAGCCTTGAGCATGTCGCGCATGGAAACAGTTGCCATGTTTAAAACCTCTATATAAAAGTTGGGGTTATGCCTCCACGTATCCCATACGACCGACCCCGAAGGGCACCCCGGCGCATGTGCCGATACGTGTGTGTTATTTACACAAAGTGAGAGTTGTGGCCAAAACGCCTGCAGGACAAACGAATCAGTCGGCGCGCTTTATACCATAATTTGCACAGAGACTCCAACAGTTGTTGGCGCCAGGTGCTGTTAATGATTCTCAATTTGGCAGGCGATACCCCGGACTGATACCATTGACATCACTCACTCTAGTATTGCCGATAACTCGGCCCTGATGGACAGAATTGATGGCTATTTCAATTAAAACCCCTGAAGAAATCGAAAAAATGCGCGTCGCTGGCCGCCTGGCCGCTGAAGTGCTGGAAATGATCGAGCCCCACGTTAAGCCCGGCGTCAGCACCGGCGAACTGGATAAGATCTGCAACGACTATATTGTCAATGAGCAGCACGCGGTCTCCGCCTGCCTTGGCTACCACGGCTTTCCGAAATCGGTCTGCATCTCGATTAATGAAGTGGTCTGCCACGGCATTCCCGATAATGAAAAGCTGCTGAAGGATGGCGATATCGTCAACATCGACGTTACCGTGATTAAAGACGACTACCACGGCGACACCTCGAAGATGTTCATCGTCGGCAAGCCGACCATTCTCGGCGAGCGCCTGTGCCGCGTCACCCAGGAGAGCCTCTACCTGGCCCTGCGGATGGTCAAGCCGGGCATTCGCCTGCGTACCCTCGGTGCGGCCATTCAGAAATACGCCGAGGGCGAAGGTTTCTCCGTGGTACGCGAATACTGCGGCCACGGTATCGGTAAAGGCTTCCACGAAGAGCCGCAGGTCCTGCACTACGACGCAGATGACGGCGGCGTGGTGCTGCAGAAAGGCATGACCTTCACGGTTGAGCCGATGATCAACGCCGGCGACTACCGCATCCGCACCATGAAGGACGGCTGGACGGTAAAAACTAAAGACCGGAGCTTGTCGGCGCAGTACGAGCATACTATTGTGGTCACCGATAACGGCTGCGAAATTCTGACGCTGCGCAAGGATGACACCATCCCGGCGATAATCTCGCACAACGACTGACAGAAAGCCGGCGCCCGCCGGCTTTTTTTATGGGCAATCGCTTTTTCTTATGGGTGACGCGATGAGTAACTCCTTCCCTGCTGTATCCACCGCCACCGCACTGCCGGGTCAACCGCCTCTGCCCGCCCGCTGGCGGGAAGAGGAGCTGAACCGCGAGACTGTCAAAGCCTACCTCGACCAGTTTCAGCGCTGGCTGGGCGAGGCGTTTGATAACGGGCTCTCCGCCGAACAGCTGCTGGTGGCGCGCACCGCCTATATCGACCAGCTGCTGCAGCGCCTGTGGCTGCACTACGGCTTCGGCGCCGTCGACGACGCCGCGCTGGTCGCGGTCGGCGGCTACGGCCGCGGCGAGCTGCACCCGCTCTCCGACATCGACCTGCTGATCCTGAGCCGCAAAAAGCTGCCGGACGAACAGGCGCAGAAGGTGGGCGAACTGCTGACCCTGCTGTGGGACGTGAAGCTGGAGGTCGGCCACAGCGTGCGCACCCTCGAAGAGTGCCTGCTGGAGGGGCTGTCGGATCTGACGGTCGCCACCAATCTCGTCGAATCGCGCCTGCTGATCGGCGACGTCGCCCTGTTTCTTGAGCTGCAAAAGCATATCTTCAGCGACGGCTTCTGGCCGTCGGAGAAGTTCTTCGCCGCCAAGGTGGAAGAGCAGAAGGTGCGCCACCAGCGCTATCACGGCACCAGCTACAATCTGGAGCCGGACATTAAAAGCAGCCCCGGCGGCCTGCGCGATATCCACACCCTGCAGTGGGTCGCCCGCCGCCACTTCGGCGCCACTTCGATGGATGAGATGCTCGGCTTCGGCTTCCTGACCAAAGCCGAACGCAACGAACTCAACGAGTGCCTGCACCTGCTGTGGCGCATCCGCTTCGCCCTGCACCTGGAGATTAACCGCTACGATAACCGCCTGCTGTTCGACCGCCAGCTGAACGTCGCCCAGCGCCTGCGCTATAGCGGCGAGGGCAATCAGCCCGTCGAACAGATGATGAAGGACTTCTACCGCGTAACCCGCCGGGTAGGCGAACTGAACCAGATGCTGCTGCAGCTGTTCGACGAGGCGATCCTCGCCCTGACCGCGGACGAAAAGCCGCGGCCGATTGACGACGAGTTTCAGCTGCGCGGCACGCTTATCGATCTGCGCGATGACGATCTGTTTATGCGCGAACCGCAGGCCATCATGCGCATGTTCGGCATTATGGTGCGCAACAGCAGCATCACCGGCATCTACTCCACCACCCTGCGCCACCTGCGCCACGCCCGCCGCCACCTGCGCCAGCCGCTGTGCTACATCCCGGAGGCGCGGGCCATTTTTATGGGCATGCTGCGCCACCCCGGCGTGGTCAGCCGCGGCCTGCTGCCGATGCATCGCCACAGCGTACTGTCGGCCTATATGCCGCAATGGTCGCACATCGTTGGCCAGATGCAGTTCGATCTGTTCCACGCCTATACCGTGGACGAACACACCATCCGCGTGCTGCTGAAGCTGGAGAGCTTTGCCAAAGAAGAGACCCGCAGCCGCCATCCTTTGTGCGTCGATCTCTGGCCGCGCCTCAATCAGCCGGAGCTTATCCTGATCGCCGCCCTGTTTCACGATATCGCCAAAGGGCGCGGCGGCGACCACTCGATCCTCGGCGCCCAGGACGTGGTGCAGTTTGCCGAACTCCACGGCCTTAACTCCCGCGAAACCCAGCTGGTGGCGTGGCTGGTGCGCCAGCACCTGCTGATGTCGGTCACCGCCCAGCGCCGCGATATTCAGGACCCGGAGGTCATCAAGCAGTTCGCCGAGGAGGTGCAGACCGAGCACCGCCTGCGCTTCCTGGTCTGCCTGACGGTGGCGGACATCTGCGCTACCAACGAGACGCTGTGGAACAGCTGGAAGCAGAGCCTGCTGCGCGAGCTGTATTTTGCTACCGAAAAGCAGCTGCGGCGCGGGATGCAGAACACGCCGGACATGCGCGAGCGGGTGCGCCACCACCAGCTGCAGGCGCTGGCGCTGCTGCGGATGGACAACATCGACGAAAACGCCCTCAACCGCATCTGGGGGCGCTGCCGGGCGAGCTATTTCGTCCGCCACACGCCCAACCAGCTGGCGTGGCACGCCCGCCACCTGCTCACCCACGATCTCAACCAGCCGCTGATCCTGCTGAGTCCGCAGGCGACGCGCGGCGGCACCGAAATTTTCATCTGGAGCCCGGACCGCCCCTATCTGTTTGCCGCCGTCTGCGCCGAGCTGGACCGGCGCAACCTCAGCGTCCACGACGCGCAGATCTTCACCACCCGCGACGGCATGGCGATGGACTCTTTTATCGTGCTGGAGCCCGACGGCAGTCCGCTCTCCGCCGACCGGCACGCGGCGATCCGCCAGGGCCTGGAACAGACGATCACCCAGCGCACGTGGCAGCCCCCTGCCCCGCGCCGCCAGCAGGCCAGGCTGCGCCACTTTACCGTCGATACCGAAGTTAACTTCCTGCCGACCCATACCGAGAAGAAGTCGTTTCTCGAACTGATCGCCCTCGATCAGCCGGGCCTGCTGGCGCGGGTCGGCCAGGTCTTTGCCGACCTCGGGATCTCGCTGCACGGGGCGCGAATCACCACAATTGGTGAACGAGTAGAAGATTTATTTATAATCGCCACCGCCGACCGGCGCGCCCTTAATAATGCGCTGCAGCAAGAAGTGCAACAGCGGTTGACAGCGGCCCTTAATCCAAACGATAAAGGGTGACGTATTTTTTTTAGCGAAGAGAAAGAGTAAACCATGCAGGAATTACAGAACGTTATTGAATCCGCTTTTGAGCGCCGCGCCGACATCACTCCGGCAAATGCAGATACCGAAACCCGCAGCGCAGTGGAAAAGGTTATCTCTCTGCTGGACTCCGGCGCGCTGCGCGTGGCTGAAAAAATTGACGGTCAGTGGGTTACTCATCAGTGGCTGAAGAAGGCGGTTTTGCTCTCCTTCCGCATCAACGACAACCAGGTGATGGAAGGCGCAGAAAGCCGCTACTTCGATAAGGTCCCGATGAAGTTTGCCGACTATGACGACGCGCGCTTTCGCGAAGAAGGCTTTCGCGTCGTGCCGCCGGCTGCGGTGCGCCAGGGCGCGTTTATCGCCCGCAACAGCGTGCTGATGCCGTCCTACGTCAACATCGGCGCCTACGTCGATGAAGGCACCATGGTCGATACCTGGGCCACCGTCGGCTCCTGCGCGCAGATCGGTAAAAACGTCCACCTCTCCGGCGGCGTCGGCATCGGCGGCGTACTGGAGCCGCTGCAGGCTAACCCGACCATCATTGAAGACAACTGCTTTATCGGCGCCCGCTCTGAAATCGTTGAGGGCGTGATCGTTGAAGAGGGCTCGGTGATTTCGATGGGCGTCTACATCGGCCAGAGCACCAAAATCTACGATCGCGAAACCGGCGAAGTCTTCTACGGCCGCGTACCGGCGGGCTCCGTGGTGGTCTCCGGCAACCTGCCGTCAAAAGATGGTTCTTACAGCCTCTACTGCGCGGTGATCGTCAAGAAAGTGGACGCCAAAACCCGCGGCAAAGTCGGCATCAACGAACTGCTGCGCAGCATTGATTAATCCGCCGTTGCAATAAGCGGGGCCTGCCCCGCTTTTTTTATATCTGCCGCTGGCGAAAGTCGATTTTTTCGTTAATTATTCATAGGTTATGTTTACCTGAAGGAAACCGTTATGTACGACAATCTGAAAAGTCTGGGCATCACCAATCCCGATGAAATCGATCGCTACAGCCTCCGGCAGGAAGCCAACAACGACATTCTGAAAATCTACTTTCACAAGGACAAGGGCGAATTCTTCGCCAAAAGCGTCAAGTTCAAATATCCGCGCCAGCGCAAGACCGTGGCCGCCGACGGCGTGGGCCAGGGCTATCGCGAAGTGCAGGAGATAAGCCCCAATCTGCGCTACGTGATTGATGAACTGGATCAGCTTTGCCAGCGCGATCGCGGGGAAATCGATCTGAAGAATAAAATTCTCGATGACCTGCGCCACCTTGAAAGCGTGGTGGCCAATAAGATAAGCGAGATTGAAGCGGATCTGGAGAAGCTGACGCGCAATCGCTGAGCGTCAGAAAAGCGCCCTTCCCCGTGAGGAAGGGCGACTGAGGATTACTGCATCAGCAGATAGATAGTGCTGTCGCCGCGCTGAATGTTCAGCGCCAGAACCGACGGCTTGCTGTCGAGGATCTTACGCAGGTCGGCGATGTTCTTCACCGGCTGCTGGTTAGCGCCGACAATCACGTCGCCTTTCTTCAGGCCAATCATTGCCGCCGGGGTGCTCCCCTTCACGCTGTTGACCGTCACGCCCTTATCCGCGCCCTTGTTGCTCATTTCGGCGCCTTCAATGCCTTTGAAGATGCTGCTGGAGTCCACCTGGGTGCTGCTGCTCTGCTGCAGCTCCAGGGTCACGTTCACCGGCTTGCCGTCGCGCAGCAGGCCCAGCTCAACTTTACTGCCCACCGGCATTGAGCCGACCTGGGCGCGCAGCGCCGCAAAACTGCTGATTGCCTTGCCGTTCAGGGTGGTTATCACGTCCCCGGCCTTGATGCCGGCCTTCGCCGCCGATGAGTTCGGCATCACCTGGCTTACGAAGGCGCCGCGCTGGGCGTCAACCTTCATCGCCTTGGCCAGATCGGAGCTCAGCTCGGTGCCCATAATGCCCAGCTCGCCGCGCTTCACCTGGCCATATTTGACCATCTGCTCGGTCAGGCTCTGCACCATGTTGCTCGGGATAGCGAAGCCGATACCGATGTTGCCGCCGTCCGGCGCCAGGATCGCGGTGTTGATGCCGATAAGCTCGCCGTTGAGGTTGACCAGCGCGCCGCCGGAGTTACCGCGGTTAATGGCGGCATCGGTCTGGATAAAGTTTTCGTAATTCTCCACGTTCAGGCCGCTGCGGCCGAGCGCCGAGACGATCCCGGAGGTGACGGTCTCGCCGAGGCCGAACGGGTTACCGATAGCCACGGTATAGTCGCCCACGCGCAGCGCGTCGGAGTCGGCCATCTTAATGGCGGTCAGGTTTTTCGGATCTTTAATCTGGATCAGCGCAATATCGGAGCGCGGATCTTTGCCCACCACTTTGGCGTCGAACTTGCGGCCGTCGCTGAGAGAGACTTTGATTGAGGTGGCATTATCCACCACGTGGTTGTTGGTGACCACGTAGCCTTTAGCGGCATCGATGATGACGCCGGAGCCCAGCGCCATAAATTTCTGCTTCTGGGCGCTATCATCGCCGCCGGGACCACCGCCCTGCTGGCAGAACGGCGAGCTCTGGAACGGCGAACCGTCCTGGCAGAACGGCGAGTTATCGCCGAAGAACTGCTGGAAGTTGCGCGGCAGGCGCGGCGTATTTACCGTGGTGCTGCCTTCAACGTTGATGCTGACCACGGAGGGCATTACTTTCTCCAGCATCGGCGCCAGGCTCGGCATCTGCTGGGCTGTCGTTGCTGACGAGGCCGTCTCGGCGGCGGTGGCTAAGGGAGAAAGAGCCAGACTCAGGCTAAGCGCCAGGGCGCTCATTGCTAACGTTGTTTTTTTCATTTGCTATCTCAGTCTCTATTCAAATCTAAGGTAAAGTTGCTGCGTACGTGGTTTGTCAGATTCATTTTATAGCGCGAAGTTCCGGATTTAAGTTCCCGGAAAAAGTAAAAAAATATTGTCCATCTTTACAAAACTCGCGGCTTATTCTACGGCCATCAGCCGACGATATTCATCCCACGCGTAGAGATCGGTCATGCCGCTAATATAGTCCTGAATCAGGCGACAGCGATAATAGAACTCCAGCGTCGGAAACTCGGCGGCATCGCGCGGCACTTTATTTATCGCCTCCACGTAGGCCAGCCGGTGGCGCGTCGATAACTTATGAAATAAACGGCTCTCAATCGGCAGATGACGCAGACGATCTTTATCCACCAGTTCGCTGAAGTCGCTCAGGGATAATTTCAGCAGCGGCTGATAAATATCGAGCAGACCGCTGATAACGCGGTATCCCTGCAGCTCAAGCTGCTCGACGTCGGGATGGCTGAACACCTCCTGCACCGCTACGCGCTTATAAAGTTCAAGCAGCTGACTGTAATCGCTGTCGTCCTCCAGCAGCGCCTGGTTGAAATTGCCGCTGTAAATTTGCGGTAAATTCTCAATAAAGCGGCGGGCGGCGTAGGGCACCAGTTTATTGAGGGTATTGACCCGCAAATACATAAAAAACTGATCTTCCGTGCTGCGGCTCAGGGAATTAGCCCGGGACTTCTCCCAGGCATTTTCCACCACCTGGGCAAACAGCGAACCTTTATCGTGGCTGCCCCAGGCATCATACAGATGCTGATAGAGCCGTTCGACGCTGAATATCCGCTTTTCGACCGCATCTTCAAGGTCGGCGACGCAGTAAGAGATATCGTCGGCGGCCTCCATAATCCACGTCAGCGGAAAGCGACTGTAAGGTTCAAGTGCAAGTTCTTTACGCAGCCGCGCAATATAGGCCTCTTCGGAAAAATAGTAGCCGGGCTTTTTCATCAGGTAGCTGTGGCTGGCCGGCGGCGCGCCGCGCCACCAGGCCGGGCGGGTGTATTTCAGTATGCAGCCCACCTGCGCCCAGGTGAGGTTCATGCGCATCAGGGTATGCACCATGCGAATGCCCTGGGCATTGCCTTCAAACTGGCAGAGATCCTGGCGCACCTTGCGCCGCAGTTCATTCAGCGTCTCTTCGCCGTCGCGCAGCCGCAGCGAGGCGGCGTCGCAGCGGTCGCCAATCAGCGGATCGCTGGCGGCGTCTTCGGGCCACAGGCGCTGGCGGAACCAGTCGTTGATCGCCGCCTCGCCGAAGTGGCCAAACGGCGGGTTGCCGATGTCGTGCATCAGGCAGGCCATCTCCACCACGCTCTCAAACGGCCCCGCCAGCTCGTCCAGCCCGTATGCTTCCAGCAGCTTCAGCTGCTTAAGGCGGCTCAATACCTCGCGGGCAATATAGCGCCCGACCTGCTGCACCTCCATCGAGTGCGTCAGGCGGGTGCGCACCGCCGCGTTGCGCTCCAGCGGAAAGACCTGGGTTTTCTGCTGCAGCCGCCGGATGGCGGGCGAGTTAATGATGCGCCCGCGATCGCTCTCAAAAATCCGCAGGATTTCATACTCCGTCGCCGCCGTTTGCACAGAGCGGTAGCGCCGACGCCAGTTAATCTTGGTGCGAAAATCTATCGTAGCCATTGCCTCTCCCGGTCCGGAAATGCGCATCCTCTGGGCGCATGATAAACTATGCCTTTAATCCTGACACATCGCGAGTAAATCTATGAAAATCGGCATTATTGGCGCCATGGAAGAAGAAGTGACGCTGCTGCGTGACAAAATCGATAACCGTCAGACCCTGACCCTCGGCGGCAGCGAAATTTATACCGGCCAGCTGAACGGCGTTGACGTTGCGCTGCTGAAATCAGGGATCGGCAAGGTGTCGGCGGCGATGGGCGCGGCCCTGCTGCTTGACCACTGCAAGCCGGATGTCGTCATCAACACCGGCTCCGCCGGCGGCCTGGCGCCGACCCTGAAGGTGGGCGACATCGTGGTGTCCGACGAAGCGCGCTACCACGATGCCGACGTCACCGCCTTCGGCTATGAATACGGACAGATGGCGGGCTGCCCGGCGGCCTTTGTTGCCGATGAAAAACTGATCGCTGCCGCAGAGGCCTGCATCCAGCAGCTCAACCTCAACGCCGTGCGCGGCCTGATCGTCAGCGGCGACGCCTTTATCAACGGCTCCGTGGCGCTGGCGAAGATCCGCCACAACTTCCCGCAGGCGGTCGCCGTTGAAATGGAAGCCACCGCCATCGCCCACGTCTGCCACAACTTCGGCGTGCCGTTCGTGGTGGTGCGCGCCATCTCCGACGTGGCCGACCAGCAGTCGCACCTGAGCTTTGACGAGTTCCTCGCAGTGGCGGCAAAGCAGTCTAGCCTGATGGTAGAGACGCTGGTGCAGAAGCTGGCGCATGGCTAAGATCCTGGCGCGGAGCCTTTTCGCGCTGCTGCTCTTCCCGGCGTGGCTGTTTGCCGCGCCGAGAGTCGTGACCCTCTCCCCCGCCAACGCCGAGCTGGCCTTTGCCGCCGGCATCACCCCGGTGGGGGTCAGCAGCTACTCCGACTATCCGCCGCAGGCGGCCGAGATTGAGCAGGTCGCCAACTGGCAGGGCATTAACGTCGAGCGCATTCTGGCGCTCAAACCGGATGTCGTCCTCGCCTGGCGCAGCGGCAACGCCGAGCGGCAGGTCAATCAGCTGAGCGCCCTCGGCGTGAAGGTGCTGTGGATAGAGACCGGCAGCGTTGAGCAAATTGCCGACGCCCTGCGCCAGCTGGCTGCCTACAGCCCGCAGCCGCAAACCGCTCGCGCAGCCGCCGACAGTATGCTCAATGAACTGCGCGCCCTGCGCGCCCGCTACGCCGGCGGCGCTAAAAAGCGCGTTTTCATGCAGTTCGGCAGCAATCCGCTGTTCACCAGCAATAAAGACTCTATTCAGAACCAGATCCTGCAGACCTGCGGGGCAGAAAACATCTTTGCCGATAGCCGGGTGCCCTGGCCGCAGGTCAGCCGCGAGCAGGTGCTGATCCGCCGTCCGCAGGCGATCGTCGCCACCGGCGATGAGGCCGCCGCCGGGCGAATTCGCCAGTTCTGGCGCGATCGGCTAACGGTTCCGGTCATTACCGTTAATAGCGACTGGTTTGAACGCCCTTCCCCGCGTATTATCCTCGCCGCGAAACAACTCTGCGCCGCCCTGGCGCGGCTGAACTAACGGGAAAAGCCTCAATGCTCGTCTATTGGCTGGATATCGTGGGTACTGCGGTATTTGCAATCTCCGGCGTACTGCTGGCCGGTAAGCTAAGGATGGATCCTTTCGGCGTGCTGGTCCTCGGCGTGGTCACCGCCGTCGGCGGCGGCACCATCCGCGATATGGCGCTCGCCAACGGGCCGGTATTCTGGGTGAAAGATCCTACCGATCTGGTGGTGGCGATGGTCACCAGCATGCTGACTATTCTGCTGGTGCGCCAGCCGCGGCGGATGCCGAAATGGCTGCTGCCGGTGCTCGACGCCGTGGGGCTGGCGGTGTTCGTCGGCATCGGCGTCAACAAAGCGTTTATCGCCGGAACCGGGCCACTGGTCGCTGTCTGCATGGGCGTGGTGACCGGCGTCGGCGGCGGCATCATTCGCGACGTGCTGGCCCGCGAAGTGCCGATGATCCTGCGCACCGAAATTTACGCCACCGCCTGCATCGCCGGCGGCATCGTCCACGCCACGGCGCACTATACCTTCGGCATGTCGCTGGAAAATGCCGCCATGCTGGGCATGCTGGTGACGCTGATTATCCGCCTGGCGGCGATACACTGGCACCTCAAGCTGCCGACATTTGCGCTGGATGATAGGGGAAAGTAGGTCGGATAAGCGCAGCGCCATCCGACGGAGGGCTGCGCAAAGGTTCAGCGCGGGGGTTACGCCCGGCGGCGCTTCGCTTGCCCGGGCCTACGCATGACTCAGGCTCCGCCGGTAGCGTTATGCAGGATGCATCAGATACTGAAGGAGGAGCCGCAGCCGCAGGTGCTTTTAGCGTTAGGGTTAGTCACGATAAAGCGTGACCCTTCCAGACCTTCGGTATAGTCCACGGAACCGCCGACCAGATACTGCAGGCTCATCGGGTCGACCACCAGGCCAACGCCCTGCTTTTCGATGGTCATATCGCCGTCGTTGATCTGATCGTCAAAGGTAAAGCCGTACTGAAAACCGCTGCAGCCGCCGCCGGTAATGTAGACGCGCAGTTTCAGGTTGGGATTGTCTTCATCCGCGATCAGGTTTTTTACTTTGCTGGCCGCCGCGTCGGTAAACTGCAGGGGCAGCGCTGCTACGTCGTCACTCATGTCATACTCCAGTCAATTCAGCATCTGGCGATAGTTTAGCCAGATATTTCTCGCTATTATCCGTCACGCGGTGCAAACCTTCAAGTATTCTCCCCGGCGAGCGCCTTTTCCTGCTGCGCCTTTTCGGCATTCTGCTTCGCCAGCGTGCGGGCCAGGATTGTTGAATAGAGCGGCTTGCCGCCGAGGAACTGTGCCAGCAGAGTGGCACCCAGGCAGGTAATAATCATTGGCAGAATGAGCTGGTAATTGTCCGTCATCTCCAGTACCAGCACGATGCCGGTGAGCGGGGCGCGCACGGAGGCCGCAAACAGCGCGCCCATCCCGGCGATGGCGAAGGTGCCCGCCTGCAGGTGATAAGCGGGGAACCACACCGCCGCCGCCATGCCAAACGCCGTCCCGAGCAGGGTGCCCAGCGCCAGCATCGGCGCAAAAATGCCGCCCGGCGCGCCGGAGGAGAAGCAGAGCAGCGTGGTGACCACGCGGGCAATAAAGATAAACATCAGCAGGCCGACGCCGTACTGCCCGGCCGCCGCAATCGGGATCAGATTAAAGCCGCCGCCCGCCGCCTCCGGGGTGATCAGCCCCAGCACGCCGCAGATGCCGCCGAGCAGGCCGCCGATCAGCACCCACTTTTTAATCTCGCCGCCGTGGATGCGCTGGAACATGTCCTGGGTGCGCAGCACCAGAAAGTTAAACAGCGGCCCGACGCAGCCGAAGATCATCCCCAGCACCAGATAGAGCCAGAGGGTGTTAACCGGGGCATTGGTCAGCTTGCCGACCTCAATCACCGCGCTTTCGCCGTTGAAGATGCGGAACACCACGCAGGACATGATCACGCCGATAAACACGGCCTTAATGGAGATCAGGTTGTAGCGAAACTGCGGGCGCATCTCTTCAAGGATAAACAGGATCCCGGCCAGCGGCGCGTTGAACGCCGCCGTCAGGCCAGCCGCCGCCCCGGTCGCCAGCAGGGTATGGCGCGCCTCGGGCTTACGCAGGCGGAAGATATCCAGCACCATGCGTCCAACGTTGCCGCCGAGCTGGACGGTCGGCCCTTCGCGCCCCAGCACCATCCCGGCGCCGAGGGTACCCATGCCGCCGATAAACTTCACCGGGATCACCCGCCACCAGCGCACCGGGCGCAGCTCCTCCAGCGCGCCTTCGATCTCGGGAATGCCCGACCCGCCCGCCTCCGGCGCAAAGCGCCTGACCAGCCAGTAGCCGACCATCGCCAGCAGCCCGGAGAGAATAAACGCCAGCGGCCAGACCAGGATGCTGTTGGCGTGCAGCAGCGACTCCACGCGCGCGTCATTTACCCAGTGCACCGCCCGCTCAAAGGCGACGCCCACCAGCCCTGCCAGGGTGCCGACCACCGCCGCCATCAGCAGGACGGCCAGCGGCGTTTTATCCCGCTGCACCAGGCGGCGAACCGCATCGCCCCGGCGCAGGCGGATTATCTGTTGTGATTCAAAAGAGGGAGTCTCTGCTTTCATGTCATTATCATTTATTGGTAATACAATTCGCAGCGCGCATTGTAACCAGCGCCGCGCGACACGTCGCCATAAAAAACCGCCATTTGCAGTTTGTTTCAATTGGGCAAAACTTTCATAACCGCAGGGGAATAACTTAGAATAGACGGCTAACATGCTTTCAACGAACCAGGAACTTCGCCATGAGCAAATCTGATACTCTCTACAGCGCCGCCCAGGACCTTATCCCCGGCGGCGTCAACTCGCCGGTCCGCGCCTTTACCGGCGTTGGCGGTACCCCTCTGTTTATCGAACGGGCCGACGGCGCTTATCTGTATGACGTTGATGGCAAAGCCTATATCGACTACGTCGGCTCCTGGGGGCCGATGGTGCTGGGCCACAACCACCCGGCCATCCGCAACGCGGTGATCGAAGCCGCCCAGCGCGGCCTGAGCTTCGGCGCGCCGACCGAGATGGAAGTCAAAATGGCGGCGCTGGTCACCGAACTGGTGCCGACGATGGATATGGTGCGAATGGTGAACTCCGGCACCGAGGCCACCATGAGCGCCATTCGCCTGGCGCGCGGCTTCACCGGCCGCGACAAGATTATCAAATTTGAGGGCTGCTATCATGGCCACGCCGACTGCCTGCTGGTGAAGGCCGGCTCCGGCGCCCTGACCCTCGGCCAGCCGAACTCGCCGGGCGTACCGGCGGACTTCGCCAGGCATACTCTGACCTGTACCTATAACGATCTGGACTCCGTGCGCGCCGCCTTTGAGCAGTACCCGCAGGAGATCGCCTGCATCATCGTAGAACCGGTCGCCGGCAACATGAACTGCGTCCCGCCGCAGCCGGAATTCCTGCCCGGCCTGCGCGCCCTGTGCGACGAGTTTGGCGCCCTGCTGATTATCGACGAAGTGATGACCGGCTTCCGCGTTGCGCTGGCGGGCGCCCAGGACTACTACGGCGTGGTGCCGGATCTGACCTGCCTGGGTAAAATCATCGGCGGCGGGATGCCGGTGGGCGCCTTCGGCGGCCGCCGCGAGGTGATGGAAGCCATTGCGCCAACCGGGCCGGTCTATCAGGCGGGCACCCTCTCCGGCAACCCGATTGCAATGGCGGCGGGCTTCGCCTGCCTGAACGAAGTCGCCCAGCCGGGCGTGCATGAAACGCTGACCAGCCTGACCAATCAGCTGGCGGAAGGTCTGCTGGAGGCCGCGGCCGAGGCCAATATTCCGCTGGTGGTCAATAACGTCGGCGGCATGTTCGGGATCTTCTTTACCGATGCTAAAACCGTGACCTGCTATCAGGACGTGGTGAAGTGCGACGTGGAGCGCTTTAAGCACTTCTTCCACCTGATGCTGGAGGAAGGCGTCTACTTTGCGCCGTCGGCGTTTGAAGCGGGCTTTATGTCCGTGGCGCACAGCGAAGAGGATATCAACCGCACCGTTGATGCGGCGCGGAAGGTGTTTGCCAAGCTGTAACACCAGCTATCCCTCCACCTCTCCTTCAGGGAGAGGTGGACATCCCGAGCCTACCTGCTCTGCTTCCTCAGCAGATAAATAAAGTACGGCGCGCCGATAAACGTCGACAGCAGCCCCGCCGGCACCTGGTAGGGGAACATCAGCATCCGCCCGCCCCAGTCGGCGCACACCAGCAGAATACCTCCCGCCAGCGCCGACAGAACGATGTGCGGCATCGTCCGGCGGAACCCCATCATCCGCGCGATGTGCGGCGCCATCAGGCCGACGAAGCTGAGCGGGCCAATGGTCATGGTGGCCGCCGCCGTCAGCGCGGCGGCCAGCAGCAGCAGAGCAATACGCGACGGCGTTATCGCCACGCCCACCGCGCGGGCGGTATCGCCGCCGAGCGGCAGGATGGTCAGCCAGCGGCGGCACAGCGGCGTCAGCGCCAGCAGCACCAGCATCACCGCGCCGGTGTACAGCACCTGCGGCCAGGTGGCGCCGTAGGTTGAGCCGGATATCCACGTCAAAATCTGCGCCATGCGCGGATCGCCGCTCGCCTGCAGCAGCATCAGCAGCATGGTGAACGCGGTGCTGAGCGCCATTCCCGCCAGCAGCATACGGTGCGGGGAGAAGCCGCCGCGCCCGGCGGCTATCAGGATAATCAGCAGCGTCGCCGCCGCCCCGAGGCTGCCCGCCGGCAGCAGCCAGCCAAAGGCGTTGCCCGGCACGAGGAACAGCATCAGCACCACGCCGAAGGCCGCGCCGGAGGAGATCCCCAGCACTTCCGGGCTGGCCATCGGGTTACCGGTCAGGCGCTGGATAATGCAGCCCGCCACCGCCAGCATCATCCCGGCCATCAGCGCCGCCAGGATGCGCGGGGCGCGCCAGGGCAGCAGGGCGTCGAGCAGGTCGCCGCTGGCCCAGCGCCAGCCCTCGGCGCCGCGCCCCAGCGACAGGGCAATGGCTATCGCCACCAGCAGCAGGGCCAGGACCGCCAGCGCCCAGGCGACCACCCGCCCACGCTCGGCGGCAGCGCGATCGCCGGCGTTCATCGCCGGGGCGCTGATGCTGCGCAGGCGCGGCAGCAGCCACAGCAGCAGCGGCGCGCCGAGCAGCGCGGTGACCGAACCGGTAGAGACTTCCATCCACACCCGGGAGAGCCAGAGAATGACCTGGTCCGACAGCCACAGCAGCAGCGCGCCTATCAGCGGCGCCAGCATCAGCCGGGCCAGCAGGCGGCGCGCGCCGAGCAGCTTCGCCAGCAGCGGCGCGAACAGGCCGATAAAGCCGATAATGCCCACCGCATTCACCAGCAGCGCGCTGATAACAATCGCCAGCGCCAGGGCTGCCAGCCGCGCCAGGGAGAGCGCCAGCCCGAGATTGCGGGCAACGCCGTCGTCCAGCCCCATCAGGGTCAGGGGGCGCAGCAGCAGCAGCGTCAGCATTGCGCCGCCGAGCAGCTGCGGCGCCAGCCCCCGTACGACGTGCCAGTCGGTCTGGGTCAGGGTGCCGCTGCTCCACAGAAACATGCTCTGCAGCTGATCGTGATGGAAAATCACCAGCAGCTGATTCACCGCCCCGCAGTACATGCTCACCACCAGCCCGGCGAGGATCAGCGTCACCGGCGACAGCCGCTTGCCCCAGGAGACGCCGAACACCAGCAGGCCCACCAGGCAGGCGCCGGTCAGGGCGGCAAACTGCGTGCTGCCAGCCCCCGGGATCGCCCACAGCGTAGTGACGGTAATGCCCAGCTGGGCGCCGGTGGCGACGCCAAGCGTGGTCGGCTCCGCCAGCGGATTGCGCAGCACCTGCTGAAACAGGACGCCCACCAGCCCCAGCCCGGCGCCGACCAGCAGTGAAACGGCGAGCCGCGGCAGCAGGCTGTAGTGGAACAGCATCTGCTGAATGCTGTCGATATCCGGGCGCAGCAGCGCCTGCATCCACTGGTCGCGCGGCAGCAGTTGGCTAACGTTGTGCCAGCTCAGCCACAGCGCGGCGGCGGCCAGCGCCAGCAGCAGAAGCGCCGGGAAGCGGGCGAAGCGCGGACTCATGGCTGGCCTCCCAGCGCCCGGTCCAGAATGCGGATAAAGCGCATCGCCGACAGGGTTGCGCCGTAAAACCACACCGCCGGCGCCCGCTGCAGGCGGCCCCGGCGAACGAACGGCATCGCCTGCCACAGCGGCGATGCCGACAGCGCGCGCATATCGCCCTCGTTGCCGTGGTCGAAGCAGATGACATCGGCATCTTTAAACCCGCCCAGCCGGTCAATGCCCACCACTTCGCTGCCCCAGAAGTTGGTCTCGCCCTGCCAGGCGTTGACGATACCGAAATCGTCGAGGAGCGGCTGGAACAGGCTGTTGGGGCCAAATACCAGCGCGTGGCGGGGATCGAGGAGCGAAATCATCAGCAGCGGGCGCGAACCACGCCCGGCAAAGCGCGGCCGGTGCGCGGCCACAAACCGATCGAAGTCGTCAAGGTGCTGCCGGGCCCGGCTCTCCAGCCCGAGCAGCTGGCCCATCTCCAGCAGCGAGCGACGGGCCAGCAGCAGCGGCTGCTTACCGTCGCTGAAGTTAACGCCGCGCCCCGGCGCAATGCGCGCCAGCGTCGTCTCAGCCGGGCCGTAGCCCGCGGACCAGAAGAGATAAGAGGGCTTCAGCTCGGTCAGCAGCTCAAGATTCGGCTCCGTGCGCAGCCCGACGTCGATAACCGAGTCGGCAAGCGCGGGCTCGTTGACCCACAGCCGGTAGTTGGGCACGTCGGCGACGCCGTAAGGCATCACGCCGAGAGCCAGCAGCAGCTCCACCGGCAGCCACTCGAGGGCCACGATGCGCCGCAGATCCGGGGCGGCGGCGCGGGCGACGCCCGCCCGCCAGAGCAGCGGAGAGAGGGCCATTGCCGCCAGCAGGCGGCGGCGGTTTATTGCAAAGGCATCATTCATCAGAGAACAAAGCTCACCGGGGCCGCGCCCGCGGGATGCGGCAGGATCCCCATCGGAATGCCGTAGATCTGCTCCAGGGTTTCGCCGCGCATGATGGCCGCCGGCTCGCCCTGAGCGATAAGCTTGCCGCCGCGCAGGGCCACCAGATAGTCGCAGTAGCGCGCCGCCATATTGATGTCGTGCAGCACGGCAATCACGGTCAGCCCGCGCTGCTGGCTGAGGCGGTGCACCAGCGCCAGGACATCCACCTGGTGGGCGATATCCAGCGCCGACGTCGGCTCATCGAGCAGCAGGCAGCGGCTGTCCTGGGCCACCAGCATCGCTATCCACGCCCGCTGGCGCTCGCCGCCGGAGAGGCTGTCCACCAGCCGCCCCGCCAGCGGCTTAAGGCCCACCAGCGCGATCGCCTCCTCGACTTTCTCCCGGTCGGGCGCGCCGAAGCGGCCCAGCGCGCCGTGCCACGGATAGCGGCCAATCGCCACCAGCTCACGCACGGTCATCCCCTCCGCCGGCGGAAGCTGCTGCGGCAGATAGGCGACTTTGCGGGCAAAGGATTTGCTGCTCCAGCTCGCCAGCGGCTGGGCGTCGAGCAGGATCTCGCCCTCCGACGGCGGCTGGTGGCGGCCGAGCATCTTCAGCAGCGTCGATTTGCCGGAGCCGTTGTGGCCAATAAGGCCGGTGACCTTACCCGCCGGAAAAGCAATCGACAGCGGGTGCAGCAGCGTGCGGTCCGGTACGCGGAAGGTGACGTCGCGCAGGGTGAAGGTGGTTTGCGAGCGGGGGATGTTATGCAAAATAGCGGCCCAACGTAGTAAAGGGCGCGCCAGGCGCGCCCGTCAGCAGGTTAGAAACTAAAGGTGGCTGTACCGGTTATCTGACGCTCGGCGCCCCAGTAGCACGCGTAATCGCGATAGCAGCTGGAGACGTATTTGCGGTTGAACAGGTTATTCACGTTAACGCCCACCGAAGAGCCGGGCAGGCCGAGGCGCGCAAGGTCGTACTTAATGGTCGCGTCGGCCACGGTGTAGCTGGAGACGTTAAAGGACTTGTTGGTCTTTTCACCCGTAGTGTAGAAGCTGGATGATGAGCCTACATAGCGGCCCCCGGCGCCAACAGTTAACCCGCTAAGCGCAGTTTCGTGGAAGGTGTAGTCCGCCCACAGCGACGCCATATTACGCGGGACTTCGGCAGGACGCTTATTATCGTAGGTATTGTCTTCAGTATACTTAACATCGGTATAGCTATAGGCTGCCGTCAGATTGACGTTGGCCGTCAGCGCCGCTTTAGCTTCCAGCTCAAGGCCGCGCGAGCGGATTTTACCGCCCTGAACACTAAAACCAATGCGGTTTGGATCCGGATTCGGGTCAGACGTCAGGTTTTTGTCTTTCTTAATCTGAAACACAGATGCAGTCAGGCTAACCGGCATATCTTTAGGAAGGTATTTAACGCCTGCCTCATACTGCTTACCGCGTGAAGGATCGAACGCTTTTTGTTCGTAGGAGCGACCAGCATTCGGTTCGAAGGATTCGCTATAGCTGAAATAGGGGGTGATGCCATTTTCGAATAGATAGTTCAGGCCTCCGCGCCAGGTAAATGCTTCATCACGGTTTAAATCTCGTGAGTCGCTGGCGCGGCTAAACACGCTGGTTTTCAGAAAATCATAGCGTCCACCAAGCGTAAGTACCCACTTCTCCCACTCTGCCTGATCTTGAATATACAGACCGGTCTGCTCCAGGCGATTCAATACCTGATAGGGGAAGTTAGGCACAATATTGGCTTTTCCGCTGCCCGGATGGCGCATATCAATCGGATCGGCAGAGCCGTACATCGCATCAACGTCATTGCGGCTGCGTATATAGTCCACGCCCGTCAACAGCGTATGCTCCACGGCCCCGGTATCAAACTTGCTCTGCAGCTGAGTATCGACGTTAAAATCAGCCAGATCTTCATCCGAGCGAACGTAGGCACGGGAAATTTGCTGCGGCGCGATATAGCCGTTGCCGTATACCGAGCGATACAGCGTATGCACCCGCGTATAGCGCAGATTCTGGCGCACGGTAAAGGTGTCATTAAAGGCGTGGCTGAAGGCGTAGCCCACCATCTGCTGGCGGCGCTCCATCTTATTGTCCGGATCGCCCTCGTTGAAATCCTTCGGCAGCTTGTGCGAATTGCCGTTGGCGTCCACGTACGGCACCACGGTGCCCTGGCGCGGCAGCCAGCCGTAGTAGCCCGCTTCCGGATCGCTCTGGAAGTTGCTCAGGAAGGTAAAGTCGGTATTGGCATCCGGACGCCAGCTGAACGAGGGCGCGATAGCATAGCGTTTCGACTGAACGCCATTCTGCTGAGCATTCTCCTGCTTGCCGAGCCCGGTCAGGCGGTAGGACCAGACGCCATCGTCATCCAGCGCATCGCTGAAGTCAAAGCCGGTCTGCCACAGGCTGTGGGAGCCCGCTTTAAACTGGATCACGCGCAGCGGTTCAGTGGTCGGCCGCTTGCTGACCATACTTACCACGCCGCCGGGGTTACTGTTACCGTACAGTACCGATACCGGACCGCGCATCAGCTCCACGCGCTCCAGAAACCACGGATCCATCGACACTTCAGAGTAGTTATTGCCCTGCAGCTTAATGCCGTCCAGGTACTGATTGGTGTTCACCGTGGTCGGCGAGGTAAAGCCGCGAATCGACACCACATCATAAGTATTCGAACTGCCGCGGGTTGCAAACACGCCCGGCGTATAGCTCAGCGCCTCTTTTACCGTTTCCGGCTGGCGCATATCCATCTCCTGGCGCGTCACCACGGAAATCGACTGCGGGGTCTTCTCAATCGGCGTATCGGTTTTGGTGGCGGTCGCGGTGCGCTTGGCCGCGATAGTCGGCGCCGGTCCCCAGGCGCTCTCTTGCGGCGCGGCGGCGGTAACGACGAGGGTTTCCTCTTTTTTGGCTGTATCCGCTGCCTGGGCATACCAGGACATGCTGCCCGCAGCGGTAGCCACGACGACCGCAAGCCTGCGCAAAGGGGTATTAATAGTGTTGTGACGCGCCATGATGCTTCTCTGATGGAGTTGGATGAACAAGAACGTGAACGATAATTATTATTATGCCAGCGCGATAATAGGCGAAGCGCGTTTGTGATAGCAAGCACAAGACCACCCCGCGCTTACTGAGGGTTCAGGAAATAACCACTTTTTGAATAGGCCTTAAGAAGGCGTAGTGAGGCAGTATTACGGCCAAAAAAAAGCCTGCCCACGCCGTCAGCGGCGGGGGCAGGCCTGAAGGGGACTATCAGTTACCGCCGAACATATCCTTGATCCAGCCGGCAACGCCGTCGCTCTTCTCTTTCTCCGGCTGCTGCTGTTGCTGCTGTTGCGGCTGCTGCGGCTGAGAAGACTGATCGAACGGATTGCCGCTCTGCTGCTGCGGCTGACTCTGCTGGCAGAGCGCGTCCGGATTGGTGGTCCAGACCGGCAGCTGGCGCATCCCGCCGCCGCCGCAGACGAAGTTGCCGCCGTCATCGACGCCCATATTGACGATATCCTCCGGCGGCGTCAGATCCAGCGGGATCGGCGACTGGTTCGCCAGGTAGCGCTGATAGATAGACATCGCCCCGCTGGCGCCGTACAGCTTCGTCGGCTGGTTATTATCGCGGCCCACCCAGGTGATAGCCACTTCACGCCCGTCGATGCCGGCGAACCAGGTATCGACATTATTGTTGGTGGTCCCGGTTTTCCCCGCCAGGTGCAGGCCGGGGTATTTCGCCCCCAGCTGGCGGCCGGTGCCGCGCTGAACCACCTGCTGCATGGTCCACAGCGTCATGTACGCCGCCTGGGCCGGTACCGCACGCTCGGCCTGCGGATAGCTCTGATAGAGCACCGTGCCGTCCTCGGCGATCACCGAACGCAGCGCCGACAGCGGCGCGCGGTTACCGCCGCTGGCGATAGTCTGGAACGCCTGCGCCACTTCAATCGGCGTCAGGTTGAGCGCCCCGAGCAGCATGGCCGGGACCGGATGCAGCTGATCTTTCGGCACGCCCAGCTTCTGCCAGGTATCGGTCACCGCCGGCAGCCCCAGCGCCAGGCCGAGATTAACGGTCGGGACGTTCATCGAACGCGTCAGGGCATCCACCAGCATCACCTGGCCGCTGAAGCGGTGGTCGTCGTTCTGCGGCGACCAGCTCTTGCCGCCGGGCTGCGGAATAGTGATCGGCGCATCGGCAATCCAGGTGTTGAGACGATAGCTGTTCGGCTGGCTCAGCGCCGTCAGATAGGTCGCCGGCTTGGCCAGAGAGCCAATCGAACGGCGGGCCTGCATGGCGCGGTTGTAGCCGGCAAACTGCGGCTCCGCCCCGCCGACCATCGCCCGGACTTCGCCGGTGTAGCGGTCGACAATCACCATCGCCGTTTCCAGATCGCTCAGCTTGCGCTGCTTCTTGAGCACCGGAATGCCTTCGGTCGCCGCTTTTTCAGCGGCATCCTGGGCCACGGAATCAAAGGTGGTGAAAATCTTCACGCCGGAAAGATCTTTCACCTTATCGCCAAGCTTAGCGTTCAGCTCCTGGCGCACCAGCTGCATAAAGGCAGGCTGCGGGGAGATCACGCCGCCGCGCGGCTGCACGCCCAGCGGGCGGGCGCTGAGCATGTCGTACAGCTCCTGATCGATGATCTTCTGCTGCTGCAGCAGGCGCAGCACCAGGTTACGCCGCTCCAGCGCCAGCTTCGGGTTGCGCCACGGATTATAGATGGACGCCCCCTTCACCATGCCGACAAGCAGCGCCTGCTGGTCAAGGCTCAACTCCTCGACCGGGCGGCCGAAGTAGTAAAGGCTCGCCAGCGGGAAGCCGCGGATCTCGTTATCGCCGCTCTGGCCGAGGTAGACCTCGTTCATGTACAGCTCAAGGATGCGGTCCTTGCTGTAGCGGGCGTCCATGATCAGCGCCATGTAGGCCTCATTGGCCTTACGCCAGTAGGAGCGCTCGCTGGTCAGGAACAGGTTTTTCACCAGCTGCTGGGTGAGGGTACTCGCCCCCTGCACCGTGCGGCCCGCCATCAGGTTCGCCAGCACCGCGCGCCCCATCGAGTAGAAGCTGATGCCGTCATGCTCGTAGAAGTGGCGGTCTTCGGTGGCGATAAGCGTATCCACCAGCAGATCCGGGAAGCCGCTGCGCGGCACGAACAGCCGCTGCTCGCCGTTGGGCGACGACATCATGGTAATGAGGCGCGGATCGAGGCGGAAGAAACCGAACTGGCGATTGTTGTCGATGTTGGTGATGCTCTCGAGCCTGTCGCCGTCGAACGTCAGGCGCGCGCGCACCTGCCCCTCTTTACTGTCCGGGAAATCGAACGGGCGGCGGATCATCTCGATGCTGTGGGCCTGGACGGTAAACTCGCCCGGCCGGGTCATCGCAGTCACCTGACGATACTGGGTCGCCGTCAGCAGGCGCACCATCTCGTTTTTACTGATCGCCATATCCGGCTCAAGGTTGACCATCCGGCCATAGACCGCCGCCGGGAGCTGCCAGACCTTGCCGTCGATGCGGTGGCGGATCTTCTGATCCAGGTAGACGCCGTAGATGGCAATCAGTACCGCAAAAACGATGCCCAGTTTGACCAGCAGCCAGAACCAGCCGCGCTTGCCGCGCGGCCTGTTGCCTTTGCCTTTTCCTTTACGCGGCATGGGTGCGTCATCCTCATCATCGTATTCATACTCGTCGTCGTACTCATCGTCCCTGAGGCGACGACGGCTTACCTTTTGCTTCGCCGGACGCGCGGGCTTTTTCCCCTTGCGCCCAATCGGCTCGCGGTCATTCCCCGCCATGCTCTCTCTCCGCAATATCCAGGCATAAGCGCCTGATTCTCATGTTCTCCGCCCGCGGGCGGAAGAAGAAATCTCTCAAAATGGTGGCGAGGTTTTCCCCCCTCGCCCTGCCCCTCTCCCCTGAGAGGAGAGGGAGCGGGCTGTGCAGACCCTCGCCCGCGGGTGAAAGGGCCCGGCTACGAATACTTCTTCGTCCGCCGCGTCGGCGCCGTATTAGCCGGATCGTCCGGCCAGACGTGCTTCGGATAGCGCCCCTTCATCTCTTTTTGCACCTCGCGGTAGCTTCCCGCCCAGAACGCCGCCAGATCGCGAGTTACCTGCAGCGGGCGGTGGGCGGGCGACAGCAGCTCCAGCACCAGCGGCACGCGGCCGCAGGCGACAGTCGGCGTGGCCGCCTCGCCGTACATCTCCTGCATCCGCACCGCCAGGACCGGAGGATTATCAGCGTCATAGCGTAGCGCAATCCGGCTACCGGTGGGCACAGTGTAATGCGTGGGCAGCTCACTATCCAGCCGTTGACGTAACGACCAGGGCAGCAGGCTCTGTAGCGCCTGTGCGACGTTCAGCGCCTTGAGCGCCCTGAGGGAGTGTACGCCGCCCATCTGCGGCAGCAGCCACGCTTCGAGCCCCGCCAGCAGCGCCGCGTCGTCAACTGCGGGCCAGCTCTCCTCCGGCAGCCACTGCGCCGCGCGGGCGATGCGCAGGCGCAGCTGCTCCGCCTCCGGCGTCCAGTTAAGCACCCCGAGTCCCTTATCGCGAATGCCGTTGAGCATCGCCCGGTGCAGCTCCTCTTCGGAGGGCTTCGCCAGCGGCTGCACCT
The DNA here is from genome assembly GCF_001598855.1 of Pluralibacter gergoviae ATCC 33028 = NBRC 105706. Taxonomy (GTDB): domain Bacteria; phylum Pseudomonadota; class Gammaproteobacteria; order Enterobacterales; family Enterobacteriaceae; genus Pluralibacter; species Pluralibacter gergoviae. Next base: position 192,945 of record NZ_BCZS01000005.1, on the reverse strand, counting down.
TCACCGTCAGCTGGCCGATGCGCGAGCGGCGCCAGGCCTTCAGGGTGCCCTGGGCCTCGTCCCACTCGACGGTATCCGACTGGCTGAGCAGCTGCGGCGCATCGGCCGCCAGAGCGTCAATATCCAGCGGCAGCGCCAGCAGGATGCGGGCGTCCGGCGACTGGCTGCCCTGCAGCAGCAGCGGGGCGATGAGCCATTCGTGGCGGCCCAGCGCATCGTCGGCGTCGAGCATCGCGCCCATGCCGTTGGCCAGCTGGTAGCGCCCCTCCTGCCCGCGGCGGCGGGCGATGCGGTCGGCAAAGCCGCGCGCCAGCAGCGGCGCAATGCGTCCGGCATCCGGCGCGCCCGCCCCGCCCTTCATGCGCTGTACCAGCGCCTTCGCCCGCTGCTGCCAGTTGGGCTGATTGCGGGAAAATGCCGCGCCGAGGTCGGCGCTGCCGCCCCGGGGCGGCTCTTCGAGTATGGCCGCCAGCTTTGCCGCCGTGGCGCGGTCGTCGGCCTCTGCCGCCGTCGCCAGCATCGCCGCCAGCCGAGGATCGTTGCCGAGCGCGGCCATCTTCTGTCCGACGGCGGTGAGGCGCTGGCCGTCGAAGGCGCCAAGCTGCGCCAGCAGCCGGCGGGCGGCGGCAAGGTTGGCCTCCGGCGGCAGATCCAGCCAGCTCAGCTGGGCCGGATCCTGACATCCCCACTGCAGCAGCTCCATCAGCAGGCCGCTGAGATCGCTGTGCAGGATCTCCGGATCGCCCTGCGCCGCCGCCCGCTCCGCCTGCTCTTTACCTACCAGGTACAGGCTGATGCCCGGCTCAAGCCGCCCGGCGCGGCCCGCGCGCTGGGTCATTGAAGCCTGGCTGACGCGCTGGGTCACCAGCCGCGTGAGGCCGGTGCGCGCGTCGAAGCGGGCCACCCGCTCCTGGGCGCAGTCGACCACCAGGCGGATCCCCTCGATGGTCAGGCTGGTTTCGGCGATGTTGGTCGCCAGCACCACTTTGCGCGCGCCCTTTGCGGCGGGCAGAATCGCTTTGCGCTGCTCACTCAGCGGCAGCGCGCCGTACAGCGGGCAGAGCACCACGTCGGCGGCGACGCGGGACGCGAGCTGCTCCTGCACCCGCTGGATTTCGCCGACGCCGGGCAAAAACAGCAGCATCGAACCGGACTCTTCGCGCAGCAGCCCGGCGGCGGCGGCCGCTACCGCCTCGTCAAAGCGCTGGTGCGCGGGCAGCGAAAGATAGCGGCGCTCTACCGGAAACGCCCTGCCCTCGGAAACAATCACCGGCGCGTCCGGCAGCAGCGCCCGCAGGCGGTCGTTGTCCAGCGTCGCCGACATAATCAGCAGCCGCAGATCGTCGCGCAGCCCCTGCTGGACATCGAGCAGCAGCGCCAGCGCCAGATCCGCCTGCAGGCTGCGCTCGTGAAACTCATCGAGAATAACCAGCCCGACGCCGGACAGCTCGGGGTCCTGCTGCAACATCCGGGTCAGAATACCCTCGGTCACTACCTCCAGCCGGGTGGCGTCGCTGACGCAGGTGTCGGCCCGCATCCGGTAGCCGACCGTGTCGCCGGGCTTCTCGCCGAGCAGCTCCGCCAGCCGCTGGGCGACGTTGCGCGCCGCCAGCCGGCGCGGCTCCAGCAGGATGATTTTACCGCTGACGCCGCCCTGGCGCAGGATCTGCAGCGGCAGCCAGGTGGACTTACCGGCGCCGGTGGGCGCGTTGAGCAGCACCTGCGGCGCGGCGCTCAGCGCCTGGAGAAGTTCAGGAAGAATAGCGGCAACGGGCAAAGAGGACACGAACGGCTCCGGGGATGACTTTACAGGGGCAGGCATTGTAGCATTGGCCCGAGCCATTACCGAGTCCCCGCTATGTCCGAGTCAAAACGCCTCTTTTTCGCCCTTGCGCTTCCCGATGACGTGCAGCAGCAGATAGTCCACTGGCGCGCGGCGCACTTTGCCGACGATGCCGGACGTCCGGTGGCCGCCGCTAACCTGCATCTGACGCTGGCCTTTCTCGGCGACGTCAGCCCGGAGAAGCAGCGGGCGCTGTGCGCGATGGCCGGGCGCATTCGCCAGCCCGGCTTTACGCTGGCGCTTGACGATGCCGGGCAGTGGCTGCGCTCCCGGGTGGTGTGGCTCGGCACCCGCCAGCCGCCGCGCGGCCTGCTGCAGCTGGCGAATATGCTGCGCGCCCAGGCGGCGCGCAGCGGCTGCTACCAGAGCCCGCAGCCGTTTCATCCGCACATCACTCTGCTGCGCGATACCGCAAACCGGGTCGCCATTCCCGCGCCCGGCTTTCGCTGGTCGGTACCGGTCACCGAGTTTGCGCTCTATCAATCAGACTTCTCGCGGGGCCGCACCCGCTACACTGCGCTGGCGCGCTGGACGCTTGACGAATAAGGAACAGAGATGCAGTTTTTACCGCCGCTACGGCCCGCCCGCCTCATTAAGCGCTACAAGCGCTTTCTCGCCGACGTCATTACGGCCGACGGCGAAGCGCTGACGCTGCACTGCCCTAATACCGGGGCGATGACCGGCTGCGCCACGCCGGGCGATACCGTCTGGTACTCCACCTCAGAGAGTAAAACCCGCAAGTATCCCCACACCTGGGAAGTGACCGAAACTCAGGGCGGGGCGTTTATCTGCGTCAATACGCTGCGCGCCAATCAGCTTGCGAAAGAAGCGATACAAAATGGGAATATTTCAGAACTTACTGGTTATAGCGAGATAAAAAGTGAGGTTAAATACGGCGCCGAACGCAGCCGCATCGATCTAAAGCTACAGGCGCAAGGGCGGCCTGACTGCTATATTGAAGTGAAATCAGTGACGTTAGCAGAGCAGGAACAGGGCTATTTCCCCGACGCGGTGACGGAACGCGGACAGAAGCATCTGCGGGAACTGATGAACGTGGTGGCCGAAGGCGATCGCGCCGTACTGCTATTTACGGTGCTGCACTCGGCCATTACCTGTTTTTCACCCGCGCGCCATATCGACGCTAAGTACGCGCAGCTATTAGAAGAAGCTTATAACAAGGGGGTGGAGGTGCTGGCCTACAAAGCAGCGCTCTCTGCCGAAATGATAACGTTGCAGGAACCGTTAAAGGTTGTGCTATAACCCACTGACGGCCCGGACAACAAGTGAGCCGATCGCGTGCGTAAATACGCTTTTCCTCACAGGGTTGTCAAGTGTAACGTTTAGATAATTGCTATCCGGAAAAGCATCTGCTATTTATAGCGGCCTGATTTTTTCCCCCACCTGGGGATCGATAGTGCGTGTTAAGGAGAAGCAACATGCAAGAAGGGCAAATCCGTAAAACATCGTCCCTGAGTATTCTCGCCATCGCTGGGGTGGAGCCGTATCAAGAGAAGCCGGGCGAAGAGTATATGAACGACGCCCAGCTGGCGCACTTCAAGCGTATTCTTGAAGCGTGGCGTAACCAACTCAGGGATGAAGTTGATCGTACCGTAACGCACATGCAGGACGAAGCGGCAAACTTCCCGGACCCGGTCGACCGCGCCGCCCAGGAAGAGGAGTTCAGCCTCGAACTGCGTAACCGTGACCGCGAGCGTAAACTAATCAAAAAGATTGAGAAAACGCTGAAGAAGGTCGAAGACGAAGATTTTGGCTACTGCGAATCCTGCGGCGTCGAAATCGGCATCCGTCGTCTGGAAGCGCGTCCGACAGCCGATCTGTGCATCGACTGCAAAACGCTGGCGGAAATCCGCGAAAAACAGATGGCTGGCTAATTACTCATAGCGATTAATTATCACTCAGGCGGGAGTCTTCTCCCGCCTTGTTCATTTTCAGACTATGCAAAACGCAGACTATATCGGGCGCTTCGCCCCCTCCCCCTCCGGCGAACTGCACTTTGGCTCGCTGATAGCCGCCCTCGGTAGCTATCTGCAGGCCCGCGCGCAGCAGGGCCGCTGGCTGGTACGTATCGAAGATATCGACCCTCCCCGTGAAGTTCCCGGTGCCGCCGACGCGATTCTGCGCCAGCTGGAACATTACGGCCTGCACTGGGACGGCGAGGTGCTGTGGCAGTCGCAGCGCCACGACGCCTACCGCGAGCGGCTGGCCTGGCTGAAGGCGCAGGGGCTTTGCTACTACTGCACCTGCACCCGGGCGCGTATCCACAGCGTCGGCGGCGTTTACGACGGCCACTGCCGCGACCTGGGCCTCGGGGCAGAGAATGCCGCCCTGCGCCTGCGCCAGACCCGGCCGGTACTCGGCTTTTATGACCGCCTGCGCGGCGAGATCGCCACCGACGAGGGGCTTGCGCGGGAAGACTTCATTATTCACCGCCGCGACGGGCTGTTTGCCTATAATCTGGCGGTGGTGGTGGACGACCACTTTCAGGGCGTGACCGAGATTGTGCGCGGCGCCGATTTAATTGAGCCCACCGTGCGGCAGATATCCCTTTATCAGCACTTCGGCTGGCAGCCGCCGGAGTATATCCATCTGCCGCTGGCGCTGAACGCCGAGGGCAATAAGCTCTCCAAGCAGAACCACGCCCCCGCGCTGCCCGAGGGCGACCCGCGGCCGGAAATTGTCCGGGCTTTGCAGTTTCTTAAGCAGCCCGTTGCCGACGACTGGCGCGACTTATCCCTTGCGGCGCTGCTGAAAAACGCGGTGGCTGAGTGGACGCTGGCAAATCCGGCATTCTCAAACGGTTCGCTCTGAGCTATGATTAGCCGCTATTTTTTTCTCTGCCATCCGACGACTGATACGAAAACCGAGGTGCACCATTTTTACCCGAGTCGCTAATTTTTGCCGCAAGGTGCTAACCCGTGATGAAAACGGGGCTGAAACCGTCGAAGAAAAACCCCAAATGACGGTCATTCCGCGTGAGCAGCACGCTATTTCCCGCAAAGATATCAGTGAAAATGCCCTCAAGGTTCTTTATCGCCTGAACAAAGCGGGCTACGAGGCGTATCTCGTCGGCGGCGGCGTGCGCGACCTGCTGCTGGGCAAGAAGCCGAAAGATTTTGACGTCACCACCAGCGCCACGCCGGAGCAGGTGCGCAAGCTGTTCCGCAACTGCCGCCTGGTGGGCCGTCGCTTCCGCCTCGCCCACGTGATGTTCGGGCCGGAAATCATTGAAGTCGCCACCTTCCGCGGGCACCACGACGGCTCCCCGGCGGACCGCGCCACCTCCCAGCGCGGCGAAAACGGCATGCTGCTGCGCGATAATATCTTCGGCTCGATCGAAGAGGACGCCCAGCGCCGCGACTTCACCATCAACAGCCTTTACTACAGCGTTGCCGACTTTACCGTCCGCGATTACGTCGGCGGCATGCGCGATCTGCAGCAGGGCGTTATTCGCCTGATCGGCAATCCGGAAACCCGCTACCGCGAAGATCCGGTGCGGATGCTGCGCGCCGTGCGCTTCGCCGCCAAGCTGAACATGACCATCAGCCAGGATACCGCCGAGCCGATCCCGCGCCTGGCGACGCTGATTAACGACGTGCCGCCGGCGCGCCTGTTTGAAGAGTCGCTCAAGCTGCTGCAGGCGGGCTACGGGTATGAAACCTGGCGGCTGCTCAACGAATACAGCCTGGCCCAGCCGATGTTCCCGGTGATCACCCGCTACTTTACCGAGAAGGGCGACAGCCCGATGGAGCGGATGATTAGCCAGGTGCTGCGCAACACCGATAACCGCATCCACAACGATATGCGCGTTAATCCGGCATTCCTGTTTGCCGCTATGTTCTGGTATCCGCAGCTGGAAACCGCCCAGCGCATTACCCAGGAGGGCGGTCTGGCCTACTACGACGCCTTCGCGCTGGCGATGAACGACGTGCTCGACGAAGCCTGCAAATCGCTGGCGATCCCGAAACGCATCACCACGCTTATCCGCGATATCTGGCAGCTGCAGCTGCGGATGTCCCGCCGCCAGGGCAAGCGCGCCTGGAAGCTGATGGAGCATCCGAAGTTCCGCGCCGCCTACGATCTGCTGGCGCTGCGCGCCGAAGCCGAAGGCAACCACGAACTGCAGCGTCTGACCCAGTGGTGGGGCGAATTCCAGGTCGCCGCGCCGCCGGCGCAGAAAGAGATGCTGAGCGGTATCGACGAAGAGCCGGCCGCGCGCCGCCGCCATCGCCGTCCGCGCAAGCGCGCCCCGCGTCGCGAAGGCAGCGCATGACCCTTGTTTACATCGCCATCGGCAGCAATCTGGCCTCACCGCTCGATCAGGTGAATGCCGCCATTGCCGCCCTCGGCGATATTCCGCACAGCCGCACCGTCGCCGTCTCGGCGTTCTACCGCACGCCGCCGCTCGGCCCGCAGGACCAGCCTGACTACCTCAACGCCGCCCTGGCGCTGGAGACCTTTCTTGAACCGGAAGCACTCCTCGACCAGACCCAGCGCATTGAGCTGCAGCAGGGCCGGGTGCGCAAGGCCGAGCGCTGGGGGCCGCGCACGCTGGATCTCGATATTATGCTATTCGGTGACCGCATCATCCGCAGCGAGCGCCTGACGGTCCCCCACTACGACATGCACAACCGCGGCTTTATGCTCTGGCCGCTGGCGGAGATCGCCCCGGATCTGCGCTTTCCCGACGGCAGCACCCTGGCCGAACGCCTGCAGGCTCTCGGCTGCGCAAAACCGCACTATTGGTAAATCGCAAAGTCATTGCCCCTCCGGGTACGCCTGCTACAATGCCGCAAGTTTGAGCTTTGCTATCAGGATATCTTATGAAACCCACCACCATCTCCCTGCTGCGCAAGCATAAGCAGGATAAGACGCGCTTTGCCACCATCACCGCCTATGACTTTAGCTTCGCGAAGCTGTTCGCCGACGCGGGTATCAGCGTGATGCTGGTCGGCGATTCGCTGGGTATGACGGTCCAGGGCCACGACTCTACGCTGCCGGTCACCGTTGACGACATCGCCTACCACACCCGGGCGGTGCGCCGGGGCGCGCCAAATGCCCTGCTGCTCGCCGATCTGCCATTTATGGCCTACGCCACGCCGGAGCAGGCGTTCGATAATGCCGCCGCAGTGATGCGCGCCGGCGCCAATATGGTGAAGATTGAAGGCGGCGCCTGGCTGGCTGAAACCGTACGTATGCTCACCGAGCGCGCGGTCCCGGTCTGCGGCCACCTCGGCCTGACCCCGCAGTCGGTCAACGTCTTCGGCGGCTACAAGGTGCAGGGGCGCGGCGACGCCGCCCAGGTGCTGTTTGACGACGCCCTGGCGCTGGAAGCCGCCGGCGCCCAGCTGCTGGTGCTGGAGTGCGTGCCGGTGGAGCTCGCGAAGCGGGTTACCGACGCGCTGACCATCCCGGTGATCGGCATCGGCGCGGGTAACGTCACCGACGGCCAGATCCTGGTGATGCACGACGCCTTCGGCATCACCGGCGGCCATATTCCGAAGTTTGCCAAAAATTTCCTCGCCGAAGCCGGCGACATGCGCGCTGCGGTACAGCAGTATATCGCCGAGGTAGCGTCCGGAGCCTATCCGGGCGAAGAGCACAGTTTCCATTAAGGAGTGAGTTGTGTTGATTATCGAGACCCTGCCGCTGCTGCGTCAGCATATCCGCCGCCTGCGTCAGGAAGGCAAGCGCATTGCGCTGGTGCCGACCATGGGCAACCTGCACGATGGGCACATGAAGCTGGTGGACGAGGCCCGCTCGCGCGCTGACGTGGTGGTGGTCAGCATTTTCGTTAACCCGATGCAGTTCGACCGCCCGGACGATCTCGCCCGCTATCCGCGCACCCTGCAGGAAGACAGCGAGAAGCTGAACAAGCGCAAGGTAGAGCTGGTGTTTGCGCCCGCCCCGGCGGAGGTCTATCCGCAGGGCACCGACAGCCAGACCTACGTCGAGGTGCCGGGGATCTCCACCATGCTGGAGGGCGCCAGCCGCCCCGGCCACTTTCGCGGCGTGTCGACCATCGTCAGCAAGCTGTTCAATATGGTGCAGCCGGATATCGCCTGCTTCGGCGAGAAGGATTACCAGCAGCTGGCCCTGATCCGCAAAATGGTGGCCGACATGGGCTACGACATTGAGATCGTCGGCGTGCCTATCGTGCGCGCGAAGGACGGCCTGGCGCTCAGCTCGCGCAACGGCTATCTGACCAGCGACCAGCGCAAAATTGCCCCCGGCCTCAACAAGGTGATGACCGAGGTGGCCGACAAGCTGCAGGCCGGCGAGCGCGAGCTGGAGGAGATTATCGCCCTCGCGGCGCAGGCGCTGAACGAGAAGGGCTTTCGCGCCGACGACATCCAGATCCGCGACGCCGATACGCTGCTTGAGCTGGGCGAAGGCAGCCGGCGGGCGGTGATTTTGATGGCGGCGTGGCTTGGCCAGGCGCGGCTGATTGATAACAGAGTGGTGGAATTAGGTCAGTAGACGCCGCTGAGTTCGCGGGCGATACTGGTTGGATGTTGAGCGTTTTTCCCCTCACCCTGGCGCTCTGCCGGGGGAGGGGCAACCACAGTAAACGGTAACAAGGTAAACACTATGATTCGTACTATGCTGCAGGGCAAACTGCACCGCGTGAAGGTCACTCAGGCTGACCTGCACTACGAAGGCTCCTGCGCCATTGACCAGGACTTCCTCGACGCGGCGGGTATTCTGGAAAACGAAGCGATCGACATCTGGAACGTCAGCAACGGCAAGCGCTTCTCCACCTATGCGATTGCCGCCGAGCGAGGTTCGCGCATCATCTCGGTGAACGGCGCCGCCGCGCACTGCGCCTCGGTGGGCGATATTGTGATTATCGCAAGCTTCGTCACCATGCCGGACGAGGAGGCCCGCACCTGGCGGCCGAAAGTGGCCTACTTCGAGGGCGATAACGAAATGAAGCGTACCGCGAAGGCTATTCCGGTGCAGGTTGCCTGATTAACTACGCTCGCGGCTGGTTGCCGACCAGCCGCGCCATCGTCTCCAGCGAATCGGTGCGCAGAATATAGAGCCTCTTCAGCAGCAGCGGATTATCCCCCGGCCTCACCTTCCCCTTCACCGTCGTCACCGCCAGATGAAATCCCGCGGCCCGCGCCGCCTCAACGGCCTTCGCGTTGTAGCCGCCAAACGGATATGAGAGAGAGAAAACGTGCGGATTGAACTGCGCCAGCGCCCGGCGCGAGCGGGTAAAATCGAACAGAATATTGTGATAGCTGCGATCGAGCAGCACCGGCCGATGGTCGCCGTCGACGCGGTGCAGAAAGTGGGTGTGGGACTGGTAGTCAAATACGTCGCGCATCTGCGCAAGCTCCGGCACGCTGAGAAACTGCAGCGATTTCGGATCCCACTTCTGCGGATGCCGCTTGATGCGCGATGACACGATAAAAGCCGTCGCCTTAAAGCCGTAGTCGCGGAGGATGGGATACGCATAGCGATAAATCGACTTCAGCCCATCGTCAAAGGTGAGCACCACCGCCCTGCCCGGCAGGTTGCGCCGGTTATACAGATAGTCCTCAAGCTGGTACATCGTCAGAGTGGCGTAGCCCCGATCGCGCAGCCAGGTCATCTGGTTGCTGAAGGCGCGCACCGAGGTGGTGGTCGAGGTGTGGCGAAAGCGGACATTCTCTTCATCGCGCAGCAGGTGGTGATACGTGAGGACCGGGATGCCCTCGTCCAGCTGCGCGTCGAGGCCGCTGACCCACGCCAGCCGATCGCCGATGCGGATCTGCATCCAGGTAACGTTAAGCCGGTCCTTCAGCCGGCTCTGGATCGGATAGCGCAGGTTGTCCGCCAGGGTGCCAAAGCGCGGGCTGCGCGCGTCGGGCGCGGTATAGACCGGCGTGTCGCGCCAGGTGACCAGGTTGAGATTACCGGGCGGCTTTTGCAAATCCCCGAGCGGATCCTGCAGGTGAGGTTTACCCCGCACCGGCGCCAGATGGCCTCTGTCGATATAGCCGATGCCAAAGCCAAAGCGGAATTGCCAGGCGTCCGTGGCGGTGGGCGTGACCGCCAGCCGCTGTCCGGCGCGAATATTGCCGACGGTCACCACGCGATCGCCGACCAGCCCCCAGACGGCGGCATTCTCGGTGGTCTGCATATAGCGCGCGGCGGCCGACGCGCTGGTGCAGACCAGCAGCAGGCAGCAGAGAAGAAGGCGAGTCAGCATCATCTTAACCGGCAAAATAGAATGCGCTGATTGTAGCAAAAATCTCGCTCAGCTGGCATAAAGGTCGTGCAGCAGCACGAACGGCGGATTTTTCTGCTGCTGGTGCCACAGACTGCTGACGTTATCAGCGTCCAGGGCGACGATGGCGTTGCGAAACGCCTCGCTGCTGAGGCTTTCGCGCAGGGGCAGCATCTGCGCCAGCAGTTCGTAGCTGATGCCGGAAATAACCTCGCAGTGAGAATGCTTGTGGCTCATCAGCGAGGCCGTGCGGTAAGGCGCTTCGCCGGACTTGTCGGTCAGAAAGATAACGCCCTCGCCGGCGTCGGTATCGTGCAGCGCATCGCACATCATCCGGCTCAGCATATTGCTGCTCATGCCGCGCCTGAAGTTTATCGCCCGGCAGCGGGCCAGCGGCCCGAACGCGTTTTCCAGTTTATCTAACAGCACCTGCGCGCACTCATCGCGGCAGGCAATAACCCAACCTAGCATCACTCGGCTCCTTAGCTGGCACGTAGTGTAGCGGAGTAGGGATCGGAACATGCTGAGTTCAATCAAATTCCCTCCCTCCTGAGCGGAGAGAGGGAGAAGGGAAAGTTAGCTGCGCAGACCGCGCCCGCGCTGGATCAGAGACCAGCACAGCAGGTAAAAGATTGCGATAAACAGTACCAGCACGCCGAAGGTGGTCGGCAGCGGTACATCGCTGATGCCGAGGAAGCCGAAGCGGAAACCGCTTATCATGTAGACAATAGGGTTCAGGTGCGACAGCGCCTGCCAGAACGGCGGCAGCAGGGTCAGGGAGTAAAAGACCCCGCCGAGGTAGGTGAGCGGCGTCAGCACGAAGGTCGGGATCAGGCTGATATCGTCAAAGGTTTTGGCGAAAATCGCATTGAGCAGCCCGGCGAGCGAGAAGAGTATCGCCGTCAGCAGCAGGGTCAGGGCGACAAACAGCCACGAGTGCACCTGGAACGGCACGAAGAACAGCGACACCGCCGTCACCAGAATGCCCACGCACAGGCCGCGCGCCACGCCGCCGCCGACGTAGCCGGCGATAATCACGTGGGTCGGCACCGGGGCCACCAGCAGCTCCTCAATGTTGCGCTGAAACTTCGAGCCAAAAAATGAGGAGGCCACGTTGGCGTAGGCGTTGGTGATAACGGACATCATGATAAGGCCCGGTACGATAAACTGCATATAGCTAAAGCCGTGCATATCGCCGATGCGGGAGCCTATCAGGTTACCGAAGATAATAAAGTAAAGGGTCATGGTGATGACCGGCGGCACCAGGGTCTGGATCCAGATACGCATAAAGCGCTGGATTTCCTTAGTCCAGATACTCTTGAGCGCCACCCAATACAGCTGCATCATGCCTGCTCTCCTGACTTTTTGTGAACCAGCGTGACGAACAGCTCCTCGAGACGGTTAGCCTTGTTACGCATACTTAATACCTGCACGCCCTGCTCGCTCAGCTGGGTAAACACGCTGTTAATGCCCTGCTCGCGCAGCACCTCTACCTCCAGCGTGGCGGTATCCACCAGCCGGTACTGGTAGCCTGCAAGCGTCGGCAGCGGGCTTTTCGGCGCCAGATCGAGGATAAAGGTCTCCGACTTGAGCTTCGACAGCAGGTTCTTCATCGACGTGTTCTCGACCAGCGCGCCGTGCTGAATGATGCCGATGTTGCGGCAGAGCATTTCGGCCTCTTCCAGATAGTGGGTGGTGAGAATGATGGTGGTGCCCCGGTTATTGAGGTCTTTGAGAAAGGTCCACATCGAGCGGCGCAGTTCGATATCCACGCCGGCGGTCGGCTCATCGAGAATAAGCAGCTTTGGCTCGTGCATCAGCGCCCTGGCAATCATCAGCCGGCGCTTCATGCCGCCGGAGAGCATCCGCGCGCGTTCGTTGCGCTTTCCCCAGAGATCGAGCTGGTTGAGGTATTTTTCGCTGCGCGCTATCGCCTCTTTGCGCTCGACGCCGTAGTAGCCTGCCTGGTTAACCACGATCTGCTGCACCGTCTCGAACGGATTGAAGTTGAACTCCTGCGGCACCAGGCCAAGCTGGCGTTTGGCGTTGACCACCTCTTTATCCAGATCGTAGCCGAAGACGTTAACGCTGCCGGAGGTTTTATTCACCAGCGAGCTGATGATGCCGATGGTGGTTGATTTGCCCGCGCCGTTCGGCCCGAGCAGGGCATAGAAGTCCCCGGCCTCGACCTGAAGGTCGATGCCGCGCAGCGCCTGCACGCCGCCGGGGTAGGTTTTTTTTAGATCTTTCAGTTCCAGTGCAATGGTCATTCCAGTTCTCTTTTTAAGGTCTTGCGTCGTTGTAAGGTTTCCAACAGGGCCAAGTTGACCTATATTAGCGCAACGAAATTGCTCGTTTACAGGTTGTTAACCTCCATGAAAGATATAGATACACTCATCAGCAATAACGCACTATGGTCAAAGATGCTGGTGGAAGAGGATTCCGGCTTTTTTGAAAAGCTGGCGCAGGCGCAGAAACCGCGCTTTCTATGGATTGGATGTTCCGATAGCCGCGTTCCCGCTGAACGCCTCACCGGCCTTGAGCCAGGCGAACTGTTCGTTCACCGCAACGTCGCCAACCTCGTGATTCACACCGACCTCAACTGCCTCTCCGTCGTCCAGTACGCCGTTGATGTGCTTGAGGTTGAGCATATCATCATCTGCGGCCACTACGGCTGCGGCGGCGTGCAGGCGGCAGTTGAAAACCCGGAGCTGGGGCTTATCAACAACTGGCTGCTGCACATCCGCGATATCTGGTTTAAGCACAGCTCCCTGCTCGGCGAAATGCCGGCAGAGCGCCGCATGGACACCCTGTGCGAGCTGAACGTCATGGAGCAGGTCTATAACCTCGGCCACTCCACCATCATGCAGTCCGCGTGGAAGCGCGGCCAGAAGGTCACGATTCACGGCTGGGCCTACGGTATTCACGACGGCCTGCTGCGCGATCTCGACGTCACCGCCACCAACCGCGAAAGCCTTGAGCAGCACTACCGCAAAGGCATCTCTAACCTGCACCGCAAGCACGTTAACCACAAATAAAAAAATCCCCGATGGCGCCAGGCTATCGGGGCTCTTTTACCGCCGTCGGCGGGCTTAATCTTCCAGCATCACCACTTTGCCGACGTACGGCAGATGGCGATAGTGCTGCGCGTAGTCGATACCGTACCCCACCACGAACTCATCCGGAATGGTAAAGCCGACGAACTCCACCGGCACATCCACTTCGCGGCGCTCGGGCTTATCCAGCAGGGTGCAGATAGCCAGCGACTTCGGCTCGCGCAGGCGCAGGATCTCGCGCACGCGGGAGAGCGTATTACCGGAATCGATGATGTCCTCAACGATCAGCACGTCTTTACCGCGAATGTCCTCATCCAGATCTTTGAGGATTTTGACGTCGCGGGTGGTGGACATACCGCTGCCGTAGCTGGAGGCCGTCATAAAATCGACTTCATGGGGCACCTGCACTTCCCGGCACAGATCGGCCATAAACATGAACGAGCCGCGCAGCAGGCCCACCAGCACCATATCGCTGCCGCTGTCCTGATAGCGTTCATTAATTTCACGCCCCAGCTCAGCGATGCGGGCTTTAATCTCGGCTTCCGGGATCATTACTTCAACAGTATGCTTCTTCATTTCAATATCTCACTGAATTTAATCAGTTAAATCTATTTAAACTCTGCATCTTCGCTATATATACGAGAGCAGGCGTACGCCAGAAAGGGGGCGAGTATACCGTATTGACGAGCAGAGATAAAAAGGAGTCGCCGGGCGGCCCGCGCGGCCGTCATCATTTTGCCATACTCGGTGTTTACGCTTGCGCGATTTCTGATGGAGCTAACCGGGAATATTCATGAAGACGATAACCAAAACGCTGCTGTTCACTCTGCCGCTGCTGGGCGCCCCCGCGCTGGCGGCCAATCGCACCCTGTGCGAGCCGCAGATTTATGAGATGGCGCTACGCTATCAGCAAAAGTCTGCCGAAATCATGGCCCTGCAGCTGCAGACGTACCGCTTTGCCGCCGAGCGCTTTCGCCAGAAAGTGAAAAACCTGGCGTCGCCGGATAAAGGCGCGGTGGTGCTGGATCTGGATGAAACGGTGCTGGATAACGCCGCGCTGCTGGTGCGCGATATGCAAAACTGCCACGACTATACCGCCTGGGATACCTGGGGTGACTGGGAGAAGCACGGCAAGCCGACGCTTATTCCCGGCGCGAAGGCGTTTCTTGACGAGGTTAACCGCGCCGGCGTGGCGATTTTTTACGTTTCTGACCGCACCCAGCAGAATAAGCAGGCTACGCTTGCCACCCTTAAATCCCTCGGCCTGCCGCAGGTCTCAGAGCAGAGCGTGCTGCTTGATGCCACCTCCAAGGAGGAGCGCCGCCAGTCAATTTTAAAAAATCACCAAATCATTATGCTGTTTGGCGACAGCCTGCCTGACTTCGCCGCGCAGTTTAAAAATAAAAAGCCGACGGAGGAGCAGCGCAAACTGGTTGAGGCGAGCGCGGCGCATTTCGGCGATGACTGGATTGTGCTGCCCAATGCCGGCTACGGCGCCTGGTCAAAAGCCACGCTCGACGGCTGGCAATATAAAAATAAATAATTTTCCCCGTTATATCCCCGCAAATATAAACGGAATTAACGGCGATGGTTTTCGCCGTTAATAAGCTGATTCAGCGGAAATTTCCCCCAATGACCTTTATCTCTCAATGGCTTATTTCGGCGAATAATCAGGCTTGCTGTTTATTTGTTCGCCGGCGGCGATCGCCTGGAAAGCAATATTTGTGATACCGATCACTGTTGTTAAATTCTATACTTAATTGCTACAAAAAAAATTAACCATTAACAGGGATTTTTCTATGGCAGATACATTTCAGCAACGACCCGGGCTTCTGGTGAAGCTAACGGCGCTGTTTGCCGCCCTCTGCGGGCTCTATTTACTGATTGGCGGAGTATGGCTGGTCGCCATTGGCGGCTCGTGGTACTACCCCCTCGCCGGGCTGGCAATGCTCGGCGTGACGCTCAAACTCTGGCACGGCAAGCGCTCGGCGCTGTGGATTTATGCCCTGCTGCTGCTGGTCACCATGCTGTGGAGCGTCTGGGAGGTCGGCTTCGACTTCTGGGCGCTGACCCCGCGCTGCGACGTGCTGGTGTTCTTCGGCATCTGGCTGATCCTGCCCTTCGTCTGGCGTCGCCTGGCGCTGCCGGCCGCCGGCGCCGTGCCGGTCCTGGTGCTGGTACTGCTGATAAGCGCCGGTATGCTGACCTGGGCCGGATTTAACGATCCGCAGGAGATTAACGGCACCCTGAGCGCAGAAGCGACTCAGGCGGAGCCTGACTCCCGGATTGCCGACGGCGACTGGCCGGCCTACGGCCGCAATCAGGAAGGGCAGCGCTGGTCGCCGCTCAAGCAGATTAACGCCGATAACGTCCACCAGCTGAAAGAGGCGTGGGTATTCCGGACCGGCGACGTCAAGCGCGAGACCGATCCCGGTGAAATCACCAATGAAGTGACGCCGATCAAAGTCGGCGATACGCTCTACCTCTGCACCGCCCACCAGATGCTGTTCGCGCTGGATGCCGCCACCGGTAAAGAGAAGTGGCGCTTCGATCCGCAGCTGAAAACCGATCCCTCTTTCCAGCACGTGACCTGCCGCGGCGTCTCTTATCATGAGGCGAAAGCAGAAAGCGCCCCGGCAGATGCCGTTGCCGACTGCCCGCGCCGCATTCTGCTGCCGGTAAACGATGGTCGCCTGTTCGCTATCAATGCCGAAACCGGCAAGCCGTGCGAATCCTTTGCCAATAAAGGCGAGCTGGATCTGCAGAAACACCAGCCGGTGACGACGCCGGGCATGTATGAGCCGACCTCGCCGCCGATCGTGACCGATACCACTATCGTTATCGCCGGTGCGGTGACCGATAACTTCTCCAACCGCGAAGCCTCCGGCGCGATCCGCGGTTTTGACGTTAACACCGGCAAGCTGCTGTGGGTTTTCGATCCGGGCGCCAAAGATCCGAACGCTATCCCGGCTGATGAACACAGCTTCACCCTCAACTCCCCGAACTCCTGGGCACCGGCGGCCTACGATGCGAAGCTGGATATCGTCTATCTGCCGATGGGCGTCACCACCCCGGACATCTGGGGCGGCCACCGCACGCCGGAGCAGGAGCGCTACGCCAGCGCAGTGCTGGCGCTGAATGCCACCACCGGCAAGCTGGCGTGGAGTTACCAGACCGTGCACCACGATCTGTGGGACATGGACCTGCCTGCGCAGCCGACGCTGGCTGACATTACCGTGGACGGTAAAACCGTGCCGGTCATTTATGCCCCGGCGAAGACCGGCAAT
Source organism: Pluralibacter gergoviae ATCC 33028 = NBRC 105706 (assembly GCF_001598855.1). Lineage (GTDB taxonomy): Bacteria > Pseudomonadota > Gammaproteobacteria > Enterobacterales > Enterobacteriaceae > Pluralibacter > Pluralibacter gergoviae. The sequence continues at coordinate 176,523 of NZ_BCZS01000005.1, read as the reverse complement.
ATCTTCGTGCTCGATCGCCGCACCGGCCAGCCGGTTGTTCCGGCGCCGGAAAAACCGGTGCCGCAGGGACCGGCAAAAGGTGACCGCCTGAGCCCGACCCAGCCCTTCTCCGACCTGAGCTTCCGCCCGGAGAAAAACCTGAGCGGTAAGGACATGTGGGGCGCCACCATGTTCGATCAGCTGATGTGCCGGGTCATTTTCCACCGCCTGCGCTACGAAGGGATCTTCACCCCGCCGTCTGAGCAGGGCACGCTGGTGTTCCCGGGTAACCTCGGTATGTTTGAGTGGGGCGGCATCTCTATCGATCCGCACCGTCAGGTCGCTATCTCCAACCCGATGGCGCTGCCGTTCGTCTCCCGCCTGATCCCGCGCGGCCCGGGCAATCCGATTGAGCCGCCGGAAGGCGCGAAAGGCTCCGGCACCGAAAGCGGCATCCAGCCGCAGTACGGCGTGCCGTTCGGCGTAACGCTGAATGCCTTCCTGTCGCCGATTGGCCTGCCGTGCAAACAGCCCGCCTGGGGCTATATCTCGGCGCTGGATCTGAAAACCAATAAAGTGGCGTGGAAAAAACGCATCGGTACGCCGACGGATAATATGGGCTTCACGCTGCCGTTCAAGCTGCCGTTTAATATGGGGATGCCGATGCTGGGCGGACCTATCTCTACCGCCGGTAACGTGCTGTTCATCGCCGCCACTGCGGATAACTACCTGCGGGCATACAATATGACTAACGGTAAACGTCTGTGGGAGGGCCGCCTGCCCGCCGGCGGTCAGGCAACGCCGATGACCTATGAGGTTAACGGCAAGCAGTACGTGGTCATCTCCGCCGGTGGTCACGGTTCGTTTGGCACTAAAATGGGCGACTACATCGTCGCTTACGCCCTGCCGGACGACGCGAAGTAACCTGCCCCACTTTCCCGCCGCCGACCGGCGGCGGGACCCCCAATCCGCTGCGTAATTTTATATCTGCTGATACCCTTATTATTCCCATTATTGTTATTGATAATCACTCTCATTATAGTGGTGATTCTCATTTCTATTTTCAATATGGACGAGAAGAAATAACACTATGAATAATATCTATAAATACTCGGTAATAGCCTCGCTTATTACCTGCACTACGGGTGCCTCTTTGGCATTAGCAGCAGAAACAGTAACGCCCAACCCGCAGCAGAATGAAGTGGAAGATGCTGCGAAAGTGAAAAAGAAAAAAGCCGCCGAACAGGATGCCAGCAGCGATGAACAGATCGTCGTCACCGCCCGGCAGCAGACCCTGCAGCAGCCCGGCGTGTCGATTATCGACAGCGAAGCCATTAAAAAGCGCCCTATCCACCGCGACGTGTCGGAAATTATCCGCACCATGCCCGGCGTTAACCTTACCGGTAACTCCACCAGCGGCCAGCGCGGCAATAACCGGCAGATCGATATTCGCGGCATGGGCCCGGAAAATACCCTTATTCTGGTGGACGGTATGCCGGTCAGCAGCAAGAACTCGGTGCGCTACGGCTGGCGCGGCGAGCGCGATACCCGGGGCGACAGCAACTGGGTGCCGCCGGAGATGATCGACCGCATCGAGGTCATTCGCGGCCCGGCGGCGGCGATGTACGGCAACGGCGCCATGGGCGGTGTGGTCAATATCATCACCAAACAGGCCTCCAAAGAGTGGCACGGGACGTTTAATACCTACTACGACGTGCCGGACCATAAAAAAGAGGGGGCCACGAAGCGCTACAATGCCAGCCTCTTTGGCGGGCTGACCGACACCCTGACCATGAAGCTGTACGGCAACTGGAGCAAAACCCAGGCCGACGCCCGCGATATTAACGAAGGCTACGAGGCGCCGCGCGTGGGGCGCAATGCCGGGCAGTATCCCGGCGGACGTGAAGGGGTGCTGAACAAGAATCTCAACGGCTCACTGCGCTGGGAGTTTATGCCGATGCAGGCCCTGGAGCTGGAGGGCGGCTTCAGCCGGCAGGGCAACCGCTACGCCGGCGACACGCAGAACACCAACCAGAGCGATCTGGTGCGCAGCAAGTACGGCCGCGAAACCAATATCATCTACCGGCAAACCCTGGCCCTGAAATATACCGGCGCGTGGGACAACGGCGTCACCACCAGCAACTACGTGCAGTTTGAAAAGACGCGCAACCGGCGCATTAATGAAGGGCTGTCCGGCGGCCTGGAGGGGATGTTCAGCACCACCGATCCCGGATTCTCGACCATTACGCTCAATGACACCAACGCCCACTCGGAAGTCAATATTCCGTTCAACATGTGGGTGGAACAGACCCTGACGCTCGGCGCCGAATTCAACCACCAGGCGATGAAAGATCCGACCTCCAACACCTATGACGCCACGGCGAACCCTATTCCCGGCGTGGCGTCGACGGGCCGCAGCGAGTACAGCTCAACCGACATCTACGGTATTTACAGCGAAGACAATATCGACCTGACCGATTCCACCCGGCTCACCCCCGGCATTCGCTTTAACCACCAGGATAAAACCGGCAGCAACCTCAGCCCGTCGCTGAACCTCTCCCAGGGGCTGGGTGAAGATTTTACCCTCAAAATGGGGATCGCCCGCGCCTGGAAGGCGCCAAACCTCTACCAGACCAACCCCAATTATCTGCTGTTCAGCCGCGGCAACGGCTGCCCGGATCGCCAGAGCTGCTATCTGCAGGGCAATAAGGACCTCGATCCGGAAACCAGCGTCAACAAAGAGATTGGTATCGAGTATAAGCACGACGATGTTCAGGCCGGCCTGACCTACTACCGCAACGATTATCACAATAAAATTGAAGCGGGCACCGCGCCGGAGTATCAGCTTGCCAACAACGGCGCCAAAGTTCACAAGTGGGAGAACGTGAAAAGGGCCGTCGTTCAGGGCCTGGAAGGGACGCTCAACTTCCCGATCGGCGACCGGGTGACGATGAACAACAACTTCACCTGGATGATCGAGAACGAGAATAAAAAGACCGACGACTATCTGTCGATTATCCCGAAATACACCATCAACTCAACGCTGGACTGGCAGGCCACCGATAAGCTCGCGGTGCAGGGAACCTTTACCTGGTACGGCAAGCAGAAGCCGAAGAAGTATGACGGCGACGGCAACCGGACGACCGGCAGCGAACGCTGGCAGGTCTCGCCCTACAGCATCGTCGGCCTGAGCGGGATCTATAACGTCACCAAAAATCTCGACGTGACGGCGGGGATCGATAACCTGTTCGACAAGCGCCACTTCCGCAGAGGGAACGCGTTAAACTCGGGGACATTGCCTAACGTCGCCTACGGCGCCGGCGCCCAGACCTACAACGAATCCGGGCGCGTCTACTATATGGAAGTGGGTATGCACTTCTGATCATCACGGCGGCGGGCGCTTGCCCGCCGCCGGCGTCAGTTAAAAAAATGAATATAAGAGAGAGCCATGTCTGTCCCGCCCCGCTATCGCCCGCTGCTGCGGATCCTCACCCTTTTTTTTACCCTGCTGTTCAGCGCCGTCGGCCACGCCCGGCCGGATATGACGCCGCTGGGGCCCAATATCGCCGATAAGGGCTCGGCCTTTTACCACTTCACGGTGAACACCTTTGCGTCGGCGGACGGCAAGCGCCGCTACCGAACGTGGACCGCGGTGCCGGATAAAGCGCCGCCCGCCGCCGGCTATCCGGTTATCTATATGCTGGACGGCAATGCGGTGATGGACAGGCTCGGCGACGGCCTGCTGGCTGCGCTGGCCGCGGACAACCCGCCGGTGATTATCGCCGTCGGCTATCAGACCGACCTGCCCTTCGACCTCTACGCCCGCGCCTGGGACGATACGCCGCCGGTGGCGGGCAGCGCCAACCGCTCCATTCGCGGCAGGCAGGGCGGCGGCGCCCCGGCGTTTCGCCGGCTGCTCGAAGAGACCATCGGGCCGCAGGCGGAGAAAGGCATCGCCATTGACGCCGCCCGGCGCGGCATCTGGGGCCACTCGCTGGGCGGCATTTTTGTTCTTGATGCCTACTATCATTCGACCTTTTTTAGCCGCTTTTACGCCACCAGCCCGACGCTCAACCGCGACTATATCGGCCTGCTGACCCGCCTGACGGCGGCGGACGGCCGTCGCTTCAGCGCCAGGCGGCTGCAGGTGGTCGAGGGCGGCTGGCCGGCGACCAAAAATCCGCAGGCCCCCGCGCCGGAAACGCTCGACCTGGTGCGCGAGACCCTCGCCGGACTCAGCGGGAAAGGCTTCAGCGCGGGCTTTACCCAGTATCCCCGCCTGTCGCACGGGGAAACCTTCAGCGTAGGCCTTGAGGCGGCGCTGAGGGACATGGCAACGCGCCCGTAGCGCTACGCCCCGGCCGCGCTCGGCCGGGCTTCCCTCGCCAGGCCACTCTCCCGCCACAGGCGGGCATAGGTGCCCCCCGCCGCCAGCAGCGCGTCGTGGGTGCCGAACTCCATAATCCGCCCCTGCGCCATCACCGCGACCCAGTCGCAGCGGCGGGCGGTAGTCAGCCGGTGGGCCACCACCAGGGCGGTGCGCCCGTGGCCGTGAGCGTCTTCCGCCAGGGCAGCCATCAGCGTCTCTTCGGCGGCGCGATCGAGCTGCGATGTCGCTTCATCCAGCAGCAGAATATGGGCGTTCACCAGCTGCGCCCGGGCGAGGGCGATAAGCTGCCGCTGGCCCGCAGAGAGGCCCGCCCCGCCGTGGCTGACCGGCGTGCTGAAGCCCAGCGGCAGGGCGCGCACCGTGGCGAACAGCCCGGCGCGGCGCGCGGCGCGCTCCACGTCATCATTGCTGCTCTGCGGCCGCGAGTAGCGGATATTGGCGGCGATATCGCCGCTGAACAGGGCCACGTCCTGCTCCACAAGGCCAACCCGGGCGCGGTAGTCGCGGATGCCCCGGGCGGTCACCCGCCGATCGCCGATGCGGATCTCGCCCTCGCCGGTGGTATACAGCCCGGCCAGCAGCTTGATCAGCGTCGATTTACCGGCCCCGCTCTCCCCGACGACCGCCACCACCGCCCCCGGCGGCAGCGCCAGATCCAGGTTATCCAGCGCGGGCCGGACGCTGTCCGGATAGCGGAAAGTGACCGCCGTCAGCGTCAGCCCGCCCGCCAACGGCGCGCCGCCGGACGACGCCTCCTCCGCGATCTCCTCGGCGCCGTCGGCGGCCAGCAGCTCGTTAATGTGCCTGCTGCTGGCGGTGGCCTGCTGCCAGCCGTCAACAATGCCGGAGAGCTGCTGTACCGGGCCGTAGAACTGGCCGAGCAGCAGGAAAAAGGCCGCCAGCACCCCGGCGGTCATCTGTCCCTCTGCCACCCTTGACGCGCCCACCAGCAGCACGATGGCGTAGGAGGCTTCGGTACAGAAGGTGAGAAACGGGAAATAGACCGCGAGATATTTCTGCGCCCGCACCCGGGTAGCGCGAAAGCGGTCCGACAGCGTGCGCAGCCGCGCCGCCTCCGCCGCCTGCTGGCCGTGGGACTGCACCACCCGCAGGCCGGAGACCTTCTCCTGCAGCGTACTGTTCACCTTGCCTATCTCCTGCCGCGCCTGGGCATAGGCCGGAGAACTTAAGCGACGATAGAGGATCGTCGCAAGGACTATCACCGGCACCGCGCTGAGAGTGACGAGCGCGAGAACCGGATCGAGCCAGAACATGGTGACCGCAATGGCCAGCATGGTGATGAGGCTGATGGCCGCCCCCGCCAGCCCGTTTTGCAGAAAGCGCGCCAGGGCGTCGACGTCGACCGTCATTCGAGTTAGCCGCGAATCCGCGTTGCGCTCGTGCCACGGCAGCCCGAGGCGCAGCAGCTGGCCGAAGCTGCGCAGCCGCACCGTGTGCTGCACGCTCTCCGCCGCCCGGGAGGCGACGATAGTCTGCAGCGAATAGCAGCCCCAGCTGACGGCCACCAGCGCCAGCGCGCACAGCGCACACTGGATAATGACGGACGTGTTGCCCGCCACCACGCCAAGATCGATGCCGCGCTGGAGCAGCACCAGCACCCCGACGGCGGCGGCGGAATCGAGGGCTATCAGCAGCGCCGCGGCGATAAACATCCAGGCCACGGGCGACAGCAGCGACGCCACGCGCCTGCCCTTACCCGCCAGCGCCCGCTGCACCGCCGGCTCCGGCACGCGGGACATCCGCTGGCGAAAGCCCTTACCGTCGGTATCGTCAGCGTCGCGGGCGGCCTCTGCCGGCGCGGCGGGCCACAGCGAATGCCCCTCTTGCGCCGGTTTATCGAGGAATTCGCCGCTGCCGGAGAGCAGCGCCCGGAACAGCGAGCAGCGCTGCTCCAGCGCCGTCCGGCTGCCCGCATCCACCACCCGCCCCTCGTCGAGCACCACGATGCGGTCGGCGAGGTCGAGGGTCGATCGGCGGCGGGCGATCATCAGCAGCATATGGTCGTCGTCGGCGTAGCGCCCGAGCGCGGCGTTGATCTCCGCCTCGGTGCCGGCGTCCACCGCCGAAGTACTGTCGTCGAGGATCAGGATCTCTGGGGCGGTGAGCAGCGCGCGGGCCAGCGCCAGGCGCTGGCGCTGGCCGCCGGAAAGGTTCGCCGCCCGCTCCGTCAGTCGGGTATCGAAGCCGTCCGCCAGCGCCATGACGAAGCCGGTGGCCCCGGCCGCATCGGCGGCGGCACGGATCGCCTCCCGGCTGGCGCCGGGATGGCCGTAGGCGATGTTATCCGCCACCGTGCCGGCAAACAGAAAGGTATCTTCAAACACCGCGCCGACGCGGCGGCGCAGGTCGCCCAGCGTCAGGTCGGCGATGTTCTGCCTGCCCCGATCGGTTTCGATCCACAGCGCGCCGGAGGTCGCGTCGTAAAAGCGGGAGAGCAGCATCAGCAGGGTAGACTTGCCGGAACCCGAGGCGCCGACGATGGCCACCGTCTCGCCGGTCTTCACCGTGAAGGATACGTCGTTCAGCACCTGCGCGCCGCTGGCGTAGCGGAAGCCGACGCCGTCGAGGCTCAGCCCGGTTATTCTGCCCTGCACCGCTTCGCGCCCGTCCTGCAGCGTCGGCTCGGTGTCGATCAGCGCAAAGACCCGCTCCACCGGGGCGCGGGTGCGCTGGACGATCACCAGGTATGAGGCCAGCACCCGCGTCGGCCCGGTGAGCATCGCCAGGAAGCTGGCAAAGGCGACGAAGGTCCCGAGGTCGATACGCCCGGCCATCACCGAGGCGCCGCCGAAGCCCAGCAGCGCTATCTGTCCGAGCACCGGCAGCGCCAGCATGGTTGCCCCCGGCATCGCCTGCGAGATGGCGGCGCCGATGCGCACCCGCACTATCTGCCGCGACTGCCTGTCGAGCCACTTCAGCTCGCGCAGCTCCGCCGCGCAGGACTTAACCACCGAAATCTGCGCCAGCACCTCGCGCATATGCTCGGTGAGGTTTGCCAGCCGGTCCGACGCCAGCCCGGTCTGGGCGAAGACCCGCCGCCGGGCGCGCAGGGCGGTGATCGCCAGCCCCGCCAGCACCACGACCACGATGAGCGTCATCGCCGGCGACATCCACAGCATCACCGACAGGCCGGCAATATAGTAGGTCAGCACCGCCAGCGGCACCGGGCTCATCTGCAGCATGACGTGCATCTGCTGCAGATCGCTGTTGGTGCGCGAGATAACCTGGCCGGTGCGCAGCGCATCCTGACCGGCGCCGTCCAGCTTCTGCACGCTGTCGAAGGCGCGGCCGCGCAGGGTATGCTGCACCCACAGCGACAGCTCCCCGGCGTAGCCGCGGCGCACGTAGTTGCCGATAAAATCAAACAGGCCGATCAGCAGCAGCCCGGCGGCAAGCCAGGGCAGCCGCGCGGCATTACCGGCGAGGGCATCGTTGACCGCCTCGCGGGTCAGAAGCGGCGTCAGGGCGGCAAAAATGATGGTGGTGACCGACGCCAGCAGGACGACGATACTGAGCGTTTTTCGCTCCCAGCACACGCCGGCAAGGCGGAGAAACCACGATCCGGCGGGCCTGGAAGAATGAGCAGCGGGCATTGCGCCTCCTCTCTGTGCTAAAAAATACATCGCGCCGGCGGCCGCCGCCGGCGCAAAATGGGCAGCGTTAGCCCAGCTTAACGGCGGCAGCCAGCCGCCCGGCGACATCGCACGGCGCGGGCTGCAGCGCCATTTCGGCGGCGACCTCTACGCTCGCCCGGCGCAGCGCATCGTTATCGAGGAACTGATTGATAAGCGCGCTGGAGAGGCCCCCCTTGCCGGGAATGATCCCGCAGCCGCGATCGGCGACTGCCTTCGCGTTGACGGGCCGGTCGGCCCCTTCGCCGAAGACGATTTGCGGGATCCCGGCGTGCAGCGCGGTCAGCGTGTTGCCCGCCCCGCCGTGGTGAATAAAGCCGTCGGCGCCGCTGAGGAACAGCCCCATCGGGATCCAGTCCACGAGCCGCACGTTCTCCGGCAGCGCGCGCAAATCTGAACGGGCGTTGGCCGAGAGATGGAGAATAATCTCCGCATCCACCTCGTGGGCGGAATCCATCACCCAGGCGATCAAATCGAGACCGTCCACCATCGGCTTAACGGTGCCGAGGCTCACCAGCAGGCGCTTGCGTTCGGCGGGTTTTGGCCACCACGGCTCCCAGACCGCGCCGCCGTTGTAGGGCACATACTGCATACCGAGCACCGGCTCGCCGTCGTTCTGCATGAGGCTCATGCTGGGCGGCGTGACGTCAATCCACGCCAGATCGCGCGGCTGGGCGGCCACGCCGTGGCGCCGGTAGGCATCCTCCAGCGAGCGGGTGACGCCCTTAATGTGCCAGGGCGTATGGGCAAAGCCGACGGCGTGCATCACGACGGGAATGTCAAACTTTGCGCCCAGCATCGGGCCTACCACGCCGAGGGGCGGATAGACGATAAGATCGGGGCGCCATTCGCGGGTGAAGTCGACCAGCCGGTCGGCCATCTCTTCGCTGAAGAAGGAGAAGTTGCCCATTCGGGTGCCGGCGTTGCTCTGCTTGCGCAGATCTTCCCGGCGGCGGTAGTCGGCCTCGGAGTCAAAGCCGGGGGCCGCGTCAAAGGTGACCAGCCCCGCTTCTGAAGCCTTGCCGGCAAATTTTCCGGCGCTGGCCATGACCACTTCGTGGCCGTTTACCCGAAATGCCTGGGCGAGGGAAAACAGCGGATACAGCAGCCCGTACAGCGGCGGGCCAATAAACAGAATACGCATGGGTGAAAATCCTTCTCTAACCTGATCGGCGCGCAGTAATTAGCGCCCGATATAAACTGCAGCCAGGACCCAATGCTCACGTTGAAATAAGTGCACGCTTATTACGGATATTAAGTAATATCGCCAGCGTGGAATAACAGGATAACTATCATTGTCATTATTTACCTTCCCTGTAAAAGCGGCGCTAAAGGCTCCACCGTTGCTTGCCCCTTATCCTGAGGCGGCAGGAAACACGCTAGCACAAACGCTGCGGCTATGTAAAATTATGTTCACACAACGTCAATCACTGTAAGCGGCAGAATGAATGGGGATTGTCGGGTTAATTATGTCGGGAAACAACGGCGTATTTCAGGCGGAGAATGCGGCTGGCGGTGATATTCATTTTTAAATATCATGGGGTGAATAAATAATGGCTGACGGTAAATTAAGACTTTCCTGATGAACAGAGTATCCCCTCACGTATTAGACGATCTGCCGCGCGTAATTGCGCAGATGGGCTCCGGCCGCGCGCCGCTTGTCGCGCCGGTTGCAAATTGCCCCGAACTGCGCGACGTCACCTTCCTGTGGCGCGCGCAGGCCTCGCCCGCGGGCGTTTACCTGTTTCTCAACCGCGTGACGGATAAAGCCAACGTGGAGAAAGGCATGATGACCCGGGCGGGCGACAGCGATATCTGGACACTGACCCTGCGGCTGCCGGCCACCTACCGGGGCACCTACACCTTCACCGAAATCCCGGCGCAGGCGCAGGCGGAACAGGTTGCGCTGCTCGGCGGCCGCCGGGCGGCGCTGGCCGGACAGGCCGATCCGCTCAATCCCGCCGCAATCTCCGTGCGCGGCCAGCGGGAGTCGGTCCTCGCCCTCGATCTCGCCCCGGCGCAGCCGGAGTGGGACGCAGAGGCGGCGCCGCCGCGCGGCGCGCTCTTTTCATGGACAGAGGAGGTCGCCGGGCGGCAGCGGCGGCTGCGCCTCTACCTGCCTGACGCCGCTGTCGGCGCGCCGCTCGGGCTGCTGGCGCTGCCTGACGCCGAAAGCTGGCTTGACCACGTCGGGCTATTGAGCGCGCTGGACAGGGCCGTCGCCTGCGGACGGATAGCGCCGACGGCGGTGCTGGGCATCGACAATATCGATAACCGCGACCGCTGCGCCATGCTCGGCGGCGACCGCGCGCTGGTGGACGCGCTGGCGGCGCGGCTGATCCCGCAGGCGCGGGCCGCGCATCCTGACAAAAACTGGGCCGGCCGGGAGGGCACGATGCTGGCGGGACAGAGCCTCGGCGGCGTCACCGCGCTGATGGCGGCCCGCCACGCGCCGGAGACCTTCGGGGCGGTCATCAGCAGCTCGCCGTCAATGTGGTGGACGCCGCAGAGCGGCGGGCGGCCAGCCGGCTTCAGCGCCGACGACCGATCGTGGGTCAGCGATAGCGTACTCGCCGATGCGCCGGTGAAGGTGCGCGTGCGGCTCAATATCGGCACGCTGGAGGGGGCGATGGTGCCGCACGTCGAGGCGCTGCACCGCCGTCTGCGCGACGCGGGCGTCGACAGCGCCCTGACCCACTATACCGGCGGCCACGACTACGCCTGGTGGCGCGGGGCGCTGATCGACGGACTCGCCGCCCTCCGGCCCGGCGGCCCCGCTACACCGTAAAGCCGAGCATCATCCCGGTGTCCTCGTGCTCCAGCAGGTGGCAGTGGGCCATGTACATCCGATCTTTCGGCGCCGGATGATCGAACTTCACCAGCACCTCGCTGACGCCGCCCTCGACCCGCACCGTATCTTTCCAGCCGCTGCGGTGCGCCGCCGGCGGTTTACCGTTTTCCGAGAGAATGCGGAACTGGGTGCCGTGGATATGGAAAGGATGCAGCATCATGTCGCCCTCGCCGGAAATCACCCAGCGTTCGAACTGTCCGTGCGCGGCGGCGAACATCGGGGCGTCCATGCTGAAGGCTTTGCCGTTGATAGTGTTGGCGTTGTGGAAATCAAAGCTTTTGCCGCCGTGATGCATCTGGCCCATGTTGCCCATATCGCCCATCTCGCCCATATGGTCGCCCGCCATATTGCCCATCTGGCCGTGGCCCTGCATGTGGCCGCTCTCCATGCTCATCCCCGCCATCGCGCCGTGGCCGTATTTCTCCATCAGCGCACGCATGCCCATCATATCGAGCATCGGATCCATCGCCAGCTGCAGCCTGCGCTGGGTTAGCCCTTCCAGCGGCGGCAGTGCGGGCATTGTCGCCAGCGTATCAGGCAGTTTAGCGGAGGCCTGGATAATCAGCGGCTGCACGTGTAGCACCGGCGCAGGCTTATCAAAAGGCGCCACGGTCATGCCCATCTGACGCACCGGCAGGGTGACGAGATCGAAAGGCTTGCCGTCGCTGGTATCCACCAGCACTTCGAAACGCTCGCCCATCAGCATCGGCAGCTCTGTCACTTTTACCGGCTCCGCCAGCAGGCCGCCGTCGCTGGCGATCACGTACAGCGGGCGGTTATCGCTGGCGGCAATGTTGAGCGAGCGGGCGTTGCAGCCGTTGAGCAGGCGCAGGCGCAGCCAGCCGCGCGGGGCATTGTGCTGCGGGTAGAGCGCGCCGTTGGTCAGCAGCGTGTCGCCAAACCAGCCGACGGCGGCGGTCATCACGTCAAGCTGATAGTCTATCTGCCCGTCGGCGGTGAAGCGCTTATCCTGGATCACCACCGGCACATCGTCGACGCCCCACTGTTTCGGCAGCAGCAGCGCCTGAATCTCAGGATCTTCGATAATCACCAGCCCCGCCAGCCCCATCGCCACCTGGTGCCCGGTGCGGCCGTGCTGGTGGGGATGCAGCCAGCAGGTAGCGGCCCGCTGGGTCGGCGTGAAGCTGACCGTGCGGCTGGCGCCCGCGTTAATGATGCCCTGCGGACCGCCGTCCACCTCGCCGGGGACTTCCAGCCCGTGCCAGTGGACGGTGGTCGGCTCCGGCAGGCGGTTGTTGATTTCCACCGTTATCTGCTTGCCCTGCTGCAGGCGCAGCGCCGGCCCCAGCAGGCTGCCGTTATAGCCCCAGGTAGCGGCCCTGTGGGTGCCGAACTGCGTCGCGCCGCTTTGGACGCTGAGCACCAGGCGACTGCGGGCATCGGGAACAAGTTCGGGAGGAATGGGAAGCGTTGGGCGCTCGGCCGCCATCAGATTCCGGCTCCATAACGGCAGCGCGCTGGCAACCCCCAGCGCGGTGGCTAATTGAATAAATTCACGACGTTGCATTTTCACTTCCTTTGGTCTGCGTTGACGTTTTGAGCTTAGCCCCTGACCTTACCGGAAGGTCAAGAAAAAGCACGGCATAAAGCCCTGCGCAAGCGTTTGAAGTATGCTAATGTTGAGTTTCGTGTCATCAACGGTAAAAGAAATGAAAACGTTTTTCAGAACTGTGCTGCTCGGTGCACTGTTCGCATTTTCCGCCAGCAGCTTTGCGCTGAGCGAGTCCGAGGCTGAGGATATGGCCGACCTGACGGCAGTATTTGTGTTTCTGAAAAACGACTGTGGTTACCAGAACCTTCCCAATCAGCAGATTCGCCGGGCGCTGGTCTTTTTTGCCCAGCAGAACCAGTGGGATCTGAGCAACTACGAGAGCTTCAACATGAAGGCCCTCGGCGAAGACAGCTACCGCGATCTTAGCGGTATCCGTATTCCCACCACGAAAAAGTGCAAAGCGCTCGCCCGCGACTCCCTGAGCCTGCTCGCCTACGTAAAATAACCTGCACTGCTCCCTCCCGGCCTGCTGAGATAATGACCGTGCATCCACGGTCTTTGTTAGCTATGATGTTGCGCCCGTTTTGTACGGGTGTTAACGAAGGAGGAATCAGCCTATGGCCGATAACACACTGTGGCACGAAACGCTGCACAACCAGTTTGGTCAGTACTTTGCCATTGATAAAGTGCTGTTTCACGAGAAGACCGATCATCAGGATCTGATCATCTTTGATAACGCCGCCTTTGGCCGCGTAATGGCGCTGGACGGCGTGGTACAGACTACCGAACGCGATGAATTTATCTATCACGAGATGCTGACCCATGTGCCGCTGCTGGCCCACGGGCAGGCGAAACGCGTGCTGATCATCGGCGGCGGCGACGGCGCAATGCTGCGCGAAGTGAGCCGCCACGCCTCCGTTGAGAGCATCACGATGGTGGAGATAGACGAAGGCGTGGTGTCATTCTGCCGCCAGTATTTGCCCAACCACAGCGCCGGAAGCTTCGACGATCCGCGCTTCAACCTGGTGATTGACGACGGCGTCAATTTTGTTAACCAGACGACGCAAACGTTTGACGTCATCATCTCCGACTGCACCGATCCGATCGGTCCCGGCGAAAGCCTCTTTACCTCGGCGTTCTACGAAGGCTGCAAGCGCTGCCTGAATCCCGGCGGTATTTTCGTCGCCCAGAACGGCGTCTGCTTTCTGCAGCAGGACGAAGCCGTCGGCAGCCACCGCAAGCTCGGCAACTACTTCTCCGACGTCAGCTTCTACCAGGCGGCGATCCCGACCTACTACGGCGGCATCATGACCTTTGCCTGGGCCAGCGACAACCCGGCCCTGCGCCATCTCTCTACGGAAATTATCCAGGCCCGCTTCCACCACAGCGGTCTGAAGTGCCGCTACTACAACGCGGCCGTTCACACGGCGGCCTTCGCCTTACCGCAATATCTGCAGGACGCGCTGTCCAACTAAGGGGGTGAACCAAATTGAAAAAACTGAAGCTGCACGGCTTTAATAACCTGACCAAGAGCCTGAGTTTTTGTATTTACGACATCTGCTACGCCAAGACGGCAGAAGAGCGTGACGGCTATATCGCCTACATTGACGAACTCTATAATGCTAACCGGCTAACCGAGATCCTGACGGAGACCTGCGCCATCATCGGCGCGAATATCCTCAACGTGGCCCGCCAGGACTACGAGCCGCAGGGCGCCAGCGTCACCATTCTGGTGAGCGAAGAGCCGGTCGACCCGAAGCTCGTCGATCCGAGCGAACATCCCGGCCCGCTGCCGGAAGCGGTGGTCGCCCATCTCGATAAGAGCCACATCTGCGTGCATACCTATCCGGAAAGCCATCCGGAGGGCGGACTGTGCACCTTCCGCGCCGATATTGAAGTGTCCACCTGCGGGGTTATCTCACCGCTGAACGCGCTCAACTATCTGATCCACCAGCTGGAGTCGGATATTGTCACTATCGACTATCGCGTGCGCGGCTTCACCCGCGATCTGAACGGGATGAAGCACTTTATTGATCACGAGATCAATTCTATTCAGAACTTTATGTCGGAAGATATGAAGTCGCTGTACGACATGGTGGACGTTAACGTCTATCAGGAGAACCTCTTCCACACCAAGATGCTGCTGAAAGAGTTCGACCTGAAGCACTATATGTTCCACACCAATCCTGACGATCTTAGCGAAGAGGAGCGGCGGGTCATTACCGATCTGCTGTGGCAGGAGATGCGCGAGATCTATTACGGGCGGAATATTCCGTCGGTATAGCGGAGATGCCCGGTGGCGCTACGCCTACCGGGCTATACACCTACTTTTTATTCATCATCGCCTTCAGGTCGGCAAACGGATTATAGGTTGCCTCCCCCACCTCTTTTTGCGCATCTTCGCCCGCCACCACGCGGGTACCGTACTGATCCGCCTCGGTATACTTCGAGTGCTCATGATCGTGACAGTACAGGCACAGAAGCTCCCAGTTGCTGCCGTCTTCCGGATTGTTAGTGTGATCGTGATCGATATGGTGGACCGTGAGTTCACGCAGGTTGGAATAGACAAACTCGCGCGAGCAGCGGCCGCAGACCCACGGATAAATTTTCAGCGCTTTCTCGCGGTAGCCGCTTTCAAGGCGGGCGTAGTTTTTAGGGATCAGTGCCATTGGTGATGTTACCTGTAAAAAATATTGTGTCGTGAAAATGGCGTCACTATAGCCGATTTTGCACTAAAGATCCCGGACCCGGTCGCCATATCTCCCCTCCTCCCGCCTCACGCCAGGTAAAAAATCGCATAATTCGATTTACACATTTAAATGTATAAATATAATGAAGCCACGTTTTACGAAATGGACAAGATGACAATGTCGCAAGCAACGCTGTTTACGCCCCTTAAACTGGGTGAACTGACTCTCGCTAACCGTATCGTACTGCCGCCGCTGACCCGCTGCCGCAGCGAACAGCCGGGCAATATCCCCGGCGATATGATGGTGGAGTACTATCGCCAGCGCGCCAGCGCCGGGTTTATGATCTCCGAAGCCTCGCAAATTGAGCCGCGCGGCCAGGGCTATGCCTGGACGCCGGGCATCCACAGCCCGGCGCAGGTAGCCGGCTGGAAGAAAGTCACCGAGGCCGTGCACGCCGAGGGCGGCACCATTTTCTGCCAGCTCTGGCACGTTGGCCGGGTGTCGAACACCGCGACGCAGCCGGGAAACCAGGCGCCGGTTGCCCCGTCCGCGGTCGCGGCGGATAACGTGCGCGTATTTATCGAAACCGGGCCGGGCACCGGGATGCTTACCGCGCCCAGCATGCCGAGGGCGTTGAGTACCGCGGAAGTGAAAGAGATCGTCGGACTTTATCGCCAGGCGGCGGTGAATGCCAAAGCGGCGGGCTTTGACGGCGTTGAGCTGCACTCGGCGAACGGCTACCTGATCAATCAGTTTATCTCCGAGCACACCAACTTCCGCACCGATGAGTACGGCGGCAGCCTCGGGAACCGGCTGCGCTTTCTGAAAGAAGTGGTTATCGCCGTCAGCGAGGTGTTTGGCAGCGACAGAGTCGGGGTACGCTTTGCGCCGCTGTTTACCAGCACCACGGAAGAGCGCGTCTATCTGGGGCTGGTTGAAAGCGATCCGCATACCACCTACATCACCGCCGCGAAGATGCTCAATGACCTGAACGTCGGCTATCTCTCCATCGCCGAAGCCGACTGGGACAACAGTCCGGACCTGCCGGACAGCTTCCGCGACGCGCTGCGCGCGGCGTTCCGCGCGCCTATCATGTATGCCGGACGCTATACCCGCGAGAAAGCGGAGCGCGTGCTGAGCAAAGGCTGGGGCGATCTGTTCGGCTTTGGCCGCCCGTTCATCGCCAATCCGGATCTGCCGGCACGGCTTGAGAAAAATGTCGCGCTGAACCCGGTGGATAGCGCGTCGCTGTTTGGCGGCACCGCGAAAGGGTATACTGACTATCCTTATTATTCTTTTAACTCGTGAGGCTGCATGTCACCTGAAAACGCCATGAAACTACTGTCTAACCCAACCCGTCTTGCAGTACTTGCGTGGCTTAAACATCCGGGTGACGCCTTTGCCGACTACGAGCAGCTCTATCCCTACGAGACCTACGGCGTTTGCGCCAGTCTCATTCAGGACAAGGCCGGGCTCTCACAGCCGGCCACCTCGCTGTGTCTTAAGGCCCTGCAGGATGCGGGGCTGCTTGAGGCAACCAAAGTAGGAAAATGGACCTATTACCGACGCTGCGAAGCGCGCGTTGCGGAAGTCACCGGCACGCTGGGCGATTTTCTTAACAAACTCTGAATCTTCGGCGCCCTATTTTCCCGCCAGGAAGCGCCGGTAGCCGTCAACCACCGCCAGAAAATCCTCCACACCGCACAGGGAGAGGCTCTCTTCATCGTAGTAGCGCATCCCCTCTTCCATTTCATCACCGGAGAAGTCGAGCTGGTTGGCGCGGATCATCACCTCTTCACCGTCCATCCACAGGGTATATTCGTGGCCGACCCGCTGCCAGGAGCGTTCGGTGCCCTTCACGGTCTGCGCCGCCTGCTCCACTTCGTCGAGCAGCGGAAGGTTGTCTTTAACCTCTTCATTGAACCAGTGGCCTACGGCCTCGTGATCCATCGACATGCGCACCTTCACCGCGCCGGTGACGTCGCGCAGAAATTCGTAATCCATGATGTTGCCCTCAATAAAGCCGATGTCTTTATTATCGCAGCTGAGGAGGGGAATAAAAACGGGGGTATGTCGAATAACCCTCTCCCGGCGGGGAGAGGGTCAGGGTTAGGTGAAAAACTACACCGCGGTCTGGAAGATTACGCTGTCGGCTTTCTCGGTATACTCAGAGAGCCGATCGAAGTTCAGATAGCGGTAGGTATCCGCCGCGCTCTCATCCACTTTCGAGGCGTAGGCCAGGTACTCTTCCGGCGTCGGCAGCTTGCCGAGCAGGGCCGCTACTGCCGCCAGCTCCGCGGAGGCCAGATAGACGTTGGCGCCGTTACCGAGACGGTTCGGGAAGTTACGGGTCGAGGTGGAGACCACCGTCGCACCGTCCGCCACGCGCGCCTGGTTACCCATGCACAGGGAGCAGCCCGGGATCTCAACGCGCGCGCCGCTCTTGCCGAAGACGCTGTAGTAGCCCTCTTCGGTGAGCTGGGCGGCGTCCATCTTCGTCGGCGGCGCAACCCACAGGCGGGTCGGCAGCTGTCCCTTGTGGGCGTCCAGCAGCTTACCGGCGGCGCGGAAGTGGCCGATGTTGGTCATGCAGGAGCCGATGAACACTTCATCAATCTTGCTGCCCTGTACGTCGGAGAGCAGGCGGGCGTCGTCCGGATCGTTCGGCGCGCAGAGGATAGGCTCTTTGATCTCCGCCAGATCGATGTCGATCACCGCCGCGTACTCTGCGTCGGCGTCGGCTTCCAGCAGCTGCGGATCCGCCAGCCATTTCTCCATGCCTTCAACGCGGCGCTCCAGGGTACGGCGGTCGCCGTAGCCTTCGGCAATCATCCACTTCAGCAGGACGATGTTGGAGTTCAGGTATTCAATGATTGGCGCTTTATCCAGCTTGATGGTACAGCCCGCGGCGGAACGCTCGGCAGAGGCATCGGACAGCTCAAACGCCTGCTCCACTTTCAGATCCGGCAGACCTTCGATTTCCAGAATGCGGCCGGAGAAGATGTTTTTCTTGCCCTTCTTCTCGACGGTCAGCAGGCCCTGCTTGATGGCGTACAGCGGGATAGCGTGCACCAGATCGCGCAGGGTAATGCCCGGCTGCATTTTGCCCTTGAAGCGCACCAGCACCGATTCCGGCATATCCAGCGGCATTACGCCGGTGGCGGCGGCAAAGGCCACCAGGCCGGAGCCCGCCGGGAAGGAGATGCCGATCGGGAAGCGGGTGTGGGAATCGCCGCCGGTGCCGACGGTATCCGGCAGCAGCATACGGTTCAGCCAGGAGTGGATGATGCCGTCGCCCGGACGCAGGGAGACGCCGCCGCGGTTCATGATAAAGTCCGGCAGCGTGTGGTGCGTAGTAACGTCAACCGGCTTCGGATAGGCAGCGGTGTGGCAGAAGGACTGCATCACCAGGTCAGCCGAGAAGCCCAGACAGGCCAGATCTTTCAGCTCGTCGCGGGTCATCGGGCCGGTGGTGTCCTGCGAGCCGACGGAGGTCATCTTCGGTTCGCAGTAGGCGCCCGGACGAATGCCGTCCACGCCGCAGGCGCGGCCCACCATCTTCTGCGCCAGCGAGTAGCCGCGGGTGCTCTGAGCAACATCTTTCGCTTTGCGGAAGACGTCGCTGTGCGGCAGGCCCAGCGATTCGCGGGCTTTGGTGGTCAGGCCGCGGCCGATGATCAGCGGAATACGGCCGCCGGCGCGCACTTCGTCGATCAGCACGTCGGTTTTCAGCTCAAAGCTGGCCAGCAGCTCGCCGGTTTCGTGGTTGCGCACTTCGCCCTTGAACGGATAGACGTCGATAACGTCGCCCATGTTGAGGTCGGAGACGTCAACTTCGATCGGCAGGGCGCCGGCATCTTCCATGGTGTTGAAGAAGATCGGCGCGATTTTGCCGCCCAGCACCAGGCCGCCGCCGCGCTTGTTCGGCACGTGCGGAATGTCGTCGCCCATAAACCACAGCACCGAGTTGGTGGCGGACTTACGGGAGGAGCCGGTACCAACCACGTCGCCGACGTAGGCCAGCGGGAAGCCTTTCGCCTGCAGGGCTTCGATCTGCTTGATCGGACCCACGCTGCCCGGCTGATCCGGCTCGATGCCGTCGCGGGCGATTTTCAGCATCGCCAGCGCGTGCAGCGGAATATCCGGGCGGGACCAGGCGTCAGGGGCCGGAGAGAGGTCATCGGTGTTGGTTTCACCGGTGACTTTGAAAACGGTAACGGTAATTTTTTCAGCCAGCGGCGGGCGGGTCTGGAACCACTCGGCGTCAGCCCAGGACTGCATCACCTGCTTCGCGTAGGCATTGCCCGCTTTGGCTTTTTCTTCAACGTCGTAGAAGCTGTCGAACATCAGCAGCGTGTGGGACAGGGCCTTCGCGGCAATCGGCGCCAGCTTGTCGTCGTCCAGCGCATCAATCAGCGGATGAATATTGTAGCCACCCTGCATGGTGCCCAGCAGTTCAACGGCTTTTTCAGGAGTGACCAGCGGGGAGGTTGCTTCGCCTTTGGCGACAGCGGCAAGGAATCCGGCTTTAACGTAGGCGGCTTCATCAACGCCTGGGGGGACACGGTTAATCAATAGATCTAACAGGAACTCTTCTTCGCCTGCCGGCGGATTTTTCAGCAGCTCTACGAGCCCGGCCATTTGGGTTGCATCTAAAGGTTTGGGTACAATCCCCTCGGCGGCACGTTCAGCTACGTGCTTACGGTATTCTTCTAGCACGACGGTTCTCCTCGCTCTCATTGTCATACGCGGCCGGCGGCTTTCTCTTCACGCTCCTGTGAGACAGCAGTTTGTAGGGTAAATGCCCGATACCGCGATGGGCAGGATAGCAGGTATTTGACACAGTGTTAATGTGTTTACAAAAAAGCAACATAAAATAATTTGCTGAATCGTTAAGAGTGGGTTAGCGGTCCCAAAAGCAGGCCGGGTGGCCTGCTTTATATCACCTGAAGGAATCCTTCACCGCTCAACCATTACAAACTCGCTGTCGTTATAGCGTTCGCCCTGCACGTTCTGCGGGCTGAACAGAGCATCCAGTGCGGCAATATCTTCTCCGCGCAGGGCCAGCGACGCGCTGGCGCAGTTCTGCTCCAGGTGGGCGATTTTACTGGCACCCGGGATCGGCACGATAAAATCACCTTTCGCCAGCACCCAGGCCAGCGCCAGCTGGGCAGCGGTCACGCCGTAGCCGTCGGCCATAGCCGTCAACCGATCTACCAGCTTCTGGTTGTGGGCCTGCGCGTCCTGCTGAAAGCGCGGCAGCGTGCGGCGGAAATCGTCTGCAGCGAGAGTATCCGCCGCCGGAAACTTGCCGGTGAGGAAACCGCGCCCCAGCGGGCTGTACGGTACGAAGCCGATGTTCAGCTCGCGGCAGGTGGCGAGGATGTCCCACTCCGGGTCCCGCGACCAGAGAGAATATTCACTCTGCAGCGCTGAGATGGGATGCACCGCCTGGGCGCGGCGCAGGGTGGCCGACGACACTTCCGACAGGCCGAGGTATTTCACTTTGCCTTCCCGCACCAGGTCGGCCATCGTGCCGACCACATCCTCAACGGGCACCGCCGGGTCAGGACGGTGCTGATAGAGCAGTTCAATCGTCTCGACGCCCAGTCGCTGCAGGGAGCCCTCAACGGCGCGGCGGATGTGCGCCGGATCGCTGTTGGCCCCGGTCATCCGCGCCCTGCCCTCGCCCTGCTCGCTGATGCGGAAGCCGAATTTAGTCGCCACTTTTATATCGCTGCGGCCCTTAATCGCCTTCGCCACCAGCGCTTCGTTGGTATAAGGGCCGTAGACCTCGGCAGTGTCGAGAAAGTTAATCCCCAGTTCAAAGGCCCGCGCCAGGGTATTGAGCGACTGGCGCTCGTCGTTCTGACCGTAGCCAAAGCTCATCCCCATGCAGCCCAGACCCAGCGCCGATACCGTTAATCCCTGACTGCCTAATTGACGTTGTTGCATTGCTGTACCCTCTTCGTGATGAATATTTATGTTATAAACCTCATCAATCGCGCCAACAATTGCGCTCATTTCGCCAGTTTACTGAGGAATATTCATCAATGAACCCATACCGGGCGTCAATGCATGAGCTGGAGATGTTCGCCGCTATCGCCCATCACCTGAGTTTTCGCAAAGCGGCGCAGGCACGCAACGTCACGCCCTCGGCCCTCAGCCACGCCATGCGCCATTTTGAGGAGCGGCTGGGGGTGCGGCTGCTGCAGCGCACCACCCGTAAAGTGGCGCTAACGGAGGCGGGCGAGCGCTTTCTGGCCCGCATCCAGCCCGCGCTTGCCGATCTCTCGCAGGCGGTAGACGAGCTTAACGACTGGCGCAGCGATCCGCGCGGCACGCTGCGCATCAGCATGCCCCGCTCGGCGGAGGCGCTCTACTTTGAGGCGCTGGTGCTGCCTTTTCTGCAGCGCTATCCGGAGATAACCCTGGAGATAGACAGCAACGATGCGCTGGTCGATATTGTCGCCGGCGGGTTTGACGCCGGGGTGCGCTACGGCAACGTGCTGGCGCAGGATATGGTTGCCGTACCGTTCGGCGCGCCGATGCGCAGCGTAGCCGTCGCCTCACCGGCGCTTATCGCCCGCCTGGGCACGCCGCGCACGCCTGACGATCTGCTGCGCTTTCCCTGCATCGAGCGCCGCTTTCCGAGCGGACGACGCTACCGCTGGGAGTTCTGGGAAGCGGGCTGCAGGCGGGAAGTGGCGGTTGCGGGAACGCTGGTGCTGGATAATAACGAGCGCATTCTGCAGGCGGCCCGCGCGGACGTTGGCGTGGCGTTCCTGCACGATGCGGCAGTCAGGGCGCAGCTGGAGTCGGGGGAGCTGGTTGAAGTCCTGAGCGAGTTCACTCAGGTCCGGGAAGGGTTCTGGCTCTACTATCCGGGTAGAAAGCACCTGACTGCGCCAATGCGCCACTTTATTGACTGGGTAAAAGCGCGCTCTACCGGCGGCTGAAGCCCGACAGTCGCCGGGAAAAATCCACACTTGTAAAAACGCCAGCCGCAACTGAACACCAGGCAGCTAACCAGCAGCTGAACATCGTCTGTGTGATGAAGGTTACGCTTCCAGATAAAGTGCGGTGCTCCCAAAAAGTGTTGTCAGAGATTTATCTGGCAAGAACAGAGCCGATCTCTCGTCCCGATCGCAGATTAGCGGCCTGCATTAGTGTAGTAATAAATGCTATAGTAATAGATACTACAGGGAGGTTGTAGTGAGGGTTTTTCGAACTAAGCTATTCAATAAGGGAGCAAAAAATTTCCAGCTCCCTGACACAGCATTATTCGCCGTTGCCAGGGAGGTCTTTGAAGGTCGGTATGAAGCCAATCTCGGCGGTGGCGTGATTAAGAAACGCATAGCGATCAACGGGAAAGGAAAGCGCGGAGGTATTCGCAGCATCATCTTTTTTAAAGTTGGCAGCCATATTTTCTTCGCCGACACGTGGAGTAAAAACGATACGCCCAAGAGCGGTAAAGAGATTGATGATGCACAACTCTATGCGTATCGATTGCTGGCAGAAACATTGCTTAATCTGAACGACAAACAGTTAATAGAGATGATTGCAAAGAACCTGCTCACTGAAGTCAAAGAATGTGAGGATACTGATGAGTGATAAAATGACCGATATTCTTGAGTTCTCAAAAGAGCTCAATAACGCCGGGATCCTGAGCGATGATAAGTACGCGAAAATTAATGCCCGAGCCAAAGCGTGTAAAATAACGGCGCAAATCCAGCCTCTCAGGCCGATGAGCGGTGAAGAAATAAGGACAATGCGCAGCCACTACGGCATGTCCCAAACAATGCTGGCCGCCACCCTTGGCATAACGACCGCAAGCGTTTCGAAATGGGAACGTGATGTTGTACAACCCAGCGGCCCGGCGCTGCGCTTATTGAACACGCTGCAGCTTAAAGGGCCCGATATTTTTATCGCATAGTATCGTCGCGTTACCCTTGACTGAAGTGTTCCCGGCACCGCTCAGGCATTTTATAGACTGGATAAAAGAAAAATCCGCAAGCGCCTGAGCGGTTGCGGATTTTTTTCAGCCGGTTAGCGGAGAATTACTTCTTCTTCGCCTTCGGGTTCGGCAGGTCGGTGATGCTGCCTTCGTAGACTTCCGCCGCCAGGCCCACGGACTCGTGCAGAGTCGGGTGCGCGTGGATAGTCAGGGCGATGTCTTCAGCATCGCAGCCCATTTCGATGGCCAGGCCGATTTCACCCAGCAGCTCGCCGCCGTTGGTGCCGACAATCGCGCCGCCGATCACGCGGTGGGACTCTTTATCGAAAATCAGCTTGGTCATGCCGTCAGCGCAGTCGGAAGCGATCGCGCGGCCGGATGCCGCCCACGGGAAGGTGGCGGTTTCGTAGCTGATGCCCTTCTCTTTGGCTTCTTTCTCGGTCAGGCCAACCCACGCAACCTCTGGCTCGGTATAGGCGATGGACGGGATAACCTTCGGATCGAAGTAGTGCTTCTTACCGGCGATAACTTCAGCGGCAACGTGGCCTTCATGCACGCCTTTGTGCGCCAGCATCGGCTGACCGACGATGTCGCCGATAGCGAAGATGTGCGGCACGTTGGTGCGCAGCTGCTTATCAACGCGGATAAAGCCGCGGTCGTCCACTTCCACTCCCGCTTTACCGGCGTCGAGGTTTTTACCGTTCGGTACGCGGCCGATGGCCACCAGCACCGCGTCATAGCGCTGCGCTTCCGCCGGGGCTTTTTTCCCTTCCATCGAAACGTAGATACCGTCTTCTTTGGCTTCAACGGCGGTGACCTTGGTCTCCAGCATCAGGTTGAACTGCTTGCTGATGCGCTTGGTGAAGACTTTCACCACGTCTTTGTCGGCCGCCGGGATCACCTGGTCGAACATCTCGACCACGTCGATCTCTGAACCCAGCGCGTGGTACACGGTACCCATTTCCAGGCCGATAATACCGCCGCCCATGACCAGCAGGCGCTTCGGTACTTCTTTCAGCTCCAGAGCGTCGGTGGAGTCCCACACCCGCGGGTCGTCATGCGGGATGAACGGCAGCTGGATCGGACGGGAGCCCGCCGCGATGATGGCATTGTCGAAGTTGATCACGGTTTTGCCGTTTTCACCTTCCACTTCCAGCGTGTTGGCGCCGGTGAATTTACCCAGACCGTTGACCACTTTGACCTTGCGGCCCTTCGCCATGCCGGCCAGACCGCCGGTCAGCTGGGTGATCACTTTCTCTTTCCAGGTACGAATTTTGTCGATATCGGTTTTCGGCTCGCCGAAAACGATGCCGTGCTCGGCCAGCGCCTTCGCTTCTTCGATAACTTTCGCTACGTGCAGCAGTGCTTTAGAAGGGATACAGCCAACGTTCAGACACACACCGCCAAGGGTGTTGTAACGTTCTACGATTACGGTTTCCAGACCTAAATCAGCGCAACGGAAGGCGGCCGAGTAGCCCGCCGGGCCTGCCCCAAGTACGACGACCTGAGTTTTGATTTCAGTACTCATCATGACCTCTGTAATTTATTTCCGGTGATCCCTGGTCTTGTAACGCCCATCGCCACCGGGACGTTCTATCCGCTCGTATTTTACAAAATTGTTAACAATTTTGAAACAACAAACGGCTCCCGAATTGTCGCTTTCGCCAATAACCTCACAATTAGCGTGAGATTATCAGAAAAAAGCCGGCCGCAGGGCCGGCTTTTCGCTTACATCACCAGGCGGCGAATGTCGCTCAGCATGTTGTTGATGATGGTGATAAAGCGGGCACCATCAGCACCGTCGATCACGCGGTGGTCGAAGGAGAGCGAAATCGGCATCATCAGACGCGGCACAAACTCCTTGCCGTTCCACACCGGCTCCATCGCCGATTTGGAGACGCCGAGGATAGCCACTTCCGGCGCGTTGACGATCGGCGCAAAGTGGGTGGTACCCAGGCCGCCGATGCTGGAGATGGTGAAGCAGCCGCCCTGCATTTCACCCGCGGTCAGCTTACCGTCGCGCGCTTTTTTGGATATGGTGGTCAGCTCGCGGGACAGCTCGGTGACGCTCTTCTTGTTCACGTCCTTGAAGACCGGAACCACCAGGCCGTTCGGCGTATCGACCGCCACGCCGATGTTGATGTACTTCTTCAGGGTCAGGCGCTGGCCGTCTTCCGACAGGGAGCTGTTGAAGCGCGGCATCTGCTCAAGAGCAGCGGCAACGGCCTTCATGATGAACACGACAGGCGTGTACTTCACGTCCAGCTTGCGCTTCTCGGCTTCGGCGTTCTGCTGCTTGCGGAACGCTTCCAGATCGGTGATGTCGGTTTTGTCGAAGTGGGTAACGTGCGGGATCATCACCCAGTTGCGGCTCAGGTTGGCACCGGAGATTTTCTGGATGCGGCCCAGCTCGACTTCTTCGATTTCGCCGAACTTGCTGAAGTCCACTTTCGGCCACGGCAGCATGCCCGGCAGACCGCCGCCGGCGGCAGCAGGCGCGGCTTCCGCACGCTTGATGGCGTCTTTGACGTAGGCCTGAACGTCTTCGCGCAGGATGCGGCCCTTCCGACCGGTGCCCTTCACTTTCGCCAGGTTAACGCCAAATTCGCGCGCCAGGCGGCGGATCAGCGGGGTGGCGTGAACGTAGGCGTCATTCTCAGCGAACTCTGACTTGCCTTCGGCTTTGGCAGCCGGCGCAGCGGCCGGTTTTTCGGCTTTCGCCGCCGGAGCCGCTGCTTCCTGCTTCGCCGGAGCGGCCGCGGCAGGCGCGGCGCCTTCCACCTCGAAGACCATAATCAGCGAGCCGGTTTTCACCTTATCGCCGACGTTAACTTTCAGCTCTTTGACGGTGCCCGCGAACGGCGCCGGGACTTCCATCGAGGCTTTATCGCCCTCTACGGTGATCAGCGACTGCTCGGCGGTCACTTTATCGCCGACTTTCACCAGCACTTCGGTGACTTCCACTTCGTCGCCGCCGATGTCCGGTACGTTAACCTCTTTCGGGCCGGAGGCCGCTGCCGGGGCAGACGCCGCCGGTGCCGCTTCGGCTTTCGCCGGCGCAGCAGCGCCTTCGGCGCCAGCCACTTCAAAGACCATGATCAGCGAACCGGTAGAGACTTTATCGCCGGTGTTGACTTTGATCTCTTTCACGGTGCCCGCGAACGGCGCCGGGACTTCCATCGAGGCTTTATCGCCTTCAACGGTGATCAGCGACTGCTCTGCGGTCACGGTGTCGCCGACTTTCACCAGGATCTCGGTGACTTCCACTTCGTCGCCGCCGATGTCCGGTACGTGCACGTCTTTCGCCGCCGCAGCGGCAGGTGCCGCAGCCGGGGCCGCTTCTTTCTTCTCTTCTGCCTTAGCAGGCGCTGCGTCAGCAGCGCCGTCGGCGGAATCGAAAATCATGATCAGTTTGCCGGTTTCCACTTTGTCGCCGACGGAGACTTTAATCTCTTTCACCACGCCCGCCTGCGGAGACGGAACTTCCATCGAGGCCTTGTCGCCTTCGACGGTGATCAGCGACTGTTCGGCTTCAACCTTGTCGCCGACTTTGACCAGGATCTCGGTGACTTCAACTTCGTCCGCGCCGATGTCCGGTACATTGATTTCGATAGCCATTGTTCTTTTACCTCTTACGCCAGACGCGGGTTAACTTTATCTGCATCGATGTTGAATTTGCTGATTGCGTCGGCAACCACTTTCTTATCGATTTCGCCACGTTTAGCCAGTTCGCCCAGAGCCGCTACCACCACATAGGAAGCATCGACTTCGAAGTGGTGACGCAGGTTCTCGCGGCTGTCGGAACGACCGAAGCCGTCGGTGCCCAGCACGCGGTAGTCGTCCGCCGGTACGTAGGTGCGAACCTGCTCAGCGAACAGTTTCATGTAGTCGGTGGAGGCCACCGCCGGCGCGTCGTTCATCACCTGAGCGATATACGGTACGCGCGGGGTTTCCAGCGGGTGCAGCATGTTCCAGCGCTCGCAGTCCTGGCCGTCGCGGGCAAGCTCGGTGAAGGAAGTCACGCTGTAAACGTCGGAACCAACGCCGTACTCTTTGGAGAGGATTTCGGCGGCTTCGCGAACGTGGCGCAGGATAGAGCCGGAGCCCAGCAGCTGAACCTTGCCTTTGCTGCCTTCGAGGGTGTCGAGTTTGTAGATACCTTTGCGGATACCTTCCTCGGCGCCTTCCGGCATCGCCGGCATGTGGTAGTTTTCGTTCAGGGTCGTGATGTAGTAGTACACGTTCTCCTGCTTCTCGCCGTACATGCGCACCAGGCCGTCGTGCATGATCACCGCCACTTCATAAGCGTAGGCCGGATCGTAGGAGATGCAGTTCGGGATGGTCAGCGACTGAATGTGGCTGTGACCGTCTTCGTGCTGCAGACCTTCACCGTTGAGGGTGGTACGACCGGAGGTACCGCCGATCAGGAAGCCGCGCGCCTGCTGGTCGCCAGCGGCCCAGCACAGATCGCCGATACGCTGGAAGCCGAACATCGAGTAGTAGATGTAGAACGGGATCATCGGCAGGTTGTTGGTGCTGTAGGAGGTAGCAGCGGCCAGCCAGGATGCGCCTGCGCCCAGCTCGTTGATACCTTCCTGCAGGATCTGACCTTTCTCGTCTTCTTTGTAGTACGCTACCTGCTCGCGGTCCTGCGGGGTGTACTGCTGGCCGTTCGGGCTGTAGATACCGATCTGACGGAACAGACCTTCCATACCGAAGGTACGCGCTTCATCGGCGATGATCGGCACCAGGCGATCTTTGATCGACTTGTTCTTCAGCATCACGTTCAGGGCGCGAACGAAGGCGATGGTGGTGGAGATCTCTTTGTTCTGCTCTTCCAGCAGCGGCGCGAAGTCTTCCATCGTCGGCAGATCCAGCTTCTCGGTGAAGTGGGTCTGACGGGTCGGCAGATAGCCATTCAGCTTCTCGCGCTGGCCGTGCAGGTATTTGTACTCGTCGGAACCTTCCGGGAAGGTCACGTACGGCAGTTTTTCCAGCTCTTCATCTTTCACCGGCACGCTGAAGCGATCGCGGACGTAGCGAACGCCGTCCATGTTCATCTTCTTCACCTGGTGGGCGATGTTTTTACCTTCGGCGGTGTCGCCCATGCCGTAGCCCTTGATGGTATGGGCCAGGATAACGGTCGCTTTGCCTTTAGTCTCCTGCGCATTTTTCAGTGCAGCGTAGATTTTCTTCGGATCGTGGCCGCCGCGGTTCAGGGCCCAAATCTGATCGTCGCTCCAGTCGGCAACCAGTGCGGCAGTTTCCGGATATTTACCGAAGAAGTGCTCGCGCACGTAGGCGCCGTCTTTCGATTTGAAGGTCTGGTAGTCGCCGTCGACGGTTTCGTTCATCAGCTGGATCAGCTTGCCGCTGGTGTCTTTACGCAGCAGCTCATCCCAGCGTCCGCCCCACATCACTTTGACCACGTTCCAGCCGGCGCCGCTGAAGATACCTTCCAGCTCGTTGATGATTTTGCCGTTGCCGGTCACCGGGCCGTCGAGGCGCTGCAGGTTACAGTTGATGATGAAGCAGAGGTTGTCCAGCTTCTCGCGCGCCGCGATGGTGATGGCACCTTTAGATTCTGGCTCGTCCATCTCGCCGTCGCCGAGGAAGGCGTAGACGGTCTGCTGGGAGGTGTCTTTCAGGCCGCGGTGTTCCAGATATTTGAGGAATTTAGCCTGATAGATAGCGCCGATCGGGCCAAGGCCCATGGAAACGGTCGGGAACTGCCAGAATTCCGGCATCAGCTTCGGATGCGGATAGGAGGAGAGACCGTTGCCGTGCACTTCCTGACGGAAGTTGTTCATCTGCTCTTCGGTCAGGCGGCCTTCGAGGAAGGCGCGCGCGTAAACGCCCGGAGAGATGTGGCCCTGGAAGTAAACCAGATCGCCGCCGTCTTTCTCGGTGCGGGCGCGGAAGAAGTGGTTAAAGCACACTTCGTAGATGGTCGCAGAAGACTGGAAGGACGCCATGTGGCCGCCCAGCTCCAGATCTTTCTTGGAGGCACGCAGCACCGCCATGATGGCGTTCCAGCGGATGGCAGAGCGAATGCGGCGCTCCAGATCCAGATTGCCCGGATACTCCGGCTCATCTTCAACGGCAATGGTATTTATATAGTTGCTTGCCCCGGCGCCAGCGGCTACCTGTACGCCGCCTTTGCGGGCCTCAGACAGCAGCTGATCAATCAGATACTGAGCACGCTCAACACCTTCTTCACGGATGACCGATTCGATCGCCTGTAGCCAGTCGCGAGTTTCGATCGGATCCACGTCATTCTGTAGACGTTCTGACATGGGGGTATTCCTTATCTATCTAATCGTTGATTGGGTCTGGAACCTGTCCCATTGAGTTCTCGGCTGAAAGCTCAATAAGACAGGTTCTGCGTTAGTTGCCGCGCTCTAATCCCGTCGTCTTAAGGACTCGGGGTTGGTGTCTGGCGCTTAAATACTAGTCCTTTCGTTGCTGTAGGCGGCGCAGGGCACGGTCTCGGCGACTCTGCTCCCGGCTGCGGTCCAGCAAGATTTCCTCAATGAAGGCCAGGTGCCGATGCGAGGCTTCACGCGCCTGCTCCGGCTCTCTGGCCATTATCGCCTCGAATACTCGGGTGCGATGGCTGCTGACCAGCGGGAGCATCTCCCGACGGGCATACAGCAATTCAAAATTCTGTCGAACGTTCTGAGCCAGCATGGGCTCCATGCAGCGTAGCAGATGCAGCAGCACGACATTGTGCGCCGCTTCGGTGACGGCAATTTGATACTGAAGCACGGCGCTGGACTCGGCGTCGAGGTCGCCGGACTGCTGCGCGACCTCTATCGCCCGGTGCAGTTCGCGGATGCGGTCGCGATCTTCTTCGGTGCTGCGCAGCGCGGCGTAGTAAGCGGCAATGCCCTCAAGCGCATGGCGGGTTTCCAGTAAATCAAACTGGGATTCAGGATGATCGGAGAGCAGTTCGACCAGCGGATCGCTGAAGCTCTGCCACAGGCTACTCTGGACAAAGGTGCCGCCGCCCTGGCGACGGAGCAGAAGGCCCTTTGCTTCAAGGCGCTGAATGGCCTCGCGCAGGGAGGGACGAGAAACGTCGAACTGTTTGGCCAGCTCGCGTTCAGGCGGAAGTTTTTCACCGGGGCGCAGCGTCCCCTCAAGAATTAAAAACTCCAGCTGCTGCTCAATCACATCGGACAATTTAGGTTGGCGGATTTTGCTGTAAGCCATGGTTCCCTGTCTTAAGCCATTTACCCGGAGTCAATTGGTCTTACCAATTCATCGTTCTTGACGGTAAAGTAACAAAGTATTCACCTTATGTCCATACAGGTTTTGATTGAAATCAGGAAAGCGGGCACATTTTAACAACCTTACACACTGAGATTTTCAGTAACGCAACGTTGAAAAAATGTAAACGCTACCTGCGGCGAGGCAGGATTAACCTTTTTGAAACATTAAAAGAGACCTGAACCGATTCAATGACAAAAAAGATGTTGTCTATTCATGGAGTTAATGAAACTCAGACGCATTTACCCCCGCCAGCCGGGGCGTATTTTTCTCTTTTGCTCTCTTTTTACCCACTTCGTCGTCTCCCCTTCATAAAGCAGGTGCATTCGCCGCCGCTTACCACTATTCTTCCAGCTAAGGAAGCGTCGCCTGGTATTTTAGGAGATGCTAACCGTAAAAAATAATGTACAGAAAGCGGCAGATCACAATTACACACGCCATCTGAAAACGTATAAAAAACAATCACTCACGAGGTTTAGAATGGAAGGTCAACAGCACGGCGAACAGCTGAAGCGCGGCCTCAAAAACCGCCATATCCAGCTGATTGCGCTGGGTGGAGCCATCGGCACGGGGCTGTTTCTGGGCAGCGCCTCCGTTATCCAGTCCGCAGGCCCGGGGATTATCCTCGGCTATGCCATTGCCGGATTCATTGCATTTCTGATCATGCGCCAGCTGGGCGAAATGGTGGTTGAGGAGCCGGTGGCCGGCTCGTTCAGCCACTTTGCCTATAAGTACTGGGGCAACTTCGCCGGCTTCGTCTCCGGCTGGAACTACTGGGTGCTCTACGTGCTGGTCGCCATGGCGGAACTGACCGCCGTCGGCAAATATATCCAGTTCTGGTATCCCGAGATCCCGACCTGGGCCTCCGCGGCCGTATTCTTCGTGGTGATCAACGCCGTCAACCTGACCAACGTCAAGGTTTTCGGCGAGCTGGAGTTCTGGTTTGCCATCATCAAGGTGTTTGCGGTGGTGGCGATGATCGTCTTCGGCGCCTGGCTGCTGTTCAGCGGCCACGGCGGCCCGCAGGCCACCGTACGCAACCTGTGGGAACAGGGAGGCTTCCTGCCGCACGGCATTAACGGCCTGGTGATGATGATGGCGATCATTATGTTCTCGTTCGGCGGGCTGGAGCTGGTGGGCATTACCGCCGCCGAAGCCGCCGATCCGGAGAAGAGCATTCCGAAAGCTACCAACCAGGTTATCTACCGCATCCTGATCTTCTATATCGGTTCGCTGGCTATTCTGCTCTCGCTGCTGCCGTGGACCCGCGTCACCGCCGATACCAGCCCGTTCGTGCTGATCTTTCATGAACTGGGCGACACCTTCGTTGCCAACGCGCTGAACATCGTGGTGCTGACCGCCGCGCTGTCGGTCTACAACAGCTGCGTCTACTGCAACAGCCGGATGCTGTTCGGCCTGGCTCAGCAGGGCAACGCGCCGAAGGCGCTGGCGAAAGTGGACACGCGCGGCGTGCCGGTGAATACCATCATCGTCTCCGCCATCTTCACCGCGCTCGGCGTGCTGATTAACTATCTGGCGCCGGAATCGGCCTTCAGTCTGCTGATGGCGCTGGTGGTCTCTGCCCTGGTCATTAACTGGGCGATGATCAGCATCTCGCACATCCTGTTCAGGCGTGCTAAACAGCGCCAGGGCGTGAAGACGCGCTTCCCGGCCCTGCTCTATCCGCTCGGCAACGTGCTCTGCCTGCTGACCGTGGTGGCGGTACTGACCATCATGCTGATGACCCCGGGGATGGAGATTTCCGTTTATCTGATCCCGGTCTGGCTGGTGCTGCTGGGCATCGGCTATCTGCTGAAGCAGAAGAACGCCAGGGCGGTGAATGCCTGACCCCCTCTTCCCTGCGCCCGTCCGGGCGCAGGGATCCTCCGCCACACCGCGCCTGTTACAGGCTTCACACTTTAGGTGCTGTAGCCATTTTCTCCATATCGACACCGCAATCCTGCAACGCTTTATCGCCCCTGACGGCCAATAATCCTTGCCATACCTGTAAGGAGTGCTGTCAGTGGAAAATGCAAAATTATCCGTCAAAGAGAAAATAGGTTACGGCATGGGCGATGCCGGATGTAACATCATTTTCGGCGCCATCATGCTGTTTGTTAACTACTTCTATACCGATATCTTCGGCCTGGCTCCGGCACTGGTGGGCATATTGCTGCTCTCGGTCCGGGTCATTGATGCCGTCACCGACCCGATTATGGGCGCCCTTGCGGATCGCACGCGCAGCAAGTATGGCCGCTTTCGCCCCTGGCTGCTGTGGATTGCCTTCCCCTACGCCCTGTTCAGCGTGCTGATGTTCACCACCCCTGAGTGGGGCTACAGCAGCAAGGTTATCTATGCCTTCGTCACCTATTTCCTGCTTTCGGTAACCTATACGGCGATCAATATTCCCTACTGCTCGCTGGGCAGCGTCATCACCAACGACCCGCAGGAGCGCGTTGCCTGCCAGTCATATCGCTTTGTGCTGGTCGGCATTGCCACCCTGCTGCTCTCACTGACGCTGCTGCCGATGGTGGAGTGGTTCGGCGGCGGTGATAAGGCTAAAGGCTATCAGCTGGCGATGACGGTTCTGGCGTTTATCGGCATGTGCATGTTTTTGTTCTGCTTTGCGACCGTGCGCGAGCGCGTGCGCCCGGCGGTGCAGAGTAACGATGAGCTGAAGCGGGATCTGAAAGACGTATGGAAGAACGATCAGTGGGTGCGCATTCTGCTGCTGACGCTGAGCAACGTCTGCCCGGGCTTTATCCGCATGGCGGCCACCATGTACTACGTTACCCGGGTCATGCAGCAGAGCACCCACTTCGCCACGCTGTTTATCAGTCTCGGCGTTATCGGGATGATGATCGGCAGTATGCTGGCGAAAGTCCTCACCGACCGCTGGTGCAAGCTGCAGGTTTTCTTCTGGACCAATATCGCGCTGGCAATCTTCTCCTGCGCCTTTTATTTCTTCGATCCGCAGGCAACGCTGCTGATTATGGTGCTCTACTTCCTGCTCAACATCCTGCACCAGATCCCCTCTCCGCTGCACTGGTCTCTGATGGCGGACGTGGACGACTACGGCGAATGGAAGACCGGCAAGCGCATCACCGGCATTAGCTTCTCCGGCAACCTCTTTTTTCTCAAAGTGGGCCTCGCCGTCGCCGGCGCCATGGTGGGCTTCTTGCTCTCCTGGTACGGTTACGACGCGGGCGCAAAAACGCAGAGCGCCAGCGCGCTCAACGGCATCGTGCTGCTGTTTAGCGTGATCCCCGGCATCGGCTATCTGCTCACCGCAGGCGTGGTGCGCCTGCTGAAAGTCGATCGAGAAATGATGAAACAGATACAGGCGGATCTGGCGACGCGACGCCAGAACTACCGCGAGCTTAATGACGTTCAGCAACAGAATACACTGGTAAGGAAAGTCTCATGAGCCAATGGCCCAATCCCTTTATTGAACAGCGCGCCGATCCGTTTATCCTGCGCCACGGCGGCAGCTACTACTTTATCGCCTCGGTGCCGGAATATGACCGGCTCGAACTGCGCCGGGCCGCCACCCTTGAAGGGCTTCGCGACGCGACGCCGGTGGTCATCTGGCGCAAGCCGGACAGCGGGCCGATGAGCGAACTCATCTGGGCGCCCGAGTTGCACGTTATAAACGGCCAGTGGGTCATCTGGTTTGCCGCCGCCCACACCCGCGCGCTCGACGCGCAGGGCATGTTCCAGCACCGGATGTTTGCCCTGGTCTGCGATGATGCCGACCCGCTCAGCGGACGGTGGCAGGAGAAGGGGCAGGTAAAAACGCCGTTTGATACTTTCGCCCTCGACGCCACCAGCTTCCACCATCAGGGCAGGCAGTGGTATCTGTGGGCGCAGAAGGCGCCGGATATCGCCGGGAACTCGAATCTTTATCTTGCGGAGCTGGAAAATCCGTGGACCATCAAAGGCAATCCCGTCATGCTCAGCCGCCCCGAGTTTGACTGGGAGTGCCGGGGATTTCGGGTCAATGAAGGCCCGGCGGCGCTCAGGCACGGTAACCGGCTTTTTGTCAGCTACTCCGCCAGCGCCACGGATGAAAACTACTGTATGGGACTGCTGTGGATCGATGTGCAGGCAGACCCGCTGGAGATCGGCAACTGGCATAAATCACCGCAGCCGGTATTCGCCACCAGCAGCGAAAACAGCCAGTACGGCCCGGGGCACAACAGCTTTACGACAACGGATAAGGGAGAGGATGTGCTGGTCTATCACGCCCGGCACTATACGGAAATTGAAGGCGATCCGCTCTACGATCCCAATCGCCATACCCGGCTAAAGCCGATCCGCTGGCGGGAGGACGGAATGCCCGATTTCGGCATCCCGCCCGCCGA
This sequence comes from Pluralibacter gergoviae ATCC 33028 = NBRC 105706, assembly GCF_001598855.1. Lineage (GTDB taxonomy): Bacteria > Pseudomonadota > Gammaproteobacteria > Enterobacterales > Enterobacteriaceae > Pluralibacter > Pluralibacter gergoviae. Next base: position 141,854 of record NZ_BCZS01000005.1, on the reverse strand, counting down.
TGACGGTTACAGCAGCGCCCCGTAAATGGTCAGCAGCGCCATAATCACCACCACCACGTAGGACGCCTTCTTGGCCATCGAAACGGCGGCTTTCGGCGTCTCTACCTTGTCCATGTGCGGCTCGCGGGCCAGCGAAAACTGCGCCAGCCGGCTGAGGACCTGGTACTGCGAGCTGTGGCGATCGCCGAGGGAGGCAAACCACGCCGGCAGCGCTTTTTCGCCGTGGCCAATCAGGGCATAGACCACGCCCACCAGCCGCACCGGGATCCAGTCCACGACGTGGAGGATAGCGTCAATCCCCGACTGCAGGCGGTGGCGCGGCGTCTGATAGCGCGCCAGCCACGACTGCCACGCGCGCAGGAAAGCGTAGCCCACCAGCAGCACCGGCCCGTAGGGGCCGCCGACCACAAACCAGAACAGCGGCGCCAGATAAAAGCGGAAGTTGATCCACAGCAGGGCGTTCTGCAGCTCGCGCAAAAACTCGCCCTCGTCGCAGTCCGGCGGCACGCCGTGGATCAGCGTCAGCTCGCTCGCCATCGCGTCGCGGGCGTGGGCATCGCTGCGCGAGGCGGCTTTCAGGTAGGCGTGATAGTGCAGCCGCACTTTTCCCGCCCCCATGCACAGCACGCCCACCAGCACCCACATCAGCAGCAGGGGCACGTTGAACAATAGGCCGTCCAGCGCGCGCTGAATAAGATAGACCACCAGCATGGCCAGCAGCGTCATCAGAATTGTCATCGAGAAAGAGTAGTGCTTCACCCGGCGAAACAGCGCCTCAAGGCGGTGATCGAGCTGCCAGTGTTCGCCGAGCTTAAACAGGCGCTCGGCAATCATCACCAGCAGCGTAGTAAACAGCGTCATGTCATCTCCTTAATCTGACGAAGGGGTTACCAGGGCGCGAAAGCGGGCCCAGTCAAATGCCGGGCCGGGATCGGTCTTACGGACCGGGGCGATATCGCTGTGGCCCGTCATATTATCGGCCAGCGCCGGATAACGGGATATCAACAGCCGGGCCAGGGCAGCCAGCTGCCGGTACTGAGCGTCGGTATAGGCCAGGGTGTCGGTCCCCTCCAGCTCAATGCCAATCGAGAAATCATTACACTTCTCGCGTCCCTGGTAGCAGGAGACGCCCGCATGCCAGGCGCGCTTATCAAAGGGAACATACTGCACGATTTCGCCGTCGCGACGAATAAGACAATGGGCCGAAACCCGCAGATGGACAATCCCGGCAAAGAAGGGATGCGCATCGGGATTGAGCGTGCCGGTGAACAGGTCGTCAATCCACGGACCGCCAAACTCGCCCGGCGGCAGGCTGATATTATGGACCACCAGCAGCGAAGGCGCTTCATCATCGGGGCGACTATCGTGATGCGGGGAAGGCACGCGGCGCGCGTCTTCCAGCCAGCCACCTTGTAACTGCATGCGCTATCTCCTTAATTGAGGACGAACCTATGGTGCATAAAAGCGCTTCAGAGTAGCATGTTTACTCTAAGTCATTCCTTACCATTTGGAGTTTTATCATGCCGCCCCGCCGCTATAATCCGCAAAGCCGTCGCGACGCGCTGCTTGAACGTATTAACCTTGATATTCCTGCCGACGTGGCCCACGCCCTGCGCGAGGATCTCGGCGGGGAAGTGAAAGCCGATAATGACATTACCGCCCAGCTGCTGCCGGCCGACACGCAGTCCCACGCCGTGGTGATCACCCGCGAAGATGGCGTGTTCTGCGGCAAGCGCTGGGTTGAAGAGGTGTTTATTCAGTTGGCGGGCGACGACGTGACTCTGAGCTGGCACGTCGCCGACGGCGATGCGGTCACCGCCAATCAGCCGCTGTTTGAGCTGCGCGGCCCGTCCCGGGTGCTGCTGACCGGCGAGCGCACCGCGCTTAACTTTGTGCAGATGCTCTCCGGCGTCGCCAGCGAAGTGCGCCGCTATGTTGAACTGCTGGCGGGCACCAACACCCAGCTGCTGGATACGCGTAAGACCCTGCCCGGCCTGCGCACCGCCCTCAAGTACGCGGTGCTGTGCGGCGGCGGTGAAAACCATCGCCTCGGCCTCTCCGATGCCTTCCTTATCAAAGAGAACCATATCATCGCCTCCGGTTCGGTGCGCAGCGCCGTGGAGAAGGCCTTCTGGCTGCATCCCGATGTACCGGTAGAAGTGGAAGTGGAAAATCTCGACGAACTGGACGAGGCGCTGAAGGCCGGGGCGGACATCATCATGCTCGATAACTTCGACACCGGGCAGATGCGCAAAGCGGTGAAAATCACCGCCGGCAGGGCGCGGCTGGAGGTCTCCGGCAACGTCACCTTCGACACCATCCGCGAATTTGCCGACACCGGCGTCGATTTTATCTCCGTCGGGGCGCTGACCAAACATATCCGCGCCCTGGACCTGTCGATGCGCTTTAAGTAAATCGTCCTTTGCGAAGAGGCTCTGGCCTCTTCGCAAAATGCTGCAACCTCCCTGCAACAGCGAAATTCGCGCTGAATGTCGCTTCCCGATTTCGCTTTTCGCCGTCGCCTCTTCTCCCTCGTCCTGCCAGAGTGGCTCCGTCAACCAAGGAGCTGCAATGAACAGAGAACACGGATTTACCCTGATTGAACTGATGGTGGTGATAGGCATTATTGCCATCCTCAGCGCCATCGGCATTCCCGCCTATCAGAACTACCTGCGCAAAGCGGCGATGACCGACATGCTGCAGGTCTTTATGCCCTACCGCACGTCGGTGGAGCTGTGCGCCCTCGAGCGCGGCGGCATTGACGGCTGCAGCGCGGGCGGCCACGGCATTCCGTCGGTGGCCACCAGCCGCTACGTCTCGGCGATGAGCGTGGACAACGGCATCGTCAGCCTGACCGGCCAGGAGAGCCTCAACGGCCTGACCGTGACGCTGACGCCGAACTGGCACAGCGCCGACGGCGTCACCGGCTGGAAGCGCCTGTGCGCGGTGGAAGAAGACGGCGCGCTGAAGCAGACCTGTGAAGAGGTCTTCCGCTTTGAGTCGCCGTAAGGAGTCCGCCATGAACGCAACTCAACTCGCCGCGCTCTGCCAGCGCCATCAGGCGGCGCTGCTCAGCAGCGATGAAGACAAGCTGGTAATAGCCGTGGTGGGCAACCCGCCCTTGCCGCTGATGGACGCCCTGCGCTTCGCGACGCAAAAGCGGATCGATATCGAATGCTGGGACAGCGAGCGGATGGAGCAGCACATTCGCCGGGTACAGGAAACGCACCTGCCCGCCGCCCGGGAAGAGGGCGGCAATGCGGTGGATCTGCTCAATCAGCTCTTCGGGCAGGCGCTGGCGCAGCGCGCGTCCGATATCCATATCGAGCCCGCGCCGGAGGCGCTGCGCATCCGGCTGCGGATCGACGGCGTGCTGCATTCGCGCCCTGATCTGCCGGCGACGATCAGCGCCCCGCTGGTTGCCAGGCTAAAAGTGCTCGGCAGCCTCGATATCGCCGAACGGCGCCTGCCGCAGGACGGGCAGTTCAGCGTCGAGGTTAACGGCAGCACGCTGTCGCTGCGCATCGCGACGCTGCCCTGCCGGGGCGGCGAGAAGGTGGTGCTGCGGGTGCTGCAGCAGGTCGAGCAGGCGCTGGATATTGGCAAACTCGGCCTGCTGCCTGACCAGCTCCAGACGTTCCGCCGCGCCCTGGCGCAGCCGCAGGGATTGATCCTCGTCACCGGCCCTACCGGCAGCGGCAAAACCGTTTCCCTTTACAGCGCGCTGCAGGCGCTCAACAGGCCCGAGGTCAACATCTGCAGCGTCGAAGATCCGGTCGAGATCCCGCTGGCCGGGATCAATCAGACGCAGATCAACGTCCGGGCGGGCCTGACCTTCCAGAGCGTGCTGCGGGCGCTGCTGCGCCAGGATCCGGATATCATCATGGTGGGCGAGATCCGCGATGCCGAAACCGCCGAGATCGCCATCAAGGCGGCGCAGACCGGACACCTGGTGCTCTCCACCCTGCACACGAACTCCACCAGCGAAACGCTGGTCCGGCTGCAGCAGATGGGCATCGCCCGCTGGATGATCTCTTCCGGCCTGCTGATGGTGGTGGCCCAGCGACTGGTGCGCCGCCTCTGCCCCTGGTGCCAGCAGCAGCACGGCGAATTTGCCGGACTGCCTGAAAACCTCTGGCCCCGGCCGCTGCCGCGCTGGCGAGCGCCCGGCTGCGAGCGCTGCTGCGGCGGATTCAGCGGTCGGCTGGCGCTGTTTGAGGTTCTGGACGTCGATGCCGCCGTTCGGCAGGCCATCATCAGCGGTGCCCCACCGGAGTCGCTGGATAGCATCGCCCGCGGCTCGGGCATGACCACGCTGTTTGAGCACGGCTGCGAGGCCGTTGAGCGCGGACAGACGACCGTTGAAGAGCTGCTGCGGGTGCTGGGAACGCCGGGCGGTGACTAAGCAGCTGTGGCGCTGGCGGGGCATGACGCCCGAGGGCGTGCCGCGCGCGGGCGTAACCTGGGCCGATAGCCGCGCCGGGGCGCTGATTACCCTGCAGGACGACGGCGTAGTGCCGCTGGCCCTGCGCCGCTGCCGGGTTAAAAAGGCGCTGTGGCAGGGTCAGCACGGCGAGGCGCTGGTCCGCCAGCTTGCTACGTTGCTGCAGGCGGGCCTGACGCTCTCGGATGGCCTTTCGCTGCTCGCCGGCCAGCACCCGCATCCGCAGTGGCAGGCGCTGCTCACCCGGCTTTCCGGGGAGCTGGCCCGGGGGCGCGCCTTTTCGGACGCCCTGCGCGAGTGGCCGGAGGCCTTCGGGCCGCTCTATCTGACCCTGATCGAAGCCGGCGAAATCACCGGCAGTCTCGATGTGTGCTGCCTGCACCTGGCCCGCCAGCAGGAGGACGCGCGGCTGCTGGCGCAGAAGGTAAAGAAGGCCCTGCGCTACCCGATGATTATTCTCGCGCTGGCGCTGCTGGTGACGCTCGGGATGAGCGGCTTCGTGCTGCCGGAGTTTGCCGCCATTTACCGCACCTTCAACGCTCCTCTGCCGGCGCTGACGCGCGGAGTGATGGTCTTCTCAGACGGCGTGCGGCAGGGCTGGCCGTGGCTGGCAGCGCTCGCCGCTCTCGCCCTGCTATTGCGTCCGCTGCTGCGGCAAAACCGCCGGTGGCAGATGCTGTGGCCGCAGATAGCGCTGGCGCTGCCGGTTATCTCGGGGCTGATCCGCGGACAGAGGCTGAGCCAGATCTATACCGTGCTGGCGCTGACCCAGCGCGCCGGGATCCCCTTTCTGCAGGGGCTGGAGAGCGTGGCCCGCACGCTGGCCTGCCCCTGGTGGCGGCAGCTCATCGGTGAAATAGCCGGCTCCGTCAGCCGCGGCAGCACTATCTGGCAGGCGCTGGAGGCCAGCCCGGTCTTCACGCCGCTGTGCCGCCAGCTGGTCCGCACCGGCGAAACCTCCGGCGCGCTGGACAATATGCTGGAGAATCTGGCCGACTACCACACGCAGCAGACCCATCAGCAGGCGGACAATCTGGCCTCGCTGCTCGAGCCGGTGATGCTATTGGTGACGGGGGTGATTATCGGTACGCTGGTGGTGGCGATGTATCTGCCGATTTTCAATCTTGGGGATGCGCTGGGCGGCGGGTAAAGCGGCTGGCGCAGAGAGCGCCAGCCGGGGAGCGTTACAGGCTGTTGAACACGCGGTTCTCCTGCTCCTGCACGCGGATAAAGGTGGTGCGCTTGGTCAGCTCCTTCAGGCGGGCGGCACCCACGTAGGTGCAGGCCGAGCGCAGGCCGCCGAGGATGTCGCGGGCGGTATTGTCTACCGGGCCGCGCAGTGGCAGCTTCACGGTTTTTCCTTCCGCCGCGCGGTATTTCGCCACGCCGCCGACGTGGCGGTTCATCGCCGATTCCGAGCTCATGCCGTAGAACAGCATAAATTTCTCGCCGTTCTCTTCCACGACGGTGCCACCGCTCTCTTCATGACCGGCCAGCATACCGCCGAGCATCACGAAGTCCGCGCCGCCGCCGAAGGCTTTCGCCACGTCGCCCGGCGTGGTGCAGCCGCCGTCGCTGACGATCTGTCCGCCCAGGCCGTGGGCCGCATCGGCACACTCAATCACCGCAGAGAGCTGCGGATAGCCGACGCCGGTCTTCACGCGGGTGGTGCAGACCGAGCCGGGGCCAATGCCGACCTTGACGATATCGGCACCGGCGAGGATCAGCTCTTCACACATCTCGCCGGTCACCACGTTGCCCGCGCAGATGGTTTTGTTCGGCCAGGTTTCGCGCGCTTTCGCCACGAACTGTACGAAGTGCTCCGAGTAGCCGTTGGCGACGTCGATACAGATAAAGTTCAGGTCCGGATTGTCGCGCAGAATCTGCTGGGTTTTCCCGAAATCGGCGTCGGAGGTGCCGGTAGAGACCATCACGTGTCTGACTACGTCGCGGCCGGCGTCAGAGACAAAAGCGCTCCACTCTTGCGGGGAGTAATGCTTGTGTACGGCAGTCAGGATCCCGAACTGCGCCAGCGCTTTCGCCATGGCGAAGGTGCCCACGGTATCCATGTTAGCGGCAATAATGGGAACGCCGGACCACGTCAGGCCCGAATGTTTAAAGGTGTATTCGCGTTCCAGCTCGACTTCGGAACGGCTTTTAAGGGTAGAGCGCTTAGGGCGGATAAGAACGTCTTTGAAACCTAATTTCAGATCTTCTTCAATACGCATGTGCGGATTCCTGGGGTTAGAGGCAAAGTAGGGCTAGGCACAACTCCAGTGACGCTATCATACGCAGTAATCAACCTTGCGCAAGACTGCGATTTTCTCTTTTTTTACGCTACAATCCCATAAATTTACCTGGTAAAGGGGCGCGTTAACATATATCCGCGAAAGGATAAATATAACGCCGATAACGCATTGATTAAAAAATAATTTCAGGAAATAGTCTTATGACCTATACAGTAGCGTTAACCGGCGGTATCGGCAGCGGGAAAAGCACTGTTGCCAACGCCTTTGCCGCCAGCGGGGTTAACGTTATTGATGCCGACATCATTGCCCGGGAAGTGGTTGAGCCGGGAACCCCGGCGCTGGGGGCTATTGTCGAACACTTCGGCCCGCAGATGCTGCTGGCCGACGGCAGCCTCGACCGCCGCCGGCTGCGGGAGAAAATCTTCTCACAGCCGGAAGAAAAGCACTGGCTTAACGCCCTCCTCCATCCGCAAATTCAGCAGGAGACTCAGCGCCGGATGCGCCAGGCCACTTCTGCCTACGTGCTGTGGGTCGTCCCGCTGCTGGTGGAAAATAAGCTCTGGACACGGGCTGACCGGGTACTGGTGGTTGACGTGAGTAAAGAGACCCAGCTGGCGCGCACCGTGGCGCGCGACGGCGTCAGCCGACAGCACGCCGAAAATATTCTTGCCGCGCAGGCCACCCGCGAAGCGCGGCTTGCCGTCGCAGACGACGTAATTGATAACAACGGCTCCCCCGATACTCTCGCCGGGGATGTCGCCCGCCTGCACCAGCGCTATCTGACGCTGGCGGCACAGGCAGATTGACAGGAAAACCGCAATGCATACCCACGTTCTCTTTGAACATCCACTGAATGAAAAAATGCGTACCTGGCTGCGTATTGAGTTTCTGGTCCAGCAGATGAACGGCAATTTGCCGGTGCGGGATCACGCCAGCGCCCTGCACTTTTTTCGCAACGCCGGGGATCTTCTGGACGTTCTTGAGCGCGGTGAGGTCCGTACTGAGCTGATGAAAGAGCTGGAGCGCCAGCAGCGTAAATTAAACCAGTGGGACGACGTGCCCGGTGTTGACCGCGAGCGTATCGGCGCTTTGCGCCAGCAGCTGAAAAGCACGGGCACCATGCTGATGGCGGCGCCGCGCATTGGGCAGCTGCTGCGGGAAGATCGGCTGATTGGCCTGGTGCGTCAGCGCCTGAGTATTCCCGGCGGCTGCTGCAGCTTCGATCTGCCGACGCTGCACATCTGGCTGCACTCCCCGCAGTCGCAGCGCGATGCGCAGGTTGAACGCTGGCTGGCAAGCCTTGAGCCGCTGATGCAGACGCTTACCCTGATCCTCGATCTCATCCGCAACTCGGCGATTTTCCGCAAACAGACTAGTCTGAACGGCTTTTTCCAGGATAACGGCGATGACGCCGACCTGCTGCGCCTGCGGCTGGCGCTCGATGCTCAGCTCTACCCGCAGATTTCCGGCCACAAGAGCCGCTTTGCCATCCGCTTCCTGCCGCTGGACAGCGAGAACGGCACCGTACCTGAACGCCTGGATTTTGAACTGGCCTGCTGCTGAGGAGAAATGAATAATGAGCGATATGACCGTCGTAAACTGCCCGACCTGCAATAAGCCGGTTATCTGGGGCGAACAGAGCCCGTTCCGCCCGTTCTGCAGCAAGCGCTGCCAGCTTATCGACCTCGGCGAATGGGCCGCTGAAGAGAAGCGTATCCCGAGCAGCGGCGATTTAACCGACAGCGACGACTGGAGCGAAGAGCAGCATTAGGCCCTGAGGCCCGGCAGCCGCTTGCCGGCGCAGCGGGCTTAGGGTTCCTGCTTCAGCTTCGCGATAACAGGGGCATTGGCCGGCGGGAAATCATCAGCATTAAGCTCGCGCTGGGCAACCCATTTCCCGGGCTGTCCCTCTTTGCCAAACGGTTCGCCCTGCCAGCTGTCTACCAGCCAGAACCACAGAGTGATGTGCCTGTCCGGGAACTGATATTCAAGCTGATCAAAAAGAAATGCCGACTCTGGCAAAATCCCCACCTCTTCGAACAATTCCCTGGCCAGCGCCATCTCCGGCGACTCGCCTTCCTCAATTTTACCGCCGGGAAACTCCCACTTGTTGGCCATGTGGCCATCGGCGGCGCGCTGGGTGATGAAGACTTCCCCGGCGGCGTTGCGGATGATCCCCGTTGATATTTTGAGCTCTTTCATTCTATTACCTTTATTTAACATCCTATTCGGGGAGCCACTATAAAGTATCCGATAGCGCCTGGGCAGCACAAATCAGCGCCAGGTGACTCAATCCCTGCGGCATATTACCCCGCCACTCCCCGCTGCGGACATCAAACATCTCGTTAAAGATCTCCGTATTACCGCATCCACTGAAGCGGGTAAGGAGTGCTTCCATTGTCTGACCCGCGGCGCGGGTATCCCCCATTGCGGCGAGGGCCTCCACCATCCAGAACGAGCAGGCAATAAAGGTACTCTCCTCCTTCTCTACGCCGCTGTAGCGATAGAGCATCTCCCCGCCGTGGCCCAGCGTTTCCCGGATAGCGCGATAGGTGGCCCGCATTCGCCCGGGATCAATAGCGTTGCCATATCGGTGAACCAGGGTCAGAGCCGCATCCAGTTTGCCTTCGCTGCCGGGATAGAAGAGATAGGCCTGTTTTTCCTCTGACCAGCAGTTCTCCTCCACCCAATCGCTGATGCGCGTCCGCTCGCGCTGCCAACGGCCAACCCAGGTCGGCTCAAGATAGGCGGCCTCCGCCATAGCGATGGCGCTGTCCAGCGCCAGCCAACAGGCCATCTTAGAGTGGGTATAGTGCTGTTGCTCCGGCAGCTCCCAGATGCCACTGTCCTTTTGTCGCCACCGATCGGCGCAGTAGTTAGCCAGCTCCCCCAGCATGCGCGCGGTCGCCAGATCGAGTACGTGGCCGGCCTTAATAAACAGCACCGCGGTAGCGAGCATATCGCCATACATGCTCAACTGAACCTGGTGGCGGGCATTGTTTCCCACCCGCACCGGGCGGGAGTCCCGATAGCCGGGCAAATCGGGATAGCGCTCAGCGGGAACCTCATCGCCCTGCAGCGTATAGCAGGCCCGCAGGCAGGTACCGTGGCGAATTATCGTTTTCGACAGCCAGGCAAAGGCGGCTTTGCACTCTTCCAGCGCGCCGATAAATACAAACGATTTAATAATCAGACAGGCATCGCGCACCCATGCGAAACGGTAATCATAATTTTTCTCTCCTCCTATGCCCTCCGGCAGCGAAGTGGTTGCCGCCGCGGCCAGCGCACCGGTGGGGGAATACCAGAGGAATTTCAGCGCCAGCGCCGAGCGGCGTACCTGCTCGGGGTAGCATCCGGTATATTTGAGGTTCTGCGCCCAGTGCTGCCACGCGGTGTGGCTGGTTTCGATCCGGGCGTCAATGTCGCTGAGATCGGGTACGGTCAGCGGCTCTCCTTCAGCGACCAGCAGCGCGGCCAGGGCGCGATTTCCGGCGCGGATCTTCAGCCGGGCGCGCAGCATCCGATCGTCCTGCTGCTCAATTTCCCACTGCGGGTCGATTCGCAGCATCATCATCAGATCGGCAAGATGATAAACGTCACCCTGTTCCGTGCGCCTCAGCCAGGGAGAGCGCGTCTCTTCCCGGGTTCCAAAGCGCAGGGTCAGGCGCAGTTCGACTTCGCCGTCGATGGCTTCAACGCGGCGCGCCAGCTCACTCCACGGCAGCCTCCCGGCTAACGTACTGTTGACTGACTCCGTTAGCCGCACGCTGCCGCTGTCGGTGATGAACCGCGTTTCCAGTACGTTACTGTCGGGGCGATAGGCCCGCTCGGTACGATAATCGCCGGCGGGTTCGATCCTGAAAAAACCGCCGCGATGCGGATCCAGCAGCCGATCGAAGAGCGGAGGCGAGTCGAGATTTGGCGCACACCACCAGTCAATCGCCCCGTCCGGCGCGATCAGCGCCACGGAACGACCTTCACCAATAGCCGCATAATCGCCCAGACGAGCAAATCCCTCGGTGCGGGCTGGTGAGTTAAATAGCTGATTATTCATACTTAATCCTGTGTAAAGGAGCGACAGAGTCCCTGCGGGCCGCAGGCCGCGAAGCGTAGAAGGCAAACGTGCGCTGCGGAGGTACGATGTATGCAGCGGCGGGATCAAGTCTGGCAGCAGATGTGATTTTTGTCACATTATGGCCGACCGCCGGTGCGGCGTAGCGATCGGCGTTGGGCTTATTTCAGGGATGGAAATGGGCTGGCGTTCGCCGCGCGAGGGTGCTGACAGCAATGGGGTATCCGTCGCGGGAAGAGAGAGGCGTCATCTGCCAGCGCATCGGTGAAGGCGAAGAGGCGAGCGCCTCCCGGGTATAAAAAAAGGCGCTTAACTCAGCGCCTTTTTTTATGATGAGTCTTAGCTCAGGCGGCCGTGACACTGTTTGTATTTTTTGCCGGAGCCGCACGGACACGGGTCGTTGCGGCCAATTTTACGTTCGCCGGTCTGCGAGGCCAGCGATTCAGCGGCGGCGGCCTCATCGTCCTGATGGCTGAGCTGCTGCATCTGCGCCAGGCGTTCGGCCTCCTGGCGACGCTGCTCTTCCATCTCTTCAACTTCTTCCGGCATCCGCACCTGCACTTTGCTGAGGGTGCTGATCACTTCATACTTCAGCGACTCCAGCATCGCAGCAAACATGGAGAAGGATTCGCGCTTGTACTCCTGTTTCGGATCCTTCTGGGCGTAGCCGCGCAGGTGGATCCCCTGGCGCAGGTAGTCCATCGCCGCCAGGTGCTCTTTCCACAGCGAGTCGAGGGTCTGGAGCATCACGCCCTTCTCAAAGTGGCGCATCATCTCTGCGCCAACAACCTCTTCTTTGCCGCGGTAGGCGTCAACGGCGCTCTGCAGAATGCGCTCGCGCAGGGTCTCTTCATGCAGGTCCGGCTCTTTATCCAGCCACTCGGCAATCGGCAGATCGAGGTCGAAGTCGTTCTTCAGACGCTCCTGCAGGCCCGGAATATCCCACATCTCTTCCAGCGACTGCGGCGGGATGTAGCTGTCGAGAGTGGCCTTGAAGACGTCCTCGCGGATGCTGGTGATGGTTTCGCTGACGTCGGAGACGTCCAGCAGTTCGTTACGCTGGCTGTAGATGGCGCGACGCTGGTCGTTAGCCACATCATCGTACTCCAGCAGTTGTTTACGAATGTCGAAGTTGCGGCTTTCGACTTTGCGCTGGGCGTTAGCAATCGCCTTGGTGACCCACGGATGTTCAATGGCCTCGCCCGGCTTCATGCCCAGCTTGCGCATCATGCCGGAGACGCGGTCGGAGGCGAAGATGCGCATCAGGGCATCTTCCATCGACAGGTAGAAGCGGGAAGAACCGGCATCGCCCTGACGACCGGAACGGCCGCGCAGCTGGTTGTCGATACGGCGGGATTCGTGGCGCTCGGTGCCGACGATGTGCAGACCGCCGGAGGCCAGTACCGCGTCGTGGCGCACCTGCCAGTCGGCCTTGATCTTCGCAATCTGCTCTTCGGTCGGATTCTCCAGCTGCGCCACTTCGGCCTGCCAGCTGCCGCCGAGCATAATGTCGGTACCGCGGCCCGCCATGTTGGTGGCGATGGTCACCGTAGACGGATAGCCCGCCTGGGCGACGATGTCCGCTTCGCTGGCGTGGAACTTGGCGTTCAGCACGTTGTGCTTGATGCCGGCCTTGGTCAGTTCGCGGGAAACCACTTCTGATTTTTCAATCGAGATAGTCCCCACCAGCACCGGCTGGCCGGCCGCAGTGCGCTCCCGAATGTCTTCGATGATCGCCTGAATTTTCTCCGCTTCGGTCATGTAGACCAGATCGGCCATATCCTTACGGATCATTGGACGGTTGGTCGGCACCACCACGGTATCGAGCTTATAGATAGAGCTGAATTCAAACGCTTCGGTATCGGCAGTACCGGTCATCCCCGCCAGCTTCTCGTACAGGCGGAAGTAGTTCTGGAAGGTGATGGAGGCCAGGGTCTGGTTCTCGTTCTGGATCTCCACGCCCTCTTTGGCCTCAACGGCCTGATGCAGACCATCGGACCAGCGGCGACCCTGCATGGTACGGCCGGTGTGCTCATCGACGATGATCACTTCGCCATCTTTCACGATATAGTCCACGTCGCGGGTGAACAGCGCGTGGGCGCGCAGGGCGGCGGTAACGTGGTGCATCAGCATGATGTTGGTCGGCGAGTAGAGCGATTCGCCCTCTTCCATAATGCCTTCGCGCACCAGCAGCTCTTCGATCAGCACCAGGCCGCGCTCGGTCAAGTTGACCTGGCGGGACTTTTCATCCACCGAGAAGTGGCCTTCGCCCTGGAAGGTATCGGAGTCTTCTTTTTCCTGACGGATCAGGTGCGGGATGATTTTGTTAACCTGCTTGTACATCTCAGAGCTGTCTTCCGCCGGGCCGGAAATAATCAGCGGCGTACGGGCTTCATCGATGAGGATGGAGTCCACCTCATCCACCAGCGCATAGTGCAGCTTGCGCTGCACGCGCTCTTCCGGGCTGAAGGCCATGTTATCGCGCAGGTAGTCAAAGCCGTATTCGTTGTTGGTGCCGTAGGTGATATCCGCGGCGTAGGCTTCGCGTTTGGCCGGCGCCGGCATACCCGGCAGGTTGATGCCGACGGTCATGCCGAGGAATTCAAACAGCGGACGGTTGTTTTCGGCATCGCGCTGTGCCAGATAGTCGTTGACCGTCACGACGTGGACGCCTTTACCGGAGAGGGCGTTGAGGTAGGCAGGCAGCGTTGCGGTAAGGGTTTTACCTTCACCGGTACGCATCTCGGCGATACAGCGGTCGTTAAGCACCATGCCGCCCAGCAGCTGGACGTCGAAGTGGCGCATGCCGAACACGCGCTTGCTGGCCTCGCGCACCACGGCGAAGGCTTCCGGGATCAGGCTTTCAACCGTTTCACCCTTTTCCAGGCGAGCGCGAAACTCCTGGGTTTTCCCCTTCAGCTCGTCGTCGGAGAGCTTCTCCATCTCCGGTTCCATGGCATTGATCTGGGTAACCGCTTTGCGCATGCGGCGCAGGGTGCGATCGTTGCGGCTACCGAAAACCTTAGTTAACATTTTGATAAGCATAATAAAATCTCAAATACCCCGTTCAGCGGAGCCTTAGTTATTAGTTAGAGTGACGTTATTGATTAACTAAGACGCAGCGGCCCGGCGCGGATGCCCTGCACCTGGCTAAGCCAGGCGCCGACGCTGAAGCCAGCGCGCTGCGCCGGGGCATCGGCCAGCGCCACGCGGCGCACGATGGCCGGCGGCTGGCTTTCGCGCATCAGCAGCGCGCTGAGCGTGTCCAGCAGGGCGAGGTGATGAATTTCAAGCGGAGCGCTGGCCTCTGCAACCGGCAGCGCCTGCGGCGCCATGGCAAAGGAGAGATGGCGAATGACCGTGCGGATGGCGTGCTGGTGCCAGTAGTCAACGCTGAAGCTGGGGCGGCGATTGCCCTCCAGCAGCGCCAGCTGGCTAAACCTTGCCCCCGGAGCGGCATCGTGATTGCTGCTGGTGGTTCTGGCGGGCGACACCGGCTCGGCGCCGCTGGCAATGGCGGGCAGGCCAAACCCGGCCGCGACCATCCCCAGCAGGAGATGCGGCCAGAAATAGCGTCTGCCAAACTGTCGCCAGCGCGTCAGTATTCCGCTCACGTAAATGCCACCTTGGTAAAATTAGCCAACCTGTAAAATTTAGCGCCCCGATAGTACCACTAATGACACAAGCCAGCAGCAGGAATGACAGCATTCCGGCGGCAAATACGCTCAGTAATTCAGCGATCGCGCAACGTATTGTTAAAAACCGGCGGGAAGAAAACGGGATGAAGGGAGTACAAATAAAAAACGACTGGCTCCCTGGCCGGAGAGGGGTGCCAGGTTACCAGTCGAATTTACAGCGCGCTCGGGCTTACGCCAGAACCGTCTTGGGTGCTTTGAACGCCAGCGGCATTTCTGCTTCGTCTTCGAAGGTCACATACTCCCAGGCTTCCTGTTTTGCCAGGACCGCCTGCAGCAGTTTGTTATTCAGCGCGTGACCGGATTTGTACGCCGTGAATGCGCCGATGATGTTGTGACCGCACATAAACAGGTCACCAATTGCATCGAGCATTTTATGACGAACAAACTCATCTTCGAAACGTAAACCGTCTTCGTTCAGTACGCGATAATCGTCAACAACGATGGCACAATCGAAGCTGCCGCCCAGGGCCAGGCCGCGGGACTGCAGATATTCGATATCGCGCATGAAACCGAAGGTACGCGCCCGGCTAATCTGACGCATGAAGGCGTCTGCCGAGAAGTTAAGCTGATAGCGCTGGTTGCCTGCATCAATCGCCGGATGGTTAAAGTCGATGGTAAAGTCCAGCGAAAAACCATTGAACGGCTTGAATTCGGCCCACTTGTCGCCATCCTCAACGCGGACGGTTTCTTTAATGCGAACAAATTTTTTGGCGCTGCTCAGTTCGTCGATACCTGCATCCAGCAGGAGGTAAACGAACGGCGCGGCACTGCCATCCATAATCGGGATTTCCGGGGCGTTAACTTCGACAATAATATTGTCGATGCCAAGACCCGCCAGCGCGGCGTTAAGATGCTCAACCGTTGAAATCCGTACGTCATGCTCATTCACCAGGCAAGTGCAGAGCATGGTATCACGCACAGATTTGGCATCTGCCGGGAAATCTACCGGAGGATTCAAGTCGGTGCGACGATAGATGACCCCGGTGTTTGCCGGCGCAGGGCGCAGCGTCAGGGTGACCTTCTTGCCGGTATGTAAACCGACACCAGTCGCCTGAACGATACGTTTAAGAGTCCTTTGTTTGATCATCGTATAATCTCGCCAAATTACCTACCTGTCCAGATTGTACTATACAATCGGCGCGGCAGTGTAGCACAAAGAGCGCTAATTACCCAACTTACAGTTTATTCTTAGTCCGCCTGCTTACGCAGAAACGCCGGAATATCCAGATAATCTGGCTCTTTCGCCGCCTGGGACGCAGGATCATTAACCACCTTCGCCGCCGGCTTCTGCTCCTGAGTCAGGGGCTGCATGCCGTGCTGCTGGTAGCGATCCATCACCGGCTGCTGCTGCTGTTTGTTAGTCACCAGCGTGATTTCAGGACGCTTGTCCATGCCGATGCCGGTGGCAACGACGGTGACGCGCAGTTCATCGTTCATATCCGGATCGAGGGAAGTACCGATAACCACGGTGGCGTTATCAGAGGCGAACGCGCGGATGGTGTTACCCACGGTTTCAAACTCGTCCAGACGCAGGTCAAAGCCGGCGGTGATGTTGACCAGTACGCCGCGGGCGCCGGAGAGATCGATATCTTCCAGCAGCGGAGAAGAGATCGCCATTTCAGCCGCTTCTTCCGCGCGGTCTTCACCGCTCGCAAGGCCAGAGCCCATCATCGCGTAGCCCATTTCGGACATCACAGTGCGCACGTCAGCAAAGTCGACGTTCATCAGGCCCGGACGGGTAATCAGTTCGGCGATACCCTGCACCGCGCCTTTCAGCACATCGTTGGCCGCGCCAAAGGCGTCCAGCAGGGAGATCCCGCGACCCAGCACCTTCAGCAGCTTGTCGTTGGGGATGGTGATCAGGGAGTCAACGTGCTTCGACAGCTCGGCGATACCCTGCTCCGCAAAGGCCATGCGCTTCTTGCCTTCGAAGTTGAAAGGCTTGGTCACCACGGCAACGGTCAGGATACCTAAATCTTTGGCCACTTCCGCTACGACGGGAGCAGCGCCGGTGCCGGTACCACCGCCCATGCCTGCGGCGATAAAGACCATATCGGCACCTTCCAGCGCGGTGCGCAGGGATTCGCGGTCTTCGTCAGCGGCGTTGCGGCCGACTTCCGGATTCGCGCCCGCGCCCAGTCCTTTGGTAATACCGTTACCAATCTGGATGGTCTGGCCGACGGCAGTTTTACGCAACGCCTGGGCGTCGGTGTTCACTGCGAAAAATTCAACACCCTCAATGCGCTCGCGCACCATGTGTTCGACGGCGTTGCCGCCGCCGCCACCGACGCCGATGACTTTAATCACCGCGTCGTTGGTTAATTCCATTGGTTCAAACATAATTGTCTCTCTCCGTTTTGTGCCTGTCGCCTGAGAGCGCTAATTTTCTGCGCTCTCTTTAAAAATTAAAACTCTTTTCGCAGCCAGGTATTGATTCGCTTGATCCACGAACTCACTGCCACGCGTTTTTCCACTTCCGCTTCACCACTGAGATGTGACTCTTTTCCGTAGTGCAGCAGGCCCACCGCCGTCGAGTAGTACGGCTCCTGGGCATAATCCGTCAGACCGGTGATGTTCAGCGGCGCGCCAATGCGCACCTGCGTATGGAACACGCGCTGGGCGCAGGCCGCCAGGCCTTCAATTTGCGCCGCGCCGCCGGTCAGAACAATCCCCGCCGCCAGATGGTGTTTGACACCCTGCTGGCGCAGCTGTTCCTGTAACTGCAAAATCTCTTCGTTCACCAGATTGAGCAGCTCGGTGTAGCGCGGCTCAATCACCTCTGCCAGCGTCTGACGCTGCAGGCTGCGCGGCGGTCGACCGCCGACGCTCGGGACTTCAACGCTTTCGTCTTTGCCGACGATGGAGCCCAGCGCACAGCCGTGGCGCACCTTAATCGCCTCGGCGTCGCTCGGCGGCGTGCCGAAGGCGTAGGCGATATCGCTGGTCACTACGTTCCCGGCGTAGGGGATAACCTTGGTGTGGCGCAGCGCGCCGCCGGTATAGACGGCAATGTCCATAGTACCACCGCCGATGTCGACCACACAGACGCCCAGTTCACGTTCGTCTTCCGTCAGCACGGAGTAGCTGGAGGCCAGACCGGCAAAAATCAGCTGATCTACTTTCAGGCCGCAGCGCTCCACTGCCTTGACAATATTCTTCGCCATATCGTTATGGCAGGTAATCAGGTGCACCTTCGCCTGCATACGCACGCCCGACAGACCTACAGGGTTCTTGATCCCTTCCTGGTAGTCAATGGCGTACTCCTGCGGAATCACGTGCAGAACGCGATGTTCGTCACGAACGCGAACGGATTTTGCCGTATGCACCACGTTCTCAACGTCTTCCTGGGTCACTTCCTCTTCCGAGATAGGCACCATGCCGATTTCATTCTGACAGCTAATGTGCTTGCCCGAAAGCGCCAGATAGACCGAGGAGATCTGGCAGTCGGCCATCAGCTCCGCCTGATCGATAGCGCGCTGTACGCACTTCACCACCGACTCAAGATCGTTAACGCCGCCTTTATCCATTCCCCGGGACGGGCAGCTCCCGACGCCGATGATATTGACCATTCCGTCGGGCAGAACTTCCCCTACCAAAGCGGCTACCTTCGCGGTACCAATTTCCAGCCCTACTACCAGTTTTCTGTCCGTCGCCTTGATCATTGTTGCTCTGCCTGTGCCTGATTCGATTGTTGTTGAGTTTCCTCTGCGGGAGCAGGCTGCCAGCCCACCGCCGCGCCTGAGTCATAACGCAAATCAACGTAGCTAATCCGTTTGCCCTCGGTCTGCGCCTGCTGTTGAAGAACCGGATAGAGTTCTAAAAAGCGCTCAAGCCTTTTCATCGTGTCGCCGCGCCCCAGGTTGAGCTTAATATCGTTACTCAACGTCAGTTGCCAGGAGCGGCGTGCGGTCATCGCCGCCACTTTCAACGTAAATTTATCTTTCGCCAGCGCCTGGCCCATGTCGCGATAACCCTGCAGTACTTCGCTCTGGCTACCTTCCGGGCCGTACAGCATCGGCAAATTCTGCTTGCTGGTTCTGTCGGCCGGAACGCTGAAGGCATTGCCGTCGACGTCCACCATATGCTGATCATTCCAACGTGCTACCGGCACATATTCAACCAGATGAATCTTCAATTCGTCCGGCCACTGCTTGCGAACGCTCGCCTGTTTAATCCACGGCAGGCGTTCAATCTGACTCTGGATGATATTGACATCCTGGGTCATGAAGGTCCCCGGAGAACCCAGCGCCAGAATCGCCTGGCGAATATCATCGTTGCGCGTGTAGTGACGATCGCCCGTCAGTACCAGCCTCGACAGCGGCAGACGCTGCGCATCTTCCATCCAGCCCAGCACCATCCAGCCGCTGGCAAAAATGGTGCAGAGCACCGCCAGCAGGAAAACAATGCCTGCCAGCCGGGTTCCGTTGTTGCGCCGTGAAGAGATGGCCTCTTCTTCACGGTTACGCGCGTTCAGCGCTGCCTGCGACATATCACCCCGCCAGGTCCAGAATGCGAACGACAAGCTGCGAGAAGGTCATGCCTGCCTGCCGCGCCGCCATAGGGACCAGGCTGTGGCTGGTCATCCCCGGAGACGTATTCGCCTCCAGCAGATAAAGCTGCCCATCGCCGTCCTGCATTACATCAATTCGCCCCCAGCCGGAACAGCCAAGCGCTTCCCAGGCTTTACGCACTAAAATCCCCATTTGCGCCTCCTGGTGGTCATCTTCACAGCCGGGACAAAAATACTGCGTCTCGTCAGAGAGATACTTCGCTTCATAATCATAGAAGACTCCGGCGGGTTGGATGCGTACCGACGGTAAAATTTCTTCGCCGAGCACCGCAACGGTAAATTCCGGTCCGCTGAGCCATTTTTCGATTAAAACTTCATCATCGTGCTGAAAAGCCAGTGCTAACGCATCCTGTAAAGCGCAGCTTTCGCTGACCTTCGACATGCCGACGCTGGATCCTTCCCGGCTGGGTTTGACGATAAGCGGCAGGCCGAGAGCATAAATCTCTGCCAATTGGGCTTCATTAAGGCCCCGGACAAACTGGCTGCGGGTCAGCGCCACCCACGGCGCGACGGGCAAACCGGCCCCCTGCCACAGCAGCTTGCTGCGCTGCTTATCCATTGAAATCGCCGAGGCCATCACGCCGCTACCGGTGTAGGGCAGTTCGAGCAGCTCCAGCAGTCCCTGCAGCGTGCCATCTTCGCCACCCCGGCCGTGCAGGGCAATAAACACTTTCTTAAAACCCAGATTTTTTAGCTGGGTTATGTCCTGCTCGCGCGGATCGAAGGCGTAAGCGGCAATGCCCGCCTCGTGCAGCCCCGCCAGCACGGCAGCGCCGGAATTGAGGGAGACTTCACGCTCCGCGGAGGTACCGCCGAGCAGCACCGCGACGTTATCAGACATGGCTCTCCTCCTGCGGACGCAGCTTGCTCTGCGCCAGCGCGCGGGCAATTTTACCCACGTTGCCAGCCCCCTGAACCAGGATCAGATCGTTGCCGGTCAGCACCGGCGCCAGCATCTCCGCTACCTGCGCAGGATCGGACACCAGGATAGGATCGACCTTGCCGCGACCGCGAATCGTGCGGCACAGGGAGCGGCTGTCGGCCCCCGGAATGGCCGCTTCGCCCGCCGGATAGACGTCCAGCATCAACAGGCTGTCTACCTGGGTCAGCACGTTGGCGAAATCGTCGTAGAGATCGCGGGTGCGGGTATAGCGGTGCGGCTGGAAAATCATCACCAGATTTTTATCCGGCCAGCCGGCGCGGGCGGCTTTGATGGTGGCGTCCACTTCCGTCGGATGGTGGCCGTAGTCGTCTACCAGCATCGCGGTCCCCTCGCAGCCGTTGACATCCGCCAGCGGAAACTCGCCGAGGAAGTCAAAGCGGCGCCCGGTGCCCTGGAAACTCTCCAGCGCGCGCAGGATATCCTCGTCGTCAATGCCCTCTTCCGTCGCCACGGCAACCGCCGCAGCGGCGTTGAGCGCGTTATGGCGGCCCGGGGCATTAAGCGTGACCTTCAGCGGCGCGAGGTCCTGGCGGATCAGGGTAAAGTGGCCCTGGGCGCCGGTCTGCTGATAGTCCTCAACGCGCACATCGGCATCGTCGCTGAAGCCGTAGGTCGTGAGCTGACGCCCGACGCGCGGCAGCAGCTCGCGGATCACCGGATCGTCAACGCACATCACCGCCCGGCCGTAGAACGGCAGGTTGTGCAGAAAATTAATGAAGGTCTGCTTCAGGTTCTCAAAGTCGCCCTGGTAAGTGTCCATATGGTCGGCTTCGATATTGGTGACAATCGCCACCATCGGCTGCAGGTGCAGGAACGAAGCGTCGCTCTCATCGGCTTCCGCAATCAGGTAGCGGCTGTGGCCAAGACGGGCGTGGACGCCCGCGGCCTTCACCAGGCCGCCGTTGACGAAGGTCGGGTCGAGCCCGGCCTCGGCGTAAATGCTCGACACCATCGCGGTGGTGGTGGTTTTACCGTGGGTCCCGGCGATGGCGATGCCGTGGCGAAAGCGCATCAGCTCCGCCAGCATCTCGGCGCGGCGGATAACGGGAATGCGCGCCTCGTGGGCGGCGACAATTTCCGGGTTATCAGCGGAGATAGCGCTCGATACCACCACTACGCTCGCGTCGCTGACGTTCTCCGGGCGGTGGTTAAAATAGATGGTTGCGCCCAGCGCCGACAGCTGCTGCGTCACGGGATTCGGCGCCAGATCCGAACCGCTAATCTGATAACCTTCATTCGCCAACACTTCGGCAATACCGCCCATGCCAGCACCGCCGATGCCGACAAAGTGAATGTGCCGGACGCGGCGCATCTCGGGCACAATTGAACGCAGTTTCGCCAGTTGTTGTGTATTCATTCTCTAAACGCCATCGACTACTTCAAAATTCGTGCAGCGCGCGGAGCGCTGCGGTGATTACGCCCGGGCTGCCAGGCTCACTTCATTGGCTACCCTGTCGGTAGCATCCGGGATAGCCGCCGCGCGCGCGCGTTCGGCCATCTCCAGCAGTTTGTTTCGGTCCCAGCCCGCCAGCGTGGCGGCAACCGCCTCGGCCGTAAACTGCGGCTGTTCGAAAATTTTTGCTGCCCCCGCTTTTTCGAGCGGCAGCGCGTTCCAGTACTGCTGCCGGTCTTTGTGCTGGAACGGCACGAAGATGGCCGGCAGGCCGGCGGCGGCGATTTCGCTCACCGTCAGCGCGCCGGAGCGGCAGACCACCACGTCGGCCCAGGCGTAGGCGGCGGCCATGTCGTCAATAAACTCGCTCACCTTGTGCTGCGGCTGACCGGCGTCGGCGTAGGCCTGCTCCACGGTCTGCTGGCCGCCTTTACCGCTCTGGTGCCAGATTTTGACGCCGTCGCCGAGCTTAGCGGCCACCTGCGGCAGGGTCTGATTCAGCACCCGCGCGCCCTGGGAGCCGCCGACCACCAGCACGCGTACCGGCCCTTCGCGGCCCGCCAGGCGCTGCTGCGGCAGCGGCAGCGCCAGCACGTCTTCGCGCACCGGGTTGCCGACCACTTCCGCATCCGGAAATGCGCCGGGAAACGCCTGCATCACCTTGGTGGCAATCTTCGCCAGCCACTTGTTCGTCAGCCCGGCGATGCCGTTCTGCTCATGCAGCACTACGGGAATGCCCAGCGACCGCGCCGCCAGGCCGCCGGGGCCGGATACGTAGCCGCCCATGCCCAACACCACGTCAGGCTTAAAGCGCTTCATGATGGCCCGCGCCTGGCGCCAGGCGTTGAAGATGCGCACCGGCGCCAGCAGCAGGGCCTTGATGCCCTTGCCGCGCAGGCCGGAGATGCGGATAAAGTCGATCTCAATGCCGTGCTTCGGCACCAGATCCGCTTCCATTCGGTCGGCGGTGCCGAGCCAGCGAACCTGCCAGCCCTGCTCCATCAGATGGTGCGCAACCGCGAGCCCGGGGAACACGTGCCCGCCGGTACCGCCCGCCATCACCATCAACCGCTTCTCACCGCTCATCGCACACCCCGCGTAAACGCCTGGGCTTTTTCCAGGCGGGTTTCATAATCAATTCGTAATAGCAGCATGATCGCCGTGGACATAATCAGCAGGCTCGAACCGCCGTAGCTGATAAGCGGCAGCGTCAGGCCTTTGGTCGGCAGCATCCCCGCCGCGGCGCCAACGTTAACCAGCGCCTGGAAGCTGAACCAGATGCCAATAGCGCAGGCCAGAAAACCGGCGAAACGGTGATCGATTTCCAGCGCTTTGCGGCCAATGGACATGGCGCGGAAAGCGACGAAGAATACCATTAAAAGCGCCAGTACCACACCGATATAGCCGAGCTCCTCGCCGATAATGGCGAAGATAAAGTCGGTATGCGCCTCCGGGAGATACTCCAGCTTCTGCACCGAGTTGCCGAGGCCCTGGCCCCACATTTCCCCGCGCCCGAACGCCATCAGCGACTGGGTCAGCTGGTAGCCGCTGCCGAAGGGATCTTCCCACGGGTTCCAGAAGGAGGTCACGCGGCGGATGCGGTACGGCTCGGCGAGGATCAGCAGCACCACGGCCGAAATCCCCATGCCGATAATGGCGATAAACTGCCACAGCTTGGCGCCGGCGAGGAACAGCATGGCAAGCGTAGTCACAAACAGCACCACCACGGTGCCGAGGTCCGGCTGCGCCAGCAGGAGAATAGCCAGCACGAAGATAACGCCCATCGGCTTCAGGAAGCCGCGCAGGTTGTTGCGCACCTCGTCGCCTTTGCGCACCAGGTAGTTGGAGATGTAGCAGAACAGCGACAGCTTGGTAAATTCAGCGGGCTGAATGCGCAGCGGCCCGAGGGCAATCCAGCGCGAGGCGCCGTTCACCGAGCTGCCCACCACCAGGACGATCAGCAGCATCACAATGGCGGCAATCAGCATCGCCGCGCTGTAGCGCTGCCAGAAGTCCATCGGCAGGCGCAGAGTGACCATCGCGAGGCAGAAGGCCAGAATAATATAGAGCCCGTCGCGCTTGGCAAACAGGAAGGGGTCGTTCGCCAGCCGCTGCCCGACCGGCATCGAGGCGGACGTGACCATCACGAAACCGATAGCGGCCAGGCCCAGCGTCAGCCACAGCAGGGTGCGGTCGTACATCACCAGGCTGTCGCTGTCCTTCGGCCGCGAAGCCATCACCCAGCCCTTCAGCGCCGAAAACAGCCACACCAGGATCGCAGATCCCGGTACGCGCGGCAGGCGGAGGCGAGGGAGAGAGAGGCGCATCAGCCGAGCTCCTTCGCCAGGCGGGTGAAGATATCCCCGCGCTGTTCAAAATTCTTAAACTGATCGAGGCTGGCGCAGGCCGGCGAGAGCAGCACCATATCACCGGGCCTGAGCTGCGGGGCAATCAGGCGCATCGCCTCTTCCATGGTTTCCGTGCGGGTGGCGGCGTCCGGGCGAAGCGCCGCCAGTTCGTCGCCGTCGCGGCCAAAGCACCACAGGCGGATGTTGTCGCCGCCGAGCCAGGCGGTCAGCGGCGTGAAGTCCGCCGACTTGCCGTCGCCGCCCAGCAGCAGGTGCAGGGTGCCGTTAACGTGCAGGCCGTTGAGCGCCGCTTCAGTGCTGCCGACGTTGGTCGCCTTGGAGTCGTTGATCCAGCGCACGCCGTTGTGCTCCAGCGCCAGCTGGAAGCGGTGCGCCAGACCGGTAAAAGTGGTCAGCGCCTTCAGGCTGCTGGCGCGCGGCAGGCCGGCGGCATCCGCCAGCGCCAGCGCCGCCAGGGCGTTGCTGTAGTTGTGCTGCCCGCTGAGCTTCATCTCTTTAACGTTGAGGACTTTTTCGCCTTTCACCCGCAGCCAGGTTTCGCCCTGCTGGCGGTTGAGATGGTAGTCGCCAATGTTGACGCCGAAGCTGACGCAGCGATCGTCGGCGCCGCGCACCGGCATGGTCAGCGCATCGTCGGCGTTGACCACGCAGGTTTTCGCATTCTCATAAACCCGCAGCTTGGCCGCGCGGTACTGCTGCAGGCCGAACGGATAGCGGTCCATATGATCTTCGGTGACGTTAAGAATGGTCGCCGCCACCGCCCGCAGGCTGGAGGTGGTTTCCAGCTGGAAGCTGGAGAGCTCCAGGACGTACAGCTCGCGCGAGACGTCCAGCAGCATCAGCGCCGGCAGGCCGATATTGCCGCCGACGCCGACATTGACGCCCGCGGCTTTCGCCATCTCGCCCACCAGGGTGGTGACGGTGCTTTTACCGTTCGAGCCGGTAATGGCGATCACCGGCGCCTGCGCTTCGCGGCAGAACAGCTCGATATCGCCCACAATTTCCACGCCGGCATCCGCCGCCGCGCTGAGCGAAGGGTGCGCCAAAGCAATACCGGGGCTGGCGACAATCAGGTCGGCTGCCAGCAGCCAGTCATCGTTGAGGCCGCCGAGGTAACGCTCGACCCCCTCGGGCAGCTTATCAAGGCCCGGCGGCGCGCTGCGGGTGTCCATCACCCGCGGCGTGACGCCGCGGTCGATGAAAAAGTCCACGCAGGAGAGCCCGGTCAACCCCAGACCGATGATAACGACGTTTTTGCCCTGATAATCTGCCATGATTAACGTACCTTCAGCGTTGCCAGGCCAATCAGCACCAGCATCAGCGAAATGATCCAGAAGCGCACGATAACGCGCGGCTCCGGCCAGCCTTTCAGTTCATAGTGGTGGTGAATCGGCGCCATGCGGAAGATGCGCTGTCCGCGCAGCTTGAAGGAGCCGACCTGCAGGATCACCGACAGGGTTTCCACCACGAAGACGCCGCCCATGATCACCAGCAGAAACTCCTGGCGCAGCAGCACGGCGATGATGCCGAGCGCGCCGCCGAGCGCCAGAGAGCCGACGTCGCCCATAAAGACCTGGGCCGGATAGGTGTTAAACCACAAAAAGCCTAAACCCGCGCCGACGATAGCGGTGCAGACAATCACCAGCTCACCGGCGTGGCGCAGGTAGGGAATGTGCAGATAGCTGGCGAAGTTCATGTTGCCGGTCGCCCAGGCGACCAGCGCAAAGCCGCCCGCCACAAATACGGTCGGCATAATCGCCAGCCCGTCCAGACCGTCGGTCAGGTTGACGGCGTTACCGGTGCCGACGATCACGAAGTAGGCCAGCAGGATATAGAACAGGCCCAGCTGCGGCATCACGTCTTTAAAGAACGGTACCACCAGCTCGGTGGCCGGCGTGTCTTTCCCGGCAAGGTAGAGCGCAAAGGCGACGCCGAGGGCAATCACCGACATCCAGAAATATTTCCAGCGGGCGATCAGGCCTTTAGTATCCTTGCGCACCACTTTGCGGTAGTCGTCGACGAAGCCGATAATGCCGTAGCCGACCAGCACCGTCAGCACGCACCAGACGTACGGGTTGGAGGGATAGGCCCACAGCAGGACGGACACCACGATGGCGGTGAGGATCATGATCCCGCCCATGGTCGGCGTGCCGCGCTTGCTGAAGTGCGACTCGGGGCCGTCGTTACGCACGACCTGGCCAAATGAGAGTTTTTGCAGACGGGCAATCATGCGCGGGCCCATCCACAGAGAGATGAACAGCGCAGTCAGCAGGCTGACGATGGCGCGAAACGTCAGATAGGAAAAGACGTTAAAGCCGGAATAATATTTGACCAAATGCTCGGCCAGCCAAACTAACATGCCTTGTTCTCCTGTAAAGCGCCAACCACCTCTTCCATGGCCGCGCTACGTGAACCTTTCACCAAAATAGTGACAAATGGATGCTCTGCGATCAGCGCCTTCAGCCGCGCAATGGCGGCGGGCTTGTCGGCAAAGTGTTCGCCGACGCCGCTGGCGTCGCTGATATTTTTACTAAGAACGCCGACGCTGATAACGCAGTCGATACCGGCGGCTTTCGCCGCCTCGCCCACCTGGCGGTGGCAGGCTTCGCTTTCGTCGCCCAGCTCCGCCATATCGCCCGCTACCAGGATGCGGTAGCCCGGCATTTCGGCGAGCACCTGCGCCGCGGCGGTCATCGAGCCGACGTTGGCGTTGTAGGAGTCGTCCAGCAGCAGCTGATTTTCCGCAAGCTGGACGGGAAACAGGCGTCCCGGCACCGCTTTCAGCGTCGCCAGACCGGCCTTCACCGCCTGCAGATCGGCGCCCACCGCCGTCGCCAGCGCCGCCGCCGCGAGGGCGTTAGCGATATTGTGGCGGCCCGGCAGCGGCAGCAGAACGTCTACGCTGCCCACCGGCGTGCGCAGGGTAAATTCGGTGCCGCGGCTGGTGATATGCACGTTGTCGGCGGCGAAGTCGCTATCGGCCTGATTCGGCGAGAAGCGCCACACGGTGCGGTCGCCGATAATGCTCTGCCAGTTCAGCCAGTCGTTGCTGTCGGCGTTGAGAATGGCCACGCCGTTCTCCGCCAGACCGGTAAAGATTTCACCTTTGGCCTTCGCCACGCCCGCCAGCGAGCCGAAACCCTCCAGGTGGGCGGCGGCCAGGTTGTTGACCAGCGCCGCTTCCGGGCGGGTCAGGCCGACTGTCCAGGCGATTTCGCCCTGGTGATTGGCGCCCAGCTCGATAACCGCGTAGTCGTGCTCCGGCGTCAGGCGCAGCAGCGTCATCGGCACGCCGATATCGTTATTGAGATTGCCGGCGGTGTAGAGGGTATTGCCGCACTGGCCGAGGATCGAGGCGGTCATCTCCTTAACGGAGGTTTTGCCGGACGAGCCGGTCAGGGCCACCACGCGGGCGGGCACCTGCTGGCGCACCCAGGCCGCCAGCTCGCCAAAAGCGAGGCGGGTATCGTTCACCACCACCTGCGGCAGATCGCAGTCCAGCGGGCGGCTGACCAGCAGCGCGCCCGCGCCCGCCGCCTTCGCCTGCCCGGCGAAGTCGTGGGCATCGAAGCGTTCGCCCTTGAGGGCCACGAACAGGCAGCCCGGCGTCACTTTGCGGGTATCCGTCGTCACGGCGTCGATGCTAGCATCGGCGCCGCGCAGTTCGCCGCCGAGCACGGCGGCTATTTTGCTGAGGGTTACGCCGATCATGCCACCGCTCCCAGCAGGCGGGCTGCGGTGACGCGATCGGAGTAGTCGAGGCGGCGGGTGCCGACAATCTGGTAATCTTCGTGGCCTTTACCGGCCAGCAGCACCACGTCGTCAGGCTTCGCCTGCATGATGGCGGCGGTCACCGCTTCGGCGCGCCCTTCCATTACCCGTGCGCGGCCTGCGTCGAGCATGCCCGCCAGAATATCGTTAATGATGGCGCGCGGCTCTTCGGTGCGCGGATTGTCGTCGGTGACCACGGCAATGTCGGCGAACTGCTCGGCGATGGCGCCCATCAGCGGGCGCTTGCCTTTATCGCGGTCGCCGCCGCAGCCGAAGACGCACCACAGCTGGCCTGCGCAGTGCAGGCGCGCGGCTTCCAGCGCTTTCTCCAGCGCGTCCGGCGTGTGGGCATAGTCCACGACCACCGTCGGCTTGCCCGGCGCGCTGAACACTTCCATGCGGCCGCAGACCGGCTGCAGGCGGGAGGCCGTTTTCAGCAGATCCGCCAGCGGATAGCCCAGCGCCAGCAGCGTAGCCAGCGCCAGCAGCAGGTTGCTGACGTTAAAGGCGCCCATCAGGCGGCTATCGATTTCGCCCTGGCCCCAGCTGGAGTCAAAGGCGATGGTCGCGCCGCTGTCGTGATAGTTCACCGCCGTGGCCTTCAGCCAGCGGCCGTGGCAGTTCGGATTGATATGGTCTGCCATGGAGACGGCAACCGCGTCCGGCAGCTTAGCCAGCCAGCGGCGGCCCACTTCATCATCGGCGTTGATAATCGCCTGGCCGAAGTCGTGAGTGGAGTAGAGCATCCACTTCGCCGCTTCGTAGTGTTCCATATCGCCGTGATAGTCGAGGTGGTCGCGGCTCAGGTTGGTAAAGACCGAGGCGGCGAACTTGAGCGCCGCGGTGCGGTGCTGGACCAGGCCGTGAGAAGAGACTTCCATCGCGGCAAAGGTCGCGCCCTGCCCTTTCAGGGCGGAAAGGACGTGCTGCACGTCAACCGCCGATCCGGTGGTGTTCTCCGTGGGAACCACTTTGCCCAGCAGGCCGTTGCCGACGGTGCCCATCACCGCCGCGGTTTCACCCAGCAGCTGCGCCCACTGGGCCAGCAGCTGGGTGGTGGTGGTTTTACCGTTGGTACCGGTAACGCCGATAAGCTTCAGACCTTCGGAAGGCTGATGGTAGAAGCGCCCCGCCAGGGCGGAGAGGCGCTCGTTTAACTGACTGAGATAGATGACGGGAACGCCGTGCATTTCACGAATTTCACCGTCGGCGGCTTCATCTTTTGCTTCAGCAATAACAGCAGCCACACCTTGCGCAATCGCCTGCGGGATATAACGACGCCCGTCCGCCTGATGACCTGAAACCGCCACGAAGAGATCCCCCGACGCCGCAATGCGGCTATCGAGCGTCATCTCACGCAGCGTGCGCTCCGGTGCGTTCGGCACCCACGGAGCAAGTAGGTCGCGCAAATTACGATCTGCCACCTGAACCCTCGCCTTGATTTGTTACAAACTCATTTTTGTCGCCCGTTGTCAGCGCATCCGGCTCGATGTTCATGGTGCGCAGCACGCCGCCCATGATGGCACCAAACACCGGGGCCGAAACGGCACCGCCGTAGTACTTACCGGCCTGCGGATCGTTAATCACCACCACCAGCGCAAAGCGCGGCTGGCTGGCTGGCGCGACGCCCGCGGTATAAGCAATGTATTTGTTGATGTAGCGGCCATCCGGCCCCACCTTTTTCGCCGTACCGGTCTTAATCGCAATGCGATAGCCTTTGATGGCCGCCTTCACGCCGCCGCCGCCGGGGAGCGCCACGCTCTCCATCATATGAACGACGGTGCGCACGATTGATTCCGGGAAGATGCGCTCGCCGGGTACCGGCGGATCAACTTTGGTGATCGACAGCGGACGGTAGATGCCGTAGCTGCCGACGGTTGCATAGACTCGCGCTAACTGTAACGGCGTTACCATTAGCCCGTAGCCGAAAGAGAAGGTGGCCCTCTCTATGTCAGACCACCGTTGTTTTTGAGGATATAAGCCACTGCGTTCTCCGACCAACCCCAAATTGGTCGCTTTTCCCAGCCCAAAACGCGAGTAAGTATCTACCAGCGCTGAGGACGGCATCGCTAACGCCAGTTTAGAAACACCGACGTTACTCGACTTCTGTAAAACCCCGGTCAGGGTCAATTCGCTATAGCGCGCCACGTCTTTAATTTCGTGGCCGTTAATTCGGTAGGGAATGGTGTTCAGCACCGAGTTTTCGTTAACGATCCCCCGCTGGAGAGCCGTCATCACCACCATCGGTTTTACCGTTGAGCCCGGTTCGAAGACATCGGTGATGGTCCGGTTACGCATCACGTCTTTCGGCGTGCCGGAGAGGTTGTTCGGGTTGTAGGAGGGGCTGTTGGCCATCGCCAGCACTTCGCCGGTATTCACATCGACCAGCACGGCGCTGCCGGACTCCGCCTTGTTAAAGGCCACGGCGTTATTCAGCTCGCGGTAGACCAGCGCCTGCAGCCGCTCGTCAATGCTCAGCGCCAGGTTATGCGCCGCCTGGCTGTCGGTGGAGGAGATATCCTCGATAACCCGGCCATAGCGGTCTTTACGCACGATGCGCTCGCCGGGCTGGCCGGTAAGCCACTTATCGAAGCTCTTCTCGACGCCTTCGATACCCTGGCTGTCAACGTTGGTGAAGCCGATGAGCTGAGAGGTCACTTCGCCGGAGGGGTAGTAGCGGCGCGACTCTTCCCGCAGATGGATGCCGGGCAGCTTAAGTTTTTTGATGTAGTCGGCCATGTCCGGGTTGACCTGACGGGCCAGGTAGATGAAGCGTCCGCGCGGGTTGGCATTCACCCGGGAGGCGAGCTGATCCAGCGGCATTTTCAGCGCATCGGCCAGCGCCTTCCAGCGGTTATCGAGGCTGATGCCGCCGGCGTCGTGCAGCTCTTTCGGATCGGCCCAGATGGCCTTCACCGGCACGCTCACCGCCAGCGGGCGGCCTGAGCGGTCGGTTATCATACCGCGCGAGGTGGAGACTTCCTGCACGCGCAGGGAGCGCATGTCCCCCTGACGCACCAGCATGTCAGGATTAATGATCTGCAGCCAGGCCACGCGGCCCAGCAGGAAAGCCATCGCCAGTAAAATGCAGCCGCACAGCAACGCAAAACGCCAACTCACAAAGTTGGCCTGTTCTTCCTGTCGTTTTGTTTTTAGCGTTTTTGCCGCTGCTTTCATGCGTCGCGATAATCCTTATTTTTGAACAACAATGTTTTCCTGGGAAGGATCGACATGCTGCATCTGCAGCTTCTCCGTCGCGATCCGCTCAACCCGGCTATGATCGCCGAGGGCATTCTCTTCAAGGATCAGGTTGCGCCACTCAATATCGAGCGCGTCCCGCTCCAGAACCAGTTGTTCACGCTGGGCGGTTAACAGACGGGTATGGTGCGCCGTCGTAACCACCGTTACTGCAGTCAAAATGATGCAAATGAACAGGCAGAGTGGCAGCTTCCCGAACCGCAAAAGATCGTCGCCGATCACACCAGGCAAGGCATGGCGCTCGCTGTTTCCAATCGATCCTTTTACTTTGCTTAGGGCCTCTGACACTCTGCCGATCATGCGTTCGTCCTCTCTGCAACGCGCAGAACTGAACTACGGGCACGTGGATTTTCTGCCACTTCTTGTTCGCCCGGCATCAACTTGCCTAGTGCTCGCAGCTGACGGCCACCCAATTTTCGCAACTGCTCTTCAGTCATCGGTAATCCCGCCGGTACTTGCGGCCCGCGGCTGTGTTCGCGCATAAAGCGCTTCACGATGCGGTCTTCCAGCGAGTGAAAACTGATGATGGAGAGCCTTCCCTGCGGGGCCAGCACGTCGAGCGAGCTTTTTAGCGCCTGCTCTATCTCCTCAAGTTCACTGTTCACCCAGATGCGCACCGCCTGAAAAGTACGGGTCGCAGGATGTTTGTATTTGTCCTTCACCGGCGTCGCCGCCGCCACCACCTCTGCCAGCTCTTTAGTGCGGGTCATCGGCGCCGTGCGGTTGCGCTCAACGATGGCGCGCGCGATGCGCTTGCCGAAGCGCTCCTCGCCAAAGGTTTTAATCACCCAGGCAATATCGGCTTCGTCAGCGGTCTGCAGCCACTGCGCCGCAGACTGGCCGCGCGTCGGATCCATGCGCATATCCAGCGGACCGTCGCGCATAAAAGAGAAGCCGCGCTCGGCGTCGTCAAGCTGCGGTGAAGAGACACCAAGATCGAGCAAAATGCCGTCGATCTTGCCCATAAGGCCGCGCTCGGCGACGTAATCAGCCAGCGCGGAAAAAGGTCCGTGCACGATGGAAAAGCGCGGGTCGTCGATGGTGTTAGCCACCGCTATCGCCTGCGGATCGCGGTCAATAGCCAGCAGTTGCCCCTCAGCACCCAGGTGCGAGAGGATCAGGCGCGAGTGGCCACCGCGACCAAAAGTACCATCAATATAGATACCGTCCGGACGAATATTGAGGCCATTCACGGCCTCATCCAGCAGTACCGTAGTATGTTTATAGTTTTCCATCATCTTATAAAGACAAGTCCTGCAACCGCTCCGTCAGCTCTGCGGAGGCGGATTGCTCTGCGTCGATATCTTCCCTGACCCGTTGATACCAGGTCTCCTCATCCCACAATTCAAATTTATTGAACTGTCCGACCAGCATCACTTCTTTAGTCAGTCCGGCGTGTTGCCGTAAAACCGGCGCAATCAGCAAACGACCGGCGTTGTCCATTTGACACTCGCTGGCATGGCCCAGTAACAGGCGCTGAACGCGCCGCTCCGCCGGGTTCATGCTCGACAGTCGTGACAATTTTTGCTCGATGATTTCCCACTCGGGAAGCGGGTAAAGCAGCAGGCACGGGTGATGGATGTCAATGGTACAGACCAGTTGACCAGCAGCGTTCCCGAGCAGCGGTTCCCGGTAGCGGGTCGGCACCGCGAGGCGCCCTTTGCTGTCGAGATTGACTAACGTTGCTCCCCGGAACATGCCAGCCTCACCCCTTTTCTCCACTTTACCCCACAAATTCCCACCTGAGGGAGTTTACGGAGCGGAGGAAAAGCTTGTCAAGCCAGCACGAAGGCTAACTGAGTCGTAATAACCCTAAATAACAGCCAATATTCGCCCTGCTTAAATAACATCCAGCGCGTGAAGAAAATTAACGTTTTGAATACGTGCGAGAAAAGAACCAACACCTTCTTAACGATTTTCCGCCATCACAAATTCACTAAAGTAAAAATATAAAGTGCCAAATTGCGACGAGGGCGGCATTTTAGGACATTCTCAGCGCCGTTAACAGCCCTAAGGAGATCTGTTTACAGGCACCGGAAGGCATGAGGTGGTAAGCAAATGTGAGCGTAAAAATGAAGTGGTTGTTAATCAATCAATTCAGGTGAGGGCTGTAACAAAACAATACAAATTAAACGTGAGTTTACTTTCTGGTAACTCATTGCGGCCGTTAATTCGCTGTTTCATTCTGTTGTGGCAAATATTCAACGCCTAATTTCAGGAATAATCCCACCTTTTATTGCGGTTAATTACGCGCTTCGCGCTAGTGGGCGAAGCGCGTCCCCCGGCTAGCGACGGCTGAGACTGCCGCGACGGTACAGATTGCGGCGGATGCGGCTCAGGCCCGGCTTAGGCTTTTTCGGTTCGTCGAGGCTGGCAAGGACAATCTCCAGCACCCGTTCGGCCACGTCGCGGTGGCGCTGAGCCACCGCCAGCACCGGGCACTGCAGAAAATCGAGCAGCTCATTATCGCCGAAGGTGGCAATGGCCAGTTCCGAGGGGAGCTTACCTTCGCGGCGCAGCGTCACGTCCATCACGCCCTGCAGCAGCGCAAAAGAGGTGGTAAACAGCGCCTGCGGCATCGGGTGGGTTTCAAGCCAGGCCTCAAACAGCTGCGCCGCGGCTTCGCGCTCGTAGCTGTTGGCATAAAGAAAGTGCACTTCGCGCGGATCGTCTTTCCACGCCGTGCGAAAACCCATCTCGCGCAGAAAACTCACCGACAGCTCGGGAAGCGCGCCGAGATAGAGTACCGTCTCCGCCGGGAAGGTACGCAACTCTGCGGCCAGGGCTTCGGCATCCTCCTGGTCGGCGCCGACGACGCTGGTAAAGTGTTCGCGATCGAGCGCGCGATCGAGGGCGACAATCGGAAAGGGATCGTTGGCCCAGCGCTGGTAGAAGGGATGCTCGGGCGGCAGCGATGTTGAAACAATGATCGCATCAACCTGGCGCTGGAGCAGGTGCTCGATGCAGCGCATTTCATTGTCGGGCTGATCTTCCGAACAGGCGATCAGCAGCTGGTACCCCCGCTGGCGGGCCTGGCGCTCCAGGTAATTCGCTATGCGGGTATAGCTGGTATTTTCCAGATCGGGGATAACCAGGCCGATTGACCGCGTGCGGCCCGCGCGCAGACCCGCGGCGACGGCGTTGGGATGATAGTTATGCTCACGTACAACAGCCATGACCTTCTCAACGGTTTTATCGCTGACGCGGTACTGTTTGGCTTTACCGTTAATCACATAGCTGGCCGTGGTCCGCGAGACGCCGGCGAGCCGGGCGATTTCATCCAGTTTCACAAATGCCCCTTGCTTAATATGTCCAGTCCATAACCATTACGATGCTATGGACGAGTTTTCATAACATCTAAACGCAGAAACTCTATAGCGGCAACCGCTTTTATTTACAATTCATGGTGATTTCGCAAAAAAAGCCCGACGCTAGAGGTCGGGCTACGTATTTAGGTTGATATAACCGCCTAGCGCATGATTTTATCGCCGCGCGACAGGCCGACGACGCCGGAGCGGGCAACTTCAACAATGCGCGCCACGTCGCGCAGCGAGGCAAGGAAAGCATCGAGCTTATCGCTGGTGCCTGCCAGCTGAACGGTATAAATAGAGGGCGTGACGTCGATGATCTGGCCGCGGAAGATCTCCGCGTTGCGCTTCACCTCTTCCCGGCCATAGCCGCTGGCCTGCACTTTGACCAGCATGATCTCACGCTCGACGTGCGCGCCCTGCCCCAGTTCGCTGACCCGCAGAACGTCAACCAGCTTGTGCAGCTGCTTCTCAATCTGCTCAATGGTCTTTTCATCGCCAACGGTCTGAATAGTCATCCTGGAGAGCGTCGGATCGTCCGTGGGTGCCACGGTCAGGCTCTCAATGTTATAACCGCGCTGGGAGAAGAGGCCGATAACCCGCGACAGCGCGCCCGATTCGTTCTCCAGTAAAACTGATAATATCCGGCGCATGATCAGGTCCTCTCCGTTTTGCTCAGCCACATTTCATCCATTCCGCCGCCGCGGATGTGCATCGGATAGACGTGCTCGCTGCCGTCCACCACCACATCCACAAAGACCAGCCGGTTGCTGCGCACCAGCTCCAGCGCTTCGTTCAGCTTGCTCTCAAGCTCCGACGGCTCCTGAATGCGGATACCGACGTGGCCGTACGCCTCTGCCAGCCGCACAAAGTCGGGCAGCGACTTCATGTAAGAGTGCGAGTGGCGGCCGGAGTAAATCATGTCCTGCCACTGCTTCACCATGCCGAGGTAGCCGTTATTGAGGTTGAGGATAATCACCGGCAGATCGTACTGCTGGGCGGTGGAGAGCTCCTGAATATTCATCTGAATGCTGCCGTCGCCGGTCACGCATACGACCGTCGCATCCGGGTGGGCCATTTTGACGCCCAGCGCGGCGGGCAGGCCAAAGCCCATCGTGCCGAGACCGCCGGAGTTGATCCAGCGGCGGGGCTTATCAAATGGATAGTAGAGGGCGGCAAACATCTGATGCTGCCCGACATCAGAGGTCACGTAGGCGTCTCCACCGGTAAGGCGCCAGATCGTTTCAATGACTGCCTGGGGTTTGATTTTGCCGCTGTCCGCGTCATATTTCAGGCAGTGGCGAACCCGCCACTGCTCGATGCGCTGCCACCAGTCGCGGATATCGTCCAGCGGCTGGACGCCCTGCTCCTGCGCCAGCAGTTCCAGCATCTGCGCCAGCACCAGCTTAGCATCGCCGACGATAGGCACGTCGGCGGCCACGGTTTTGGAAATGGAGGTCGGATCGATATCAATATGCAGAACGGTAGCGTCCGGACAGTACTTCGCCAGATTGTTGGTGGTGCGGTCATCAAACCGCACCCCGACGGCAAAGATAACGTCCGAGTTATGCATCGTCATATTGGCCTCAAAGGTGCCGTGCATACCCAGCATACCGAGCGCCTGGCGGTGGGTGGCAGGGAAAGCGCCGAGGCCCATCAGCGAGGAAGCCACCGGAATATTGAGCTGCTCAACCAGCGCCCGCAGTTCGTCTTCACAGCCGGCGTTAATCGCCCCGCCGCCGACGTAAACCACCGGTTTTTTCGCCGCCACCAGCGTCTGCAGGGCACGCTTAATCTGCCCCCGATGGCCGCTGGTGGTCGGGTTATAAGAGCGCATACTGACCGACTCAGGCCAGACGTAGGGCAGCTTGTTCGCCGGATTGAGGATATCTTTTGGTAAATCAACCACTACCGGCCCCGGACGGCCGCTGGCCGCCAGCCAGAAAGCCTTCTTCAGCACGCCGGGAATATCTTCGGTTTGCTTGACCAGAAAGCTGTGCTTCACCACCGGGCGGGAGATACCGACCATATCGCACTCCTGGAAGGCGTCGTAGCCGATAAGCGATGTCGCCACCTGACCCGAGAGCACGACCAGCGGAATAGAGTCCATATAGGCGGTGGCAATACCGGTGATGGCATTGGTGGCGCCGGGACCGGAGGTCACCAGCACGACGCCGACGTCGCCCGTCGCCCGCGCCAGGCCGTCGGCCATGTGGACCGCCGCCTGCTCGTGGCGGACCAGAATATGATCGATGCCGCCCACAGTATGTAGCGCATCATAAATATCGAGGACCGCGCCTCCGGGATAGCCAAACACCTGCTTTACGCCCTGGTCGATCAGCGATCGCACCACCATCTCGGCGCCAGATAACATCTCCATGCTTTGCCTCCAGGCTTGTTGATGACCACGGAACTCATTTTCGCGTCGTCATACAGCGGAATCCGTGCTCCCCGCTGTGAATAAATTGCAGCATTCGCTTAACATAACCGCTCGCCAGCAGGCAGGCAATCGACCCTCAGGAGAGGAGAGATAGTGGATTTGGAATAAAAAGAAGCTCAGTTATGCTTATCTGGTGAATTAGTTCATTAATGACGGCATACTCACCAATAAATTTTGCATAAATCGCTGCAGGCAGGAAATGATCCATTTTTTCATGCCGGGAAGTTGTTACTCCCGGCATCAATCAGTATAAAATCTCGTAAATTAGCAAAAACACAAAATAAACCAAAAATATCCACCAGGAAAAATCAACCGCTACAGACGGTATTTAGCAGCGACTTCATCCACTGATGACCTTTATTATGTCCCGCCGCTTCATACCATGAAAGGAAGCAGGTGCGGCTATTTAATTTTAATGGCAGCGGCAGCAGCTTAATATTCAGACTATCGATGCACGACTCCGCCAGCCAGCGCGGCGCAATTGCCACCAGATGCGTTTGTGAAACCACATTTAATACGCTGCTGAGCGCCGCTCCCTGATAAGCAATCGCGGCCTGCTTTTCCTGAGTGTCATACCACGGCTGGCTGAATGAGGCGTAACGTTCCAGAGAAACAACCGCATGCTCTTCGCGATAAATATCGCTCTCCCTGAGCGGCCCTTTTAAGCGCGGATGATTGGCGCTGTGGACCAGGACCATTTCATCGTGAAAAAGCGGCGTCGAGGCAAAATCAGGCGGTGAAAACGCTTCGTAGCCGATGATAAACTCCAGCGACTGATAGCGGAGCTGATGTTCAGCATTTTGATTTAAGCTGGATTTAAATATCAAATGAATATTTGGTGCCAGTTCACTCACCTTATTCAATATTAAAGAAGTCAACCGATCGTCAAGCGGGCTACAGACGCAAAGGTTAAATACGCGATCGCTGCTGGCTGGCTCAAAGCCGGTACCCGGCAGCTCGTTTTGCACCAGCTGTAGCGCCTGTCTTATGGCGCCAAATAGCTGCGCGGCTCTCGGCGTTGGCCTGATGCCGCGGCCGTAGCGCACAAACAGCTCATCATTGAACACCGTCTTAAGCCGCGATACCGCATTGCTGACCGCGGGCTGAGACATACCGAGGAGCTGGGCGGCGCGGGTAATGTTTCGCTCCTGCATAACGGCGTCAAATACGGTCAGTAAATTTAAATCGACGGCGCGCAGCTGTGAGGGCGAGTTATCGACAGCAGGTGCCGACGTACGCCTGTCTTTACTTTCAAAAATCATATATGACTCCATTGTCAAATGAGACTTCCTTATTTAACGCCTATCTCATTAGGCTGATTTATTGCCGAGGATGCGAGCCTGGACGGCACCTGAATAAGCCATCATTCAGGCAAGCAGAAGAGAACCACGCGCTTTAATTTCACGGGCCTTCCGCACGATTTTCGCAGTCTACCCATAAATGCTGTCAATAAACAATACGCCTTTAATCACCGAATGCATTTGATAAA
Source organism: Pluralibacter gergoviae ATCC 33028 = NBRC 105706 (assembly GCF_001598855.1). Taxonomy (GTDB): domain Bacteria; phylum Pseudomonadota; class Gammaproteobacteria; order Enterobacterales; family Enterobacteriaceae; genus Pluralibacter; species Pluralibacter gergoviae. Next base: position 103,850 of record NZ_BCZS01000005.1, on the reverse strand, counting down.
AATTATAAAACTTACCGATAAATGAATAATCACCGAGACAAATCTTACAGAATATTCCCGATAAATTAAGACAAATGTTAATAGCGCAAGAGATATCATAAAGTTAACTGTGATTGCTTGTGACACCAATATCCTTTAAAAATAAGAAATATCCATATTCACCAGGATTATTCCCGCCAAACAAAGGGAATCCTCTTAAGATATTATCGCCATATATGCGCTTTTCGACAGCACTTTTTGCTTAGCACGATTCCTAATGCGCGGCCCCGATTGGCTTCACGATTACAGAAAGTGTTGACTTTGGCCGTCATATCCAGTACCACTAAAAGCATCTTGAATTTAACGGGTTTGAAACATGATGCGTACCACCCACTTCACCGGTCTACTACTACTAAACGCTCTTACTGTGCGCGGTAGACTGGTGGGTGACGTTCAGCGTTAATCGAGCCCTCAGAAATAAAAAAACCCGCGCCGTGTCGCGGGTTTTTTTATGCTCGTTGCAAGGCGCCCAGGACCCATAAGGATTAGCAACATGAGCCAACAAGTCATTATTTTTGATACTACTTTACGTGATGGTGAGCAGGCATTGCAGGCAAGTCTGAGCGTCAAAGAGAAGCTGCAGATTGCGCTGGCCCTGGAGCGCATGGGCGTTGACGTGATGGAGGTCGGCTTTCCCGTCTCCTCGCCGGGCGACTTCGAGTCAGTGCAGACCATTGCCCGCGCCATCAAAAATAGCCGGGTGTGCGGCCTGGCCCGCTGCGTTGAGAAAGATATCGACGTCACGGCGGAATCGCTGAAGGTGGCCGAAGCCTTCCGTATTCATACCTTTATCGCCACCTCGCCGATGCACATTGCCACCAAGCTGCGCAGCACGCTGGATGAGGTGATTGAGCGCGCGGTCTATATGGTGAAGCGCGCCCGTAACTACACCGACGATGTCGAATTCTCCTGCGAAGACGCCGGGCGCACGCCGATTGAGGATCTGGCCCGCGTGGTTGAGGCCGCCATTAATGCCGGCGCGACGACCGTTAACATTCCCGATACCGTCGGCTACACCATGCCGTTTGAGTACGCCAATATCATCAGCGGCCTGTACGAGCGCGTCCCGAACATTGATAAAGCCATTATCTCCGTACATACCCACGACGACTTAGGCATGGCGGTCGGCAACGCTATCGCCGCCGTTAACGCCGGCGCCCGCCAGGTTGAAGGCGCTATCAACGGCATCGGCGAGCGCGCGGGCAACTGTTCGCTGGAAGAGGTGATCATGGCGATTAAGGTGCGCAAAGACGTAATGAAAGTGCACACCCAAATCAATCACCACGAGATCTGGCGCACCAGCCAGATGGTCAGCCAGATCTGCAACATGCCGATCCCGGCCAACAAAGCCATCGTCGGCACCGGCGCCTTCGCCCACTCCTCCGGCATCCATCAGGACGGCGTGCTGAAGAACCGCGAAAACTACGAAATCATGACCCCGGAATCCATCGGCCTGAACCAGGTGCAGCTGAACCTGACCTCGCGCTCCGGCCGCGCGGCGGTGAAGCACCGCATGGAAGAGATGGGCTACAAGGAGAGCGAGTACAACATGGACCACCTGTACGACGCCTTCCTGAAGCTGGCGGACAAGAAGGGCCAGGTATTCGACTACGACCTGGAGGCGCTGGCCTTCATCAACAAACAGCAGGAAGAGCCGGAGCACTTCCGCCTGGATTATTTCAGCGTCCAGTCCGGCTCCAGCGATATCGCCACCGCCTCGGTCAAGCTGGCCTGCGGCGATGAAATCAAAGCCGAAGCGGCCAACGGTAACGGCCCGGTGGACGCGGTTTATCAGGCTATCAACCGCATTACCAGCTACGACATTGAGCTGGTGAAGTATGACCTGAACGCCAAGGGCCAGGGCAAAGACGCGCTGGGCCAGGTCGATATCATCGTCAACTACAACGGCCGCCGCTTCCACGGCGTGGGCCTGGCGACCGATATTGTCGAATCCTCCGCCAAAGCCATGGTTCACGTGCTGAACAATATCTGGCGCGCCGGTGAAGTGGAAAAAGAATTGCAGCGCAAGGCGCAACAAAAAGAGAAGAATAAGGAAACCGTGTAATGTCGAAGAGTTACCATATTGCCGTACTGCCGGGCGACGGCATCGGCCCGGAAGTGATGGCGCAGGCCCTGAAAGTACTGGAAGCCGTACGAGCACGCTTTAGTTTTAACATCACCACCAGCCACTATGATGTAGGCGGTATCGCCATTGATAACCACGGCACGCCGCTGCCGCAGGCAACCGTTGAGGGCTGCGAACAGGCCGACGCGGTGCTGTTTGGCTCCGTCGGCGGGCCGAAGTGGGAGCACCTGCCGCCGGCAGAACAGCCGGAGCGCGGCGCCCTGCTGCCGCTGCGCAAGCATTTTAAACTGTTCTCCAACCTGCGTCCGGCGAAGCTGTACCCGGGCCTGGAGGCGTTCTGCCCGCTGCGCGCCGACATCGCCGCCAACGGCTTCGACATTCTGTGCGTGCGCGAACTGACCGGCGGCATCTACTTCGGCCAGCCGAAAGGCCGCGAAGGCAGCGGCCAGCACGAGAAGGCGTTTGATACCGAGGTGTATCACCGTTTTGAGATTGAGCGCATCGCCCGCATCGCCTTTGAGTCGGCGCGCAAACGCCGCCGCAAAGTGACCTCGATTGATAAAGCCAACGTGCTGCAGTCCTCCATTCTGTGGCGCGAGATCGTTAACGAGATCGCTAAAGACTACCCGGACGTCGAGCTGACGCACATGTACATCGACAACGCCACCATGCAGCTGATCAAAGATCCGTCCCAGTTCGACGTGCTGCTGTGCTCCAACCTGTTCGGCGACATTCTCTCCGACGAGTGCGCGATGATCACCGGCTCTATGGGCATGCTGCCCTCCGCCAGCCTCAACGAACAGGGCTTTGGCCTGTATGAACCTGCGGGCGGCTCCGCGCCGGACATCGCCGGTAAAAATATCGCTAACCCGGTTGCGCAGATCCTCTCCCTGGCCCTGCTGCTGCGCTTTAGCCTCGACGCAAATGATGCCGCGACGGCCATTGAAAGCGCCATCAACAAAGCATTAGCAGACGGCGTGCGCACCGGCGATCTGGCCCAGGGCGGCGCGGCGGTCAGTACCGATGAAATGGGCGACATTATTGCCCGCTACGTGGCGGAAGGAGCGTAATCATGGCAAAGACGTTATATGAAAAGCTGTTTGACGCCCACGTGGTGTACGAAGCGCCGAACGAAACGCCGCTGCTGTACATCGACCGCCACCTGGTGCATGAGGTTACCTCCCCGCAGGCGTTTGACGGCCTGCGCGCCCACGGCCGCCCGGTGCGCCAGCCGGCGAAAACCTTCGCCACCATGGATCACAACGTCTCCACCCAGACGAAAGATATCAATGCCTCCGGCGAGATGGCCCGCATCCAGATGCAGGAGCTGATTAAGAACTGCAAAGAGTTCGGCGTCGAGCTCTACGACCTGAACCACCCGTATCAGGGCATCGTCCACGTTATGGGCCCGGAGCAGGGCGTGACGCTGCCGGGAATGACCATCGTCTGCGGCGACTCCCATACCGCCACCCACGGCGCCTTCGGCGCGCTGGCCTTCGGGATCGGCACGTCGGAAGTGGAGCACGTGCTGGCGACCCAGACCCTGAAGCAGGGCCGCGCCAAAACCATGAAGATTGAAGTGAAGGGCAAGGCCGCGCCGGGCATCACCGCCAAAGATATCGTGCTGGCGATCATCGGCAAAACCGGCAGCGCCGGCGGCACCGGCCACGTGGTCGAATTCTGCGGCGAGGCGATTCAGGCCCTGAGCATGGAGGGCCGCATGACCCTGTGCAACATGGCTATCGAGCTGGGCGCCAAAGCAGGCCTGGTGGCACCGGATGACACCACCTTTAACTACGTGAAGGGCCGTCTGCACGCGCCGAAAGGCCAGGATTTTGACGACGCCGTCGCGTACTGGAAAACCCTGAAAACCGACGACGGCGCCGTCTTTGATTCCGTCGTGACCCTGCAGGCCGAAGAGATTGCTCCGCAGGTGACCTGGGGCACCAACCCGGGCCAGGTGATCTCGGTGAACGACAACATTCCCGATCCGGCCTCCTTCAGCGATCCGGTCGAGCGCGCCAGCGCCGAGAAAGCGCTGGCCTATATGGGCCTGCAGCCGGGCGTGCCGCTGACCGACGTCGCTATCGACAAAGTGTTTATCGGCTCCTGCACCAACTCGCGCATTGAAGATCTGCGCGCGGCGGCGGAAATTGCCAAAGGCCGCAAAGTGGCGCCCGGCGTTCAGGCGCTGGTGGTCCCCGGATCAGGTCCGGTGAAGGCCCAGGCGGAAGCCGAAGGCCTGGATAAAATCTTCATCGACGCCGGCTTCGAGTGGCGCCTGCCGGGCTGCTCCATGTGCCTGGCGATGAACAACGACCGCCTGAATCCCGGCGAGCGCTGCGCCTCCACCAGTAACCGCAACTTCGAAGGTCGCCAGGGCCGCGGCGGCCGCACTCATCTGGTAAGCCCGGCGATGGCCGCCGCCGCCGCCGTTACCGGCCGCTTCGCCGACATTCGTGGTCTGAAATAAGGAGACAATCATGGCAGAGAAATATACCCAGCACGCGGGCGTGGTTGTCCCTCTGGATGCGGCTAACGTCGATACCGACGCCATTATCCCCAAGCAGTTCCTGCAGAAAGTCACCCGCACCGGCTTCGGCGTGCACCTGTTTAACGACTGGCGCTACCTCGATGACAAGGGCGAACAGCCGAATCCCGACTTCGTGCTCAACTTCCCGGAGTACAAAGGCGCCTCTATCCTGCTGGCCCGCGAAAACTTCGGCTGCGGCTCCTCGCGCGAACACGCGCCGTGGGCGCTGACCGACTACGGTATCAAAACGGTCATCGCCCCGAGCTTCGCCGATATTTTCTACGGCAACAGCTTCAACAACCAGCTGCTGCCGGTGACCCTCAGCGACGAGCAGGTTGATGAGCTGTTTGCGCTGGTGAAGGCAAACCCGGGCATGACGTTTGAGGTGGATCTGGAAGCAGAGGTGGTTAAAGCGGGTGAGAAAACCTATCCGTTTAAAATCGACGCCTTCCGCCGCCACTGCATGCTCAACGGTCTGGACAGCATCGGCCTGACCCTGCAGCACGAAGCGGCGATTGCCGACTACGAAAACAGGCAGCCGGCGTTTATGGGCTGATTGGCCGCGCCGGGCGCTTTGCCCGGCGCATCAGATATCCTTCACTCTTGCGGTTATCGCCAGCGCCAGCACAGAGATCGCCGCAATCACCCAGTACACCTGCGCATGGCCCGCGCTTTGCGAGACCGCCCCCTGAATGACCCCCGCGAGGATAACCCCGGTTGAGATGCTGTTGGTGAACAGCGTGGTCGCCGCGCCCGCCCTGCCGGGCATCAGATCCTGAAACCACAGCATGCCTATCCCGGCAACGATACCGATAAATACCGCATTGAACAGCTGCAGCGCCAGCAGCGCCTCCCGGGAATGGAACAGAATCAGTCCGGCGTAAAACAGCACGCCCGCCGCCACGGCGGTCACCATCATGCGCCGCTTGCCGACGCGCTTCACCAGGTAACCTGCGAGGATCATCGCCGGGATCTCAAGCCCGGCGGCAGTGCCCATCAGCAGTCCGGCAAGCCGCTCCGGCAGACCGAGATCGCTGGTGATCCACAGCGGCATATCAATGATGTACATGGTGTTGCAGGTCCACATCAGCACCGAAGCAACAAAAAGCATCCTGACGTTGCTGTCCCGCCAGCCGCTGACCTCGGTCACCGCCACGTCGGCGGCCTGTTCAACGCGGGGAACCGAGGGCAGCGCCAGCGCAATGAGCAGCAGGCTGAGGGCAAAAATCCCGGCGGCAATCGAGAACATCACCGTAAAGCCGTAGTTGAGCGCCAGCATAAAAGCCAGCGGCGGACCGATAATCCACGCCAGCGACAGCTGGGCGCGCATCACCGAGCTGAACATCACCACCTCGCGCGCGGAGCTGTCGGCATACTCGCGGGCCAGGGCGAACAGCTGCGGCATCGCGGTACTGGCAAGAGCCGCCAGCAGCACGCCGCAGGTCACCAGGGTCAAATAGTGGCGATTGAAGGCGAACAGCAGCGCATTGGCCACCGCCATCAGGCAGCAGAACATAATCAGCCGCCGCCTGTCGCCCCGGCTGTCCGAGCGCTTTGCCAGCAGCAGGCTAATCACAATCCCGGCAATGGCGTTCACGGTGTAGAACAGTCCGACCCAGAAGGGCTGCGCGCCGACCTCGCGGCTCAGGAACAGGCTCAGCGTCGGCGCCTGCAGCGCGCCGGCCACGCCGACCATAAAAGCCACCAGCATAAAAGCCGCGTATACGCCGTTCAGGCGACGTCCCATTGTCATTAGCCAGAGCATGGTGATTCCTTTTCAGACACGAAAAAAAGCCAGCAGATAATCTTCCTGCTGGCGAATACTCAGTCACACATGATAAGGCAGGAGAACGCGTCTCCGCACTTCATCGAACATTATTATTGCTCTAATATGGGGAGTAATAAATTGCTGAGTTTTGCACAGGAGTTCCCCTTTTATGCCCTCATCCCGCCTGCAGCAGCAGTTCATCCGCCTGTGGCAGTGCTGCGACGGCCACTCCCAGGAGACGACGCTTAACGAGCTGGCGGCGCTGCTGAACTGCTCGCGCCGCCACATGCGCACGCTGCTGAATACTATGGAGGCCCGGGGCTGGCTCACCTGGCAGGCGGAGTCGGGGCGCGGCAAGCGCTCGCACCTCACCTTCCTCTACACCGGGCTGGCGCTGCAGCAGCAGCGGGCGGAAGATCTGCTGGAGCAGGACCGCATCGACCAGCTGGTGCAGCTGGTCGGCGACAAGGGCGCGGTGCGCCAGATGCTGGTCTCCCACCTCGGGCGCAGCTTTCGCCAGGGGCGGCATATCCTGCGGGTGCTCTACTACCGCCCGATGCGCAACCTGCTTCCCGGCACGCCGCTGCGCCGCTCTGAAACCCACATCGCCCGCCAGATCTTCAGCGCCCTGACCCGCATAAATGAGGAAAACGGGGAAGCGGAAGCCGATATCGCCCACCACTGGCAGCAGATAAGCGATCTGCACTGGCGGTTCTATATCCGCCCCGGGATCCACTTTCACCACGGCCACGAACTGGAGATGGAGGACGTTATCCACTCCCTGACCCGGATCCGCACCCTGCCGCTTTACGATCACATCGCCAGTATCGTGTCGCCCACGCCCTGGACGCTGGATATCCACCTCTCGCGCCCCGACCGCTGGCTGCCGTGGCTGATGGGACACATTCCGGCAATGGTGCTGCCGAAAGAGTGGGAAACCCTCGGCAACTTTGCCAGCATGCCGGTCGGCACCGGCCCCTACGCGGTAGTGCGCAATAATGAGAACCAGCTCAAAATCCGCGCCTTCGACGACTTCTTCGGCTACCGGGCGCTGATCGACGAGGTCAACGTCTGGGTGCTGCCGGAAATCAGCGATGAAGTCAGCTGCGGCCTGACGCTGGAGGGCTCCACCGAAGGTGAAAAAGCGGTTGAAAGCCGCCTGGAGGAGGGCTGCTACTACCTGCTGTTTGACGCCCGCAGCGCCAGGGGGCGCCATCGCGAGGTGCGCCAGTGGGTCAGCCATGTGCTTTCGCCCAGCAACCTGCTGTATCACGCCGATCCGCAGTATCAGGGCTACTGGTTCCCCGCCTACGGTCTGCTGCCGCGCTGGCACCACGCCCGCAGCGCGGCGCCAGGTCCGAAGCCCGCCGGCCTCGAGTCCCTGACCATCACCTACTATCGCGAGCACCTCGAGCACAAAAACATTGCGATGATTATGCAGCGGCTGCTGGCCGCGCATCACGTGACTCTTGAGATCCGCGAAGTGGAGTACGCCGAGTGGCACCAGGGCGAGGCCAGCAGCGATATGTGGCTCAACAGCGCCAACTTCACCCTGCCGCTGGAGTTCTCGCTGTTTGCCCATCTCTCCGAGGTGCCGCTGATCCAGCGCTGCATCCCGCTGGACTGGCAGGCGGCGACCGCCCGCTGGCAGGCCGGTGAGATGCCGCTGGCCGCCTGGTGCCAGCAGCTGATGAGCGAGCAGGCTATCGTACCGCTGATCCACCACTGGCTGATGATCCAGGGCCAGCGCAGTATGCGCGGCCTGCGGATGAATACCCTCGGCTGGTTTGACTTCAAGTCGGCGTGGTTTGCGCCGCCGGACCCATAAGACTTTCTGCGGCCGCACAAAATCATTACAATAGCGCGTTCTCAACGGGGTGCCTGACATACGCAACGTCATTCGGATAGAAAGCGTGCGCGTACAAGCTGAGAGATACCCGTCGAACCTGATCCGGATAACGCCGGCGAAGGGATTTGAGGCCCGCTCAAAGTCCTTTGCCACCTATATGACTGAGGTGCAAAGTGTTCAAAAAACTGCTGCCGCTGCTGGCGCTTGTCAGCTTTTCCGCCCTGGCTAAGCCGGTGCTGACCGTCTACACCTACGACTCCTTTTCCGCCGACTGGGGCCCCGGCCCGGCGGTCAAAAAAGCCTTTGAGGCCGACTGCGGCTGCGAGCTGAAGTACGTGGCGCTGGAGGACGGCGTCTCGCTGCTTAATCGCCTGCGGATGGAAGGGAAAAACAGCAAGGCCGACGTGGTGCTGGGCCTGGATAACAACCTGCTGCAGGCGGCGCAGCAAACCGGGCTGTTTGCCAAAAGCGGCGTAAACACGGACGGGCTAAACGTGCCCGGCGGCTGGCATAGCGATACCTTTGTTCCCTTCGATTACGGCTACTTCGCCTTTGTCTACGACAAAAACAGGCTGAAAAATCCGCCCGCCAGCCTGAAAGAGCTGGTTGAGAGTCCGACCAAATGGCGGGTTATCTATGAAGATCCGCGCACCAGCACCCCAGGCCTCGGCCTGCTGCTGTGGATGCAAAAAGTCTACGGCGATAAGGCGCCCGACGCCTGGCAGAAGCTGGCGGCCAAAACGGTCACCGTCACCAAAGGCTGGAGCGAAGCCTACGGCCTGTTCCTCAAGGGTGAAGGCGATCTGGTCCTCAGCTATACCACCTCCCCGGCCTACCACATTATTGAAGAGAAAAAAGACAACTACGCCGCGGCCAGTTTTGCCGAGGGCCACTATCTGCAGGTAGAGGTTGCCGCCCGCACCGCCGCCGGCAAACAGCCGGAACTGGCGCAGAAGTTCCTCAACTTTATGGTCAGCCCGGCGTTCCAGAAGGCGATCCCCACCGGCAACTGGATGTATCCGGTCACCGGGGTGGCGCTGCCCGACGGCTTTAGCGGCCTGGTCAAACCCGCCGCTCCTCTTGCGTACAGCGCGGAAGAGGTCGCGGAAAACCGACAGAACTGGATCCGCCAGTGGCAGCGCGCGGTCAGCCGCTGATCGCCGGCTGGCTGGCGCCGGGGCTGGCGGTTGCCGCGCTGACGCTCGGCGTCGCGCTGGCGGCAATGCTGGCCCTGCTGCTCAATGCCCCAGCCTGCGGCTGGGCCGACTTTCTGCAGGACAGCTACCTGTGGCACGTGGTGCGCTTCTCCTTCTGGCAGGCGCTGCTTTCCGCCCTCCTGTCGGTGGTTCCGGCGATGTTCCTCGCCCGCGCCCTCTATCGCCGCCGCTTCCCCGGCCGCGGCGCGCTGCTGCGCCTGTGCGCCATGACCCTGATCCTGCCGGTGCTGGTGGCGGTATTTGGCATCCTCAGCGTCTACGGCCACCAGGGCTGGCTGGCGCAGCTGTTTCGCGCGCTCGGCCTGCGCTGGACCTTCTCGCCCTACGGCCTGCAGGGCATCCTGCTGGCGCATCTGTTCTTTAATATGCCGATGGCCACCCGCCTGCTGCTGCAGGCGCTGGAGCAGATCCCCGCCGAACAGCGCCAGCTGGCGGCCCAGCTCGGGATGCGCGGCGCCACCTTCTTCCGCTTCGTCGAATGGCCGTGGATGCGGCGCCAGCTGCCGGCCATTGCGGCGCTGATCTTCATGCTCTGCTTCGCCAGCTTCGCCACCGTGCTGGCGCTGGGCGGCGGCCCGCAGGCGACCACCGTCGAGCTTGCCATCTACCAGGCGCTTAACTTTGATTACGATCCCGGCCGGGCGGCAATGCTGGCGCTGGTGCAGATGGCCTGCTGTCTGGGGCTGATGCTGCTCAGCCAGCGCCTGGGCCGGGCCATCTCTCCGGGAACCACGCAGGGCAGCGGCTGGCGTAACCCGGAGGATCGGCTGCACAGCCGGATAGCCGATACTCTGCTGATCGTCCTGCTGCTGGCCCTGATGCTGCCCCCGCTGCTGGCGGTGGTCGCCGACGGCCTCAACCGCCACCTGCCGCAGGTGCTGGCCCAGCCGGTGCTGTGGCAGGCGGCGTGGACCTCGCTGCGCATCGCCATCGCCGCGGGCGCGCTCAGCGTGGCGCTGACCGTGATGCTGCTGTGGAGCAGCCGCGAGCTGTACCTCAGAAAGCTGCCGCTGGCGGGCCAGGGGCTGGAGCTGTGCGGTATGCTGATCCTCGCCATGCCGGGTATCGTGCTGGCCACCGGCTTCTTCCTGCTGCTGAACGATACCGTCGGCCTGCCCGCCTCCGCCGACGGGATCGTCATTTTTACCAATGCGCTGATGGCGGTACCTTACGCGCTGAAGGTGCTGGAAACGCCGATGCGCGATGCCGCTTCGCGCTACGGCCAGCTGTGCGCGTCGCTGGGCGTGCGGGGCCTCAACCGCCTGCGCATCGTCGAGCTGCGGGCGCTGCGCCGGCCGCTGGCGCAGGCGCTGGCTTTTGCCTGCATGCTCTCCGTCGGCGATTTCGGCGTGGTGGCGCTGTTCGGCAACGACGACTTCCGCACTCTGCCGTTCTACCTTTACCAGCAGATTGGCGCCTACCGCAGCGACGACGGAGCGGTCACCGCCCTGCTGCTGCTGCTGCTCTGCTTCCTGCTGTTCACCGTGATTGAAAAACTGGCGGGCCGCCGTGCTAAAACTGAATGATGTGACCTGGCTGTACGAGCATCTGCCGATGCGCTTTACCTTCTCCGCCGATCGCGGCGAGCAGATCGCCGTGCTCGGCCCCAGCGGCGCGGGGAAAAGCACCCTGCTGAGCCTGATCGCCGGCTTCAATACGCCGGTCAGCGGCACGCTGACCATTAACGGCGAGCCGCACGCCGACACGCCGCCGTCCCGACGACCGGTGTCGATGCTGTTTCAGGAAAACAATCTGTTCAGCCACCTGACTATTCGCCAGAACATCGGCCTCGGCATGCATCCGGGGCTGAAGCTCAGCGGCGAGCAGCGCGATCGGCTGGCGGCGATCGCCGCCCGGATGGGCATCGGTGATTTACTGGACCGGCTGCCGGAGGCGCTGTCGGGCGGGCAGCGGCAGCGCGCGGCGCTGGCGCGCTGCCTGGTGCGCCGGCAGCCGGTGCTGCTGCTGGATGAGCCCTTCTCGGCGCTCGATCCGGCGCTGCGTCAGGAGATGCTGACCCTGGTGAGCGACATCAGTCGCGACCAGCAGCTGACGCTGCTGATGGTCTCCCACAGCGTCGAGGATGCGCTGCAGATAGCCCCGCGTTCGCTGGTGGTTGCCGAAGGGCGCATCGTCTGGGACGGCGCGACCCGGGCTCTGCTCAGCGGCAACGCCAGCGCTTCGGGGCTGCTGGGGATCGCCGCCGCTAGCGGCTGACCACCTTCGTCAGAATATCGAGATAGACCGGCATCAGCGGATGGCTGCAGGCGGCGTACAGCGCGACGACCGCCAGCACCGCCAGCACCGGCGTCAGCCACAGCAGCCGCGCGCGCGGCACCCAGCGCGATAGCCAATCGCCTTCGGCCTTATTACGCCACAGCCGCCACGCGGCCCATACCGCCAGCCACAGCAGCAGCGCCGCGCCCAGCAGCAGCCACTTAAAGCCGCTGCTGCGTTCGTCGGAAGGAATGTCGATCGCCGCCCCGGCGAGAATGCCCGGCAGGAAGTAGACCGGCGGCCAGAAAATGCAGCCAATAATATTGGGCGGAATGAATTTCGCCAGCGGCAGGTTGAGCATCCCTGCCACCATCGGGATCAGCGGCCGCGTCGGCCCGACGAAGCGGCCAATCAGCACCGTGACCATGCTGTGCTGGTGCAGGGCGTGCTCGGTTTTATCGAGCAGGGCCTTGTTCTTCTTCATAAACGACCAGCGGTGCAGCGGCTTTTTAAAGCGCCAGCCGAGCCAGAAGGAGATCCAGTCTCCCAGCAGGCAGCCGATAATCCCCGCCAGCCACGCCTGCCAGAAGTTGACCTCGCCGCTGCCGATAAGCGCCCCCAGGCCGGTCATCAGCACCGCGCCGGGCAGAATAAGCCCGACCAGCGCCAGCGATTCCAGAAAGGCCACCAGCGCGACGGCAAACAGCGCGTAGGCCGCCGACTGGGTAATAAAATGTTGCAGGAATGCTTCCATAGGAGATCCGCCAGAAAACCGAACCAGCGATTTTCCAGCCCGGCGCGGGCTTCGTCAAGCCAACAATTGTCTGCGCCGTTTACATATTGGTAACGCCCGCGCGGAACTCGCTCGGGCTGGCGCCGGTACACTTCTTGAAGACCCGCGAAAAGTAGAGCTGATCCTCGAAGCCAACGTTGCGCCCGACGCTGGCGATCGGCATCCGGGTGGTGCTCAGCAGCAGCTTCGCCTGGCTGATGCGCTGATCTTCCCGCCAGCTCAGCACGCTGACGCCGAGCTGCTGGCGGAACAGGTGCGACAGCCTTGAGGGCGAGAGGCAGACGTGGCGGGCGACGCTGGCGATATCAAACTCGCTGTCCGCCAGCCGGTCGCTGATGTACTGGCAGGCATCGCGCACGCGGTTATCCAGCGGCGGATGCAGGGAGGCATTGATAGCCTCGACCCGGCGCAGCAGCAGCTGCTCCAGCAGGTTGATGGCCAGCAGCTCTGAATAGCGCCCGGTGCCCTGCCCGGCGTCGATGATCTGCCCCAGCAGGTCGGCAAAGCGCGGCTGGTCTTTTTCCTCCGGGCGGTAAAAGCCGGTGCGGGCAAACAGGCTCGGCCAGTTGAGCCACTCCTGCCAGTAGGCGCGGGGGCGAAAGTAGACCCACTGGTGGTGCCACTCCCGGGACTCGGGGTGACGGCCGTAGTGGTGAATTTCACCCGGCGGGAAGAGCAGCATATCGCCGGGGCGGCAGATAAACTGCTGGTCGTGGTTTTTAATCACGCCCTCGCCGCGCACCGTCAGATTGAGAATATAGCCCTTCATCCCCAGCGGACGGTCAATATAGAAATCGAGATAGCCGTCGGCTTCAATGGGCGTCAGCCCCGCCACCAGATGGGCGTTAAAAGAGTAGCCGGGTAACAGCGGATCGTTCTGGATTTCAGCCATCGCCATAGTGCGCACCGCCTGCAGATATAGGGAGTATTTGTCCATATTGCCAGCCGCCGGGGAAAGGCAAAAATAGCCTGTGTGATTATTTGCACGGCGTCACACTTTGAGGCGCCATAGCATTATTGTCCATAAGATTAGCGCTACACGCCTGACGCTTTTTGCCGCCAGTCTCTACTGTTTCTCCAGAGCAAAAATCTTCAGGAGAAACACGATGGCAATAGCAATTGGCCTCGATTTTGGCAGCGATTCCGTGCGGGCGCTGGCGGTAGAGTCCGCAACCGGCCGGGAAATCGCCACCCGCGTCGAGTGGTATCCACGCTGGCGGGAGGGCCGCTACTGCGACGCCGCCAACAACCGCTTCCGCCACCACCCGCTGGACTACATCGAGTCGATGGAGACAGCGCTCAGGGCGGTGCTGGATGATTTAGGCCCGCGCCGCGCCGAAGTGGTCGGCATCGGCGTCGACAGTACCGGCTCCACCCCCGCGCCAGTCGACGCCGACGGCAACGTACTGGCGTTGCGCCCGGAGTTTGCCGATAACCCCAACGCCATGTTCGTGCTGTGGAAAGATCACACCGCCGTCGAAGAGGCCGAAGCCATCACCCGCCTCTGCCACCGGCCGGGCAGCGTCGATTACTCCCGCTATATCGGCGGCATCTACTCCAGCGAGTGGTTCTGGGCCAAAATCCTCCACGTCACCCGCGCCGATACGCAGGTGGCGCAGGCGGCCGCCTCGTGGATTGAGCTGTGCGACTGGGTGCCGGCCCTGCTCTCCGGCACCACGCGCCCGCAGGATATCCGCCGGGGCCGCTGCAGCGCCGGGCACAAATCCCTCTGGCATGAGAGCTGGGGCGGACTGCCGCCGGCCAGTTTCTTTGACCAGCTTGACCCGATTATCAACCAGCACCTCGACTACCCGCTGTTCACCGACACCTGGACCGCCGACGCCGCGGTCGGCACCCTGACCGCCGAATGGGCGCAGCGCCTCAATCTGCCGCAGAGCGTGGTGATTTCCGGCGGCGCCTTCGACTGCCACATGGGCGCCGTCGGCGCCGGCGCGCAGCCCAACGCGCTGGTGAAGGTGATAGGCACCTCGACCTGCGACATTCTGGTGGCCGATAAAGAGAGCGTCGGCGACCGCGCGGTGCAGGGGATCTGCGGCCAGGTGGACGGCAGCGTCACGCCCGGCTTTATCGGCATGGAGGCCGGGCAGTCGGCGTTTGGCGATATCTACGCCTGGTTCGGCCGCGTGCTCGGCTGGCCGCTGGAGCAGCTGGCGGCGCAGCATCCGGAGCTGAAGGCGCAGATCGACGCCAGCCGCAGGGATCTGCTGCCGATGCTCACCGAGGCCTGGGCGAAAAACCCGAGCCTGGAGCACCTGCCGGTGGTCCTCGACTGGTTTAACGGCCGCCGCACGCCGAATGCCAACCAGCGCCTGAAAGGCGTCATTACCGACCTCAATCTGGCGACCGATGCACCGGCGCTGTTTGGCGGCCTGGTGGCGGCCACCGCCTTCGGCGCCCGCGCCATTATGGAGTGCTTCACCGACCAGGGCATTCCGGTCAATAACGTGATGGCGCTGGGCGGCATCGCCCGCAAAAACCCGGTGATCATGCAGGCCTGCTGCGACGTGCTGAACCGTCCGCTGCAGATTGTCGCCTCCGATCAGTGCTGCGCCCTCGGCGCCGCTATCTTTGCCGCGGTGGCGGCGGGGGTGCATCAGGATGTACCCGCCGCGCAGCAGAAAATGGCCAGCCGGGTTGAAAAAACGCTCCAGCCTCGCCCGGCGCAGGCCCGGCGTTTCGAACAGCTCTATCAGCGCTATCGCCAGTGGGCAACCAGCGCCGAGCGCCACTATCTCCCTTCCTCAGCACCGGCAGAAAGTCAGTCGGCGCAGGCAGCTCTGTCCCATTAAGGAATAAAACATGACGATTTTCGATAACTATGAAGTGTGGTTTGTGATTGGCAGCCAGCACCTGTACGGCCCGGAAACCCTGCGTCAGGTCACTCAGCACGCCGAGCACGTGGTCAATGCCATGAACGCCGAGGTGAAGCTGCCCTGCAAACTGGTGCTCAAGCCGCTCGGCACCACGCCTGACGAGATAACCCACATCTGCCGCGACGCCAACTACGACGAGAAGTGCGCCGGGATGGTGGTCTGGCTGCACACCTTCTCACCGGCCAAAATGTGGATCAACGGCCTGACTATCCTCAACAAGCCGCTGCTGCAGTTCCACACCCAGTTCAATGCCGCCCTGCCGTGGGACAGCATTGATATGGACTTTATGAACCTCAACCAGACCGCCCACGGCGGCCGCGAGTTCGGCTTTATCGGCGCCAGAATGCGCCTGCAGCATAGCGTGGTCACCGGCCACTGGCAGGACAAGCACGCGCAGGAGCGTATCGGCAGCTGGATGCGCCAGGCCGTTTCTAAGCAGGATACCCGCCACCTGAAAGTCGCCCGCTTCGGCGACAACATGCGCGAAGTGGCGGTTACCGACGGCGATAAAGTGGCGGCGCAGATCAAGTTCGGCTTCTCGGTGAATACCTGGGCGGTTGGCGACCTCGTACAGGTGGTTAACGAGGTAAGCACCGGCGATATCAACGCCCTAGTGGACGAATATGAAAGCAGCTACCGCCTGAGCGCGGCGGCGCAGATCGGCGGCGACAAGCGCCAGAACGTGCTGGACGCGGCGCGTATTGAGCTGGGCATGAAGCGCTTCCTGCAGGAGGGCGGCTTCCACGCTTTTACCACCACCTTTGAAGATCTTCACGGCCTCAAGCAGCTGCCCGGCCTCGCCGTGCAGCGCCTGATGCAGCAGGGCTATGGCTTTGCCGGTGAAGGCGACTGGAAAACCGCCGCCCTGCTACGCATCATGAAAGTGATGTCAACCGGTCTGCGGGGCGGCACCTCCTTTATGGAGGATTACACCTACCACTTTGACGGCGGTAACGATCTGGTGCTGGGCTCCCACATGCTGGAAGTTTGCCCGAGCATCGCCACCGCGGAGAAGCCGCTGCTCGACGTCCAGCACCTCGGCATCGGCGGCAAGGCCGATCCGGCGCGCCTGATCTTTGATACCCAGGCCGGCCCGGCGATCGTCGCCAGCCTGATCGATCTGGGCGATCGCTATCGCCTGCTGGTCAACACCATTGAAACCGTACCGACGCCGCACCGCCTGCCGAAGCTGCCGGTGGCCAACGCCCTGTGGAAAGCACATCCGGATCTTCACACCGCCTCCGAGGCGTGGATCCTCGCCGGCGGCGCGCACCACACCGTGTTCAGCCACGCCCTGACGCTGGAGGATATGCGCCAGTTCGCCGAGCTGCACGATATCGAACTGACGGTCATTGACCAGGATACCCGCCTGCCGGCGTTTAAAGACGCGCTGCGCTGGAACGAGGTCTATTTCGGTTCCAAACGCTAATCTGTCCAGCCCCGGATGCGTCGCCCCCGGCGCATCCGGATGAGGTAACTGCATGTATCAAAAACTCAAACAGCAGGTACTGGAGGCGAATCTCCAGCTGCCGCAGCACAATCTGGTCACCCTGACCTGGGGCAACGTCAGCGCCGTGGACCGCGCGCGCGGCGTACTGGTCATCAAACCCTCCGGCATCGATTACGGCGCCATGACCGCCGACGATATGGTGGTGGTCAGCCTGGAAACCGGCGAGGTGGTGGAAGGCAGCAAAAAGCCCTCCTCCGATACGCCGACCCACCGCCTGCTCTACCGGGCGTTTCCGTCCATCGGAGGCATCGTCCATACCCACTCGCGCCACGCGACCATCTGGGCGCAGGCGGGACAGCCCATTCCGGCCACCGGCACCACCCACGCCGACTACTTCTACGGCAGCATTCCCTGCACCCGCAAAATGACCGATGCCGAGATCAACGGCGAGTACGAGTGGGACACCGGCAAAGTGATCGTCGAAACCTTTAAAAAACAGGGCATTGACGCCGCGCAGATGCCGGGCGTGCTGGTGCACTCCCACGGCCCCTTCGCCTGGGGGAAAAATGCCGAAGACGCGGTACACAACGCCATTGTGCTGGAGGAAATCGCCTATATGGGCATCTTCTGCCGCCAGCTGGCGCCGCAGCTGCCGGAGATGCAGCAGACGCTGCTGGACAAGCACTACCTGCGCAAGCACGGAGCGAAAGCCTACTACGGCCAGTAATACCTGTATAAAATCACAGCATGTCGCCGCCATTCGGGTTATACTCACTTCCTGTTTATTGTTTGAGTGGCGCGCGTGATCCAGCAACGACAAGGCTTTCTCTTAACCCGCCACTGGCGTGACGGCCGGCAGGGCACCGAGGTCACCTTCTGGCTAGCCACCGACGACGGGCCGCTGAAGGTGACCCTGCCGCCCCAGGAGTCGGTGGCCTTTATCCCCGAAGCCCAGCGCGCGCAGGCTGAACGGCTTCTCGTCGGCGAACGCGACGCCCGCCTCGCGCCGCTGGCGCTGCGGGACTTTCACCGCCGCCCGGTGTTTGGCCTCTACTGCCGCTCGCACCGCCAGCTGATGCGCCTCGAGAAGCTGCTGCGCGAAGGCGGCGTCACCGTCTATGAAGCCGACGTGCGCCCGCCGGAGCGCTACCTGATGGAGCGCTTTATCACTGCCCCGGTGCGGGTCGAAGGCGAGCCGCGCGCCGGCGCGCTGGTCAACGCCCGGCTAAAGCCCGCCCCCGATTACCGCCCGCCGCTGAAGTGGGTATCGCTGGATATCGAAACCACCCGCCGGGGCGAACTCTACTGCATCGGCCTTGAGGGCTGCGGTCAGCGGGTTGTCTATATGCTCGGCCCGGAAAACGGCGACGCCAGCGGGCTAGACTTCCGGCTGGAGTACGTCGCCAGCCGCCCGCTGCTGCTGGAAAGGCTCAACGCCTGGTTTGCCGAGCACGATCCGGATCTGGTCATCGGCTGGAACCTGGTGCAGTTCGACCTTAAAGTGCTGCAGAAGCACGCCGAGCGCTACCGCATTCCGCTGACCCTCGGGCGCGGCGGCGCGGAGATGGAGTGGCGCGAGCACGGCTTTAAAAACGGCGTCTTCTTCGCCCAGGCCGAAGGCCGGCTGATTATCGACGGCATTGAGGCGCTGAAGTCCGCCTTCTGGAATTTCCCCTCCTTCTCGCTGGAGGCCGTCGCCCGCGAGCTGCTGGGGGAAGGTAAATCTATCGACAATCCGTGGGACCGGATGGACGAAATTGACCGCCGCTTCGCCGAAGATAAGCCCGCGCTCGCTACCTATAACCTCAAGGACTGTGAGCTGGTCACGCGCATCTTCCACAAAACTGAGATCGTGCCCTTCCTGCTGGAGCGCGCCACGGTCAACGGCCTGCCCGCCGACCGCCACGGCGGCTCGGTGGCCGCCTTCAGCCACCTCTATTTTCCGCGTATGCACCGGCTCGGCTACGTGGCACCCAACCTCGGCGAGGTGCCGCCGCAGGCCAGCCCCGGCGGCTACGTCATGGACTCCCGGCCCGGGCTATACGACTCGGTGCTGGTGCTGGACTACAAGAGCCTCTATCCGTCGATTATCCGCACCTTTCTGATCGATCCGGTCGGGCTGGTGGAGGGCATGGCGCAGCCGGACGCGCAGCACAGTACCGAAGGCTTCCTCGACGCGTGGTTCTCGCGGGAGAAGCACTGCCTGCCGCAGATCGTCAGCCAGATCTGGCACGGCCGCGACGACGCCAAGGCCCGCGGCAACAAGCCGCTCTCCCAGGCGCTGAAGATCATCATGAACGCCTTCTACGGCGTGCTGGGCACCAGCGCCTGCCGCTTCTTCGATCCCCGGCTGGCCTCGTCGATCACCATGCGCGGCCACGCGATCATGCGCCAGACCAGAGCGCTGATCGAGGCGCAGGGCTACGACGTCATTTACGGCGATACCGACTCGACCTTCGTCTGGCTGAAGCGCGCACGCGGTGAGGAAGAAGCTGCGGCGATCGGCCGCGAACTGGTCGATTTCGTTAACAGCTGGTGGCGCAGCGCGCTGGAGCAAGAGGGCCTCACCAGCGCCCTGGAGCTGGAGTACGAAACCCACTTCTGCCGCTTCCTGATGCCGACCATTCGCGGCGCCGACACCGGCAGCAAAAAGCGCTACGCCGGCATGATCCAGCGCGAAGACGAGCAGCAGATGGTGTTCAAGGGGCTGGAGACGGTGCGCACCGACTGGACGCCGCTGGCCCAGCAGTTTCAGCAGGAGCTTTACCGGCGTATATTCCGCCGCGAGCCGTACAAGGCGTTTATCCGCGACACCATCGACAGGCTGATGGCGGGCGAGCTGGACGACCGGCTGGTGTACCGCAAGCAGCTGCGGCGCCCGCTGGCGGAGTACCAGCGCAACGTTCCGCCCCACGTGCGCGCCGCAAGGCTTGCAGACGAGCATAACGCCAGGCTCGGACGGCCCCTGCAGTATCAGTCCCGGGGCAGCATCAAATATGTCTGGACCCTCGCCGGGCCTGAACCGGCGAGCTACCAGCAGTCGCCGCTGGACTATGAACACTACCTGAGCAAACAGCTTGAGCCGGTGGCGGAAGGAATTTTACCTTTTGTTAACGATGATTTTGCTACAATACTCACGGGGCAACTGGGGCTATTTTGACGCGTGACGAATCCGATAGCATCCAGTACCATAGCGCCCTTTCCAAATTCCTGGACCCAATTTTTGCCCACCGTAACTGAGGTTACGGGGCGCAATCTTTGCCTGCAATTCAAGATATAGAGCTCAAATTATATGCCTTTTACACTTGGTCAACGCTGGATCAGCGATACAGAAAGCGAACTGGGATTAGGGACGGTGGTTGCGCTGGACGCGCGGATGGTAACCCTGCTCTTCCCGGCTACCGGAGAAAATCGACTGTACGCCCGCAATGATTCCCCAATCACCCGCGTGATGTTCAATCCGGGCGATGTCATCACCAGCCACGAAGGCTGGCAGCTGCGCGTTGATGAGGTAAAAGAAGAGAATGGCCTGCTGGCCTATACCGGCACCCGGCTCGACAGCGACGAGGCCGACGTTACCCTGCGCGAAGTGCTGCTCGACAGCAAGCTGGTGTTCAGCAAGCCGCAGGACCGCCTGTTCGCCGGGCAGATTGACCGCATGGACCGCTTCGCCCTGCGCTACCGCGCCCGCAAATACCAGAGCGAACAGTACCGGATGCCGTGGAGCGGCCTGCGCGGCCAGCGCACCAGCCTGATCCCGCACCAGCTGAATATCGCCCACGACGTTGGCCGCCGCCACGCGCCGCGCGTGCTGCTGGCGGACGAAGTGGGCCTCGGTAAGACCATTGAAGCCGGGATGATCCTGCACCAGCAGCTGCTTTCCGGCGCCGCCGAGCGCGTGCTGGTGATCGTCCCGGAAACTCTCCAGCACCAGTGGCTGGTTGAGATGCTGCGCCGCTTCAACCTGCGCTTCGCCCTGTTTGACGACGAGCGCTACGCCGAAGCCCAGCACGATGCGACCAACCCGTTTGAAACCGAGCAGCTGATTATCTGCTCGCTGGACTTCGTGCGCCGCAGCAAACAGCGTCTGGAGCACCTGTGCGACGCCGAGTGGGACATTATGGTGGTGGACGAAGCCCACCACCTGGTGTGGAGTGAAGAAGCCCCGAGCCGCGAGTATCAGGCCATCGAACAGCTGGCCGAACGCGTGCCGGGCGTGCTGCTGCTCACCGCCACCCCGGAACAGCTGGGGATGGAGAGCCACTTCGCCCGCCTGCGCCTGCTGGACCCGAGCCGCTTCCATGATTTTGCCCAGTTTGTCGAAGAGCAGCAGAACTACCGCCCGGTGGCCGACGCCGTTTCCCTGCTGCTGAGCGGCGACAGGCTCAACAACGACCAGCTGAACGCCCTGAGCGAGCTGATTGGCGAACAGGATATCGAGCCGCTGCTGCAGACCGCCAACAGCGACCGCGACGGCGCTGAAAGCGCCCGTCAGGAGCTGATTTCGATGCTGATGGACCGCCACGGCACCAGCCGGGTGCTGTTCCGCAACACCCGCAACGGCGTCAAAGGCTTCCCGCAGCGCGAGCTGCACACCATCAAGCTGCCGCTGCCGACCCAGTATCAGACCGCGATTAAAGTCTCCGGCATTATGGGGGCGCGCAAAACTGCCGAAGAGCGCGCCCGCGATATGCTCTATCCGGAGCAGATCTATCAGGAGTTTGAAGGCGATACCGGTACCTGGTGGAACTTCGACCCGCGCGTCGAGTGGCTGATGGGCTATCTTACCAGCCACCGCTCGCAGAAGGTGCTGGTGATCTGCGCTAAAGCCGCCACCGCCCTGCAGCTGGAGCAGGTGCTGCGCGAGCGCGAGGGCATCCGCGCGGCGGTGTTCCACGAAGGTATGTCGATTATCGAACGCGACCGCGCCGCGGCGTGGTTTGCCGAAGAGGACACCGGCGCCCAGGTGCTGCTGTGCTCTGAAATCGGCTCCGAAGGCCGCAACTTCCAGTTCGCCAGCCAGCTGGTGATGTTCGATCTGCCGTTCAACCCGGACCTGCTGGAGCAGCGCATCGGCCGCCTCGACCGCATCGGCCAGGCCCACGATATTCAGATCCACGTCCCGTACCTCGAAAAAACCGCCCAGTCGGTGCTGGTACGCTGGTTCCACGAAGGGCTGGACGCCTTCGAGCACACCTGCCCGACCGGCCGCGCGATATACGATAGCGTCCACGGGGAGCTGATTAACTATCTCGCCGCTCCGGAGAGCACCGACGGCTTTGACGAGCTCATTAAGCGCTGCCGCGAAGAGCACGACGCCCTCAAGGCGCAGCTGGAGCAGGGCCGCGACCGCCTGCTGGAGATCCACTCCAGCGGCGGCGCGAAGGGTCAGCAGCTGGCGGAGAGCATCGAAGAGCAGGATGACGACACCGGTCTTATCAGCTTCGCCATGAACCTGTTCGATATCATCGGCATCAACCAGGACGACCGCGGCGATAACCTGATCGTGCTGACGCCGTCCGACCATATGCTGGTGCCGGACTTCCCGGGCCTGCCGGAAGACGGCTGCACCGTCACCTTCGAGCGCGACGTGGCGCTCTCCCGCGAAGACGCCCAGTTCCTCACCTGGGAGCATCCGCTGATCCGCAACGGCCTGGATCTTATTCTCTCCGGCGATACCGGCAGCAGCACCATTTCCCTGCTGAAGAATAAGGCCCTGCCGGTCGGCACCCTGCTGCTGGAGCTGATTTACGTGGTTGAGGCCCAGGCGCCGAAGCAGCTGCAGCTGCATCGCTTCCTGCCGCCGACGCCGGTGCGTATGCTGGTCGACAAAGCCGGCAATAACCTTGCCGGCCAGGTGGAGTTTGAGAGCTTTAACCGCCAGCTGAGCGCGGTCAACCGCCACACCGGCAGCAAGCTGGTCAACGCGGTGCAGCAGGACGTGCACGCGATCCTGCAGCAGGGCGAAGCGCAGGTGGAAAAAGCCGCCCAGGCGCTGATTGAGTCCGCCCGCCGCGAAGCCGACGAGAAGCTGAGCGCCGAGCTGGCGCGCCTTGAAGCGCTGAAGGCGGTGAACCCCAACATCCGCGACGACGAGCTGGAAGCGATCGAAAGCAACCGTCAGCAGGTGCTGGAGAGCCTCGCCCAGGCCGGCTGGCGGCTCGATGCGCTGCGCCTGATCGTCGTGACGCATCAGTAAGGGCGCGCCGATGATCATGCCGCCCTACCATCCGCCGCAGGATCCCTGGCTGGTGGTTCTCTACCAGGATGAGCACATCATGGTGGTGAACAAGCCGAGCGGCCTGCTCTCCGTGCCGGGCCGGCAGGAGGAGCACCGGGACAGCATCATGACCCGCATCCAGCGCGACTATCCGGCGGCGGAGTCGGTGCACCGCCTCGATATGGCCACCAGCGGCGTGATCGCGGTGGCGCTGACCAAGGCGGCGGAGCGGGAGCTCAAGCGCCAGTTTCGCGAACGCGAGCCGAAGAAGCAGTATCTGGCGCGGGTCTGGGGCCATCCGGCGCAGGAGAAGGGGCTGGTGGATCTGCCGCTGATCTGCGACTGGCCGAACCGGCCGAAGCAGAAGGTCTGCTTTGAGACCGGCAAACCGGCGCAGACGGAGTATGAGGTGCTGGAGTATGCGCCCGACAACACGGCGCGGGTGCTGCTAAAGCCGATCACCGGCCGCTCGCACCAGCTGCGGGTGCATATGCTGGTGCTGGGGCATCCGATCCTCGGCGACCGCTTCTACGCTACGCCGGAGGCGCTGGCGATGGCGCCGAGGCTGCTGCTGCACGCGCAGACGCTGACTATTACCCATCCGGCGTTTGGCAACAGCATGACCTTCCGGGCGCCGGTGGACTTTTAGCTGGTTTTCTCCCTCTCCTACGGCTGTCTCTTAGTCACACTTTTTATTGAGAGATAGCGTGAGTATTCATAAAAAACAATATGTTATGAATGGTGGAATAATTCCGTTCACTATAAGAACTCCGCATCTCTGTCAGGCTTTCTGCGGTGAACGTGTCAAGGGAGCTCGCCGCCGCTCCCTTGACAATCCCGGCTCCCGGCAAGAAAAATCGCCGCTGCGCGGAACCTCAGATTCTGACGTCTGGCTTTCGGGTACGGGCGCGATGCAACATCCCTGTAAGTCGCGCCCGCAGCCCGCATCCCTGCGGGCTGCCCCGGCCAGACGTCAGAATCTGAGGCGATTTTTAGCCGGAATTTAAAACCCTCAGCCTGGATAAGCGTTGGGCTGGCTTATCCGTTTGAACTAAAGATTTGTGTATAAGAGACAGCCCACGGGAGAGGGGAGCAAACCACAAAAAACCTCCCGGACGAGAGGTTTTTGCTTTTATTTAAAGCCTTTCTGCTCTTTTATCAGCTCATAGGCGCTCTGGATCTCCTGCGCCTTCTGCTTCGCCATCTCCATCATCTCCGGCGGCAGACCTTTCGCCACCAGCTTATCAGGATGGTGCTCGCCCATCAGCTTGCGGTAGGCGCGCTTGATGGTGGTGGCGTCGTCGGTGGGCTTCACGCCGAGCACGTTGCAGGCATCTTCCAGCGTCGGACCGCGCTGCGCCTGCTGCTGGTAGCCGCCGCCAGTGCCGGAGTACTGCTGGTAGCCGCCGCCGAACTGCGCGCCCCCCTGCATCATGCGCATAAACTGATCGAACTGGGCGCGGGAGATGCCGAGCTCGTCGCCAATCACGTACAGCACTTCGCGCTCGTTAGGGTGGAGTTCGCCGTCGGCAAACGCCGCCTGCAGCTGAATTTCCAGAAACATCCTAATCAAATCGAAGCGGCCAAAGCAGACGCTGCGCAGCTGGCGCATCTTCTCACGCAGGGGATAATTATCGGCCTTGCCAACGCGAAACGCCTGCTGCGCCGCGGTGCGGGAGTCGCCGTGGAGGTTCATGCGGTCCATCAGCACGTTGGCCACCTGAATATCGGCTTCCGTCACCCGACCTTTCGATTTAGTCAGGTGACCCATGACTTCAAAGGTGGTGGCAAAAAACAGCGCCTGCCGCTCCTGCTGCCCCGCCGAAAAATTGAGCTTGCGCATCCGCGCCGTATCAAACATATGGCCGACGATAAGCCCAAGCAGCGCGCCCCAGAAGCCGCTGCCCATCATTAATGCTACCGCCACGCCAATCACTTTACCCCAATACTGCATAGACTCCCCAATCGCTCAAATCCACATGCCGCAGGCATCATATTGCGCCTTGAATAAAGGCGAGTTTTTAAACTATGACCTGTTGGTCATAGCAGGACATACACTATAATTTGCTTTATCATACTCGCCATTCGACACAGTACCTAACGCCACAAATTTAAAACGACCTTATAAACACTGGCGCGTTAACGATGAGTGCGTTAGTCTCTGACCGTTTGCATGCCGCGAAGCCACAGATGACGGAACAATAAATACAACGTATGAAAAAACGTATTCCCACCCTCCTGGCCACCATGATCGCCAGTGCCCTTTACAGTCAGGCTGGCGCTGCGGCCGACCTCGCATCGCAGTGTATGCTGGGGGTACCTAGCTATACCCGTCCTCAGGTAGAGGGTGACGCCAATAGCCTGCCTGTGACCATTAACGCCGATAACGCCAAGGGCGATTACCCCGACAATGCCGTCTTCACCGGCAACGTGGATATCGAGCAGGGTAACAGCCGTCTGAAGGCCGACGAAGTTCAGCTGCATCAGAAGCAGCCGCCGGGTCAGAGCGACCCGGTGCGAACCGTCGATGCGCTTGGCAACGTACACTATGATGACGATCAGGTGATCCTGCGTGGGCCGAAAGCCTGGTCGAATCTCAACACCAAAGACACCAACGTCTGGAGTGGCGACTATCAGATGGTAGATCGCCAGGGCCGCGGCACCGCCGACGTTATGAAGCAGCGCGGCGACAACCGCTATACCATCCTCGATAACGGCATGTTCACCTCCTGCCTGCCGGGCTCTAATACCTGGAGCGTGGTGGGTAGCGAAGTCATTCAGGACCGTCAGGAAGAGGTCGCGGAGATCTGGAACGCCCGCTTCAAGCTCGGCGCCGTACCGGTGTTCTACAGCCCGTATCTGCAGCTGCCGATCGGCAACAAGCGCCGCTCCGGCTTCCTGATCCCCAACGCGGGATTCGGCTCCGACGACGGCTTCTCGTTCAGCCTGCCGTACTACTGGAACATCGCCCCCAACTTCGATGCCACCATCACGCCGCACTACATGTCTAAGCGTGGCAACATCATGTGGGAAAACGAGTTCCGCTATCTGACCCATGCCGGCGCGGGCGTGGCCGAATTGGACTATATGCCGTCCGATAGCCAGCACAGCGACGACAGCGGCCACCGCTGGATGACCTACTGGAACCACTCAGGGGTTATCGATCAGGTGTGGCGCCTGAATGCGGACTACACCAAGGTCAGTGATAAAGACTACTTCGACGACTTTAACTCGAAGTACGGCAACAGCACCGACGGCTATGCCACCCAGAAGTTCAGCGCCGGCTACTTCGTTGATAACTTCGATGCCACGCTCTCCACCAGAAAATTCCAGGTGCTGGATGACGGTAAGAACAGCTCTTACTACGCCATGCCGCAGCTCGACGTGAACTTCTATCAAAACGACGTAGGTCCGTTCGACACACGCCTCTATATGCAGGCCGTGAAGTTCGAAAATACCGACTCCGATATGCCGGAGGCGACCCGCGTACACTTTGAGCCGAGCATCAACCTGCCGCTCTCCAACCGCTGGGGCAGTATTAATACCGAAGCCAAGCTGATGTCGACCCACTACGATCAGAAGCACGTCAACTGGTATAACAATACTTACGGCACCAATCTGAAAGACTCGGTCAACCGCACCCTGCCGCAGTTTAAAATTGATGGCAAGATGGTCTTTGAACGCGATATGGACTGGTCTGCCGGCTACACCCAGACGCTGGAGCCGCGCGTTCAGTACCTGTACGTGCCCTATAAAGACCAGGGCAAGATCATGGAGTACGACTCCTCCCTGCTGCAGGCGGACTACACAGGCCTGTTCCGCGACCGCTCCTACAGCGGCCTGGACCGTATCGCCTCCGCCAACCAAGTCACCACCGGTCTGACGACCCGCGTTTATGATGATAATGCGGTTGAACGTTTTAACGCATCCATTGGTCAAATCTACTTCTTTAAAAAATCGCGTACCGGCGATGACAATTTCAACTGGGAAAACGACGACGACACGGGCTCCATCGTCTGGGCCGGCGATACCTACTGGCGCATGACCGATTACTGGGGACTGCGCGGCGGTATGCAGTACGATACCCGCCTCGACGACTTCACTACCGGCAACGGCGCCATTGAGTACCGCCGTGATGACGACCGAATTGTTCAGCTGAAGTACCGCTACGCCAGCTCGCAATATATCAAAACGACGCTGACGTCGTACTCAACGGCGCAAAACTACCGGGACGGTATCTCCCAGATGGGCATGACCGCCAGCTGGCCGATCGCCGATCGCTGGTCCGTGGTGGGCGCTTACTACTACGATACCAAGATGAGCAAAACGGCCAACCAGATGCTCGGCCTGCAGTATAACTCCTGCTGCTACGCCATCAGCATCGGCTATGAGCGTAAGATCAACGACTGGGACTACAACAAACAGCAATCGAAGTTCGACAACAAGATTGGCTTCAACATCGAGCTACGCGGCCTGAGCTCCAACTACGGTCTCGGCACGCAGAAAATGCTGCGCTCGAACATACTGCCTTACCAAAGCGCTTTGTAATGGCTAAGAGATACAACGTAAACCGCACTGCGGTTAGTTAATTGAAATGGAAAGAGTATGAAGAACTGGAAAACGCTGCTTCTCGGTATCGCCATGGTGGCGAATATCAGCTATGCCGCACCGCAGGTTGTCGATAAGGTTGCCGCTGTGGTTAACAATGGCGTAGTCCTTGAAAGCGACGTCGATGGAATGATGCAGTCCGTTAAGGGAAGTGCCGGCCAGTCCGGCCAGCAGCTGCCGGATGACGCCACGCTGCGTCACCAGATCCTCGAACGTCTGATCATGGATCAGATTGTTCTGCAGATGGGGCAGAAGATGGGCGTGACGGTCTCTGATGAGCAGCTCGACCAGGCTATCGCCAATATCGCGCAGCAAAACAACATGACCCTCGATCAGATGCGCAGCCGCCTGGCCTACGACGGGCTGAACTACAGCACCTATCGTAAGCAGATCCGCAAGGAGATGATCATCTCCGAGGTGCGTAACAACGAAGTGCGTCGCCGCATCACCGTTCTGCCGCAGGAAGTGGACGCTCTGGCGCAGCAGATTGGCAATCAGAACGACGCCAGCACCGAGCTGAACCTGAGCCACATTCTGCTGCCGCTGCCGGAAAACCCGACCGCCGATCAGGTAAGTGAGCAGGAAAACATGGCGCGCTCAATCATCGATCAGGCGCGCAAAGGCACCGACTTCGGCAAGCTGGCGATCACCTACTCTGCCGATCCGCAGGCGCTGAAAGGCGGGCAGATGGGCTGGGGCCGCATCCAGGAACTGCCGTCCATTTTCGCCCAGGCCCTGAGCACTGCGAAAAAAGGCGATATCATTGGTCCGATTCGTTCCGGCGTCGGTTTCCACATTCTGAAGGTTAACGACCTGCGCGGCCAGACCCAGAACATCTCGGTGACCGAAGTCCACGCCCGCCACATCCTGCTCAAGCCGTCGCCGATCATGACCGACGATCAGGCCCGTGCCAAACTGGAAGAAGTGGCAGCCGACATTAAGAGCGGCAGAACCACCTTTGACAAGGCGGCGAAAGAGCTGTCCCAGGATCCTGGCTCTGCAAACCAGGGCGGCGATCTGGGCTGGGGTACGCCGGATATGTATGACCCCGCGTTCCGCGATGCGCTGCTGAAACTCAGCAAAGGCCAGATGAGCGGCCCGGTCCACTCCTCTTTCGGCTGGCACCTGATCCAGCTGCTGGATACCCGCAAGGTTGACCGCACCGATGCCGCGCAGAAAGACCGCGCCTATCGGATGCTGATGAACCGTAAATTTGCGGAAGAAGCCGGTACCTGGATGCAGGAACAGCGCGCCAGCGCCTACGTTAAAATCCTGAGCAACTAATGACGCGACAATTTCGCGTGGTCATCACGCCCGGCGAACCCGCCGGGATTGGCCCCGA
Organism: Pluralibacter gergoviae ATCC 33028 = NBRC 105706; assembly: GCF_001598855.1. GTDB lineage: Bacteria > Pseudomonadota > Gammaproteobacteria > Enterobacterales > Enterobacteriaceae > Pluralibacter > Pluralibacter gergoviae. The sequence goes on along the minus strand of NZ_BCZS01000005.1, from coordinate 74,834 downwards.
TCTGGCGGTCCAGCTTGCGCAGCAGGACTGGCCCGCCGAACTGGTGGTCTGCGCTGATGGATCACTTCTGAAAAACCGGGCAGCCATGCTCGGTTTACCATTAAGCCTCCTGCCCTACGATCCCAGCAAGCCCCCGCAGCCTCAGCGCGCAGGGACCCTGACGCTGCTGCCGATAGCCCTCGGCGCGCTAGTTGAACCCGGCAGACTTAACGTTGCCAACGGCCCCTATGTCGTTGAGACGCTGGCCCGGGCGTGCGATGGTGCGAGCAGCGGCGAGTTCGCCGCGCTGATCACCGGCCCGGTGCAGAAGAGCATTATCAACGACGCGGGTATCCCGTTTACCGGCCACACCGAGTTTTTTGAACAGCGCGCCGGCGCGGCGAAGGTGGTGATGATGCTGGCAACGGAGGAGCTGCGGGTGGCGCTGGCGACCACGCATCTGCCGCTGAAAACCGTCAGCGAGGCGATTACGCCGGATCTGCTGCGCGAAATCATCGCCATTCTGCACCACGATCTGCGCAGTAAATTTGGCATCGCCGATCCCCGCGTACTGGTCTGCGGCCTCAATCCCCACGCCGGGGAAGGCGGCCATATGGGCATGGAAGAGATAGAAACGATCATTCCGGTACTGGAGGAGATGCGCGCGCAGGGCATGAACCTGACGGGTCCGCTGCCCGCCGATACGCTGTTTCAGCCCAAATATCTCGACTGCGCCGACGCAGTGCTCGCGATGTACCACGATCAGGGCCTGCCCGTGCTAAAATACCAGGGCTTTGGCCGCGCGGTAAATATTACGCTTGGTCTGCCCTTTATCCGCACGTCCGTGGACCACGGCACTGCCCTTGAGCTGGCGGGCCGCGGCGAAGCGAACGTCGGCAGTTTTATTACGGCGCTTAATCTCGCCATCAAAATGATTGTTAACTCTCAATGAATAATCGAGTCCATCAGGGCCACCTCGCCCGTAAACGCTTCGGGCAAAACTTTCTCAACGATCGGTTCGTGATCGACAGCATCGTCTCCGCCATCAACCCGCAAAAGGGCCAGGCGATGGTTGAAATCGGGCCGGGCCTTGCCGCCCTGACCGAGCCGGTGGGTGAACGCCTTGATAAGCTGACCGTCATCGAACTGGACCGCGATCTGGCCGCACGCCTGAAGACGCATCCGTTCCTCGGCCCCAAGCTGACCATCTATCAGCAGGATGCGATGACCATGAACTTCGGCGAGCTGTCCAAAGAGATTGGCCAGCCGCTGCGCGTCTTTGGCAACCTGCCCTACAATATTTCGACGCCGCTGATGTTCCATCTGTTCAGCTATACTGACGCCATTGCCGATATGCACTTTATGCTGCAAAAAGAGGTGGTAAACCGCCTGGTTGCAGGACCGAACAGTAAAGCGTATGGTCGGTTAAGCGTCATGGCGCAGTATTACTGCCAGGTGATCCCGGTACTTGAAGTGCCGCCATCGGCCTTTACGCCGCCGCCCAAGGTAGATTCCGCCGTGGTGCGCCTGGTGCCTCACGCGACCCTGCCGCATCCGGTTAAAGAGGTTCGCGTGCTGAGCCGTATTACCACCGAAGCATTTAACCAGCGCCGCAAGACCATCCGCAACAGCCTGGGCAATCTGTTTAGCGTTGAGGTACTGGAAAGTCTTGGCGTTGACCCGACCCTGCGGGCGGAAAATATCTCCGTTGCGCAGTACTGCCAGCTGGCAAACTGGGTGTCAGACAATGCTTCCCTGAAGGAGAGCTAGAACATGATCAATTCGCCCCGCGTGTGCGTTCAGGTGCAGAGCGTCTATATTGAGGCGCAGTCGGCGCCGGATGAAGAGCGTTACGTCTTTGCGTATACCGTCACGATCCGCAACCTGGGGCGGGAATCTGTTCAGCTACTCGGCCGCTACTGGCTGATCACTAACGGCAACGGCCGCGAAACCGAGGTGCAGGGCGAAGGTGTCGTTGGCGTTCAGCCGCATATCGAGCCCGGCAACGAGTACCAGTACACCAGCGGCGCCGTGCTGGAAACGCCTCTGGGCACCATGCAGGGGCATTATGATATGGTCGATGCTAACGGCAATCCGTTCAGCATCGATATTCCCGTTTTCCGCCTGGCCGTGCCGGCGCTCATACACTGATCCCATGTCTACATACTTAATCGGCGATATTCACGGCTGCTACGATGAGCTCATTGCCCTACTTGAGCAGGTGCAGTTTAACCCGCGCGAAGATAGCCTGTGGCTGACCGGCGATCTGGTGGCAAGAGGTCCGGCGTCGCTGGAGGTTCTGCGCTACGTAAAATCCCTCGGCGACAGCGCGCGCATTGTGCTCGGCAATCACGATCTCCATCTGCTGGCGGTATTCGCCGGCATCAGCCGCAATAAGCCGAAGGACAGGCTCACGCCGCTGCTGGAAGCCCCGGATGCCGACGAGCTTATCAACTGGCTTCGCCGCCAGCCGCTGCTGCAGGTCGACAGAGAGAAAAAGCTGGTGATGGCCCACGCCGGCATTACGCCGCAGTGGGACCTGGCGACGGCCGAGCGCTGCGCCCGCGACGTGGAGGCGGTGCTGTGCAGCGACTCCTACCCGTTCTTTCTCGATGCGATGTACGGCGATCTGCCGAACCACTGGTCGGAAGCGCTCTCCGGCCTCGCCCGGCTGCGCTTTATCTCCAACGCCTTCACCCGCATGCGCTACTGCTTCCCCAATGGCCAGCTGGACATGTACAGCAAAGAGGCCCCGGAAAATGCGCCTTCGCCGCTGAAGCCGTGGTTTGCCATTCCCGGCCCGGTATCGCAGGAGTACAGCATTGCCTTTGGCCACTGGGCGTCGCTGGAAGGAAAAGGTACCCCGGAAGGGATTTACGGCCTGGATACCGGCTGCTGCTGGGGCGGCAACCTCACCTGCCTGCGCTGGGAAGATAAGCGCTACTTCGTGCAGCCGTCTAACCGCCGGCTGGATTTGGGCGAAGAAGAGGAAGCGGCAGCGTCTTAACGCTGCCGTAGTTTGTAGGCCGGTGCAAGCGCAGCGCCGCCCGGCAAAAGGGCTGCGCTAATGCAGAAACAGTTTAGCGCCGCTCCAGCACCTCAAAGCAGTAGCTGTGGGAGTTCTGCGCATCGGCGTCGTGAAACTCGCTGAACGTGGAATCCCACTCATCGGGATCGTAATCCGGAAAGTGTGTATCGCCTTCGACTTCCGCATCAATGTGCGTCAGGTACAGGCGCTGCGCTTTCGGCAGGAACTGTTCATAAACGCGCCCGCCGCCAATCACCATAATCTCCTGCGCGTCGCCGCAGGCGGCAATCGCCTCATCCACCGAACTGACCCACTGCACGCGATCGTCGCTGCCCGGCTGGCGGCTGATAACGATGTTTTTTCGGCCCGGCAGCGGGCGGCCGATGGATTCCCAGGTCAGACGGCCCATGATGACCGGCTTGTTTAAGGTATTACGCTTAAACCAGGCGAGATCGGCCGGCAGATCCCAGGGCATGGCGTTTTCCATACCAATCACGCGATCTACCGCTAATGCCGCAATCAGACTGATCATTAAAATATCCCGGATACAAAAAGCTGCCGACACGTTTACGCACAGCAGCGGAGTGAGCCCCAGGGGCTTACTCAAGGTAAGTGGCTGGGGAGTGAACAAAGGCCGCCAGCATAGCGGCGGCCTGAATGATGACGTGTATATACGGAAAGGATAATCGCTCGTCAACCGCGCGTAGTGCAAAAAAGAAGAATATTTTTCACGCAGGCGCTAAGTCCGCGTTATACCGAAGGTTTAGCTTCCGGCTCCTCGGCAACGTTTCCGCTGTGATTTCCCTCTTCGGTCCCCTGCCAGCCGTGCTGCTGAATGAGCGACATCCGGTCACGATCTTCATTAATGATATCGGTCAGCATCGCGCCGGTGCGCTTGATCGCCGCCGCGAAGGAGGCCTCATCATTTTCAGCGGCTTCCACCATCTCCTCAACCATCCTGACGTTGAAGTGGCGGAACTGATCGGCCCGTTCGCGAGCCTCATAGGGGCCAAGCCCAAGGGACTCCAGCGCCATCCGCCCGGACTTCAGCGCCCCTTCAAAGGTTTCACGCTCGGCATAGGTGACGCCGGCCTGGCGTAGGTGAATATAGTGCTCGACGTCGCGGGCGCGGGCGATGATCTGCAGATGCGGGAACTGGCTTCTGGCCAGCTCACTCAGCTCAAGGTTAACCTTCGGATCGTCGATGGCGTTTATCAGCACCTCTGCTTTCTCCGCCCCGGCGGACTCCAGCAGGCCGGCGCGGGTCGCATCGCCGTAAAACACCTTCATATCAAACTTGCGTAGCGTATCGACGTGATCCGGATCGTGATCGAGGATGACCATTTTCACGCCGTTGGCCAGCAGCAGACGCCCGGCTATCTGACCGTAGCGGCCGAAGCCGGCAACGATCACCCGCGGCTGCTCTTCATCAATTTCATCGGCCTCCCGCTCCTGGCCCGCGGAGGATCTCTCCAGCCGGGAGAGGACGACCAGCAGAATGGGCGTTGCCGCCATCGACAGCGCCACCGTCAGCGTCAGGGCTTTGCCCCATTCGGCGTCGATAACGTTCGCCATCTGCGCTGCACCAAACACCACGAAAGCAAATTCACTGCCCTGCCCCAGCAGCGTAGCGAACAGGGTGCGCTGGGCCTTCGGCACGCCGAGCGGGCAGGCGATAAGCCACAGCATGACAAACTTAATCACCAGAAAACCGACCAGCAGCAGCAGGATGCGCAGCGGATGGGACATCAGGGTGCCGAAGTCGATAGACATGCCGACGCCGATAAAGAACAGTCCCAGCAGCAGCCCCTTGAAGGGTTCAATATCGCTCTCCAGCGCGTGGCGGTACTCGGAGCTTGCCAGCAGTACCCCCGCCAGAAACGCCCCCATCGCCATCGACAGGCCAACGCCCTCCAGCAGCAGGCCAAAGCCGAAGATCAGGAATAGCGCCACGGCGCTGAACACTTCCCGCAGGCCCGAACGGGCGACGAAGCGCAGCACCGGCCGAGTAACGTAGCGCCCGAGGAGTACCACCAGCGCCAGCGCGGCAACGACTTTTGCCGCCGACAGCGCAAACGCGGCCAGAGTCGTCGACCCGCCGCTCGCCGCCAGCAGCGGGATCATCGCCACCAGCGGAATGGCCGCGATATCCTGAAACAGCAGCACGGCAAACGTAGTGCGGCCCAGCTGGGATACCGTCAGGTTACGCTCATTCATCGCCTGCATGGTGATCGCCGTCGAGGAGAGCGCCAGCGTCAGGCCGATCAGCGCCGCCACCTTCCAGTTGAGGCCGAGCAGAATGCAGAAACCGCCCAGCGCCGCGCCGCAGAGAACCATCTGCACGGTGCCGCCGCCGAATACCGAGGCCCGCAGCTTCCACAGGCGCTGGGGATCCAGCTCAAGCCCGATAACGAACAGCATCAGCACCACGCCGATTTCGGCAAAGTGAAGAATAGACTCGGCGTCGGCCACCAGCCGCAGCCCCCAGGGGCCGATGGCGCAGCCGGCAATCAGGTAGCCGAGCACCGAGCCCAGCCCCAGACGCATAGCGATGGGCACAATCAGGGCGGCGGACCCCAGGTAAATCAGCGCCTGTATTAACGCATGGCTATCCACGGTGCGCCTCCTGCCATTCCACTAGTCGTTGTTTATAGCGACGCGCCTGTGCGGTCAGCGTTTCGTCGTCGCAGATGAAAGTGCTGTGCATGGCGAAGGGCGGCAGCCACTTCAGGCCGCAGTAAAGCGCGGTTGCCTGCAGCGGTTGGCCTAAGATATCGAAGCCCGGGAAGTCGCCGATGGCGAAGTGCTTATCGCCGCCGCCGGTAGTCACCGCCCACAGCAGGCTTTTACCGTTCAGGGCTGTGCCGCCGTGACCGTAGGCCCAGCCGTGGGAGAGAACTTTATCGATCCACAGCTTGAGCAGCGGCGGTACGCTGTACCACTGCATCGGGTGCTGCCAGACGATCAGGTCGGCGCGGGAGAGCGCCTCCTGTTCGGCGGCAATATCAATATTGAAATCGGGATAGAGGTGATAGAGGGAACGGACTTCTACGCCGTCAATTTCCCTTGCCTGGTCAATCATCCGTTTATTCGCATGCGAATGCTGCGGATAAGGATGCGAATAAATAATTAAAATCATCTGTTAGCCTGTTGTGACTTATCTGTTTCGACAGGTAAGTCTAGTCGTAACCGACCCAGGCTAACAGTGAATATTACTGGCGTGGAACGTTGAGAAATCTGAATTAGTTATCCAGTTCGCTCATCGATTTCACCTGATCGCGGTTAACCTGCTCGGTTTTACCGGTCTCGGCGTTTTCATAGGAAACCAGCCCGGTGTCCTCATCAACCTGCGGCTTACCGTCGGTGACGATGGTCTTGCCGTCGGTGGTTTTCACGGCCTGGTTTGAGGAACAGCCAACTACGGTAAACAGCGCAGCGGCGGCAAAAATAGCGGTGGTCAGCAGGCGATGACGCATGATGTTCTCCCTGATCGTTAGTAGAAAGTAGTTCTTGCTTAATAACTTTAGGCTAACTGACTGAGGAGAAGAGAAAAACCAGAAGACTCTGAAGATAACGCGCGGGGAATGAGACCCGGCAACGCGCGTTGCCGGGCCCACCGGATTACTTCGCGATGCGGGCGTGCATCTCCTGCACCGACGTCACCTGCTCGGTAGCGTCTGCGTTCAGGGCCATCGCGGTGGCGAAGCCGCCGTTCAGGGTGGTGTCATAGTGCACCTTGTACTGCAGGGCGCTGCGGCGAATGACGCGGGAGTCCTCAATCGCCTGGCGGCCTGCGGTGGTGTTGATGATGTAGGTATACTCGCCATTCTTGATGCGGTCCTGAATGTGCGGACGGCCTTCATGCACCTTGTTCACCAGGCGCGGGTTGATGCCCGCTTCGCCCAGCACCACCGCCGTGCCGTGGGTCGCATCCAGCTCGAAGCCCTGCTTGAGCAGCTTCGCCGCCAGATCCACCACCCGCTCTTTATCGCCTTCGCGCACCGACAGCAGCGCGCGGCCCGATTTCTTCATGGTCGAGCTGCTGCCGAGCTGCGCCTTGGCAAACGCCTCTGCGAAGGTGCGGCCGACGCCCATCACTTCCCCGGTGGAGCGCATTTCCGGCCCCAGCAGCGGGTCAACGCCCGGGAACTTGTTGAACGGCAGCACCACCTCTTTCACCGAGTAGTACGGCGGGATTACCTCTTTAGTGACGCCCTGCTGGGCCAGCGTCTGGCCGACCATCACGCGGGCCGCCACTTTCGCCAGCGCAACGCCGGTGGCTTTCGAGACGAACGGCACGGTGCGCGCCGCACGCGGGTTAACTTCAATCAGATAGACTTCGTTATTCTTCACCGCGAACTGGACGTTCATCAGGCCGCGCACCTGCAGCTCGAAGGCCAGCTTCTGCACCTGCTGGCGCATCACGTCCTGGATCTCCTGGCTGAGGGTATAGGCCGGCAGCGAGCAGGCGGAGTCGCCGGAGTGGACGCCGGCCTGTTCGATATGCTCCATGATGCCGCCGATGACCACGGCTTCACCGTCGCAGATAGCGTCAACGTCCACTTCAACCGCATCGTCGAGGAAGCGGTCCAGCAGCACCGGCGCGTCGTTGGAAACGCTGACCGCGGTCTGGAAGTAGCGACGCAGGTCGGCCTCGTCATAAACGATCTCCATTGCGCGGCCGCCCAGCACGTAGGAGGGGCGCACCACCAGCGGATAGCCAATCTCTTTCGCTTTCTCTACCGCCTGTTCAATGGCGGTAACGGTGGCGTTGGCCGGCTGCTTGAGCTTGAGGCGGTCTACCGCCTGCTGGAAGCGCTCGCGGTCTTCGGCGCGGTCGATGGCGTCCGGGCTGGTGCCGATAACCGGCACGCCTGCAGCTTCAAGGTCGCGGGCCAGCTTCAGCGGCGTCTGGCCGCCGTACTGGACAATCACGCCCTTCGGCTTCTCGATGCGCACGATCTCCAGCACGTCTTCCAGGGTAACCGGCTCGAAGTAGAGGCGGTCGGAGGTGTCGTAGTCGGTGGAGACGGTTTCCGGGTTACAGTTGACCATGATGGTCTCGTAGCCGTCTTCGCGCAGCGCCAGCGAGGCGTGGACGCAGCAGTAGTCAAACTCAATCCCCTGACCGATACGGTTCGGCCCGCCGCCGAGGACCATGATCTTGTCGCGGTCTACGGACGGGTTGGCTTCGCATTCGTCTTCATAGGTGGAGTACATGTAGGCGGTATCGGTGGCGAACTCCGCGGCGCAGGTATCCACGCGTTTGTAGACCGGGTGCAGGCCGTACTGATTGCGCAGTTTGCGGATTTCCGCTTCGCGCACGCCGGCGAGCTTCGCCAGGCGGGCGTCGGCAAAGCCTTTGCGCTTGAGCACGCGCAGGAAATCAGCGTCCAAGCCGTTGATGCCCAGCTCCGCCACTTTCTCTTCCAGGCGCACCAGCTCTTCAATCTGCACCAGGAACCAGCGGTCGATGTTGGTCAGGTTGAACACGCCGTCCACCGACAGGCCGGCGCGGAAGGCGTCGGCGATGTACCAGATGCGCTCAGCGCCCGCGTCCTTCAGCTCGCGGCGGATTTTGGTCAGCGCTTCCGGATCGTCGAGGCTGACTTTCGGGTCAAAACCGGTGGCGCCCACTTCCAGGCCGCGCAGCGCTTTCTGCAGCGACTCCTGCTGGGTGCGGCCGATGGCCATCACTTCGCCGACGGACTTCATCTGGGTGGTCAGGCGGTCGTTGGCCCCGGCGAACTTCTCGAAGTTAAAGCGCGGGATCTTGGTGACGACATAGTCGATGGACGGTTCGAAGGAGGCCGGGGTGCGGCCGCCGGTGATGTCGTTCATCAGCTCGTCGAGGGTATAGCCCACCGCCAGCTTAGCGGCCACTTTCGCAATCGGGAAGCCGGTGGCTTTCGAGGCCAGCGCGGACGAGCGCGACACGCGCGGGTTCATCTCGATAACGATCAGGCGGCCATTCTTCGGGTTAACCGCAAACTGCACGTTGGAGCCGCCGGTTTCGACGCCGATCTCACGCAGTACCGCCATCGAGGCGTTACGCATGATCTGGTACTCTTTGTCGGTCAGCGTCTGGGCCGGCGCCACGGTGATGGAGTCGCCGGTGTGGATGCCCATGGCGTCGAAGTTTTCGATCGAGCAGACGATGATGCAGTTGTCGTTCTTATCGCGAACCACTTCCATCTCGTACTCTTTCCAGCCGATCAGCGACTCGTCGATCAGCAGCTCGTTGGTCGGGGAGAGATCCAGGCCGCGCTCGCAAATCTCTTCAAACTCTTCGCGGTTGTAGGCGATGCCGCCGCCGGTGCCGCCCATGGTAAAGGAGGGGCGGATAATGCACGGGAAACCGACATCGGCGGCCACCGCCAGCGCCTCTTCCATGGTGTGCGCGATGCCGGAGCGGGCGGTGTCGAGGCCGATTTTCTTCATCGCCACGTCGAAGCGGCGGCGGTCTTCGGCTTTATCAATCGCATCGGCGGTAGCGCCAATCATGGTCACGCCGAACTCTTCCAGCACCCCCTGACGCTCCAGCTCCAGCGCGCAGTTCAGCGCCGTCTGGCCGCCCATGGTCGGCAGCACCGCATCCGGGCGCTCTTTTTCAATAATTTTGCGCACCACTTCCCAGTGGATCGGCTCGATATAGGTGGCGTCGGCCATCTCCGGGTCGGTCATGATGGTGGCCGGGTTGGAGTTCACCAGAATGACGCGGTAGCCCTCTTCGCGCAGGGCTTTACACGCCTGGGCGCCGGAGTAGTCAAATTCGCAGGCCTGGCCGATAACGATCGGGCCAGCGCCGAGGATCAGGATGCTTTTTATATCAGTACGTTTTGGCATGGTTCTTCAGGCTCCTGATTATTTAGCGGTCTTACGGTACTGCTCAATGAGTTCGATAAAGTGGTCAAACAGCGGCGCGGCATCGTGCGGGCCGGGGCTCGCCTCCGGGTGTCCCTGGAAGCTGAAGGCCGGCTTGTCGGTGCGGTGAATGCCCTGCAGGGTGCCGTCGAACAGCGATTTGTGGGTCACGCGCAGGTTGGCAGGCAGCGTCGCCTCATCCACCGCAAAGCCGTGGTTCTGGGCGGTGATCATCACCACGTCGCGGTCGAGGTCTTTCACCGGATGGTTGCCGCCGTGGTGGCCGAACTTCATCTTGACGGTCTTCGCGCCGCTCGCCAGGGCCAGCAGCTGGTGGCCGAGGCAGATGCCGAATACCGGAATGTCGGTAGTAAGGAATTTTTCGATGGCCGCGATGGCGTAGTCGCACGGCGCCGGGTCGCCGGGGCCGTTAGAGAGGAAGATGCCGTCCGGGTTCATCTTCAGCACCTCTTCAGCGGAGGTCTGCGCCGGTACCACCGTCAGGCGGCAGCCGCGGTCCACCAGCATGCGCAGGATGTTGCGCTTGGCGCCGAAATCGTAGGCCACCACGTGGAACGGCAGGTCACCCTCGGCTTTGGCTTCCGGCAGGTCGCCTTCCAGGGTCCAGCTGCCCTGGGTCCAGCTGTAGTTCTCGCCGGTGGTGACCTCTTTCGCCAGGTCCATGCCGTTGAGGCCCGGGAACGCTTTCGCTTTTTCCAGCGCCAGCGCCGCATCCGGGACGTCGCCCGCGATGATGCAGCCGTTCTGCGCGCCCTTCTCGCGCAGCAGGCGGGTCAGCTTGCGGGTATCAATATCGGCAATCGCCACGATGTTGTGGCGCTTGAGATAAGAAGAGAGGTCTTCGGTAGAGCGGAAGTTGCTGGCAATCAGCGGCAGGTCGCGAATAACCAGACCCTGAGCGTGTACCTGGGAAGACTCTTCGTCGGCGGCGTTGGTGCCGACATTGCCGATATGGGGATAAGTAAGGGTAACGATTTGGCGGGAATAGGAGGGATCAGTGAGGATTTCTTGATAACCGGTCATTGAAGTATTGAAAACGACTTCCCCAACCGCCGTGCCCGTTGCCCCAATGGCCCGACCGTGAAACTGGGTTCCGTCTTCCAGAACCAAAAGCGCTGACTTAATCAAAACATCCTCCAGAGAATATTCACTCGGTTTATTTGCATATTAATTCACTCTCATGATGCAAATCAATGCAAATTTGCTGCCCGCGAATTTTCGGCAAACGGCGGCATTCTGGAGATCCGGCAGCTAAAAGTCAACGCAAAGCGGCCATTTTTTATGTTATTTCGCGCCACTGGGTGGTTTAGCCATCCAGATACGGCAAAAAGATCGCTTTTAATGGCCCCGGTAAACGCTTGCGCACCAGGAAAACTGTTTGGGATGAGTAAAAGGCGGGAAAAAGTGGACCAGATGGTCAAATTTTACATATCAACAACACATTTTAATGGTTTAACACTTAAAAACAGATGCTTGAATATAAAAACAACCTTAAACAGGTAAAATTTAAGGGCAATAAAATATTGCCCCTTGCAATCAATACAATAACGACTGCCACGACCACATCACGAACAGTGAAATCTTATAAGTTGTGTAAATCGAGCACATCTTTCATATCAAAAAGGCCACTTGATTTCTCTTTCAGCCATAGAGCCGACCTTACGGCGCCATTGGCAAACGTCATGCGGCTGGAGGCCTTATGGGTAATCTCAATCCGCTCGCCGATATCGGCAAACATCGCCGTGTGCTCGCCGACAATATCCCCGGCGCGCACGGTAGCGAAACCGATGGTGCCAGGCACGCGTTCGCCGGTGTGTCCTTCCCGGCTGTAGACCGCGCACTCGCTGAGATCTTTATCCAGCGCGTGGGCAATAGCCTCCCCCATCGCCAGCGCGGTGCCGGAGGGGGCGTCAACTTTATGCCGGTGGTGGGCTTCAATAATCTCAATATCGGTATAGTCCCCCATCACTTTGGCGGCTTTCTCCAGCAGCCGCAGCATGACGCTGACGCCGACGCTGAAGTTGGCGGCAAACACGATGGCAATCTGCTCTGCTGCTTCGCGGATCGCCTGCTTGCCCGCGTCGTCAAAGCCGGTAGTGCCGATCACCATGCCTTTGCCGTGCCGGCGGCAGAATGCCAGATGATTGAGGGTGCCTTCCGGGCGGGTAAAATCAATTAAGACGTCAAAATCGTCCTTCACCGCCTCGAGGCTACTCTGCACCTGCACGCCGGTGTGGCCGATGCCCGCCAGCTCGCCGGCATCGGCGCCCACCAGCGAAGAGCCTTCGCGCTCCAGCGCCGCGCCCAGCGCAACGCCGTCGAACGCCGCTGCGGCCTGAATCAGCTGCCGTCCCATACGTCCGCCCGCGCCGGCAATGGCAACGCGGATCTGTCCATCTTGCATATCTATTCTCTTCGTTAATACAGTGTTAATCGGTCTCAGAGTAACCAGCCCCGACGAGGGCCGCCACTCTAACGCATTCATAATTAGAATTTACTGATAAAGCCCTGGCAATATCAGTAAAAGGCATAGTCCTACGGCGCCAGGGCCAGCACCTCCGCCACCCAGCGGCGGAACCCTTCAACATCCAGGTCCAGCGCTACCTGCACGTTGGCGGGCTGCTCATAGCGGCCATCGATATCCACCACCGTTGTCCCTGCGGTCCACTGGCCCTGGGTCTCAACCGCCACGAAGCAGGGCTTAACGGTAAACAGCTGCGGGCGCACCAGCCAGGCGATGGCGCACAGATCGTGCATGCGCAGGCCGCTGGTCATACTGCCGCTGCGGTAGTGGCTGAACAGGGCGTGCAGCATCGCGCCGGTGCGGTTGAGCGTCGGCAGCGCGGCAAGAAATTCCGGGGCAAGAACGGCTTTGTTGGTGACGTCCAGCCCGCACATCACGATCTCCAGCCCGCTCTGAAATACCTTCGACGCGGCTTCCGGATCGATGGCGATATTGAACTCGCCGGTGGGCGTAAAGTTACCGCGCCCGGCGGAGCCGCCCATAATCACCAGCCGACGGATCTTTGTCTTGCAGGCCGGATACTGGATCAGCAGCAGAGCAATATTGGTCAGCGGACCGATAGCGACCAGCGTCATCGGCTCCGGGGCCTGCATCAGCGCGTCGCGCATGGCGAGCAGGGCCGGTTTTTCGAGGATAGTGCGCTGATGTTCAACGAAGTCATAGCCTTCCATGCCGGATTCGCCGTGGACATAGGCGGCATCGCGGGGCGGACGCAGCAGCGGGGCGCTGGCGCCCCGGGCAACCGGTACATCGGCCTGCCAGAAGTGCAGGAGCTGCAGGGCGTTGCGAGTGGTTTTATCCACGGAGACGTTGCCCGCAACGGTAGTGATAAGCTGAAGATCCAGCTCCGGGGCAAACAGCGCAGCGGCAATCGCGGCGGCGTCGTCGATACCGGGATCGGTATCCAGAATGAACGGTAGCGGCATGATTCTTCCTCCATAAAAAAGCCAGTCTCTCCATCCTAATGCCCCGCTACCTGAGTGACCAGCGGCTTTTCTTGCCACACATGCGGATCACGACAGCGCGTACCGAATGCTCAGTTCCCCTTTTTTAGATTTGATACTGATAATATTAATGCGCCCCGTCTCCGCCAGACTTTTAACATGCGTCCCGCCGCATAAATAGGCAGCAAGGTTGCCGAAGCGGACTTTACGTTTGTCATCCTCGAATTCGATATGCCGCTGTAGCCCCCGCGCCTGCCAGTCCTCGATTTTCTCTATCAACGCTTGGGCAGCGGGCACCGCACTGTAGCCCTCTGCCCTGAAGGTGACTCTTCCCTCGCCCGGCCAATGGTGCGCCTTAACGGGCCGCCATCCGTACAGCTCTCCGGCATAGCCAATCAGGTGTCCGGCCGTATGCCAGCGGGAATTGAGATCGCGCCTTTCGGCATGAATATGCAGTTCAACCTCTTCCATCGCCGGCGGCTGCGCGACAATATGCAGGATCCTGTCATCGCGCTGAATCACGTTCTCAACCACCATGCCCGCCAGCCAGCCACTATCCGCGGGCTGTCCGCCGCCCTGGGGATGAAAGAGCGTGCGGTCCAGCTCAACGGCATAGCGTCCGTCGGGCTCTTCGCGACAGCCCATCACTCTGGCCCGGCCCTCCACTGCATCACACACGTAATAAAGTCTTTCAGTCATCATTGCTCTCCTCTGTAGGTGAACAGTATATTTATTATTCATAGAGCGATAATGACGCCTGAAAACAATGCACCTGTGCCTGGAATACACAAATGAATATCACCCTGCTTCCCGATCTCGCGACTTTTGCCGCCATTGTTGAACAGGGCAGCTTTTCGGCAGTGGCGAGAAGCGGCGGCGTGACGCCCTCAGCCGTCAGCCGCTGCGTCTCGAGGCTGGAGCAAGAGATGGGCTGCAAGCTGCTGCACCGCACCACCCGCAAGCTGGCGCTGACCGAAACGGGCAGGACGGTCTATGAGCACGCCCTTGATATGCTCGACGCGGCGAGACAGGCGATGGACACCGGCAGCAGTCTGCAAAGCATTGCTCAGGGCAGGCTGACGCTCAGCGTCCCGAAGGCCGTGGGACGATTTGTGATCCATCCGCTGATGCCGGAGTTTCTTACCCGCTATCCGCAAATTGACGTCTGCCTGCGGCTGGAAGACCGCTATATGGATCTGATTGATGACGGCGTCGATATGGCGCTGAGGATCACCAACGCCCCCTCCCCGGGCCTGTACGGAAGAGCGCTGATGCCGGTAAGCCATATTATTTGCGCCACGCGGGAGTATCTGCGCGACGCGGGCGTTCCCGAACAACCGCAAGATCTGCGCCACCACAGCTGTATTTCTTTGGGCGAAACGCCCGCAGACGCCCGCTGGAAATTCGCGAGCGGCGATAAAACGGAAACCGTACAGACGCGGGGACGCTATGCGGCAAACCATACCGGCGTGCGGCTGGACGCCATCAGGCGTCACCTGGGGATCGGCAGTCTGCCGCTGTTTACGGCGCGGGAGGCTCTGCAGCAGGGGGAAATCGTTCAGGTTCTTCCGCAGTGGGAGTTTATCAGCACCTATTCCGGCCAGCTCTGGCTGCTCTGGACGCGCAACAAGCACATGCCGGCCCGAATGCGGGCAATGATTAACTATCTGAATGAAAAAATGCCGGTCGCGTAACGCGCCGGCATCGGGGGAGTTTACTCGACTTCGCGGATATCAAGCCGCAGCTCTTTCGGCACTTCAAAGACAATATTCTCTTCGCGGCCTTCCAGCGGTACGGCTTCGCCGCCGCCCAGCGCCTGCAGGCGCTTAACGACGTTCTGCACCAGGATGTCCGGCGCGGATGCGCCGGCGGCAACGCCGACGCAGGCGGCGTGCTCGACCCATTCGGTCTGGATATCGGTGGCGTCATCGATCAGAAACGCCGCCTTGCCCATGCGCTGGGCCAGCTCCGCCAGCCGGTTTGAGTTGGAGGAGTTTTTCGAACCGACCACCAGCACCACGTCGGCGCGCTGCGCCAGTTCGCGCACGGCTTCCTGACGGTTGGTAGTGGCGTAGCAGATGTCGTCCTTGCGCGGGCCGACGATCTTCGGAAAGCGCGCGCGCAGGGCGTCGATAACGTCAGAGGTATCATCCACGGAGAGCGTGGTCTGGGTCATGAAGGAGAGCTTCGCCTCGTTCTTCACCTGCAGCGTCCAGACGTCTTCAGGCGACTCCACCAGATACATGCCCCCTTCCGGGTTGCTGTACTGGCCCATGGTGCCCTCCACTTCCGGGTGTCCCGCGTGGCCGATCAGAATCGACTCTTCGCCGCGGCGGCTGGCGCGCGCCACTTCCATATGCACCTTGGTGACCAGCGGGCAGGTGGCGTCAAACACGGTGAGGTCGCGGCTTTTCGCCTCGTTACGCACCGCCTGCGAGACGCCGTGGGCGGAGAAAATCAGGATCGTGCCGTCCGGCACTTCGCTGATTTGCTCGATGAAGATAGCCCCGCGCTGGCGCAGGCCGTCCACCACGTAGCGGTTGTGAACCACTTCATGGCGTACGTAAATCGGCGCGCCGAACAGCTCCAGCGCGTTTTCGACAATGCTGATAGCGCGGTCTACACCGGCGCAGAAGCCGCGCGGGTTAGCCAACAGGATCTGCATCTCAGGCCTCCAGTACCGGATCGACTTCCAGTACTTCAATATCGAAGTGAACGGTCTGCCCCGCCAGCGGATGGTTAAAATCCACGGTGATCGAGTCGCCGCTGATCTCGCGGATCACGCCGGGCATTTCGCTGCCGTCCATCGCGGTAAACAGCATGATCGCGCCGACTTCCGGCTCGCCGGCATCCATAAACTCGCGGCGCGAAAAGTACTGCACCAGATCGGGGCTGACGGTGCCGAATGCCGCATCCGGCTCAAGCGCAAAGGCCTTTTTGTCGCCCGCCTGCAGGCCAAGCAGCTGCTGCTCAAGCCCCTCGGAAAGCGACGTGTCACCGAGGCGAAACAGCGCCGGTTTACCGTTGTTGCGGGTAGACTCGGCGGTAGAACCATCGTCCAGCTTCAGCGAAAAGTGCACCAGCACCGCGCTGTTGCTTTGTACAGATTTAGACATGCAATGTAGCCCGTTTTTTTGCCCGACGGCGCAGCGCCGCCGGGCGGTTTTTATGCCTGTTTCTTCTCTGCGGCTTTCGGCAGAAAGCCTTCCAGCACCACCAGCGCCGCGCCCACGCAGATGGCGGAATCGGCGAGGTTGAAGGTCGCAAAGTGCCAGTTGCCGACGTAGAAATCGATCATATCGACCACAAAGCCGTGCCACAGCCTGTCAAACAGGTTGCCCAGCGCGCCGCCAATGATCAGCGCGTAGGCGATGTTGTTCAGCTTCTGCGACGCCTTAGCGCGGTACATCAGCGCCATGAGGATCACGCAGATGCCGATGGCGATACCGGCAAAAAACCAGCGCTGCCAGCCGCCGCTGTCGGCGAGGAAGCTAAACGCCGCGCCGTAGTTGCGGGCGTAGTGCAGATTAAGCGACGGAAACAGCGGCACCGTATCACCCAGCATAAAGTTCTGGAGGATCAGGTACTTGCTGCCGAGATCGATAATCAGCACCACTACCACCAGCCACAGCCAGCGCAGGCCGCTTTTACATAAGGATTGGCTCATCAGGCAAACTTACGCTTTTCACCGTCGCCGGCGATGTTGCTGACACAGCGGACGCAGATATCTGCGTGTTCCGCCACCTGGCCGATATCGGTGGTGTAGTGCCAGCAGCGCGGGCACTTCTCACCGGCGGCTTTCTGCAGGCCCACCTTAAGGCCTTTCAGCAGCTCGCTCTGCTGAGCATCGCTGTCTGCTGCGGCATAATCCGCAACGGCGGCACCGGAGGTCAACAGGACAAATCGCAATTCGTCGCCCAGCGCCGTCAGCTTCGCCGCCAGTTCCGGCTGCGCGTACAGGGTTACCGCCGCTTCCAGCGAACCGCCGACTTTCTTATCGGCGCGCGCCTGCTCGATCACCTTGTTCACTTCGCCGCGCACTTTCAGCAGCTCGCTCCAGAAGGCGTCGTTCATCGGCTCGCTGTCCGCGAGGCCGAACAGGCCGTCGTACCATTCGCCGGTGAACACGTACTGCTCGCGCTCACCCGGCAGGTAGCCCCAGATTTCATCGGCGGTAAAGGACACGATCGGCGCCATCCAGCGCACCAGCGCTTCGGCGATGTGGTACAGCGCGGTCTGACAGCTGCGGCGGGCCACGCTGTCCGGCTTCGCGGTGTACTGACGGTCCTTGATGATGTCGAGGTAGAACGAGCCCATTTCGATCGAGCAGAAGCGCATCAGACGCTGCACCACTTCGTGGAAATCGTAAGACTCATAGGCTTTGACAATATCCGCCTGCGCGGCCTGCGCACAGCCGACCGCCCAGCGGTCCAGCACCACCATCTCTTCCGGCTTCACCATGTCCGTTGCCGGATCGAAGCCGTTAAGGTTCGCCAGCAGGAAGCGGGCGGTGTTGCGGATGCGGCGATAGCTGTCGGCGGCACGCTTGAGGATCTCATCGGAGACCGCCATTTCGCCGGTGTAATCGGTAGAGGCCACCCACAGGCGCAGAATATCAGCGCCCAGCTTGTTCATTACGTCCTGCGGCGACACGGTGTTGCCGATGGACTTGGACATCTTGCGCCCCTGGCCGTCAACGGTGAAGCCGTGGGTCAGCACCTGGCGATACGGCGCTTTGCCCTTCATCGCGGTGGAGATCATCAGCGAGGACATAAACCAGCCGCGGTGCTGGTCGGAGCCTTCGAGATACATATCGGCGGCGTGACCGGCAAACTCCGGACGCACATCGACCACGGAAGCGTGAGTTGATCCTGAGTCGAACCAGACGTCGAGGGTATCCGGCACCTTCTCATAGAGGTCGGCATCGTCGCCCATGATGTCGCGCGGATCGAGATCCCACCACGCCTGAATGCCGTCCACTTCGACGCGCTTCGCGACCTCTTCCATCAGTTCCAGAGTGCGCGGATGCAGCTCGTGCGTCTCTTTGTGCACAAACAGCGACATCGGCACGCCCCAGGTACGCTGGCGGGAGATACACCAGTCCGGGCGATTGGCCACCATCGACTCAATGCGCGCCTGGCCCCAGTCCGGGATCCACTGCACGCCTTTGATCTCAGACAGCGACTGCTTGCGCAGGCCGTTCTGATCCATGCTGATAAACCACTGCGGGGTAGCGCGGAAAATGATCGGCGTTTTGTGGCGCCAGCAGCAAGGATAGCTGTGAACCAGCTTCTCCAGATGCAGCAGCGCGCCGCTTTCGCGCAGGATCTCAACGATGATGTCGTTAGCCTTGAAGACGTTGATGCCGTCCAGCGTCGGGTAGGTGCCCGGGATGTAGGCGCCGTCCGGACCTACCGGGTTGGCAATCTCCAGACCGTACTTCAGGCTGATGTTGTAGTCGTCCGGGCCGTGGCCGCCGGCGGTATGCACCGCGCCAGTACCGGCGTCCAGCGTCACGTGATCGCCGAGGATCGCAGGAACGTCGAAGTCGAGGAACGGATGCTTAAAGCGCATCAGCTCAAGCTCTGCGCCCTTCACCTCGCCCAGCACGCGGTAGTCTGCGACACCGATACGCTTAGTGACGCTCTCCACCAGATCTTTGGCGAGGATCAGCGCCTGGCCTTCAACCTGCACCAGCGCATAGTCAAACTCCGGCGACAGGGAGATGGCGCGGTTGGCCGGCAGGGTCCACGGCGTGGTGGTCCAGATAACCAGCGATACCGGACCGTTAACGGCGGGTGTACCGAACTTCGCCTTCACCGCATCCTGATCGACGGCCTGGAAGGCCACGTCAATGGACGGAGAGGTCTTGTCGTAATACTCGACTTCCGCTTCCGCCAGCGCAGAACGGCAGTCGAGGCACCAGTGCACCGGCTTGGCGCCCTTGTGCAGGTGGCCGTTGCCGATGATTTTCCCCAGCGCGCGGATGATGTTGGCTTCGGTTTTGAAGTCCATGGTCAGGTAAGGATGCGACCAGTCGCCCAGCACGCCCATGCGGATAAAGTCTTTACGCTGGCCGTCAATCTGCGTCGCGGCGTATTCGCGGCACTTAGCGCGAAACTCGGCGGCGGTGAATTTCTCGCCCGGCTTACCATACTCCTGCTCAACCTTCAGCTCGATAGGCAGGCCGTGGCAGTCCCAGCCCGGGACGTACGGTGAGTCGTAGCCGGCCAGACCTTTGGATTTGATAATAATGTCTTTAAGAATCTTGTTGACCGAGTGACCAATATGCAGGCTGCCATTCGCATAGGGAGGGCCGTCATGCAGAATGAACGTCTTTTTGCCTTTTTTCGCCGCACGGATGATGCCGTACAGGTCATCATCGGTCCAACGGGCCAGCATTCCCGGCTCGCGCTTGGCGAGGTCGCCGCGCATCGGGAACCCTGTTTCCGGCAAATTCAGGGTTGATTTATAGTCACTCATCAGATTCTCGTTTCCGTATTTATAACGTTGGCATTACGCCGGGTTTGACAGGCCGAGGTACTCGCGGGCCGTTAATTCATCGCGAGCGATTTGCGCTTTCAGCTCATCCAGGGAGGCAAACCGCTGCTCGTTGCGTATTTTTTTACGCAGTATCACATCTATATGGCGACCATAGAGGTCCATTGCAACGTCCAGCAGGTGGACTTCCAGCTGCTGTCGCACGCCGGAGACCGTTGGACGGGTACCAACATTCGCAACGCCGGGCAATAGCGTCTCGCCAAGCCCGGCCACTTCTACCGCATACACCCCTTTTACCGGGGAAACCTGACGGCGCAGCGGTAAATTCGCCGTCGGGAAGCCAATAGTCCGCCCCAGCGCATCGCCGTGCACGACGCGTCCTGAAATGACAAAGGGGTGGCCGAGAAGCGTTTCCGCCAGCGCCAGATCGTCGCTGGCCAGCGCCTGGCGCACCGCCGTACTGCTGATGCGCAGGCCGCCTTCACAGAAGGTATGGGTGCTGGTGACGTCAAAGCCAAACTCAGCGCCAGCCTTCTGTAATAGCAAGAAATCGCCTTCGCGACCAGCGCCAAAGCGGAAGTCGTCGCCGACCGCCAGAAACTGAACGCCGAGCTGCTTCACCAGCAGGTCGCGGATGAACTGCTGGGCGGTCAGGGCGGCAAAGCGGCGGTCAAAGCGGACGCAGAGCACGTAGTCAACGCCGCTGGCCGCCAGATAAGCCACTTTTTCGCGCAGCCGCGTCAGGCGAGCCGGCGCTTTGTCCATTGCGAACATCTCCAGCGGCTGGGGCTCAAAGATCATCACCACCACCGGCAGGCCGCGCTCGCGCCCTTCCATCTGCAGGCGCTGCAGTAAAGCCTGATGCCCACGATGCACGCCGTCGAAATTACCAATGGTCAGCACGCACCCGCGCGGGGCCTGACCCAAATTGTGTATGCCGCGTATCAGCTTCATGTCTGGCTCAAAACAGTGAAAATCGTCAGAGTATACCTTGTACAGCAGGCTTCGTTAACCGACGATTGCAACTCAATCAGGAAAGATGCAAGGTTTTCATCCATCTCCGGATAAAAGCGATGAAAAGTGGCCGGCTGATACGATTTTTTCTGGCGGAAAAGCTGTATTCGGCGCGCGCATGCTGTTAGAATCTTGCGCCATCACTACGTAACCAAGCGTTGTCACATTAACGGCGCTTATTTGCACAAATCCATTGACAAAAGAAGGCTAAGAGGGCATATTCCTCGGCCTTTGAATTGTCCATATAGAACATATTTGGGAGTTGGACCTTGGCTAATATCAAATCAGCTAAGAAGCGCGCCGTTCAGTCTGAAAAGGCTCGCAAACACAACGCTAGCCGTCGTTCCATGATGCGTACTTTCATCAAGAAAGTATACGCAGCCATCGAAGCTGGCGACAAAGCTGCTGCACAGAAAGCATTTAACGAAATGCAACCGATCGTGGACCGTCAGGCTTCTAAAGGCCTGATCCACAAAAACAAAGCTGCACGTCATAAGGCTAACCTGGCTGCACAGATCGGTAAACTGGCTTAATCGCCGTTTCGCTGACGCTTTGTGAAAAACCCGCTTCGGCGGGTTTTTTTATGCCTGCTATTTGTTAGCTAACGCAAACAGCGCCGCGTAGTCGCGGTTGCAGATGCGCTGCACCGCTGGATGCTGGATCATCCGCTCGGCAAAAATGGCGTGATACTCCTCCATCACGTTCTCCACCCGGCCAATTTCCACAATGTTGTCATCGGCGTACAGATCCCGGGCATAGAGCGTCGGCGCCACGAAAATGGCGTTATGCGCCGCGCCGAAGGCCTTCATCAGCGCGGCATCATCAAACTCGCCGAGAATTTCGATCTTCAGTCCCTGGGTGTTAATCCAGTTGAGCAGCTTGCGGCCCAGCATCGAGCGGCGGCCGGGGATCAGTAGGCGACGCTCCTCCAGGCAGGCGGGAAAGGGCCTTTGCGGCGGCGGATTGAGGCACCAGAAGCTGACGCCGCACTCGCCGATTTTGACTGAAAACAGCCCCTCCTGCTGGGTAGAGTCGATGGGACAGTCAGAGATGATCATATCCAGCTTGTGCTGGCTCAGCTGCTCCAGCAGCATCTCGTGGGTAGATTCGAAGCAGCGCAGATGGATCTGCTCCTCTTCCACCACCGCGGCATCCAGCACGCCGCTGACCAGCTGCTTGGAGAGCGCATCGGCAACGCCGACGTCAAACAGCAGGCTGGACTCCTTGCGGTAGTTGATGATGTCGAGCATCTCCTGGCTTAAGGTAAACATCCTGTCCGCGTAGCGGAATACCAGCTCCCCGAGCTCCGTCGGCTCAAGCCCCCTGCCCTTACGTCTGAACAGCTTGCCCTGCAGCCGCTCCTCCAGCGCCTTAATCTGTCCGGTGATGGTCTGCGGCGTCAGGAACAGCGCGTCGGCGGCGCCGACCACCGAGCCCTCTTTGTACACCTGCCAGAAATAGTAAAGGTGGTTGTAGTTAATGTGCGACATCTGACTCCTCCCTGAATAGTGAGAAAAATAGCCGCCTGACGGCGGCTATTAGTAAGGTGTTACGCGGACCTGGCAACTCCGGCCCCGCCCGAGCGCAACAAACTATACCCGCTAACCGCCGCGGCAAGCGAGCCAATCAGGATACCGAGTTTCGCCCATGTGATGAGCGTCGGATCGGCGTCGCCGAAGGCCAGCGAGGCGATAAAAATAGACATAGTAAAACCGATACCGCAGAGCACGCTGACCGCCAGGATCTGCCTGCCGGAGGTACCCTGCGGCAGCGTGGCAAGCTTAAGACGCAGCGCCAGCCAGCAGAACAGGCCGATACCCAGCGGCTTGCCCACCACCAGCCCGGCAATAATCCCCAGCGGCAGCAGCGACGTCAGCCCTTCCAGGGTAACCCCCTGCAGCGACACGCCGGCGTTGGCAAAGGCAAACAGCGGCAGGATCAGGAACGTCACCCACGGATGCAGAACGTGCTCCAGCTGTTTCGCCGACGACTTTCCGTTCTTCTCGCGCAGCGGAATGCAGAAGCCGACGATCACGCCCGCCAGCGTCGCGTGGACGCCGGACTTGAGCACGGCGGTCCACAGAATGGCGCCCACCAGAATATAGACACCGGTGCGCCGCACGCCGCAGACGTTCAGCAGCGCCAGAACGGCGATCGCCGCGGCGGCCACGCCGAGCGAGAGCAGCGAAAGATCGCTGGTGTAGAACAGAGCAATGATAATAATCGCCCCCAGATCGTCGATAATCGCCAGCGCCATCAGGAAAATTTTCAGCGCCGCCGGCACGCGGTTGCCGAGCAGAGCCAGTACGCCCAGCGCAAAGGCAATATCAGTCGCCGCCGGGATCGCCCAGCCCTGGCGGGCCACCGGATCCTGGTAGTTAAAGGCCAGATAGATCAGCGCCGGCATCAGCATCCCGCCGAGCGCGGCCAGCACCGGAAAGGCCGCCTGCTGGCGGCTGGAGAGCGAGCCCTGCGCCATTTCCCGCTTCACTTCGAGACCGACCTGCAGGAAGAACACCGCCATCAGGGCATCGTTGATCCACAGCAGCATATTCTTGTTAATCTCCAGCAGCCCAATTTTCAGCTCGACCGGAGTCGCGAGGAAGGACTGGTAGACGCCGCTGGTAGGCCCGGCGTTGGCCATCACCATCGCCAGGGCGGCGGCGATGATGAGAATGATGCCCCCCGAGGCCTCATTGCTGAAAAAACGTTGCAGGTGTTTCACTTTTATCTCTCTTATTTGCGTTGTTATTCGGTTAAACCATAGTAAACATCACCACAAATCGATAAAAACAGATTATTTCTGCAAATTAACTCGGAATTATCGAATAATAATTAACAATGGAAGCTCCACCTGGTGCGTCCAGGTTGTACCTTTTCAGCTCATCATACAGGCGATGCTAAGCGATCGGTTAAACCATCTGACCGTGTAAACCAATGTGTAAAACTACACATTGATCACAATTATCTCTCTTCCAGTATGTTCTAATCCAGCCAAGTTAAATGAGGAGTCGATATGAAACATATGATGATTTGCTGTGGCGCGGGTGTCGCCACCAGTACTGTTGCATTAAATAAAATTCAGTCTTTTCTAAAACAAGAAAACCTTCTTGATCAGGTAAGAATTTCTCAAGGTAGTGTCGCTGAAGCAAAAACACGTGATGATGTTAACTTTATCGTCTCAACATCTGCCTTACAACTTTCCGTGCCTGTTATCAATGCCCTTCCACTCTTAACAGGAGTAGGCGCAAATGCGGTACTGGAGAAAGTAAAAGAACTTATCCTCAATGAGTATTAAATCATGTACATCATCGATTACATCATAGGACTGGGAGCATCAGTAATGATGCCCATTATATTTATGCTGCTTGGCTTGCTTTTACGCTTACCGTTAAGTAAAGCGATAAAAGCAGGGTTAATGGTCGGTATCGGATTTATTGGTTTGAGTATCACCGTTAATCTCATGATTGATTCTTTAACGCCTGTTAGCCATGCCCTGGTTAACCGCTTTGGCCTGAATCTGAATGTGCTGGATGTCGGCTGGCCAGCCGCTGCCGCTGTAGCAATGGGAACTCGCGTCGGGGCGCTTGTTATACCCGTCTGTGTTGCAATTAATTTACTCATGCTCTATACAAAAACCACGCGTATTCTAAATGTCGATATCTGGAATTTATGGCACCACGCCTTTACCGGCTCACTGGTCACGATTATTACCGATAGCCTTTGGCTGGGCGTTTTTGCTGCGGGCATCAACTGCATTATTACTATGGTTATTGCAGACCGTACAACCGCTGATGTAGAGAAATACCTGAACCTGCCTTCAATTTCAGTACCTCATGGCTTCTCCGTTTCCTTCGTACCCGCTGCCTGGCTAGTGAATGCCGTTGTTGATCGTATACCCTATATCCGCGATATCAAGATTGATACTGAAGTTATTCAGCAGCGTTTATCTATTCTCGGGGACCCCGCATCGTTAGGAGCCATTATTGGCGCCCTGCTGGCCATTATTGCCGGTATTGACCTGAAGGCCATATTGCAAACGGCGATAACAATGGCCGCCGTAATGACAATTATCCCTCGAATGGCAAAAATGTTGATGGAGGGGGTTTATCCAATCAGTGAGCGAATTCAGGAACTCGCCCAATCAAGAGCGGGTACTTTCGGTAGGATAGCGATTGGTCTTGATTCTGCCGTCAGCGTCGGCCACCCGGTAACGCTGTCTGTCTCAATGCTGATGATTCCTGTCATGCTAGTGCTGGCTGCAGTTATTCCCGGAAATCAGTTTTTACCTTTTGCTTCTCTGACCGGTCTTCCGTTCGCTTTTGTACTCGTCACGGCCGTTTGCCGGGGTGATATGTTCCGCACCTTGCTGACCGCTTTGTTAACGCTCAGTCTTGCCCTGTTAATCGGTACCAGCCTTGCTCCGATTGTCACCAGTACAGCAGTTAGCACTGGCTTTTCTTTGCCGCAGGGCACAACCAGCATCAGCAGCGTAGACTACGCCGGTGCCATGCTGCCCTGGGCAATTATTCAGGGCTTCCATTTTAAAGAGGTCGGTATGGGCATTCTGTGTCTGTGCACTCTGGGCCTGGTGCTCTGGAACAGAGGAAAACTTGCCCAGGAAAACGCCCGTAATTTGGAGGGTGAAGCATGATGTTCAGTCCTCAGCGCATCGTAGTGTTCAATGATGCGATAAGCAGAACAGCCTTACTCAACGAGCTCGCACAGAAACTCCTGGACGATGGTTTTGTGAAACCTGACTTTGCCGCCGGCGTGCTCGAACGGGAGGCCAAGTACCCAACGGGTATCGATATGGAAACTCACTGCGTCGCAATCCCACATACCGAGTTCTGCTATGTGAATTCAACCGGATTTGCTATCGGTATTAATCATGCAGGCGTAGCGTTTCAGCGCAGTGATGATCCCGAAAAAAGCGTTGAGCCACAGATCATTGTTATGATGGCGATTGATCAAAGTTGTGAGAAGGTGATCATTATACAATCCTTATTCGCATTATTAGCTGACCAAAAACGGGTGGAAGAAATATGCCAAAAGCCGCCAGAGGAAATTGCAAAAATTTTCACCGAATCGATAGTGACAGGTTAAGATGAGTTAACTACGTCAAAAAGAGGCCGTCAGGAAAGAGGAAACAATGTTACGAATCAGTGATGTTATAGAGTTCGCAATGGTAAGTCGAAAAACGATCTATAACGCCATCAACAGTGGTCGATTAAAATACCAGCTTGTTAATGTAGACAATCGCCAGGTTCGTGTCTTTCTTGAGGAAGATGTGCTTAAGGCATTTCCAAAAACTCGCCAGGCGCTTGCCCAAGATGAAGTGCAGGCTTTGCGCGATGAAGTCGAAGCGCTTAAATTTGCCCTGAAAGAGTTGCAGAATGCCGTAAACGCACTCGATCCAGAAAATAAATTTGAGTTAGTCTCGCCAAAGGTTGAAAAGACAACTCAGAAGCCAAAAAAGTAGCGACTTCTGAGAAGCTAATCACTTTACAGAAAACGATTCAGTGTAACGGCTAACCCTGCTCGCGAGCAGGGTTAGCAAATGACGCAATAACTGAACTCACAAGTTAGCGGGTCAGATCGTCAAAGAACTTTTTCACGCCGTCGAAGAAGCTCTTCGAGCGCGGGCTGTTGTGCTCGCCGGTCGGGCCGCCGAAGCTCTCCTGCAGATCTTTCAGCAGTTGCTTCTGCTTGTCGCTGAGGCCAACCGGGGTTTCCACCACCACGCGGCACAGCAGATCGCCCTGCGCGCCGCCGCGCACCGACTTCACGCCCCTGCCGCGCATGCGGAACAGCTTGCCGGTCTGAGTTTCGCCGGGCACCTTCAGATTGACGCGGCCGTCGAGCGTCGGGACTTCAATCTCGCCGCCGAGCGCCGCCATAGCGAAGTTAATCGGCACTTCACAGTAGAGGTTATTGCCTTCGCGCTCGAAAATCGGGTGCTGCTTAACCTGCACCTGGACGTACAGATCGCCCGCCGGTGCGCCGTGCTCGCCGGCCTCGCCTTCACCGCCGAGGCGGATGCGGTCGCCGGTATCAACGCCCGCCGGAATTTTCACCGACAGGGTTTTGGTCTTCTCTACGCGACCGTGGCCGTGGCACTTGCTGCACGGATCTTTAATGATGGTGCCGCGCCCCTGACAGGTCGGACAGGTCTGCTGTACGGCGAAGAAGCCCTGGCGCATCTGCACCTGGCCCTGGCCGTGACAGGTCGGACAGGTCTGCGGCTGAGAGCCGGCCTTCGCGCCGCTGCCGTGACAGACGTCGCACTCTTCCAGCGTCGGGATGCGGATCTCTTTGGTGACGCCGCGAACGGCCTCTTCCAGGGTCAGCTCCATGTTGTAGCGCAGATCCGCGCCGCGCGAGGCGCGCTGACGACCGCGACCGCCGCCGAAGATATCGCCGAACACGTCACCAAAGATATCGCTGAAGTCTGCGCCGCCGCCAAAACCGCCGCCGCCGAAGCCACCGCCGCCCTGTTCAAAGGCCGCGTGCCCGTACTGATCGTAGGCCGCGCGCTTCTGCCCGTCGGTCAGAATTTCGTAGGCCTCTTTGATCTCTTTAAATTTAGTTTCAGCTTCTTTATCGCCCTGGTTACGGTCCGGGTGATATTTCATCGCCAGGCGCTTATAAGCCTTTTTGATTTCACGCTCATCCGCTGTTTTGGAAATGCCTAAAATCTCGTAATAGTCTCTTTTCGCCATCTTTTTTGATTGCCCTTAACATACGAGCACGGGCGTGGAGTGAACTCCGACGCCCGTGCCAGTTAATTACCCTGCATCAGGGCGATTATTTTTTATCTTTAACTTCTTCGAACTCAGCGTCGACAACGTCGTCATCTTTCGCGTTGTTCGCGGAAGCGTCAGCGGAACCCGCCTGCTGCTCAGCGTGCTGCTGCTGGGCAATTTCCATCAGCTTCTGGGAAGCCTGCGCCAGTTCCTGCATCTTCGCTTCGATATCCGCTTTATCTTCGCCTTTCAGCGAGGTTTCCAGCGCGCTCAGGGCAGATTCGATAGCCGTTTTGTCGTCAGCCGGCAGCTTATCGCCCGCTTCTTCAACCTGCTTACGCGTGCTGTGCAGCAGATGGTCGCCCTGGTTACGGGTCTGCACCAGCTCTTCGAACTTGCGGTCAGATTCCGCGTTCGCTTCAGCTTCGCGCACCATTTTCTGGATCTCTTCTTCGTTCAGACCGGAAGAGGCCTTGATGGTGATCTTCTGCTCTTTACCGCTGTTTTTGTCTTTCGCGGAAACGTGCAGGATGCCGTCGGCGTCGATGTCAAAGGTGACTTCGATCTGCGGCATGCCGCGCGGTGCCGGGTTGATGCCGTCCAGGTTGAACTGACCCAGAGACTTGTTATCGCCGGCGCGTTTACGCTCACCCTGCAGCACGTGGATGGTTACCGCAGACTGGTTGTCTTCCGCAGTAGAGAACACCTGGCTGTGCTTGGTCGGGATGGTGGTGTTTTTGTTAATCAGCGCGGTCATCACGCCGCCCATGGTTTCGATACCCAGCGACAGCGGGGTAACGTCGAGCAGCAGCACGTCTTTCACGTCGCCGGTGAGAACGCCGCCCTGAACCGCAGCGCCGATAGCCACGGCTTCGTCCGGGTTAACGTCTTTACGCGGCTCTTTGCCGAAGAACTCAGCCACTTTCTTCTGCACCATCGGCATACGGGTCTGGCCGCCGACGAGAATAACGTCGTTTACGTCAGACACGGACAGGCCGGCGTCCTGCAGAGCGACTTTCAGCGGCTCGATAGAGCGGTTTACCAGGTCTTCGACCAGGGATTCCAGCTTAGCGCGAGTCACTTTAATGTTCATGTGTTTCGGACCGGTCGCGTCTGCGGTGATGTACGGCAGGTTAACGTCGGTCTGCTGCGCGGAGGACAGCTCAATTTTCGCTTTCTCGGCGGCTTCTTTCAGGCGCTGCATCGCCAGCGGGTCGTTACGCAGGTCGATGCCCTGATCTTTCTTGAACTCGTCAACGAGGTAGTTGATGAGGCGGGTATCGAAGTCTTCACCACCGAGGTGGGTATCACCGTTGGTTGCCAGTACTTCGAAGGTTTTTTCGCCGTCAACTTCGTCGATTTCAATGATGGAGATATCGAAAGTACCGCCACCCAGGTCGTAGACCGCGATGGTGCGGTTGCCGACTTCTTTATCCAGACCGTACGCCAGCGCGGCGGCAGTCGGTTCGTTGATAATACGTTTTACTTCCAGACCTGCGATACGGCCGGCATCTTTGGTTGCCTGGCGCTGAGCATCGTTAAAGTAAGCAGGTACGGTGATAACCGCTTCAGTTACCGGTTCACCCAGGTAATCTTCCGCCGTTTTCTTCATTTTCTTCAGGACTTCAGCAGATACCTGCGGCGGCGCAGTTTTCACGCCTTTAACGTCTACCCAGGCATCGCCGTTATCGGCGCCAACGATTTTGTACGGCATGATAGCCACGTCGCGCTGCACTTCTTCGTCCTGGAAGCGACGGCCAATCAGGCGCTTGATCGCAAACAGGGTATTCTGCGGGTTTGTCACTGCCTGACGCTTAGCCGGCTGACCAACCAAAGTTTCACCGTCCTGGGTATAGGCAATAATGGAAGGCGTGGTGCGATCGCCTTCGGCATTTTCCAGCACGCGCGGGGTGGTGCCATCCATGATTGCTACACAAGAGTTGGTTGTGCCCAGGTCGATACCAATAATTTTACCCATCTAAACGTCTCCACTATAAATTCGGTCATCGTGTGGTTGTGAATCTGTAAATAGGGGCTAAACGCGAGGTTTCAAGCACCCTGAATCGTTTTTTTTCAGCTTCACACACTTCGTGTTGCTTACAAGATGGGGTCGCAACCTTCTTCATCAAGGGGGCATACGAAAAAAATTTTATTTTCCACCCCGTCAGATCAATACCGCCTGGGGCGCGCCTGATTATGATGCCGCGCCCCGCCACTGATAGCAGGCGGAGGCATTCACCATTTCACTGAATTTGATGATTTTTTGAGGAAATATGGGCAACACTAAGTTGGCTAATCCGGCTCCGCTGGGCCTGATGGGTTTCGGGATGACCACCGTTCTGCTGAATCTGCATAACATGGGTCTTTTTCCGATGGACGGCATCATCCTGGCGATGGGCATCTTTTACGGCGGTATCGCGCAGATCTTCGCCGGTCTGCTGGAGTATAAGAAGGGGAACACCTTCGGCTTAACCGCCTTCACCTCGTACGGTTCGTTCTGGCTAACGCTGGTCGCTATCCTGCTGATGCCCAAAATGGGGCTGACCGAGGTGGCTAACGGCCACTTTCTCGGCGCGTACCTGGGCCTGTGGGGCATCTTCACGCTGTTTATGTTCTTCGGCACCCTGACCGGCGCGCGCATGCTGCAGTTCGTCTTCCTGAGCCTGACCGTACTGTTTGCCCTGCTGGCCGTAGGCCACCTGACCGACAATGAGGGCATTGTGCACATTGCCGGCTGGGTTGGCATCATCTGCGGCGCCAGCGCCATTTACCTGGCGATGGGCGAAGTGCTGAACGAACAGTTCGGCCGCACCGTACTGCCCATCGGCGAGCAGCACTAAGCGCCGCCAGCGCGCTGGAAAGGCTACTTTGCCGCCAGCGCGCGCTCCCCCGGCTCGCGGCCGCCCTGCCGCAGCCAGACGCCCAGCCCCAGACCCAGCATCGATAGCGCCAGCACGTACCAGGCCGGCGCCAGCGGCGACACCCCCATCAACAGCGTGACCGCAATCGGCGTCATGCCGCCAAAAATGGCGTAAGAGACGTTGTAGGAGAATGAGATCCCGGTAAAGCGCACCTCCGCGGGAAAGGCTTTCACCATCACGTAAGGCACCGCGCCCACCACGCCGACGCACAGCCCCACGAGGCCGTACAGCGCCACCAGGTGCTGAGGGCTGTATCCGGAGAGGTGGTAGAAGGCCCAGCTCGAGGCCGCGAGCAGCAGGCTGCCGGTAATAAAGGTGCGGCTGGCGCCGAAGCGGTCCGCCGCCAGTCCCGCCAGCAGGCAGCCGACGCAGAGCATAATGGTCGCCACGCTGTTGGCCTGCAGGGTCAGCGCCGGTGCAAAGCCGTAATGCTTCTGCAGCCACACCGGCGACATCAGGATCACCACTACGATCCCCGCCGACAGCAGCCAGGTCAGCAGCATCGAGATAACCACCGCCTGGCGGTGCTTCATGACCACCGCCTTCACCGGCAGCTCTTTCGCCAGTTGCTTGCGCTGCTGCATCTCAAGGAAAATCGGCGTCTCCTGCAGCCAGCGGCGCAGGTACATCGCCAGCAGCCCGAAGGCCCCGCCGAGCAAGAAAGGAATACGCCAGCCGCCGTCGCGGATCGCCTGCGGCGACAGTCCGGTATTAATCAGCGTCGCCACCACCGAGCCGAGCAGAATACCTATGGTCAGCCCGGCGGTCAGGGTGCCGCAGGCGATGCCGATGCGCCGGGCGGGCACGTGCTCCGCCACAAACACCCAGGCACCGGGAACCTCGCCGCCGATGGCCGCTCCCTGCAGAATGCGCATCAGCAATAGCAGCAGCGGCGCGACGATCCCCATTGAGGCGTAGGTGGGCAGCAGGCCAATCAGCAGCGTCGGTACCGCCATCAGCAGAATACTGAGGGTAAACATCTTTTTACGCCCGACCAGATCGCCAAAGTGAGCCATGACGATGCCGCCCAGCGGGCGGGCAAGGTAGCCGGCGGCAAAAATGCCGAAGGTCTGTACCTGCCGCAGCCACTCGGGAATGTCGCTCGGGAAAAAGAGATCGCCCACCACCGCGGCAAAGAAGACAAAAATGATGAAGTAGTAAAACTCCAGCGCGCCGCCCAGCGCGGCCAGAGCCAGGGTTTTGTAATCCTGGCGGGTAAGCGGTCTTGCGTGCGGTTGTGCTGACATAGCGGGCCTTTGTTATGATTAGTTTACAGCTGTCGTAAATAAAAAGTGACTATACCGTAAATCAGCGCATAAACCACGGCCCGCACGCCTATTTGTTAGCCTTTAACTGGCATCGCGTCGGGCGCTTTTCGGCCGGAAGGCGGCAACGACCTGCGGGTCAGTTTCTACATAGGGCCCTTCAAGCAGCTGGATACAATAGGGCACGCTGGCGAAGATACCGTGTACCTGAACGTTACCCTCCGCATCCTTCACGCCCTCCAGGGTCTCCTGAATCGATTTCGGCTGCCCGGGCAGGTTGAGGATCAGCGCCTGCTTGCGGATGACGCCCACCTGGCGCGACAGGATGGCAGTCGGCACAAAGTGCAGGCTTATCTGGCGCATCTGCTCGCCGAAGCCGGGCATTTCGCGATCGGCAACGGCCAGAGTGGCATCCGGGGTCACGTCGCGGCGCGCCGGACCGGTGCCGCCGGTGGTCAGCACCAGATGGCAGCTCATCTCGTCTACAAGCTCGCACAGCGTCTGTTCAATGATCGGCTGTTCGTCAGGGATCAGGCGGGTTTGCAGTTCAAAAGGCGTGGTGAGCGCGCGGGAGAGCCAGGCCTCAAGCGCCGGAATGCCCTTGTCCTGATAGACGCCGCTGGACGCGCGGTCGGAAATGGAGACCAGGCCAATGCGAAGAGTGTTCATATCAATTCCGTTCATAAGTGCAGTTATGCGGAATGATACACGCTGTGGGGAAAATCAGACAAACGCGGTGATAAAGCGTGACCGGGAGCCCGGTCACGCGGGGAATGATTACAGCAGGTCGCCGATCATTTTTTCCAGCTTACCCTGGTCAACGGCAAACTTGCGGATACCTTCCGCCAGCTTATCGACCGCCATCGGATCCTGGTTGTGTTCCCACAGGAACTGTGACTCGGTAATGCGCTCCGGGCGGGCCTTCACTTCGCCGCTGAAGGAGAGCTTACGCTCGATGGCGCCGTCGGCTTCGGCCAGCTCTTTGAGCAGCGCCGGTGCGATAGTCAGGCGATCGCAGCCCGCCAGCTCGAGAATTTCGCCAACGTTGCGGAAGCTTGCGCCCATGACCACGGTTTCATAGCCGTGCTCTTTGTAGTAGCTGTAGATTTCAGATACGGAGATAACGCCCGGATCTTCTGCCGCCGCAAACTCTTTCTTGTCGCCGTTCGCTTTGTGCCAGTCAAGAATACGGCCGACGAACGGAGAGATGAGGAACACGCCCGCCTCGGCACAGGCGCGCGCCTGGGCGAAGGAGAACAGCAGGGTCAGGTTACAGTTGATGCCCTCTTTTTCCAGCTGCTCGGCGGCGCGGATGCCCTGCCAGGTCGAGGCCAGCTTGATCAGGATACGGTCATTGCTGATGCCCGCGTCGTTGTACAGCTTGATAAGGCGCTTGGCTTTCGCCACAGAGGCTTCGGTATCGTAGGAGAGACGTGCGTCAACTTCGGTAGAGATGCGGCCCGGGATCAGCTTGAGAATTTCCAGACCAATGTTCACCGCCAGCTTGTCGGTAGCGTCAACCACCTGCTGTTCGCGGTCGCTGCTCTGGTCTTTTGCCCAGGCGATGGCTTCGTCAATCAGCTTGCGATATTCCGGGATCTGCGCCGCGCCGAGGATCAGTGAAGGGTTGGTCGTCGCGTCCTGAGGCTTGTACAGCTTCATTGCCGCGATATCTCCGGTATCGGCCACTACGGTGGTGTACTGACGCAGAGAGGTCAATTTGTCCGTCATGATAGGTGTCTCGTATTAAGTAGCTGTTAGTGGTATGTAACCGGTCTGCATTCGATAATATCACGCCCCGGGGTCAGCGCAACCGTAGGCGGACCATGAGAGCAGCGTATGATAAACTACGCGCATTCTCCCGCTACCCGGTTAGGGATTATCCGCAAATGGTAGCGTTTACACGCTTAACGGCATCGCAAAAAAGGATCTTTTATGCCTGATTTCCTGTCATTCGTCAGCGACATACTCTGGGGCTCGGTGATGATTTATCTGCTCATCGGCACCGGTATCTGGTTCACGTGGCGCACCGGCTATATCCAGTTTCGCTACCTGCGCCATGCGGGCAAGAGCCTGAAAAAGAGCCTCTCGCCGCAGCCCGGCGGGCTCACCTCATTCCAGGCGCTGTGCACCAGCCTGGCCGCGCGGCTGGGCAGCGGCAATCTTGCCGGCGTGGCGCTGGCGATCACTGCCGGCGGCCCGGGGGCAGTATTCTGGATGTGGGTCTCCGCCATTATCGGCATGGCCAGCAGCTTCGCCGAGTGCTCGCTGGCGCAGCTCTACAAAGAGCGCGATCACAATGGCCAGTTTCGCGGCGGCCCGGCGTGGTACATGGCGCGAGGCCTCGGCATGCGCTGGATGGGCGGGCTGTTTTCTCTCTTCCTGCTGCTGGCCTACGGCCTGATCTTCAACACGGTGCAGGCAAACTCCGTCGCCGGCGCTATGCGCTACGCCTTCAACCTGCCTGAATACGTCACCGGTCTGATACTGGTGGTGGTCTGTCTGCTGGCGATCCTTCGCGGCCTGCGGGGCGTGGCGAAAATCGTCCAGCTGCTGGTGCCGGTCATGGCGCTGAGCTGGCTTGCGGCCAGCCTCGTCATCTGCGCCTGGCATATCGTCGACATTCCGTCGGTGATTGAAACCATCTTTCGCAGCGCCTTCGGCTGGCAGGAGGCGGCGGCGGGCGCGGTGGGCTATACCATCAGCCAGGCGCTGACCAGCGGCTTTGAGCGCGGGATGTTCTCGAACGAAGCGGGCATGGGATCCACGCCTAACGCGGCCGCAGCGGCGGCCTCCTGGCCACCGCATCCCGCCGCGCAGGGCATTGTGCAGATGATTGGCGTGGTGGTGGACACGCTGGTTATCTGCAGCGCAACGGCAATGATCGTCCTGCTTTCCGGCCAGCAGATGCAGGTTGACGCCGCCGACGGTATTCAACTGGTGCAGCAGGCCATGACGACCCTCGGCGGCAGCTGGGGGACGCAGTTCGTTGCCGGGATCGTGCTGCTGTTCGCCTTTAGCTCCATCATCGTTAACTACGTCTACGCCGAGAATAACCTGATCTATCTGCGTAAATTTACGCCGAACAATATCCGGCTGCTGCGGGCGTGCATGCTGGTGATGATCATGGCCGGCACCCAGCTGAGCCTGCCGCTGGTCTGGCAGATGGCGGATATCGTGATGGCGCTGATGGCGCTGACTAACCTGACGGCGATCCTGCTGCTCTCCCCGGTTGTACGCATCATCGCCAGCGACTATCTGCGCCAGCGCAGGCTTGGCATCAGGCCGGTGTTTGATCCCGCCCGCTATCCGGAAATCGCCAGGCAGCTGGCCCCCGGCAGCTGGGACAATGTGCCTCGCCAATAGCTGCTATCGATCCCTTTAGCGCGGATTTTTGCTAAAGTCGTGCAAAATGCCTGCAAGGAATGAACATGCTGATTATTATTTCACCTGCCAAAACCCTGGATTACCAGAGCGAACTCGCCACCGATCGCCACACGAAACCTCAGCTTTTGAAGTACTCAGAGGTGCTTATTACCGAGGCGCGCAAGCTCTCCGCGCCGCAGATAGGCAAGCTGATGGGCATCAGCGATAAGCTCGCCGATCTCAACGCCACCCGCTTTCACGACTGGCAGCCCACATTCACGCCGGCAAACGCCCGCCAGGCGATCCTCGCGTTTAAGGGCGATGTGTATACCGGTCTGCAGGCAGAAACCTTCTCTGACGAGCAGTTTGACTTCGCCCAGCAGCACCTGCGCATCCTCTCCGGCCTCTACGGCGTACTGCGTCCGCTGGATCTGATGCAGCCCTACCGGCTGGAGATGGGGATCCGCCTTGCGAATCCGCAGGGCAAAGACCTCTATCAATTCTGGGGCGACGTCATTACCGATACGCTGAATAAGGCGCTGAAGGCCCAGGGCGACGACGTGGTGATTAACCTCGCCTCCGACGAATACTTTAAATCAGTGAAGCCGACGCTGCTGAAGGGGCGGCTGATTAAGCCGGTGTTCCTCGATGAGAAGAACGGCAAGTTCAAGGTGATTAGCTTCTATGCCAAGAAGGCGCGCGGGCTGATGAGCCGCTATATCATTGAAAATCAGCTTTCAGAGGTCGCTGAGCTCAAGAAATTCGACAGCGAAGGCTACTTCTTCGACGCGGAGACCTCCACGGAGAGCGAGCTGGTCTTTAAGCGTCACGAGCAGAAATAAAAAAAACCGGGGACGCCTGCGCGCCCCCGGCCCTCATGAACCTTACGCTTTTTCCATCATCAGCTTACGCAGCGCGGCAAAATCTGCCGGCAGACTGTGCGACAGCAGCGGCAGGTCGGCGCGCTCGGCCAGCGCTTTCGGCAGCGCCAGCGTCTTGCCGAGGATAGCCTCAACGCTCTCTTTGAACTTGGCCGGGTGCGCGGTGCCGAGAAACAGACCGTATTCTCCCTGGGTCAGCTGGTCGCGCAGCGCCCGCCAGGCCACCGCCGCGTGCGGCTCAGACGTGTAGCCCAGCGCGTCCAGTTCGCGCATCGTCGCTTTGGTGGTCTCATCGTCCACCGCCGCATAGCCGAGATCGCCCAGGCGCCACTCTTTGCGGCGGAACAGCTCCTCGACGCGCGGCCAGTTGTTCGGCTGGCTGACGTCCATCGCATTCGACAGCGTGGCCTGCGTCGCCTTCGGCGCCCACTCCCCGTCCTGCAGGAAGCGCGGCACGGTGTCGTTGACGTTAGTGGCGGCGATAAAGCGCTTCACCGGCAGGCCCAGCGATTTCGCCAGCAGCCCGGCGGTCAGATCGCCAAAGTTGCCGCTCGGCACCGAGACCACCAGCTGGTTGCGGGCCTCCTGCGGCAGCTGGGCCACGGCCTCAAAGTAGTAGCAGACCTGCGCAAGCAGGCGGCTGATGTTAATGGAGTTAGCGGAGTTGAGGCCCAGCGCGCGCTTGAGCTCCTCGTCATCAAACGCCTGTTTGACCAGTGCCTGGCAGGCGTCGAAGTCGCCGTCGATGGCGACGGTTTCAATGTTGCCGCCCAGGGTACAGAACAGCTTCTCCTGCAGCGGGCTGATTTTGCCCTGCGGATAGAGGATGACCACCCGCACGTTTTTCAGGCCGTAAAAGGCGTGGGCCACCGCCGCGCCGGTATCGCCGGAGGTAGCGGTGAGGATAGTCACCGGCTTATCGCCGCTGATCTGGGTCAGCATCTGCGCCATAAAGCGGCCGCCGAAATCTTTAAACGCCAGGGTCGGGCCGTGGAACAGCTCCAGACAGCCGACGTCAGGCTGCACCACTTTGACCGGCGCCGGGAAGGCGAACGCCTCGCGCACGCGGGCCTCCAGTTCAGCCTGCGGGATCTCATCGCCGATAAACGCGGACAGAATGCGGGCGCTGCGGGGCACGAAGTCGAGCGCCAGCAGCTCGTCCACCTCGGTCAGGCTGAACTCCGGCAGATCGCGCGGGAAAAACAGCCCCTGATTTTTACCCAGGCCCTGGGTAACGGCCTGCGCGAAGCTGACCTGCTCGTTGTGATCTTTTAAGTTATACAGTTTCATCGGTTATCCCACTACGCGTGCGCCCGCCGTGTCCAGCCGGCAAATATGAACGAAGCCTTCCTGATTTTGCAGATAGTGTTTTGCGAGCCAGTCTGCCACTCGTTGCGCCGTTTGCGGATTGTCGCACAGGGCGAACATCGTCGGGCCGGAGCCGGAGATGCCGCTGGCCAGCGCGCCGATTTCCGCCACGCCCTGGCGTGCCTGGGCGAACCCCGGCAGCAGCCGGGTGCGGTACGGCTCGGCCACCACGTCTTTCATCAGCTTAGCCGCCAGCTGCGGCTGGCGGCTATAGCAGGCGTGAATAAAACCCGCCAGATGGCGGCCGTGGGCGATACAGTCCTGGCGGCGGTACTGGGCGGGCAGAATCGCCCGCGCCTCGGCGGTCGAGACCTTAATGCCGGGATAGGCCAGTACCCACAGCCAGTCGTCAAACGCCGGGATCGACTGGCTGATGATGCCGTTCTCCTCCAGCATCAGTTGGATACCGCCGAGATAGCACGGCGCCACGTTGTCGTAGTGCACGCTGCCGGAGATGCGCCCCTCCAGCTCGCCCATCAGCGCCAGCATTTTGCTCTCGCTAAGGGGCCTGCCGCAGAACTCGTTCATCGCCACCAGGGCAGCCACTACCGAGCAGGCGCTGGATCCGAGGCCGGAGCCGATAGGCATATTTTTCTCAAGGGTCATCGCCACCGGCACGGTTTTACCGATCTCCTGGCAAAA
Organism: Pluralibacter gergoviae ATCC 33028 = NBRC 105706; assembly: GCF_001598855.1. Lineage (GTDB taxonomy): Bacteria > Pseudomonadota > Gammaproteobacteria > Enterobacterales > Enterobacteriaceae > Pluralibacter > Pluralibacter gergoviae. Next base: position 36,770 of record NZ_BCZS01000005.1, on the reverse strand, counting down.
GCGCTCCCAGCACTGCCAGACGATATTTTCCTGCGGATTGTCCGGCAGGCGGCTGGCAAAATGGCCGACGTTTTTCAGGCTGAAGCTGTCGGCGGCGACCACTTCAACGTTATCGCCCAGCGGCGTGCCGTCTACCGGCGTCACCGCCGCGCCCAGCACATCAAAACCGACGCTCATATTGGCGCTGGAGGCGGGGGCATACACTTTAACCATCTTAAACTCCTAACTTCCATGACAGGGTGCGCAGCAGATCGGCAAACACCCCGGCCGCCGTCACGTCGTTACCGGCGCCATAGCCGCGCAGCACCAGCGGCAGCGGCTGATAATAGTGGCTGTAGAAGGCCAGCGCGTTCTCGCCGTTCTTCACTTTATACAGCGGATCGCTGTCGTCCACTTCGGCAATTTTCACCCGGCAGACGCCGTCTTCTTCGATATTGCCGACGTAGCGCAGCACTTTGCCCGCGTCGCGGGCGCGGGCGATGCGCGCCGAGAACTCATCGTCCAGCTGCGGTAGACGCGCCATAAAGTCGTCAGTATCACCGCCGTCGTCAAAGTGGGCCGGCAGCACCGACTCCACCTGAATATCGGCAAGCTCAAGCTGGCGGCCCGTTTCGCGGGCGAGGATCAGCAGCTTGCGCGCCACGTCCATGCCGGAAAGGTCGTCGCGCGGATCCGGTTCGGTAAAGCCCATTTCCCGCGCCGTGCGGGTGGCTTCCGACAGGCTCATCCCCTCATCCAACTTGCCGAAAATAAACGACAGCGAACCGGAAAGAATGCCGGAGAAGCGCTGCAGTTCGTCACCGGCATTAAGCAGGTTCTGCAGGTTCTCAATCACCGGCAGCCCGGCGCCGACGTTAGTGTCATAGAGGAACTTGCGGCGTGAGCCCGCCGCGGCCTGACGCAGCTCGTGGTAATAGTCCATCGACGAGGTGTTGGCCTTCTTGTTTGGCGTCACCACGTGGAAACCTTCGCGCAGGAAGTCGGCGTACTGGTCCGCCACGGCCTGGCTAGATGTACAGTCAACAATGACCGGGTTGAGCAGGTGATACTCTTTCACCAGTCGGGTCAGGCGCTCAATGTCGAACGGCTCTTTGGCCTCCGCCAGCGCGCCCTGCCAGTTTTCCAGATCGAGGCCGTGAACGCTGGTGAGCAGCGCGCGGGAATTGGCTACGCCGCAAACCCGCAGGTCGATATGCTTGTTCTTAAGCCAGCTGCGCTGGCGCTTGAGCTGCTCCAACAGCGCCGCGCCGACGCCGCCGACGCCGATCACAAACACTTCGATCACCTGATCGGTGTTAAACAGCATCTGGTGCACCACGCGCACGCCGGTGGTGGCATCGTCGTTATTCACCACCACCGAGATAGAGCGCTCGGAAGAGCCCTGGGCAATGGCGACGATATTGATATTGGCGCGGGCCAGGGCGGCAAAAAACTTGGCGGAGATGCCGCGCAGGGTGCGCATACCGTCGCCGACCACCGAGATAATGGCCAGCCGCTCCATGATGGAGAGCGGCTCCAGCAGACCCTCTTTCAGCTCCAGGTAGAACTCATCTTCCATCGCCCGCTTCGCCCGGACGCAGTCGCTCTGCGGCACGCAGAAGCTGATGCTGTACTCCGACGAGGACTGGGTGATCAGCACCACCGAAATCCCGGCGCGCGACATGGTGGCGAATACCCGCGCCGCCATGCCGACCATGCCCTTCATGCCCGGTCCGGAGACGTTGAACATCGCCATGTTGTTGAGGTTAGAAATGCCCTTCACCGGCAGCGCGTCTTCATCGCTGCTGGCGCCGATCAGCGTACCCGGCGCCTGCGGGTTGCCGGTATTTTTAATCAGGCAGGGGATCTGGAACTGGGCAATCGGGGCGATAGTGCGCGGATGCAGCACCTTAGCGCCGAAGTAGGAGAGCTCCATCGCCTCCTGATAGGACATCGTTTTCAGCAAACGCGCGTCCGGGACCTGGCGCGGATCGCAGGTATAGACGCCGTCGACATCGGTCCAGATTTCGCAGCAGTCGGCGCGCAGGCAGGCGGCCAGCACCGCGGCGGAGTAGTCGGAGCCGTTGCGCCCCAACACCACCAGCTCGCCCTTATCGTTGCCGGCGGTAAAGCCGGCCATCAGGATCATGTGGTCCGCCGGGATCTGGCTGGCGGCAATGCGGCGGGTGGATTCGGCGATATCGACGGTAGATTCAAGATAGTGGCCGACGGCAAGCAGCTTCTCCACCGGATCGATGACGCTGACCTTGTGGCCGCGCGCCTCCAGCAGGCCCGCCATGATGGCGATTGAGAGCTTTTCGCCCCGGCAGATCAGCGCCGCATTGACGCCGTCCGGGCACTGCCCCAGCAGGCTGATGCCGTGCAGGACATGTTTGATCTGAGCAAACTCCTGCTCAACGGTAGCGGCGAGTCTTTCGAGAGGAAAACCGGGTTGGGCGTCAGCGAGCCCCTGCAGCAGTTCGGCAAAAATACGTTCGGCGTCGGTGATATTCGGCAGAGCATCCTGACCACCAATGGTTTTTTCAATCATCGCCACGAGGTGGTTGGTGATTTTGGCCGGGGCAGAGAGCACGGTCGCTACCTGCCCCTGACTGGCGTTACTTTCCAGAATATCGGCGACACGCAGAAAACGTTCCGCATTCGCCACTGATGTACCGCCGAACTTCAAGACTCGCATGGTTTTTACCTCTAGATCTCTGATCGAAAAAAAAAGCCCGCACTGTTCGGTGCGGGCTTTTTTCTGTGTTTCCTGTACGCGTCAGCCCGCACCGATACCTGTGGTAATGGTGATGGTGGTAATGGTGGTGGTCATGCTGATGCGAATCATGGATGTTGTGTGCTCTGTATTTATTGTCTGTCGTCTGCCTATATTGGTTAAAGTATTCGCCCGGTTAAGTCAACGAATTTCTACATTTGTCACATTCAGACGGTATTCGCAGCTGTTCTGATATCGCCCTCTCCAGCGTCGCGAATACCCGGTCGATCACCACCTGAACAGAACATATCTCCATACGCAATTCTTATGACAGAGCTTTAGTCGGGGAGTTTTTTTTCGATATCGTGCAGCAGCCGGTGCAGCATAGCGGTATCGCGCTGCTCAAGAAGACCGATTCGCTGCTGCAGCCAGTCGGCCAGCTTGACGTCTTCGTCCACCTGCAATTTTCGCAGCAGCGCATCGGCGCGCGTGCGCAGCGCCAGCAGCTGATTTTCATCACTTCTGGTAATGGGTTCAGGCAAATTTTGTACCAGCGCGGAGAGCTGATAGCAGTAAACCATCACCGCCTGCCCCAGATTAAGCGACGGATAATCCGCCACCATCGGCACGCCGGTCAGCACATCCGCCAGCGTCAGCTCTTCGTTTGTCAGTCCGGAATCCTCGCGGCCAAAGACCAGCGCGGCGTGCTGCATCCAGCCGGCTTTCTCCTTGAGTATGGGGACCAGCTCCTGCGGCGTAGCGTAGTAATGAAAGCGGGCGCGGCTGCGCGCGGTGGTGGCGATGGTAAAATCGACGTCGGCGAGCGCCTCTTCAAGCGTCTGATAGCACGTAATTTTATCCAGCACATCGCCGGAACCGTGCGCCACCCATCCTGCCGCCGGCTCCAGATGTGCCCGGCTGTCGACAATTCGCATTTCACTAAAGCCCATGGTTTTCATCGCCCGGGCGGCAGCGCCGACGTTCTCCGCCCTTGCTGGCGCAACCAGCACAATTGATATACGCATCTCTTTTCCTGTTCCCATCGCAATGAAAAACGCCGTAAACATTTTACGCATCACGAATTTACTTAATTGCAACATCAAGCAATAGGTCAGACACTCTTAACATATAAGAGTTTCTAAACTATCATTGCATTGCCTGCTCAATGAGAATGTTAACAGAACTTCTATATCCTCATGTAAAAGAAGGGTAATGCGAATACGATGACTTCCCATCTTTTGGATTCACCGCGTTTATCAGTTCCTATGGGCAACCACCGCTAATGTTGAAAAAATGTGACAAAAGCTATCATTCAGATACGCAGATTTCACAAAACTGTTAACGTGCTACAATTTAACTTGATATATGTCAACGAAGCGTAGTTTTATTGGGTGCCCGCTGTCTCTTAGCCTGTTATGTCGCTGTTAAAATGGTTAGGATAACAGCCGTTTTTGACACTGTCGGGTCCAGAGGGAAAGTGCCCACGACCAAGCTAATGATGTTGTTGACGTTGATGGAAAGTGCATCAAGAACGCAATTACGTACTTTAGTCATGTTATGCCGATCATGTTAATTTACGACATGCATCAGGCGGGTTAGGGACTTTTGTACTTCCTGTTTCGATTTAGTTGGCAATTTAGGTAGCAAACATGCAGACCCCGCACATTCTTATCGTTGAAGACGAGTTGGTAACACGCAACACGTTAAAGAGTATTTTTGAAGCTGAAGGCTATGATGTGTTCGAAGCCACCGATGGCGCGGAAATGCATCAGGTGCTCTCAGAGCATGACGTCAACCTGGTGATTATGGATATTAATCTGCCGGGTAAAAATGGCCTTCTGCTGGCGCGAGAACTGCGCGAACAGGCCAATGTCGCGCTGATGTTCCTGACCGGGCGCGATAATGAAGTGGACAAAATTCTTGGCCTGGAAATCGGCGCAGATGACTATATCACCAAACCGTTTAACCCGCGTGAACTGACCATCCGCGCGCGCAATCTGCTCTCCCGCACCATGAATCTGGGCAGCGTGAGCGAAGAGCGCCGTACCGTTGAAAGCTACAAGTTCAACGGCTGGGAGCTGGACATCAACAGCCGTTCGCTGGTCAGCCCGAACGGCGAGCAGTACAAACTGCCGCGCAGCGAGTTCCGCGCCATGCTGCACTTCTGCGAAAACCCGGGTAAGATCCAGTCCCGCGCAGAGCTGCTGAAGAAAATGACCGGCCGCGAGCTGAAGCCGCACGACCGCACCGTCGACGTGACCATCCGCCGCATCCGTAAGCATTTCGAATCCACGCCGGATACGCCGGAAATCATCGCCACCATTCACGGCGAAGGTTACCGCTTCTGCGGCGATCTTGAGGATTAGTCGCCTCCTGATACAAAAAAACGGCGCGCTGCGCCGTTTTTTTTTGTTCATCATCGCCCCTGGGCTATTTTGACCACGGCATAATAGGCACGGCGCTCAGCGCGTTTTTCGGCGAGCCGTCCACTACCTTATCCGAATAGGACAGGTAAACCAGCGCATTACGTTTCGCATCGTAAAAGCGCACCACCTGCAGCTTTTTAAACACCAGCGACGTTCGCTTCTGGAACACCACCTCGCCCTGCGCTTTGCCGTTCTTAATCTTGTCGCTCACCGCAATCGGCCCGACCTGCTGGCAGGAGATAGCCGCATCGGAGGTGTCCTCTGCCAGGCCCAGGCCGCCTTTAATACCGCCGGTTTTCGCGCGGCTGATGTAGCAGGTGACGTTTTCGACATCCGGGTCGTCAAACGCCTCAACGACGATCTTGTGGTCGGGACCAATCATTTTAAAAACCGTGTCCACGGAACCTATCTGCTCCGCGTGGGCTGCGGCGCTGCCCGCCATCGACAGGAACAGGGCTGCAACTAACTTCTTGTATTTCATATTGTTACCATTTCTAAAAATGATTTCGGAATATTCCCTACAATTGATGCAGAAAATGTTTATAGATCACACATTTACAATTATCAGATTCTTACTCGCGCAGAAAGCGCACAGTTGAACAAAAAAAAGCCTCAGCGTTTCGTCATCAAAAAATGCTATCATCCGCTACCCTAATAAGAGGCACCCGCATAAGCGAATAAGGATGAGGATATTATATGGATCAAGCTGGGATTATTCGCGATCTTCTTAGCTGGATTGAAGAGCATCTCGATCAACCTTTGTCACTGGATAACGTGGCCGCAAAAGCGGGTTATTCCAAGTGGCACCTGCAAAGGATGTTTAAGGACGTTACGGGTCACGCAATAGGTGCCTATATTCGCGCTCGCCGCCTGTCAAAATCAGCGGTTGCGCTGCGCCTGACGGCTCGCCCGATTCTGGATATTGCACTTCAGTATCGTTTTGACTCCCAGCAGACTTTTACGCGCGCGTTTAAGAAGCAGTTTATGCTGACGCCCGCGCTTTACCGCCGCGCGCCGGACTGGAACTCCTTTGGCATGCGCCCGCCCCTGCGGCTGGGTGAATTTACCATGCCGAAGCATGAATTCGTTACCCTGCCGGAAAAACACCTGGTGGGCGTTACCCAGAGCTACACCTGCAAGCTGGAAGAGATCTCGGAATTTCGCCAGCAGATGCGCGTCCAGTTCTGGCGCGATTTTCTCGGCAATGCGCCGTCGCTGCCGCCTGAAATGCTCGGCCTGTACGAACCGCGGCCAAGCATGGAGAAGGACGACGAGCAGGAGGTCTTTTACACGACTGCGCTGACGCCAGAAATCGCCAACGGCCATATTCAGCACGCCCAGCCGGTGAAGCTGGAGGGCGGGGAATATGTGGTCTTCAACTATGAGGGCCAGGGCGCCGGCATTCAGGACTTTTTCCTGACCCTGTACGGCACCTGTATGCCGATGCTGGGCCTGATCCGCCGTCAGGGACAGGATATTGAACGCTATTTTCCGCAGAAGGATTCTCACGCACAGGACGAGCCGGTTTACCTGCGCCTCGAATATATGATCCCGGTTCGCCGCTAGTTAACGCTGCAGCTCATCCAGCGCGGGGGCGTCAAGATGTGATACATCGCCCGCGCTTTCAACCACCCAGCCCGGCGCCAGCCACTGGCTCTCCTGATAATCGACCCGCGATACCGAACAGTTGCGCAGCCGCAGGCGGCGCTCTGCGTAGGCCGGCAGGCCGAGGATCGTGCTCACCAGACACCCCAGCGCAATGCCGTGGCTGACCAGCAGCGGACGGCTTCCTTTTGGTAGCTCGAGGCAGTCCTGCAGCGCCGCGCTCACGCGCTCGCCCAGCTCCTGCATGGATTCGCCCTGCGGAATGCGGCCATCCGGCGTGCCGTTGACCAGCTGACGCCGCCACAGCTCCTCTTCCTCTGTCAGCGTGTCGATAAAGCGCTGCTCCAGCACGCCCATATCCAGCTCGCGCAGGCGCGGATCGAAGGTGATGCCGCAGCCGCAGGCGCTGGCAATGATCTCAGCGGTCTGGCGCGTGCGTCCGAGATCGCTGGCGATGATATGGGTGATGCCCAGCGTGCGGACGCGTTCGCCGACCTGCTGGGCCTGGCGTTCGCCGAGGGCGGTCAGCGGGCTGTCGGACTGGCCCTGAATGCGCCGTTCGGCGTTCCACTGTGTTTCGCCGTGGCGAACAAGGTATACCTGTAACATGCTCATTATCCGTTATACTGCGATGATTATTTCGGCCATATATCTACCTACTGATTATGCACCAGATTATCTCAGCGACCACCAATCCCGCCAAAATTCAGGCGATTCTGCAGGCTTTTAGCCAGATTTTCGGCGAGGGATCCTGCCACATTGACCCTATTTCCGTCGAGAGCGGCGTGCCGGAACAGCCGTTTGGCAGCGAGGAAACGCGCGCCGGCGCACGGAATCGGCTGCATCATGCCCGCCAGCTGCGGCCAGACGCCGACTTCTGGGTGGCCATTGAAGCCGGCATTGATGATGACAGCACCTTCAGTTGGGTGGTGATTGAGAGCCGGGAGCAGCGCGGCGAAGCCCGGTCGGCCACTCTGCCGCTGCCGGAAAAGATCCTGGCGGCCGTGCGCGGCGGCGAGGCGCTGGGGCCGGTGATGTCCCGCTATACCGGCATTGAGGAGATTGGCCGCAAAGGCGGCGCCATTGGCGTCTTCACCGCCGGCAGTCTGACCCGCGCCAGCGTCTATTACCAGGCGGTAATTCTGGCGCTAAGCCCGTTTCATAACGCGGTTTACCGGTGAGTTTCCGGCAGCGTCTGTTCAAGCCAGTGGCGCAGCTCCGCGGGGGCCGACTTCAGGCTGTTTGAGCCGCGCGTGATGGTGGCAATGCCTGCGCCCAGGGCGTTTTTCAGCTCACGCTGGCTCAGTTCGCCGCGCAGCAGCTCCTCAATAATGCGCACCCGGGTGCCCAGCGCTTCACGTTCGTCCGGGGTCATCATCAGGTTCAGCAGCGGCAGATGGTGGTCGGCCTCATAGGCCAGGCGCAGCAGCTCCACAAAACGAAGCCACTCTTCGTTGCGCTGATGCGCAGTCTCGGCTGAATATGGGGATTGTTGGGTCATGTTATGCCACCGTGTTGGGGCGGATGGCCGGGGCCATCCGCCGGATGTACTCTTTAGCGAGTACAAGCATAACATACTCTCGCGGGATCAGTAACGCTGGCTCCACTCGGCGTCGGTGAGGATAGCCGGCTTCTCGCCCATGAAGTAGCGGTAGTAGGCGTCGTAGGCCAGCACATTCTTCACGTAGCCGCGCGTTTCCGAGAAGGGGATACTCTCCACGAAAGCCACCGCATTCAGCTTCCCGGCGCTGTTGCCTTGCCAGGTGCGCACCCTGCCCGGCCCGGCGTTATAGGCGGCGGCCGCGTAGATGCGGTTATTGCCAAACTGCTGATAGACGTACTGCAGGTAACTGGTGCCGATGTTGATGTTGGTTTCCGGATCCAGCAGCTGATTCTGGCCGCCGTAGCCGGGAATGCTGAACATCTTCACCGTGTGGGTCGCGGTGCCGGGCATAATCTGCATCAGCCCGGAAGCCCCCACCGGCGAGCGGGCCTTCGGGTTCCAGGCGCTCTCCTGACGGGCTATCGCCATCGCGTAGCTCTGGCTGATGCCCTTCTCAGCGGTGTAGCGGGCAAAGAGGTTCTCCCAGGCCAGCGGGAAGCGCTCGCGCAGGTTGTCCCACAGCTTGCCGGCAATCGTCGCCTGCACGCTCAGATCCCACCAGTCGCGATCGTAAGCGTACTTCGCCAGTTGGCCCTGTTCGGCGGGAGTGCGGCTTCTGACAAGATTCGCCCACTCAGCGCGGGCGGTGTTATCCAGATTCCAGTACATCAGCTCACGCACGCGGGCCATCTCCGGGCTGTTCACCAGCTCAGCGGAGGCCGTACCCTCGGTTTTCTCCACCCGGATGGGATAGTCTTCGCCAAGCCGCTGGGCCGCCACCATCGGATAGAAGCCTCGCTCTTTCATCAGGCCGTGAAGGATCTCTTTCGCTTCCGCCTCGCGGCCGCTGTCCATCAGCAGGTCCGCCTGCCAGTAGCGCCATTCGTCTTTTTCTTTCGCCTCCATCGGCAGGCGCGAAAGCCAGGTATCCAGCCCTTTGCGATCGCCTGCGCCAATCGCCAGCCGCACCCGCCGCTCCAGCAGCGAGGTGGAACCGGAGCGCATAATGGCGTCATCGCGCCAGCGGGCCTGCTCGTCGGTAACGTCGCTGCCCATCAGCTGCCAGGCGACGGTATCGCGCAGCGCCTGAACCTGCTCGTCGCTGAGCTTCTGGGCAGCGGCGAGCATCGGGATCAGCGCCCGGGCGTTCTCCACGTCCTGACGGGCGACGCGGCTAAAGGCAATGGCCGCCATCTGGCGGGTAAAGTCCGTATTCCCGGTGTTCTGCGCGAAACTCAGGACGCTGTCAGGGTTGGCGGCAAGGCTCAGGACCTGCGCAGAGATAGTCTGATAGTCGGCCGGCATCTGGCCTGCCAGGGTATTGACCAGCCGGGTATTGCCCGCCTTCATCGCCAGCCGGATGCGCTCCAGATAAGCCAGCGGATCCTGCGCGCCGGAAGCGCGCCAGGCACCGAACAGCACGTCGCACGCCGCGGGGCGGTTTGAGCCGCTCAGCCAGAGATCTTTCGCCCCGGCCCACGCTGCCTGAAGGTCGCCGACCTGATATTTGGCGTAGTAGTAGTTGCACTGCGCCTGCACCGTTCCCGGCTTGTCCGGGCTGAAGGCCAGCAACCCGCGCCAGTCCTCACGGCGGGCCAGTTCGTTTACAAAGCGGTTTTGCAGCGTGCGGGTAGACGGCAGCGTCGGATTGGCGCTGATAAAATTGCTCACCGCGAGCGCAGGTTCATTGCTCAAATCGCTGGTCAGCTGGCGGTACTGCAGGTAGGGATAGAGCGGATAGTCCTTTAGCGTCGGCATCAGTTGGCTGACGACATCCATCTGATTATTGTCCCACGCCTGCTTGATCTGCGCGTAGCGGCTGCGCTGTTCATCCAGTGAGTCGGCGTGCACCGCGGCGCTGACCGTAAACAGACAGACGGCGGCAGCCAGATAACGCCACGTCACGGGGTTTGCTTTTTCCACAAGCGCTCCTTTAAAAAATGCATCAATGCAGCGTCGTGCCGCGTCTCTTCGTGCTATTCAGACAACCGTAAAGCCGCCACGTTGCCTGATTTCCTGGCTTTTTACCACCCTCATCGGCTGGCTGGGATTCAGGAGGGAAAAAGGCTACACTTCGTCTTTAACAACCCATCAGTAAAATAAAAGAGGCGAAGTCCAACGTGGCTCAATTCGTTTATACCATGCATCGCGTCGGCAAAGTGGTCCCGCCGAAGCGTCATATTCTGAAAAACATCTCTCTGAGTTTCTTCCCCGGGGCCAAAATTGGCGTGCTGGGCCTGAACGGCGCCGGTAAATCCACCCTGCTGAAAATCATGGCCGGTATCGACACCGATATCGAAGGTGAAGCGCGCCCGCAGCCGGGCATCAAGATTGGCTACCTGCCGCAGGAGCCGCAGCTCAACCCGGAGCACACCGTGCGCGAATCCGTGGAAGAGGCGGTCTCAGAAGTGGTTAACGCCCTGAAAGGGCTGGACGAAGTGTACGCCCTGTACGCCGAACCTGACGCCGACTTCGACAAGCTGGCCGCCCAGCAGGGTAAATACGAAGAGATTATCCAGGCCCACGACGGCCACAATCTCAACGTGCAGCTGGAGCGCGCCGCCGACGCCCTGCGCCTGCCGGACTGGGACGCAAAAATCGCCAACCTGTCGGGCGGCGAACGCCGCCGCGTGGCCCTGTGCCGCCTGCTGCTCGAAAAACCGGATATGCTGCTGCTCGACGAACCGACCAACCACCTGGACGCCGAGTCCGTGGCCTGGCTGGAGCGCTTCCTGCACGACTTCGAAGGCACCGTGGTAGCAATTACCCACGACCGCTACTTCCTCGATAACGTCGCCGGCTGGATCCTCGAACTGGACCGCGGGGAAGGCATTCCGTGGGAAGGCAACTACTCCTCGTGGCTGGAGCAGAAAGACCAGCGCCTGGCGCAGGAAGCCTCTGCGGAAGCGGCCCGCCGCAAGTCCATTGAGAAAGAGCTGGAGTGGGTGCGCCAGGGCACGAAGGGCCGTCAGTCGAAGGGCAAAGCCCGCCTGGCGCGCTTTGAGGAGCTTAACAGCACCGAATATCAGAAGCGTAACGAGACCAACGAACTGTTTATTCCGCCAGGACCGCGTCTCGGCGATAAAGTGGTTGAAGTGGAGCACCTGCGCAAATCCTACGGCGACCGCGTGCTGATCGACGATCTCAGCTTCTCGGTACCGAAAGGCGCTATCGTGGGTATCATCGGCCCGAACGGCGCCGGTAAATCGACGCTGTTCCGCATGATGTCCGGCCAGGAGCAGCCCGACGGCGGCACCATCACCCTCGGCGATACCGTGAAGCTGGCGTCCGTGGATCAGTTCCGCGATGCGATGGACAACAGCAAAACCGTGTGGGAAGAGGTGTCAGGCGGGCTGGACATCATGAAGATCGGCAACACCGAAATGCCGAGCCGCGCCTACGTGGGCCGCTTTAACTTCAAGGGCACCGACCAGGGCAAGCGCGTCGGCGAACTTTCCGGCGGCGAGCGCGGCCGTCTGCACCTGGCGAAGCTGCTGCAGGTTGGCGGCAACATGCTGCTGCTCGATGAACCGACCAACGACCTGGATATCGAAACCCTGCGCGCGCTGGAAAACGCCCTGCTGGAGTTCCCGGGCTGCGCAATGGTTATCTCGCACGACCGCTGGTTCCTCGACCGCATCGCCACCCACATTCTGGACTACCAGGACGAGGGCAAGGTGGAGTTCTTTGAAGGTAACTTTACCGAGTACGAAGAGTACAAGAAACGCACGCTGGGCGCGGACGCGCTGGAGCCGAAGCGGATTAAGTACAAGCGTATTGCCAAGTAAACGCGTCCCCTCTTCCCGCCGGAAGAGGGGTTTACCCCTGCTCCCCCATCATCTCTTTTACCAGCTCCACGCAGCGCAAAAACCGTCCGTCGTAGTCCGATTCCTCGACGTGCACAAAGCGGATCCCGTTCTCGTTCAGCATATCCACCAGCATCTGCTGAAACTCCCTGCGGTCCACCGAACTGCCGAGGCTGCGCAGGCCGTCGGCCACCCACGGCGTATTGTTCTCCAGCAGGATCACCAGGTCGAAGCGGTATTCATCGATCAGCGCCTGGACGAACGGGTGCTCGCGCCCTTCGTACTTCTTGCAGAACGCCTGGGTGCTGACGAAATCGGTATCGATAAAGGCGACCTTGTTGGCGTACTTCACCGCGAAGTCGATGTACTGCGCCTGGCCGAGGGCGATTTTGTCGTAGTCGGAGTACTGCAGCGCCATCTCGTCGCCGCCGAGGTGCGAAAAGACGTAGTCGCGCCCGTACTCCCAGGCGCTGGTGGTGTTGAAGATGTTGGCGAGCTTATTGACCAGCGTTGACTTACCGCTGGACTCACCGCCCAAAATCGCGACAGTACGCACGAAAAAGGGCTTCACTTCGGTCGGGATGTAGTCCCAGTAGCGGAACGGATTCTCGCGGATCTGCGAACCGCTGATGCTCATAAAGGTGCGCTTCGGATCGATAAGCACCGTTTCGATGCCGAGATGTTCGAGATACTGCGGCGCGTCCGCCTCTTCCGAGGTGTAGATCCAGTTCGGCTGGATGCCCTTCTCGTCCATCAGCGCTTTAACGCCGTTGCTCCAGACGTCCCAGCCGTGGGGATACGGTTCCATACCTTCTTCGTTAAAGGCGTGGATGCGAATGTTTTTCTGATACTTAAAGGTCTGCAGCAGCCAGCGCAGGCGATCGGAGACCGTCGGCTGCTGGGACATGGCGCTGTCCTCAAACAGCGCCCGGTCGCGGGTATCGTCGTAGCCCATGATGATGTGCAGCTCGTCCACCTGGCTGCAGGCGCGCTGGATCAGATAGATGTGGCCGGTGTGCAGCGGGTAGAACTTGCCGAACACCACGCCGACGCTCTTCTGCCGGCGCGGATACTCAAGCCCGAGAAAGCGGTGCAGCGCCTGCAGCTTCTGGGCGCTGGGGCTTTTGATCTTGGCATTGAGCAGCTGGCTCAGATAGCCTTTGGTCATCCCGCTGGCGTCGGCTACCTGCTGGAGGGTGCAGCCCTTCTGGCGAATGGCGGTTTTGATATAGTCGAACGATGACAAAAGAGCCTCCTGGCTGACAAGACAACAACTTACCAATTATAAGTCGTCAAAGGCATTCAGCGCATCCGAGAGTTTTTTCACGCCGATCACCTTCATCCCCTCCGGCACTTTTTTCGGCACGTTGGCCGCAGGCACGATAGCGCGGCGGAAGCCGTGCTTGGCCGCCTCGGAAATGCGCTCCTGGCCGCTCGGCACCGGGCGGATCTCCCCGGCCAGGCCGACTTCGCCAAACACCACCAGATCCTGCGGCAGCGGGCGGTCGCGAAGGCTGGAGACCATCGCCAGCATCAGCGCCAGATCGGCGCTGGTTTCCGTTACCTTCACGCCGCCGACGACGTTCACAAACACGTCCTGATCTGCCATCTGCAGGCCGCCGTGGCGGTGCAGGACCGCAAGCAGGATGGCGAGCCGGTTCTGCTCAAGGCCCACCGCCACCCGGCGCGGATTGGACATCATCGACTGATCGACCAGCGCCTGGATCTCCACCAGCAGCGGGCGGGTGCCCTCCCAGACCACCATCACCGAGCTGCCGGAGGTCACTTCGTCGCCGCGGCTGAGGAAGATCGCCGACGGGTTGCTCACTTCGCGCAGCCCCTGCTCGGTCATGGCGAACACGCCCAGCTCGTTAACCGCCCCGAAGCGGTTCTTGTGGCTGCGCAGGGTGCGGAAGCGGGAGTCGGCGTCGCCGTCCAGCAGTACCGAGCAGTCGATGCAGTGCTCCAGCACCTTCGGCCCCGCCAGGGAGCCATCTTTCGTCACGTGGCCGACCATCACGATCGCCACGCCGCGCGTCTTGGCGAAGCGCGTCAGGTAGGCGGCGGTTTCGCGCACCTGGGCGACGCTGCCGGGGGAGGACTGGATATCCGCCATGTGCATCACCTGGATCGAGTCGATCACCATCAGCTTCGGCTGCTCCTCTTCGGCGATCAGGCAGATCTGCTCGATGCTGGTTTCCGACAGCATATTGAGGTTGCCGGTCGGCAGGCCGAGGCGGTGGGCGCGCATCGCCACCTGCTGCAGCGACTCTTCGCCGGTGACGTACAGGGTTTTCATCTGCTCGGCAAGGCGGCACAGCGTCTGCAGCAGCAGCGTTGATTTCCCGGCGCCGGGGTTACCGCCGATCAGGATGGCGCTGCCCGGCACCACGCCGCCGCCGAGCACGCGGTCAAACTCTTTGAAGCCGGTGGAGAAGCGCGGCAGCTCTTCGAGGCTGATGTCGGAGAGCTTCTGCACCTTCGATACGCCCGCGCTGCCCGCATAGCCGCTGAGCCGCTCGTTGCGCGCCACGGTGGGAGAGGCGGCAATGCGCATCTCGGTGATGGTATTCCACGCATGACAGGCGCTGCACTGTCCCTGCCAGCGCGGATAGTCCGCGCCGCACTCGTTGCAGACAAAGGCGCGTTTCGGTGCTTTCGCCACGTTTTACTCCTGATTCAGACTGCCTGACAGGATACAGAATACCCCCATCAGGTCGGCATGACGGATGGTGACTTCCGTCTGCTCATTGACTTTCGGCTTAGCGTGATAGGCGATACCGAGGCCGGCTGCCTTGATCATCGGCAGATCGTTGGCGCCGTCGCCGATCGCCACGGTCTGCGTCCCGGGGATCTGATGTTCATCCGCCAGCCGCCGCAGGGTCATTGCCTTATAGTTCGCATCGACGATGTCGCCGATCACCTGGCCGGTGAGCCTGCCGTCGATGATCTCCAGTTCGTTGGCGACCGCGGCGGTCAGGCGCAGCTTGTCGCGCAGGTAGTCGGCAAAGAAGGTGAAGCCGCCGGAGGCAATGGCCACCTTCCAGCCGAGGGTCTCCAGCTTGAGCACCAGCTGAACCAGGCCCGGCATCAGCGGTAGCGCGTCGCGCACCTGGCCCAAAATTTGGGCATCGGCGCCTTCCAGAGTCCCCACCCGCTGGCGCAGGCTGGCGGTAAAGTCCAGCTCGCCGCGCATCGCGCGCTCGGTCACTTCCGCCACCATCTCGCCGGTGCCGGCCAGCCTGGCGATTTCATCAATACATTCGATCTGGATAGCGGTGGAGTCCATGTCCATCACCAGCAGGCCCGGCGTGCGCAGGTGCGGGATTTTGCCCAGCGGGGCAACGTCCAGACCGGCATTGTGCGCCAGGCGGGTTGCGCGCGGCGTCAGGGAGCCGGCGAGGCGGATCACCTGATAATCCTCCACGCACCAGGCGGCAACAATGACCATCGCCGCCCCCAGCTTGTGCTGATAGTCAGTGAGGCGCTGCTTATCCAGCCGGCGGCCATACAGCAGCCAGCCGCTGCGCCCGGCGTGGTAATCCAGCGGCATCACTTCATCACCGCTTAACGAAAGGGGCAGCCCCGGCCACAAAGAGACATCGTCAGGCAGGTCGCACCAGGTCAGACTGTTCGGCATTACAGCTCCAGAAATCCAGATTCACGGCAGGAAAATAACGCATGAGGCTACCCTGTCGCCAGCGCTTCTGGCAACAGTAAAGTGCAAATTCTTGCGCCCGGGCAGACGCGCTCCCCGACGCGCTGCGGCAGCGGGGCGCAGCGTCCTGAAACCAGGAAAGTTCCTGGGACGCGCCCGACGCGCAAACCCTTGCCCGGCGGCGTGCTGGCCTATTTCCACAATTTTTTTAATTGCTTTTCTATTACATTGAATTAACATCTCCGTTTTCGCAAAAAGGATGCGGACAAGAGCGCAACGGCGCTTACCGGACATGGAACGTAGGGAAATGTGGCAATGCAATAGCGAAATAGCGCGCGCGGTCACTCTGCTACCGCAGCGGATAGTGCAGCGCGGGCAGCGGCTTTTTAACGCCGGAGAGGCGCTGGAAAGCATTGATATCATCACCGCCTGCGCTTTTAAAATTACGCAGAGCACGGCGGAAGGCGATGAGTGGATCTCGCGCTTTAAATTCAGCGGCGAGTGGATCGGCCTGAGCGACTACCCCGGCGAGCAGCACTCGGTCTCGGCATACGCACTGGATACCAGCGCGGTTCGCCGCCTGCCTCTGCCGATGCTGGCAAAAATGCTCAGGGACGAGGAGACCCGGCCCACGATACTCGCGATGATGAACCACAACCTGCGCCAGCATCTTAACTACGCCGTGATGCGAAGAATGCGCGCCCGCGACCGGCTGGCGGAGTTTCTGCATCAGATGTCGGGGCACTACGCGCGCCAGGGCTACTCCGCCCGCTCCTTTCACCTGCCAATGTCGCGAAACGAGATGGCAAACTATCTGGATCTCACGCCGGAAACCGTCAGCCGTGAGCTGAAAACGTTCGAACGCACCGGCAGCATCCGGACCCGGCGTAACGAAATCACGCTGGTGGACGTGAACAGCCTGCTGAATTCCTGACGAGACTCTTCCACCGCCCGACAGCGCATCAGCGAAGCGGCGTTTTGTGCCACCCGATCAGAGGTGGTACTCTTGCAGCGCCCGCTGCGGCAATCAACGAGAGGTGAAGAATGGTTCGCGCAAAACTGAAATTTCGGCTGCACCGGGCGGCGATCGTGCTGATCTGCCTTGCCCTGCTGGTGGCCCTGATGCAGGGCGCGTCGTGGTTCAGCCAGAACTCCCAGCGCCAGCGCAATCCGCAGCTTGAAGAGCTGGGGCGGATGCTGGCCCATCAGGTTACCCTCACCCTCGCGCCGCTGATGCGCGCCGAGTCGCCGGACGAGAAGCGTATCGGCCAGCAGCTTGCCGCGCTCACCGCCAATACCCGCGTGCTGGATGCCAGCGTCTACGACGAGCAGGGCTATCTGGTCAGCCACGCCGGCGAGGGGGTTAAGGTCCGCGACCGTCTCGCCCTCGACGGCAAAAAAGCCGGCGGCTACTTCAGCGAGCAGATTGTGGAGCCCATTCAGGGCAAGAACGAGCCGCTGGGCTATCTGCGCATCACCCTCGACACCCATACGCTGGCCACCGAATCCCGCCAGGTGGATAACACCACCAACATCCTGCGCCTGATGCTGCTGCTGTCGCTGGCCATCGGCGTGGTGCTGACGCGCACGCTGCTGCAGGGGAAACGCACCCGCTGGCAGCAGTCGCCCTTCCTGCTGACCGCCAATAAGACGGTCCCGGAAGAGGACGACGGCGGGAAAAAAACGCCAGACTGACAACTTAAGGAAAGGAACTCTGCCATGACTACCCTGCGCCTGCTTATCTCCGACTCTTACGATCCCTGGTTTAACCTGGCGGTGGAGGAGTGCATCTTTCGCCAGATGCCCGCCACCCAGCGGGTGCTTTTTCTCTGGCGCAATGCCGATACGGTCGTTATTGGCCGGGCGCAGAACCCGTGGAAGGAGTGCAACACCCGGCGCATGGAGGAGGACAACGTCCGCCTGGCCCGGCGCAGCAGCGGCGGCGGCGCGGTGTTTCACGACCTCGGCAACACCTGCTTCACCTTTATGGCCGGTAAGCCCGAGTACGACAAAACCGTCTCCACCGCCATTGTGCTTAACGCCCTTAATGCCCTGGGCGTGCGGGCCGAGGCCTCCGGGCGCAACGATCTGGTGGTGAAGACGCCGGAGGGCGACCGCAAGGTTTCCGGCTCCGCCTACCGGGAAACCAAAGACCGCGGCTTTCACCACGGCACCCTGCTGCTGAACGCCGACCTCAGCCGGCTGGCGAACTACCTCAATCCGGACCCGAAGAAGCTGCAGGCCAAAGGCATCACCTCGGTGCGCGGCCGGGTCGCCAACCTGGTGGAGCTGCTGCCGGACATTACCCATCAGCAGATCTGCGACGCGGTGACCGATGCCTTCTTCGCCCACTACGGCGAGCGGGTCGCGGCAGAGGTGATCTCGCCGGACAGGGCGCCGGATCTGCCTGGCTTTGCGGAAACCTTCGCCCGCCAGAGCAGCTGGGCGTGGAACTTCGGCCAGGCCCCGGCCTTCAGCCATCTGCTGGATGAGCGCTTTACCTGGGGCGGGGTCGAGCTGCACTTCGACGTCGAAAAGGGCGTCATTACCCGCGCGCAGGCCTTTACCGACAGCCTCAACCCGGCGCCGCTGGAGGCGCTGGCGCAGCGTCTGCAGGGCTGCCAGTACCGGGCCGATGTGCTGCAGCAGACCTGCGAAGCGCTGATTGCGGAATACCCGCAGCAGGAAGCTGAACTGCGGGAGCTGGCAGCGTGGATAGCGCAGGCGGTGCGCTAGGCCAGGCGCTGAATAATCTGCCTGACGGCGTCGAGCGGCGCCGCCATTCCCTGCGCAATGCCGCGAAACTCATCGCTAATGCGCACGTCGTCGGCCACCTTTCGCCAGAACGCCTCTGCCAGCGGCAGGGCGAAGCTCCAGGCGTCGCGGCCCGGCGTCGGATCGAATTTAATGTCAACCGGCTCCCGCCGCATTTCGCCTGACGTATGCGGAGAAAAGGCCATCGGCAGCATATCGTAAACCGGGGCAAGCGCCAGCGGCGGCGGCCCGTAGAAGAAAGAGAGGTTGCCCGCGTGCATATCGCTGTTGGCAATCAGGCGGCCAAAGGCCCACATCTTTTCAACGTCGTGCAGCGCATCGGGGGTAACAATATTCTGCGCCACCAGCGCGCGGGTGACCTGCGGCCAGCCTCCCGGCGACGCGGCGTATTCACTCTGCACCGCCTCCAGCGACACTATCGCCCGGCGTCCGGCCTGCCCCACGCAGTCAAAGCGGGTGGATTCCAGAAAAACCTGCCCGCTTGCGCTCTGCACAATTTGCGCCTCGGAAGTGCTGATACCGCTTCCGGCAAGCACCCCTAGCGCCAGGGACTCGGCAATCAGCAGATCGGCCCAGCGACGGGCGACGGTGGTCTCAGGCACGGCGCTGAATTTTACCAGCAGATGGGCATCCCCCCGCGCCGTCTGCGCAAAACAGGTAAACTTCGGCTGCTCTCCGCCCGCCGAAGAGCCAATAACCTCGCCCGCCAGCGCCTCCTGCGCAATCTCAGGGTAGCGCAGCGCCTTCTCGGCCTGGGCGATGGCCAGCGGCGGCGGCGCAAGCAGCCAGCGCTGATAGTTTGCCTCGCCGACTATCCAGCCCCCGCTGCTCTCGCCGTCAAACGCGCTCAGGGCGAACAGCACCTCTTCTTCCTGCCAGCGGCGAATATCCTCGGGCAGATTAAGCAGCGCGGCAACGCGGCGCCCCCAGGAGCGGCCTAAGAAACCCTGCGGGCGTAGATCCGTCAGATACCAGGGCAGGCCGTCAAACCACTGCGCATCACCGTCCTCGTAGCGTGCCAGAACGCTGCCCTGCGGCCAGCAGGGATATAAATCGGCCACTTTGCCTACCCGCCCCTCGTCGTTCACTCTCCACAGAGGAAAGCACGCCGTTCCGCGCACGGGCCGGGACAGGGCATAGCGGGTCGCCCGCGCCTTGCCGAACTGGATGACCTGAGGCTGCCCGGCGGCCAGACGTGAAAACGTGGCCTGGCTGATGTTCAGGCTGCGGCGCAGTTCGGGAGCAGAGCGGGGTCCGTGGAGCAGAAAATCGGCGATCTCAGACATGGATGAATACTTTCATGAATAGATATTCAAACCTGTATACAGGAAAAAGATCATGAAAGTAAAGGAAACAATAGCTATTGAGAATAGATTAATGAATAGATACTTCAGGCCGGACGCCCGCGTCCGGCCTGATAAACTTACGCCTTGTCGCCCAGCAGGACGGACTCCAGCGCGATTTTGATCATATCGTTGAAAGTGGTCTGACGGTCGGCCGAGGAGACCTGCTCGTGGGTGCGGATATGGTCCGACACGGTGCAGATGGTCAGCGCTTTGGCACCGAACTCGGCGGCCACGCCGTAGATGCCCGCCGCTTCCATCTCAACGCCGAGAATGCCGTACTTTTCCATCACGTCGAACATCTGCGGGTCCGGCGTGTAGAACAGGTCGGCGGAGAAGATATTACCGACGCGGGCCTCGACGCCCAGCGCCTTCGCCGCATCCACCGCGTCGCGCACCATGCCGAAGTCGGCGATAGCGGCATAGTCGTGATCCTTAAAGCGCATGCGGTTGACTTTAGAGTCGGTGCAGGCGCCCATGCCGATCACCACGTCGCGCAGCTTAACGTCCGGGCGCACCGCGCCGCAGGAGCCAACGCGGATGATCTTCTTCACGCCGAAGTCGGTGATGAGCTCCTTGGTGTAGATAGAGCAGGACGGAATGCCCATGCCGTGTCCCATCACCGAAATTTTGCGGCCCTTATAGGTGCCGGTGAAGCCCAGCATCCCGCGCACGTTGTTCACTTCGCGCACGTCTTCGAGGAAGGTTTCAGCGATATGCTTCGCGCGCAGCGGGTCGCCCGGCATCAGCACAACGTCTGCGAAATCGCCCATCTCGGCGTTAATGTGGGGAGTTGCCATTCTTTTATCCTTATAGATTCAAACAACGCAGGGCGGGAGATCTCCCGCCGCTGGATCAGAACATCGGCTTACCGTATTCCATCGGCGAGGTGCCGAAATATTTCGCCAGCGTCTGGCCGATATCGGCAAACGTTTCCCGGTGGCCCAGCGAACCCGGCTTCACCTTCGGCCCGTATACCAGCACCGGAATGTGCTCCCGGGTATGGTCAGTGCCGCTCCACGTCGGATCGCAGCCGTGGTCCGCGGTCAGAATGAGAATATCATCCTCGCCCACCAGCGCCATCAGCTCCGGCAGGCGGCGGTCAAACAGCTCCAGGCCTGCGGCGTAGCCCGCCACGTCCCGGCGGTGGCCCCACGAGGAGTCGAAGTCGACGAAGTTGGTAAAGACGATGGTGTCGTCTCCGGCCTCTTTCATCTCCTTAACCGTCGCATCAAACAGCGCGTCCAGACCGGTGGCCTTCACTTTTTTGGTAATGCCGCAGTTGGCGTAGATATCGGCGATTTTACCCACCGACACCACCTGGCCGTTTTTCTCGTCCACCAGCTTCTGCAGCACCGTCGGCGCCGGCGGCTCCACCGCCAGGTCGTGGCGGTTGCCGGTGCGCTGGAAGTTGCCCGCTTTATCGCCAACAAACGGCCGGGCAATCACGCGGCCGATATTGTACCCGCCTTCGGTCAGCTCTTCGCGGGCGATTTCGCACAGCTCGTACAGCTTATCGAGGCCGAAGGTCTCTTCGTGGCAGGCAATCTGGAACACCGAGTCCGCCGAGGTGTAGAAAATCGGCTTGCCGGTCTTCATGTGCTCCTCGCCCAGCGCGTCGAGAATGACGGTGCCGGAGGAGTGGCAGTTGCCGAGGTAGCCCGGCAGGTTGGCGCGTTCAACCAGTTTGTCGAGCAGCGCCTGCGGAAAGCTGTTTTCGTGCTCCGGGAAGTAGCCCCAGTCGAACAGCACCGGCACGCCGGCAATTTCCCAGTGGCCAGACGGGGTATCTTTCCCGGAGGAGAGTTCGTGCGCCCAGGCGTAGGCGCCGACGATATCGGCGCTGCCGTCCATGCCCGCCGGGATCTCGCCGGTAGAGCCTTCGTGGGCTTTCGCCAGACCCAGGTGGGTCAGGTTAGGCAGGTTCAGCGGCCCTTTGCGGCCGTTATCGGCCTCGCCCCTGGCGCAGGCTTCTGCAATGTGGCCCAGCGTGTCGGCCCCGACGTCGCCAAAGCGATCCGCGTCTTCGGTGGCGCCGATCCCAAACGAGTCCAGCACCATAATAAATGCACGTTTCATAGGTTCTCCGTACTTTTTGCGCTGCAAAAAAGCGATCAGATCAGTATATCGCTATTTGGTGATGCGGCGATAGACCTCCGGCGTCTCTTTTGGCGCCTGGTCATCGAGCGTTATCGCCGCTTTTACCGCCCGGGCGGCCTCCTGCCAGCTGGCTTCGTCTCTGGCGTGGATCACCGCCAGCGGGCGGGTGCCGTCAATGCTGTCGCCCAGCCGGGCCATCTCGCTAAAGCCGACGCTGTAATCGATAGCGTCGGACGCCTGGCGGCGGCCGCCGCCCATGCCGACCACCGCCATGCCCAGCGCGCGGGTGTCCATCTCAGAAACAAAACCTTCGGTATCGGCGTAAACCGCTTTGCTGAGCATCGCCGCCGGCAGATATTTCGCGTAGTGTTCGACAAAGTCGGCCGGCCCCTTCTGCGCCGCGACCATCCGGCCGAAGACCTCGGCCGCCCTGCCGTTGTCCAGCACCGCCTGCAGTTTCGCGCGGGCCTCTGCGTCGTCTTTCGCCAGGTCGCCGGAGATCAGCATCTCCACGCACAGAGCCATCGTGACCTCAAGCAGGCGCGGATTGCGGTATTCACCGGTGAGGAACTGCACCGCCTCGCGCACCTCGACCGCATTACCGGCGCTGGAGGCCAGCACCTGGTTCATATCGGTGAGCAGCGCGGTGGTGCGTACCCCTGCCCCATTCGCTACGCCAACGATGGCTTCCGCCAGCGACGCCGACAGTTCAAAGGTCGGCATAAACGCCCCGCTGCCGACTTTGACGTCCATCACCAGCGCGTCCAGCCCCTCGGCCAGCTTTTTAGCCAGGATCGAAGCGGTAATCAGCGGAATGGAGTCAACGGTGGCGGTGATGTCGCGGGTGGCGTAAAAGCGCTTGTCCGCCGGGGCCAGCGAGTTGGTCTGGCCGATGATCGCCACGCCGACGTCTTTAATGATGTCGCGAAAGCGGGCATCGTCGGGAAAAATGTCGAAGCCGGGGATGGACTCCAGCTTATCCAGCGTGCCGCCGGTATGCCCGAGGCCGCGGCCGGAGATCATCGGCACGTAGCCGCCGCAGGCGGCGACCATCGGCCCCAGCATCAGCGAGGTCACGTCGCCGACGCCGCCGGTGGAATGCTTATCCACAATCGGGCCGTTGAGGTTAAGGCTTTTCCAGTCGAGCACCGAGCCGGAATCCCGCATCGCCATGGTCAGCGAGACGCGCTCCTCAAGGGCCATATCATGGAAGAAAATGGTCATTGCCAGGGCGGCAATCTGCCCTTCCGACACGGTATTGTCCCGAATGCCGTTAATAAAGAAGCGGATCTCGTCGTCGCTCAGCGCGTGACCGTCGCGTTTTTTACGGATAATTTCTTGTGCGAGAAACACGGTACCCCCGGAAAATCAGGTTAAAGGCGGCGGTGAGTACCGCCGCAAGCGGAGAGGATCAGTAGCTGCTGGCGCTCTTACCGTCGCCGTGGCCCAGCGCTTTGAGCAGGCTCGCCAGCAGGCTGGAAGCGCCGAAGCGGTAGTGGCGCGCATCTGCCCAGTCGGCGCCGAACAGCTCATCGGCAATGCCGAGGTACAGCTGCGCGTCTTCCGCGCTGCGTACGCCGCCGGCGGGCTTGAAGCCCACGGTTTTCTGCACGCCCATATCGCGGATCACTTCCATCATGATGCGGGCGCTTTCCGGCGTGGCGTTGACCGGAACTTTACCGGTAGAGGTCTTAATAAAGTCGGCGCCGGCTTTAATGGCGATTTCAGAGGCTTTGCGGATAAGCCGCGCTTCTTTCAGCTCGCCGGTTTCGATAATCACCTTCAGCAGCACGTTCGCCGCCGCGCAGGCCTCTTTACAGGCCTTCACCAGATCGAAACCCACCTGCTCGTTACCGGCAATCAGCGCGCGGTAAGGGAATACCACGTCCACTTCATCGGCGCCGTAGGCAATCGCGGCTTTGGTTTCCGCCAGCGCGATATCAATATCGTCATTGCCGTGCGGGAAGTTAGTGACGGTGGCAATCCGCACGTCCGGCGTGCCCTGGGCCTTCAGGGTTTTACGGGCAATCGGCACGAAACGCGGGTAGATGCACACGGCGGCAGTGTGGCCCACCGGGGTTTTCGCCTGCTTGCAGAGGGCGATCACTTTCTCGTTGGTGTCATCTTCGTTCAGGGTGGTCAGGTCCATCAGCTTCAGCGCCCGCAGGCTGCTGGTCGTTAAGTCGGTCATGTTATCTCCGGATATCGTTAAATGTGTTGCCTTACGGCCATGTGAATATTTTAACACCCAGCGGTGAATGCACCTCGATCCTCGTCACAATTGATGAAATACATGTGCAAAGCATAGGCAAAATAGTGCGATACACGTCACCTTTTTCAGTGTGAGTCAGCAGAACGATGGCGGCATTTTCCGCCAGCGGGAATGTGAGAATAATAACACCACAGACAATTGAATTCGTACAAAGATTTCGCAAAATTGCTGAAATGGGCGCACTTATGCCCGAGGAGGCGTCAGAAACGGCACAGATGATGAGAGAATTTTAACATCGCTAGCGTCCGGCGAGCGCCGGGAAGATCCGCCTGCTGTTGTCCATCAGGGCCGCAGCGAGGACGTCGGGTGATTCCGGCCGCAGTTCACAGAGGACGCTGAAGACGCGCGCCGCCTGCTCCGGGCGATTGGGCTGGCCCTGAAAACCGTTGAGCGGCATATCCGGCGCATCGGTCTCCAGCAGCAGGGCGGAGAGCGGGAGTCGCGCCATAACGTCGCGGGTTTTGCTCGCCCGGGGATAGGTGATCGTGCCGCCGACGCCGATAGCGTAGCCGAGCGCCACGAAGCGCTCCGCCTGCTGCAGGCTGCCGGCAAAGCCGTGCACCACGCCGGTACGCGGCAGGTCGTAACGCCGCAGGTGCAGCGCCAGCTTGTCGTGGGTGCGACGCGAGTGGAGGATCACCGGCAGATCGTAGCGCTTCGCAAGATCCAGCTGGGCATCAAGGATCTGCTCCTGGCGCGCGAACTGCGGATCGTCCCGGTAAAGATCGAGGCCGATTTCGCCGATGGCCGCCAGCTTTTCGGGCCGCTGCGCCAGCAGCCCCTCAAGCTGGTCGAGATCGGCATCGCGGTGCTGTTCAATCACTATCGGGTGCAGTCCCAGAGCGGCATACAGCGGCGGATGGGCCTGCGCCAGCGCCAGCACGCCCGCAAAGCGGGCCGCTTCGGTGGCGGGCACAATAATCGCGGTGACTCCCGCATCGGCGGCGCGGGCGAGGCTGGAATCGACATCGTCGATAAACGGCGGAAAATCAAAGTGGCAGTGGGTATCAACAAAGCGCGGACTCACGCCAGATCCTCGCTATCGAAGCTGGCGTCGTTGGCCTGCGGCGATGCCACGATGGCCGCGCCGTGCGCATCGTTAGCAACCGCGGCCGGCGGCACCACAATCGACGGCACGGTGGCGACGCGCGCCCTGAAGCGCCGCAGCGGCGGAGTCGTCGCCAGCATCTTGCCGACGGTCGCCAGAAAGTAGCGCCCGCACTGGCGGCCAACGTTGTAGTCGTCCAGAAGCGCCGGCAGGCGGCTGCCCAGCGCCATGCTCTGCAGCGGCTTCGGCGGATAAATCTCAAGGATGCGGATATCGCCCGGCGGCTTCTCAATAAACTGCTGAATGGCGCGATAGGTCTTCTCATGATGCTGCACTAGATTGACGAAGGGCTGCAGACTGCTCTCCCCCAGCCAGCGCTCCATGCGCTTAAACCACTGCGGCGTGTAGAACACCTGGGACGGCACGGTGCGGATCACGACGATCGTTTTCGCCTCAAGCCGCGCCGCTTCCTGCACCGGAATGGCGTCGCTGACGCCGCCGTCGAGCCAGTTCGCACCGTCCATCATCACGCCGCTGCGGTAAAAGCCCGGTATCGCGCTGGAGGCGCGGATCTGATCGAGCCAGGTCTCTTTAGTGGGCGAGAAGTAGCCGGGCGTATAGTCGTCCGCCCGCGAGGCGCACATATAGAAGTGTTTACCGCTGTCGAAGTGGCGGGCGGCCACGTCCATCGCCAGCGGCATCTTGCTGCTGGTGGCCTCAATCAGCCAGTCGAGATCGATAAGATTGCCGCCGCGCACGAAGCGCATCGGATCGAAAAAGTCCCGGGAAGTGGTGTAGCGGGTGATCACTTTCCGGGCATAGCCCGGCTGATTGCAGACGTAGGCCGAAAGGTTCTGCGCCCCGGCGGACGTCCCCAGATAGAGATCGAAAGGATCGAAGCGGGCGCGCATGAATTCATCCAGCACCCCGGCGGTAAAAATACCGCGCTGACCGCCTCCCTCGCAGACTAACGCGAGCTTACCCGGATTGAAAGGCGCGACTGAAAGTGGCGCAATATTGCCAAGGGTGACCGGAATTCGCTGTCCCACACTGCCTTCCTGGGTATTGGTTTTATTGTATCGTTCAACCATAGCGCAATTTACGGCGGGCTTAAACGACTAAAGCCAGCCCGAAGGCTGGCTTTATGTTACAAGCGATTAACATCTCTAAGGACGGCGGCGTCCGGTGAACAGGCTCACCAGGAACAGAACAATACCGACGATAAAGACGATCTTTGCCGCCCAGGCCGCAGTACCTGCCAGCCCGCCAAAACCCAGCGCGGCGGCAATTAATGCGATAACCAGAAAAATAATGCCCCAACGAAACATACGATTCTCCTTTACCATAATTAATGTCGGCCGCTTTGATACCCGTTATCGCAATCAAAACGTCAGACGGTGTCCCCGACATTTTTTTGCCGGGGAGCGGGTCTTCACTTATTTATTTCACTTTAATGTCGTTCTTGACGCTTTTAACACCGTCGACGGCTTTAGCAATGCTCTCGGCACGTTCGCTCTGCGCCGCAGACTTCACGGTACCGGAAAGCTGCACCACGCCATCGGTGGTTTCAACTTTAATATGGCGTGACGGCACGACGTCATCGGCCAGCAGCTTGGCTTTCACCTCGCTGGTGGTGGCCGTATCGCCGGCGTAGCTCTTCATGGACTGGGACTTGCTGTCGCGAACGTGCAGCTTATCACTGACGGAAGCAACGCCTTCCACGCCCTTCGCCACCTTCACAGCCTCTTCGGCCTGCGCCTGGCTGGTGACAAAACCGCTCAGGGTGACGACTTTTTTCTCGGTTTTCACGGAGATATCGGTGCTCTTAATGGAGTCGTGATCGACCAGCGCCGCCTTCACTTTCGCAGTGATGCTGCTGTCATCCATAAAGTTGCCGACTTTATTCATTGAGCTGTCAATTTTATCGCCGGCTTTATCGACGGCAGAGGTCTCAGCCAGCGCAGATCCGCTTACCAGAGCGGAACCCAGCATCACGGCCAGCAGCGTTTTTGAAAGTTTGGTCGTTGTCATCATTATTGACTCCTGTATGTTTGCTCTTAATCTGAGCTCAGGCGATCTTCGTGATCGCATTGCTGTAGGGCTGGTGAATAACTTCACCGCTGATTCTCAGTTATTAATATTGATAACGACGAACAATGCAGGCCATTACTCCATACAATGCGCATTGAACAGGGAATTCGGCCTGCATGAACGTCATTACTTTGTTAAATATAGACAACAATTTTCATCGCGCCTGACGCGGCGCGCAAAAAGTAGCCATTTACCGCTAAATAACAGGGTTTTAAGAACTTTCTGCAAGGAAATCAACTGACGGGAAGACGCAGAGCGCGGCGGGCGCCGCGCTCTGTAGGGCAGGATTAGTGTTCGCGGGTTTTGCGGAACTGCACGTCCGGATAGCGCTCCTGGGTCAGGTTCAGGTTAACCATCGTCGGCGCGATGTAGGTCAGGTTATCGCCACCGTCCAGCGCCAGCTGGATCTCGTTCTTGCGCTTGAACTCTTCGAATTTCTTCGCGTCAGCGCACTCCACCCAGCGGGCGGTGGCAACGTTGACGGATTCGTAGATGGCCTCAACGTTGTATTCGCTCTTCAGGCGGGCAACCACCACGTCAAACTGCAGCACGCCGACGGCGCCAACGATCAGATCGTTGTTGGCAATCGGGCGGAACACTTGCACTGCGCCCTCTTCCGAAAGCTGTACCAGTCCCTTAAGCAGCTGCTTCTGCTTGAGCGGATCGCGCAGGCGGATGCGGCGGAACAGCTCCGGCGCGAAGTTCGGAATGCCGGTGAACTTCATCATCTCGCCCTGGGTAAAGGTATCGCCTATCTGAATGGTGCCGTGGTTGTGCAGGCCGATGATATCGCCCGGATACGCCTCTTCAACGTGGGAGCGATCGCCGGCCATAAAGGTCAGCGCGTCGGAGATCACCACATCTTTATTGATGCGCACCTGGCGCAGCTTCATGCCCTTTTCATACTTACCGGACACCACGCGCAGGAATGCCACGCGGTCGCGGTGTTTCGGGTCCATGTTGGCCTGAATCTTAAACACGAAGCCGGAAAACTTCTCTTCCGCCGCTTCGACTTCGCGGGTATCGGTTTTACGCGGCATCGGCGCAGGCGCCCACTCCACGAGGCCGTCGAGCATATGGTCAACGCCGAAGTTGCCGAGCGCGGTGCCGAAGAACACCGGCGTGATCTCACCGGCGAGGAACAGCTCTTTGTCGAACTCGTTCGACGCGCCCTGCACCAGCTCCAGCTCGTCGCGCAGCTGTTGCGCCAGCTCCTCGCCGACTGCGGCATCGAGATCCGGGTTGTTCAGCCCCTTCACGATGCGCACTTCCTGAATGGTGTGGCCCTGGCCGGTCTGATAGAGGTAGGTTTCATCTTTATAGAGATGGTAAACGCCCTTAAACAGCTTGCCGCAGCCGATAGGCCAGGTGATCGGCGCGCAGCCGATCTTCAGCTCGTTTTCAACTTCGTCCAGCAGCTCCATCGGATCGCGGATATCGCGGTCGAGCTTGTTCATAAAGGTCAGGATCGGCGTATCGCGCAGGCGGGTGACTTCCATCAGCTTGCGGGTCCGATCCTCAACGCCCTTCGCGGCGTCGATGACCATCAGGCAGCAGTCCACCGCCGTCAGGGTGCGGTAGGTATCTTCCGAGAAGTCTTCGTGGCCCGGGGTGTCCAGCAGGTTTACCAGGCTGTCGTGGTAGGGAAACTGCATCACCGAGGTGGTAATGGAGATCCCGCGCTGTTTTTCCATCTCCATCCAGTCGGACTTGGCGTGCTGGCTGGAGCCGCGGCCCTTGACGGTGCCGGCAGTCTGGATAGCCTGTCCGAACAGCAGCACCTTTTCGGTGATGGTCGTTTTACCGGCATCCGGGTGAGAGATAATGGCAAAAGTGCGGCGCTTGGCCACCTCCTGCAGATAGGGAGACAACGTCATAGTCATTCTTCTTTAGTCGGCGCGGCGCAGGACCGCGCATGTGAAATACGAAAATGCGGCTATTTTACCCGCCGGGCGGGGACAGGCAATCAATGTTTACTTACACAGGCGTTGCTCCAGTTCGGCAAGCGTCGTCACGGTCCAGGTCGGGCTGATGCCCGCCGGTAACTCCTGCTGGTGGGCGTTAAGCCAGCAGGTCGCAAGCCCGGCATTGATACCGCCAAGCACGTCGGAAGAGGCGTTGTCGCCCACCATCATGACGCGCGAACGGTCGGGGTTGCCCGCCTGCTCCAGCGCATAATCGAAGATGCGGCGGTCCGGCTTCGCCACGCCGACCTCTTCCGAGATAATCATTAAATCAAAATAATCGCTGAGGCCGGTGCGTTCAAGGCGGCGCTGCTGCAGCGAAGTAAAGCCGTTGGTGATAATCCCCATCTTCACCTTGCCCTTAAGGGCATTGAGCAGCGACACGGCGCCCGGCAGCGGGGCACAAATTTCGGCCATCGCCGTCATAAACGCCTCGTTGAGGTCGCCGGGATTAACGCGAAGGCGCGAGGCCCAGCTTTCAAAACGCATGTGCTGAAGCTGCAGCGAGGTTATGGCGCCATTCTGATAGTCCACCCACAGCGGCTTATTGACCGCCTGATAGTCCTGGAAGTCGTCGGCGGTAAAGGTGACGCTATAGTCGAGAAACATCCGCTGCAGGCCGCTGAACGAATCAAAGGTAAACAGCGTTTCGTCGGCGTCAAAGAAAATCCAGTCCCAATTGGTCATCGTAAACCCTTTTTTCACAAGTGAAGCGGCAGCGCCTACATGCTAAGCGGCAGCGCCATCACGATAGCGTCTTCATGGCCGTTAGCGGTCGGATAGTAGTTGCGGCGCACGTCCGCCTCGTTAAAGCCCAGGCTCTCATACAGGGCAATGGCCGCCGCGTTTGAGGCCCGCACCTCCAGCCACAGCGTCGCGACGCCGCGCTTTTCGACCTCATCGATCACCGCCTCCAGCAGTGCGCGGCCCAGCCCCCGGCGCTGATGCGCCGGATCGACGGCGATATTAAACAGCGTGGCTTCGTCGAGCACGATTTGAGTGATGGCAAAGGCCGCCATCTCGCCGTCTACCGCCAGCTGTAAATTGAGATAGCGTTCGCCCTGGTTGCTGGCGAAGGTCTTTTCGCTCCAGGGGAAGGCGTGGGCGCGGGTTTCAATCTGAAAGGCGCGCGGTAAATCAGTCGTGCTGAGGGTAGAAATCGTGTTCATGTGCGCAAATCTGCTGCCAGAGGGCGGCGCGTGCCGCCGCGCTGGTGCGAAGTTGTTGATAGTCCGGGGAGGCAACCTGCGCGCCTTCCAGCGCCACCGGTTCACCGTCGCCCAGCCGCCAGCTATTGCAGCGCCCGCCTGCGGGCAGCATCGCCACGCGGTCGGGGGTCAGCTGCAGAACCTGGTCCGGCGACAGCGCCAGGGCACGCAGCACATCGCTTATCAGCGGCTCGGTCAGCGGCGGCAGCGTCTGCGCCACCATCACCAGACGAACGTGTTCCGGCAGCGTAATGGCTACCTCGCCCTGCAGCGCCGCCGGGCGACGCAGCGTCCACTGGGCGATCCCCAGCTGCTGTAGCTGCCAGTCTCGTCGGGATGTCATGGGGCATTCTCCTGTCTGTCAGGCGCGGAAATATAGCAAATTCGTCGAACTTGCGCCAACAAACCACTATAATCGCCGCCGACGTTTATTGAGGATTTATTCTATGTCTGCATTGACCCCGGCAAGTGAAGTCTTGCTGCGCCACAGTGATGATTTCGAGCCCGCCCGTATTCTGTTTGCCGGCGATCTGCAGGATGACCTGCCCGCGCGCATGGACACGGCCGCCAGCCGCGCCCACACCCAGCAGTACCACCACTGGCAGGCGCTGAGCCGCCAGATGGGCGACCGCGTCCGCTTTAGCCTGATTGCCGACGCCGCTGACGTCGCCGACTGCGATACGCTCATCTACTACTGGCCGAAAAACAAACCGGAAGCCCAGTACCAGCTGAGCAATATTCTCTCCCTGATGCCGATTGGCACCGACGTGTTCGTGGTAGGCGAGAACCGCAGCGGCGTGCGCAGCGCCGAGCAGATGCTGGCGGAGTACGCGCCGCTGAGCAAAGTGGACAGCGCGCGCCGCTGCGGCCTGTATCACGGCCGGCTGGAAAAACAGCCGACCTTTAACGCCGACGGCTACTGGAGCGAATATCAGCTTGATGGGCTGACCATCAAAACGCTGCCCGGCGTCTTCAGCCGCGACGGCCTCGACGTCGGCAGCCAGCTGCTGCTCTCCACCCTGACGCCGCATACCAAAGGCAAGGTGCTGGACGTCGGCTGCGGCGCGGGCGTGCTGTCGGCGGTGCTGGCCAGCCATTCGCCGAAGGTGCGTCTCAGCCTGTGCGACGTCGGCGCCTCCGCCGTGGAAGCCAGCCGCGCGACCCTGGCGGCGAACGGTTTTGAAGGCGAGGTATTTGCCAGCAACGTCTTCTCCGACGTCACCGGCCGCTTCGATATGATCATCTCCAACCCGCCGTTCCACGACGGGATGCAGACCAGCCTTGAGGCTGCCCAGCAGCTGATTCGCGGCGCGGTGAAGCACCTGAACAGCGGCGGCGAACTGCGCATCGTCGCCAACGCCTTCCTGCCCTATCCGCAGGTGCTGGACGACACCTTCGGCTTCCACGAAGTGATTGCCCAGACCGGCCGCTTTAAGGTGTATAAAACGGTGATGACCCACCAGGCCAAAAAGTAAACCCACAGCGCAAGCGCCCGCCAGCCGGGCGTTTTCTTTTGCCGCTTTTTCCAGCGATCGCGTTTTTCTGCGTAATTAACTGTTGACGAAAATCCGAAAACCACTAGAATGCGCCTCCGTGGTAGCGATTCTTTTCGAAGCGTCGATGGTATGCGAAGGTGGCGGAATTGGTAGACGCGCTAGCTTCAGGTGTTAGTGTCCTTACGGACGTGGGGGTTCAAGTCCCCCCCCTCGCACCATAAACTACTGCAACGATATTGCTCGCATCGGGCGAAGGTGGCGGAATTGGTAGACGCGCTAGCTTCAGGTGTTAGTGTCCTTACGGACGTGGGGGTTCAAGTCCCCCCCCTCGCACCAGCGTGAGGCAATATCAGTAAGAAAATCTGTGCGAAGGTGGCGGAATTGGTAGACGCGCTAGCTTCAGGTGTTAGTGTCCTTACGGACGTGGGGGTTCAAGTCCCCCCCCTCGCACCAGCTTTCTTACGCTCCCCGGTATGACCTCTTCCCTGTTACAGCAATCTTAAATTCATCACTATCAGCTCAACGCCCCCCATCAGCGCCAGCGCTGACGGCAGCAGGACAAAATGTCGCAGCTGACGATGCCAGATCATCGTACAGGTCAGCAGCAGGCCGCAGAGGATAATTCCGCGCCAGATCTCCACCGACAGCCCGAGAAATCCCAACAGCCCGAGTAACGCCCCGGGGATCAGCACGCCCCACCCGCTGCCTAACGTTCGCTGCAACATGACATCCGCCCTCAATCGCCATAATGAGAATCAATATCATATGATAATTTTTATCATTTGAATACTGAGTAATATCAGGGATATTCTGCCCGGACGCGCCGCTGAACAGCCCACCGCATTACCCAAAGTAAACCGCTGAGGTTGTTTTAATAAAAAAATAATCCCCCATTTCCTTGACAGAATACTCCGAATAAAAATGATTAATTGATAATTAACCCTCTATTTTCTGGCAATGCATATATGAGCGACTAAGGTTAAAAGGTTGCTTCAACAACACCCCGTGAAATAATATGGAGAATAATTATGATTAATAAACACGAAATTAAAGACCACACGCAAGTCGTTGCCAGCTGCGGGACTCACGTAGGCGTCGTTGACCATCTCGACGGCGATCGCATCAAGCTTGCGAAAAGCGATCCGGAATCAGGCGGGACTCATCACTATATTCCACTGGCGTGGGTTGATAAGGTTGATGATAATAAAGTCATCCTTAATAAAAATAGCGAAGAAGTATTTTCGCAGTGGCAGGCCTCCTGATAGATATTATCAGGTAATAAATGGCCTCAGATATATCTGAGGCTTTTTTATGTTAATAATTAAGGAGCCACCATGACCCATTCCGCATCACAAGATCCGCGCAAAAAATATCCCCAGCCGCCGTTCCCCGAGCAGCCTCAGCCGGCGCCGGGACTCGCCAGCGATATGCGCCCGGAACCCGATCACGGTGAAACCAGCTACGTCGGGCACGGGCGGCTTGCGGGCAAGCGCGCGCTCATCACCGGCGGTGACTCCGGTATTGGCCGCGCGGCGGCCATCGCTTTTGCCCGCGAGGGTGCCGATGTCGCCATCAGCTACCTGCCCGCCGAAGAGGATGATGCCGCCTCGGTTATCGCGCTTATCCAGCAGGAGGGCGGCCGCGCGATCGCCCTGCCGGGCGACATTACCCACGAAGCGTTTTGCTCAAGCATGGTGGCAGATGCCGTCTCCCAGCTGGGCGGCCTGGATATCGTGGTCAATAACGCCGGCCGCCAGCAGTACTGCGAGTCGATCCTCGATCTGACCACCGCCGATTTTGATGCCACCTTTAAGACTAACGTTTACGCGATGTTCTGGATCACCAAAGCCGCCCTGCCGCACCTGCAGGCCGGAGCGTCTATCATTAATACGACGTCGGTACAGGCCTACGATCCGAGCGATATCCTGCTCGACTACGCGCAGACCAAAGCCTGCATCGTGGCATTCACCAAATCGCTGGCCAAGCAGCTGGGGCCGAAAGGCATCCGCGTCAACGGCGTGGCGCCGGGTCCCTACTGGACGCCGCTGCAGCCCTCCGGTGGACAGCCGCAAAGCAAGGTCAAGGCCTTTGCCGAAAGCTCGCCGCTGGGCCGCCCCGGCCAGCCGGTGGAGATAGCGCCGCTGTACGTGCTGCTGGCCTCCGATGAGGCAAGCTACTGCTCCGGGCAGATCTGGTGCTCGGACGGCGGGACCGGCACGCTATGATGAATAACAAGAGTTGGAATTGATATTTGAGCATCAGGCACAGCGCTTCGCGCTGTGCTTTTCGCTATCTGAGGATACAAATGGACTTTATGAGCTGGACGGCAGTCGCGGGCATGCTGCTGCTGCTTTTTTCGTTAAGCCTTGGCTGGATTAACCGCACGCCGGTGACCATCTTCGGACTCTATCTGCTGGTCGGTATCGCCTTTGGCCCCTGGGTGCTCAACCTGATTAATATCGATATTATCAAATACAGCACGATCATCGCCCACTGCACCGAAATCGCCATGGCGGCCTCGCTGTTTATGACCGGCCTGAAAATCCGCCTGCCCTTCAGCGCCTACGGCTGGAAAATGGGCGTAATGCTGGCCGGGCCGGCGATGATTGTGACTGTGCTAGGCGTTATGGTCGCCGGGCACTATCTGCTCGACCTGAGCTGGCCCGTAGCCCTGGCGCTGGGCGCGATCGTTGCCCCGACCGATCCGGTGCTGGCGAGCCTCATATCCATCAGCGACTCACGGGACAGCGACAGCCTGCGCCTCTCCCTCTCTACCGAGGCCGGACTCAATGACGGCACCGCCCTGCCGCTGCTGGCCCTCGCGCTGCTGTTCTTCAAGGCAGATGATGTTCCCGCGATGGCGGAAATCGCGCACTGGTTCAGCGTCGAGGTGCTGTGGTCGCTGATCGCCGGGACGATCATCGGCTTCCTGCTGGGGCGCGGCGTCGGCCTGATTGCCACCCACTTCCGCTACTCCCAGAGCGAGTTTTCTCCCAACGACTTCCTGGCCCTGGCGCTCATCGCCCTGAGCTTTTCGATTACGATGATGCTGGGCGCGTCCGGCTTTCTGGCGGCGTTTGCCGCAGGGATCGGGCTGCGCGGCGCGGAGCTTAAGATCCAGCGCCGCTTTCCTGACGAGCGCCATGAAGAAGACGGGGTCGCCCTGCCGGCTGAACTGATGGTCAATCCCCACCAGCGCCACGGTTTTCAGGAAGTTAACCGCGTACAGTCGGTCGGCCTGGTCGTCGGGGATGCTCTGACCTTCGGCGATATTGTCGAGCGCCTGTTTGCCGCCGCCATCGTCATCGTGCTGGGGATCACGCTTGCGCAGCACTGGCAGCCGGCCGGCCTGCTGATTGCCGCCCTGCTGTTTATACTCATTCGTCCGGCGGCGGTATGGCTGTTTACCGGCAGATGCGGCGCTTCCACCTCCCAGCGGCTGATGATCGGCTGGCTGGGAATACGCGGCATCGGCAGCCTCAACTATATTGCCTGGGCCTGGACGCACGGCATGCGCGGGGATGAGGTCTCTTTTATGCTCGACTGCGCCCTGACGCTGGTGGTTGCCAGCGTGCTGATCCACGGTATTTCGGTGACGCCGCTGATGTCGCTGCGTAAAAAGTGGCAGGATTAGCGCCGGGTCACGCTTTAAAACATTGCGAATCGCCCTGGCTGGCGCTAGGATTAGAAATCATTATCATTTAGATTTATGGTTGTTCCCGCTATGGCTTTGCGCACCGCACCGACCGCTGACGGCATCATCTGGCGCACGCCGCTCGCGGCGGCGCCGACGCTTTCGGCATCGCTGCGCGACGGCATCGCCCGCCAGCGGCCAGGAATGCTCGACTTTACCCACTTTGAACCGCCGCCGCTGCGGGCAATGCCGCTGGGCGAATGGCAGCGCGGCAGCCAGCTTAGCGCCCTGCTGGCGGCCTATTCCGACCATCTCTACCGCAACGATCCGGCCCGCGCGCGGGAAAACAAGCCGCTGCTCTCCCTCTGGGCGCAGTGGTACTTCGGCCTGCAGGTGCCGCCGCTGCTGCTGGCGCTGCTGACCCTGCCGGAGGGATTCAGCCTCGATCCGCAGCACTTTTATGCCGGATTCCACGAAACCGGCCGGGCGGCCTGCTTCTGGATAGACGCCGAGCCGGACGCGGCCCTTGCGGCCATGCCGCCGGAGGCGCGGGCAGAACAGCTGGTGACCCGCACGCTGCTGCCGGTGGTAGAAGCCCTGGAAGCAACCGGCGACATCAACGGTAAGCTTATCTGGAGCAACACCGGCTATCTGATCAACTGGTATCTCGGCGACCTCCGGCCGCTGCTCGGCGATGCGCTGGTCAACGCACTGCGCCAGCACCTCTTATTCTCTCCGCGTTTTTCCGACGGCCGCGATAATCCGCTGTGGCGCACGGTCGTCATGCGCGACGGCGCGCTGGTGCGCCGCACCTGCTGCCAGCGCTACCGCCTGCCGGATGTCCAGCCGTGCGGCGACTGCACGCTGAAGTAGCCGGGCCCGGGTCCGTTACGCCACCTGCTCCCCCTCCTGCGCCGCGCGCTGCGCCTCTTCCGCCTCCTGCGCCAGCAGTTGCTTCTCATACACCTTGAAGAACGGGAAGTAGATAATGGCCGATACGCAGGCCAGCAGCACCACGAGGATCACCGCCCGGAAGTCCCAGCCCA
>NZ_BCZS01000004.1 GCF_001598855.1 Pluralibacter gergoviae ATCC 33028 = NBRC 105706 | reverse complement strand
TATCATGCTTAGAAAATAGTATCGATCAACGCAGTTGCCCATAATACCAGCGTTCGCCTGAAAACCACTCATCCGGATCGTCACCTCCATAGTAATCAAGTGTAATACCTAACTCTTGCACACCATCAGGGAGAGTTAGCCCCCATTCCTTGGCAAGGCTACGTTCTTTGAGTAGTACTGATGAGCCATTTTCAGAGCTGGCTTCAGTGATGAAGCCTTGAAAGTATTCCTCAGAACGAAATAAACATACTTCACTGGTAAACATATCCGGAAGGCAAATTACGGCAGTAATTCGAAGTGTATTGCCGCAATCTGCTGTGGCATGTATCAAGTTAGAACAAGCATTAATCAACGCCTGTGCACACTCTGCTTTTGTTTTTTGTTTGCTGTATTTTCCTTGAATAAGATTAATTTCCACTGGGATTTTAAAATTCCAGTATCGTTCGTTTATTGGAAAAATTGCACGATCTGGGTTACGAAAGTTTTCGGCCCAACGGTTAAGTGATCTTATACGTCGGGGAATGTTACGTACTTTTGTACGGTTATCCCTGCATAAACGTCTACTCATATTTTCAACTTCTTGGTTGTTTAATTAGATATGGTTCTAGAAGAATAATTGATATTTATACAATTTATATTCAAGCTAATAGCTTAACTATAATCAAACTATTTGCTCCCCACAAGAACGTCCGTTTCTCACTCAAACCGGCCCCCTGGCAGCACCAAAAACCAAAAAGCCCGCTTAAGTTTCCTTAAGCGGGCTTCTCTAAATCTGGCTCCTCTGACTGGGATCGCCTTTGCCAGTAACTGGCTAATAAACAAGCTAAATGGTAACAGCTTTTCTGTCAAGACCACCAAAGTGACCACCTCTTCTAAATGTATACATTTTGAAGAGGCAATGACCACTGGGGAGGATAAGACGTTGACCCGTGATTTCGTATTTATTTGTTATGTAATGATTTTATTGTTATTCATCATTTCTATACTCTCCGTTGTAGTCATCTTTTTTGGTGTTATCTGTGGTTAGTTATCACAGCACTAACCTATTTTCGAGCTTTTTGATTGACCAATACCATTTCTTTTAATTATGAATAATGATGCGTCAACCGATGGCGAACGGGCCAAATCCACTCTTCTACAACTGCCCATTGTCACGGTGTGGAATAATTAAAAATTTTAGATTTTTGAGATTATTCTCATTACCATCTTGATTTTATTTGGTTTTGCATCAAAATTCATAGTTCACAAGCTTTTCTCACTCCAAAAACAACTGTAAAGGGATTATTGTGAACACGATATACATACCATTAGACAGCGGAGAGTCTGCGGTTCTTAAGGATCCAGATACCTTACTTCCCCGAAATATTTACGAACAGCTTACTCGATTTATTGAAAAGGCTGTTAATGAAGTACCGAAGCCTCACGAAGCGCTTAATGAAACCCGTAGCCATAAGGCTATATCGATTGACGGCGCAAGGGGGACAGGAAAAACGTCGGTGCTAGTGAATTTGAACGACTATCTGCAGAGTAATGCTCAGCAACTGGCGGGGAAAATTCATATCCTTGATCCTATCGATCCGACTCTACTTGAAGATGGTGAGTCGCTGTTCTTGCATATTATTGTTGCTGCCGTGCTTCATGATAAAGAGATCAAAACTGCCCAAAGCAGAGACCTCGATAAGTCCAGAGTGTTTACCCAGAAGCTTGAGAACTTGGCACACGGACTGGAGTCCGTTGATTTGCAACAGAATCAACGTGGAATGGATAAAATTCGCTCCTTATATGGCAGCAAGCATCTGGCAAATTGCGTTGAAGAGTTTTTAAAATCTGCGTTGGAGTTGATCGGAAAGAAATTATTGATACTACCGATTGATGATGTGGACACTTCACTAAACCGGGCATTTGAAAATCTGGAAATATTGCGTCGTTATCTTACCTCTCCGTATGTTTTGCCGGTAGTGAGCGGCGATCGCCGTTTATATGATGAGGTCTGCTGGCGAGATTTTCATGGAAGGTTGAATAAGGATTCAGCATATAATCGCAAGAACACATATGATATTGCTAGAGATTTGGCAATTGAGTATCAGCGTAAAATTCTGCCGCTACCGCGCAGACTGAGTATGCCCGATGTAAGTGATTACTGGCAGCAAGATGGTATCGAAGTTACGCTAGATAAAAATGGCATTCCTCTGCGTAATTTTATGGCATGGTTGAAAATATTTATTACTGGCCCCGTGAATGGCCTTGAGGGTAGTGATTTACCTCTACCGATACCTTCAATACGTGCTTTAACCCAGTTCATCAACCATTGCAGGGATTTAATTCGTGAGCTTCCTGAACCATTCAGAAAGAAAGTCAGTACGCTGGCCTTACGTCGTATGTGGCAAATGCCTGATGTTCCTCTTGATGTTCTTGAAAGTTTTGCTGAAAAACATCGGGAATTGAGTAAAGAAGCTAAGCGTGAATATGGGGAGGCTTACAAGCTATTTTATGATGGACTAAAGAATTTTACTGCTTGGGATAGTAAGGCTTATCTAGAAGATGATAAACAATCTGCATGGCTCGATAGGTTGTGTGAGTATTTTCGTTTTGAACCTAAGGCTGGGGCTGTGTTTTTAACGCTTCAGGCAAAACAGTTCTGGGTCTCATGGGCGCAGGGTGACAATCGTAATCAATCGATTCTTGCGACTCCGCTTTTTCAACCCTTATTGCATAATTTTCGTGAATACGATGTCTTTGAAAGGTATGATGATCTTTCTGATTGGGAATCTCAGTTAAGAACAAGGTTACCGGAGAGTTGGTTGACTGCCATTAAAGGGCAAAAAACGCTTTTACCCTATCCTGTAGCAGAAGCGGGAATTAATACCAGTTTAAAGTGGAGGTATTGGGAAGAATTAGAGAACTATGGGTTTGATCCTGCTTTGGAAAGCAAGGCAAATTTCCTTTTGTCCACGTTGATGCAGAGGAATTTTTATACAAACTCTAAACAGTCAGTCGTGATAAATATTGGTAGAGTTTTTGAAATAATTATTGCTAGTCTTGTTTCGGATTTAGAGTTGGCCGACTTGCAGAGAATTAGACAACGTTCTCCATTTTACTCTGCTAGCGCGCTTGCACCTACCAAAACGTTAGATTTGGAAGAGGATTTTACGAAAAAGAATACAAGATTTATGAATAACAGAAGTGAAACTGACAGAGACATTTCTGATGATATTCTTGTTGATGTGCCGGATAAAAATGAGGACGCATGGAAAAAAATTTGTGATGAAATAAACCATTGGAGAAAGACACACAATGTGGCTAGTACAAACTTATCACCTTGGCTGGTTTATAAGGTCTTTAATAAAACATATAGTCAGGTTGCTAATAATGTGTTTGTTCCCAGTGGAATGCAAAATGTTGATGCGGCTCTAAATGTTTTTGGTAGGGTTTTTTATGCAGTTTGGTCAGCATTTGGTAGTTTTGAAAAAGGCGAATTGTTCGGACTATCCGATGTGGTTGCTACAACTAATATTATTTCGGCAAAAAATTTTTATAATCATGATAACTTCCGAGTGAATGTTGGACCGTTTACGCCTGAGCAAAACCAAAATTCTGACAGCGATCGTGAGGCATATCAGCATCGCAAAATGTATGGTGAAAAAACCAGAGCGGTAAGTTATGTATTAGCAACTCATCCGCTGAAAAAATGGATCGACGAGGTATTACGCACTGAGTTTAAACAAAAACAGAATGCTCAGATTCAGACCGAGAGAAAAATGCCGATTCAGGCTGAGAAAATTATAGATATCAGCCCGGCAAGAGAGTTTATCACAAGAAAACTTTCATTAAATTCACACTCCCGGTTGGTTAAAACACGTATAATAAAACAGCTTAAGATGTTATATCCAAACTACGATAAGGCTAAGGACTTCATTGATGAAGTTACAAACCACTTCCCTCAGAATGATCCCGCAATTAATACGCTTCAGAAAGCATTTGCAGAACTTTACCCCGATGGTGACAAATAATGTTAACTCGGTCTCTAAGTGAACATGCTGCAGGGTGTTTTTTCACTGATGAGCGTCTGTCACAACGCTTTCTAGATATCCTTTTATCGCCACCCAAGGATTTTGAAACGTGGTCATCATTGCAGGAGGAATCTTTCAAGCTGCTCGTTAAGAGCATCGATAGCCGATATCCACGCACTTACCGGTTAACCGACGTACGCCAGCTTGTGGGGAACATATGTGACAACGGGTTACTGACGAGTCCGACACTACCTTGGCTCGATGTCATTGCGGATCAGTTACTGTTGCGGAATGGCGACTTACTCTATTACCGCGAAAATAAGGTTCAAGACTACGTGCGAATAGCTGCGGAACTCGACCCTGCCCTTCTAGTGGGATGGCGTCTTGGCGACTGGCTTTTGCAAAGCCCACCGCCGCGATTGACGGACATAACCCGTGTGGTGATGGCGCAGAATCCGTTTTTTGCTCCACCTGCTAATGCAGGTAAACCTTTTGCCGAGGGGCACGTACATCTCGGGGGAGTGACGGCTGGAGATACTATTTTGGATGGCTATCTTTTTGAAGAGATTGAACTACCCAAAAGCAAAGATATGTTGTTGTGGGCGCACAAAGAGCATGATGAGTTAACACCGTTGATAAATCGAGCAAAGTCTTTGCTTACAGTTCTACTTTCTGCCCCCCCTCAAACGGTTTCTGAGCAAACTCAAAATGGTTTTGATCAGCGTAAAACTGTATCTGAGAAGTACAAGGCATTACAGAACCCAATGGATAGCATCCATCGTCTCCCAGACTGGTTATTGCTTGCTAAAAAGAATCGCGGAACTGAAAGCGTCAGCCCCGGCTGGTTTTTAAACCAACTGGCGCATGCCTCCGAAAAAAAACATCCCTCGCGCTGGCTGTGGCTGCAGCTATACCTTTGCCACTCTTATCAGCTTAAAGACACTCATCCACTGGAGCGCACGGCAATACTCTGTTTTTGGCTTACGGTAAATGCGCTACGGCGTCACATTATTATGGACGGACAGGGGCTTGCGTGTTTTACCGAGCGTTATTTTAATGGTGCTTTACGTGCGGGTAAGAAAGCTGACAGTAGCAATATGCGCTACCTGTTTGCCGGTAAAGACGATGTGGCCGAAGTGAAAGCATCCCCAAAGGCTTTCGATCATGAGATGGTCACTGGATTTTCCTCGACATTGCTGAAAACCCTCGGCATTCCAGCTGTTTTTCCACCGTATATTTTTGGTGAGCATGAGATTAAGCCAGATGAACGCGTGCTGCGCTATATTGGAGCACTGGAGCGCTGGCAGTTTTGTGGGCACTTTTCTCGCTCTAAAACTGCAAGTCGCGGCAAGCGAGCAAAGGCTGATTTGCAGGCTAACTGGACAGAAGCGGAGCGATTGTTACAGAAACTGTACAGTCATAATGGCTGGAATCATCCCGTCTTCTTAGGGGGTAAACGTAACCCACATTTTCATTTTCAGCCGTCGAACTGGTTTCGGGGGCTTGATGTTGCAGGGGATGAAAACGTACTAAAAATTGCAGGCTTTGCCCCGATGCTGCGCTGGCTACGAAGTGGATTATATCCCGTACCAGAAGGGCTTCGCGCCAGTATGAGTTTTCATTTCAGTATTCATGCCGGGGAGGATTACGCACATCCGGCGTCAGGATTGCGTCATATTGATGAAACGGTTCGCTTCTGCGAAATGCGGGAGGGAGACCGGCTAGGACATGCTCTGGCTCTCGGAATTGAACCTGCGCTCTGGGCGAAACGGCATGGTGAAATGATACTACCTCTGGATGAACATTTAGATAATCTTGTCTGGCAGTGGCACTATGCTACGCTTTTATCGGCTTCATTGCCTCTCGCTCAGGCGGTATTACCGCTGCTTGAGCGTAGAATTGCACGCTTTATTGCACGGTGCGAATGGTGCAAAAAGAGACCTCCGCAAATAGATAACAGTGTGGTGGGGAAACAGGCCTGTAGTGATGATAAACCTCTGGAAAATATTACACCTGATACGCTCTACCGGGCCTGGCTACTGCGGCGTAATTGTTCATATCGACTCCAGCAACTCCACGGCGGTTCCCCTTTGACCTCGCAAGAGAAATGTGCGCTGCCGGATTGGGCCACGCTCAGCGATAAAGGCAATGTGGCGGCGCAGCTTTATCAGCAAAGACACTCGAGTCTCCTTGACGATATGCCGCCGCAACTGGTAGTTGTGCGTGTAGCGGACGAATGGGGAACTCAGGAGCTTATTGGCTTGGGAAATCCTGGTAAACTGCGTCAGCAGGCTCTTGACGGTAAAGATATCCTCCAAGACATTGATACGCCGGTAGAGCTGCAATTTATGCATGCTTTACAG
The DNA here is from genome assembly GCF_001598855.1 of Pluralibacter gergoviae ATCC 33028 = NBRC 105706. GTDB lineage: Bacteria > Pseudomonadota > Gammaproteobacteria > Enterobacterales > Enterobacteriaceae > Pluralibacter > Pluralibacter gergoviae. The sequence continues at coordinate 274,383 of NZ_BCZS01000004.1, read as the reverse complement.
GACTATTTGCTAGATCACTATGATCGTAAAGGGTTAATTATAGAAACCAACCCAACATCAAACGTATATATCGCGCGATTCAAAAAGCACGTAGAGCATCCTATTTTTCGTTGGAATCCTCCGGATGAAGAACTGTTGAAACCAGGCGCTGAATTTAATCGTTATGGATTGCGCCGTGGGCCAGTCAGGGTTCTGGTCAATACTGACGATCCAGGGATTATGCCTACGACATTACGGACGGAATTTTTACTACTGCGAGAGGCTGCGATTGAGCGTGGTGTCAGCCGAACGATGGCAGAATATTGGCTGGAAAGGCTGCGCCTGTACGGGCTGGAACAGTTTCAGCGTAATCATTTAAATGTATTTGAAGTTATTGAATAGAGGATTTTATCGTGAGTGGTACATTCCCTTACTTGCAATATACGGATGTCAATGGGCTACAACCTAAGCTCAAAGAAGAGTTGAAAAATTTACGGAGAAAAGAGTATTTGTCCTACTGGCCTCGTTTTCTGATACGTAGAATTTCGCTTTATGCTCTTCCATTCCTCATGTTCTTCACTTTTTTCTTTTGTCTGAGTCTGACGAAGAAAGTTGGGGCAGAGGAAGTGACTAATATTCTTGGAACCGTGAGTATATCCTTCAGTAGTTGCCTGCTGCTGGGGATTATTATTTCTGGTGTCGTGTTACTCTTGCAGTGGACGTGCTTCAACTGTAAATACAGTCCGCAGGATACGAATGGAGTTGTTGGGGCTCGTAAGTTAAATTATAAATTACTTGCTCATGTTGTATTTGTTATTGCATGCGTGCTTTTATTTGTTTTTATTTATTGCACCAATAATAAAGTGTTTTATGGTTTTATCGTGTTTCTTGGTTTGACATTATTACCATTGGTAATTGACCGTACCTTGGGGGTGACTCGTCAAAATGAACGTCACAAACTCTATATCAGAAGGTTAGAGCGCCTCGATGAATTGAATATTCTCCGGGAGAAAATGAATATTAAATTCGAAGAATCCCATTTCATCGAGTATATGAAGCTTGTTGATGAAGCTGATCACGGAAAAAACCAGGATACAGTAAGCGATACATCCTATTTTATGACGTTGATAGAAAATAAGCTAAAAGTGTAATCGGTTTTAATATGATGCTGTATAAAAAACTACGCAATTGCGTGGTTTTTTGTCGGACTATGAGGGCAAGGTTGCCCTAAAACAGAGGTTAAACGTTGGGATGTGATTTATTGCACATCATGCCGTGCCCATCCAGTAGAATCCGGTTCGAAATGTGTATAGGATTGTGTATATGTTTCTGTTCGGTCTCGGATTCTTATACACATGTCCCTTAACGATATGCAGATTCGTCGCGCTAAGCCTGAAGATAAACGCTACACATATGGGGATGGACAAGGCTTGTCATTGGTCATTGAGCCTAGTGGAAGCAAGAGCTGGCGGTTCTGCTAACGCTAGGCCGGTAAATCCAAAATTATCTCGCTTGGCGTCTACCCAACGATCACATTAGCGACACTCGTTCTCGTCGTGAAGAAGCGCGAGAACTCGTGGCAAGAGAAAAAAAACTAGTTTATGTTGATAAAAACACTATTTTTGGCATATATAACTATTCTTTTTACATTGAACAAAGAAAGAAAATGCTATCTTTTTATTCAGAATATATTTTAAGGATGAGTTGATATGTATATATCAGAATTGGTTCTGGTAAATTATAGGAATTTCAAGCGTAGCAGATTTGTTTTTGATAAAGACATCAATACTATTATCGGTGAGAATGGTACTGGGAAAAGTAATTTGTTCCGGGCTATAAGATTGTTGCTTGATGATGAAATGTTATATAGGGCCTATAAATTAGGGGTCAATGATTTTAGTCATGACTTAGACGATTGGAGGGGGCATTGGATAATAATTAATATAAAGTTTAAAAACATATCTCATGATGAATCGGTTCAATCTATTTTTCTTCATGAAGGGGGAGCGGTAGATGCTGAATCTGAAAAGGATGTTACTGAGGCTTCATATAATCTTATATTCAGACCAGGAATATCGAAAAGATTGGAGTTGGCAAGGTTACCTGTAGGCGATAAGGATACATTAGCTCAAGTCAGAAATAATATTTCAATTGATGATTATGAGGTTGTATTTACCGGAAGAAGTTTTGCAGATTTTTACAATCAAGATTCGTATTTAAAAATTGTTGGCGATTTTGATAGGGTTGTATTCCCAAGTAAATTTGATAGCAGAGATATTGGTTGGACTATAAGCAAGCAGATGTCTTTATCGAAAGATATTTCTTTCACTTTTATAAAGGCATTGAGAGATGTAATACAGGATTTTAATGGTAATAAAAGAAACCCGCTTTTAGAGTTGTTAGAGATAAAAAGTGAAACTTTAAATGATGAGGATTATGAAAAAATAATCGAGAATGTTATATCTTTAAATGGGGAAATTGAAAGTCTCCCTGATGTTATTGATGTTTCTAAAGGAATCCATTCCACCATTAGAGAGACTGTTGGTGAGGCATTTTCACCTACTAAATTATCGATAAAATCACAACTTCCAGATGAGCCTGAAGAGCTACTTAAATCATTAACATTAACTATTAGTGAAGGTTCTGAAAATTTTGATGGAACCATCAGTGATATGAGTCTTGGTGGGGCTAATCTTTTATATTTGACCCTTAAGATTTTAAAGTACAAGTATCTTATAAATAAAGGAAAGGTAGCTAATTTTATTTTAATTGAGGAGCCTGAGGCTCATTTACACACGCATATACAGAAGGCTTTATTTACTAAGTTGAATTTCAAGAATACACAGATATTATATTCTACGCATTCAACGCAAATATCTGAAGCTTCTAAGGTCAGTAAGGTTAATATTATTTCAAAAACAGAGGGTAAAGATTTTGTCGACGTGTGCCAGCCATCAGCAGGGCTATCTGGCGAAGAAATAAATAAGCTTGAAAGATATTTGGATGCTAAAAGAAGTAACCTTTTGTTTGCAAAGAAAGTTATTTTAGTTGAGGGCGATGCTGAGGAGATAATGATTCCTGCATTATTTTCGAAATTCTTCGGTTTAACCTTAGATGAGTTGGGTGTTACTATTGTAAATGTTGGAAGTACCGGTTTTAAAAATGTCGCTAATATCTTTCATGATAAAAGACTAAGGAGGCGATGCGCGATTATAACTGACCTTGATAGTTCTATTTATAGTGATATAAAGAAAAAAGATTCTAAAGTGCTAAAAACAAAAAAAAGAAAGGCATTGGGATCGGAGAAAATAGGAAAGGAAAGAAAGATATTACTAGATCATTTTTGTGACAAAAACGCTTATGTAAAGCCATTTTATGCAGATTATACTTTTGAAGTAGAGTTTATGAGTGAGTTTGGTAACGAAGAATATGTTATTAATGTTCTTGGTGATATTTATACTCATGAAAGTAAAATAGAATCTATTGAAAAAGACCTCAAATCTCGGGATGTTGAGGTGTATGGAGATAGAGTTTTGAGCGTAGCTAAATATGCTGGGAAAGGATGGTTAGCATTGGCTCTTGCTGAGAAAATTGATCATAACGTTAAAATACCAGAATATATATTAGATGCTTTAGCCTTTTCAATTGGTAAGTTTAATAAGTCAATTCTAGTTACTGTGCTGATTTACCGTAGGCAGTTTTATATTGAGCCGTCTAAATCAGCAGAGTTGGAATGTATTGACAGAATAATTGATGTACTAACGCAGAGTAAAGCGAGCGTAAAAAGGCAATTTATAAAAGATCTCTACTTAGAAAAATTTGACGAAGATGATGCACTTTTAAGGATGATCTGAAATGGATAGACTTTTCCTTAGAGAGTTCCTAAACGAAAAGCAGATTGACGCTGTTCTGTTTGAGAAAAATGCTGTGGTGATGGCATGTCCAGGGGGCGGTAAGACAAAAACATTGGTTTACAAAATTGCTCATGAATTGTCTTCAAAAAAAGATGATCGCTTTGTTGTTGCAATTACATATACCAATAATGCTGCTGATGAAATAAAGAAAAGAATTGTTGAGATGGGTATTTCATTAGAAAAGTTATGGATTGGTACAATTCATTCTTTTTGTTTGAGATGGATACTAAAACCTTACTCAGGATTTTGCGAAGATATAAGGTTTGGGTATAGGATTATTGATCCACATGATGCTGATGGTTTAAAGAAAATGTTTTGCGATAAATACTCGTGTAGTATTTTCAAAACTGATTTTGGTTGGAATGAAAGAGGGTTGAAAGTTAAAGGAGTAAATAATAGGAGGGCAGTGGAGGATTATTACAGCCACCTCAAATCTAACGATTTAATAGATTTCGATCAAGTCATATATTTTTCTTATTTGCTTTTGGTTCAATATAAATCAATTGCTTTAAATCTTTCGAGAATATTCAATCTTATCCTTGTAGATGAATACCAAGACACTCAAATATTACAATATGAATTGCTTTTTACCCTAGTGAAGTCAAGGGGTAATACCTGTCGTTTATTTTTTGTAGGAGATCCAAATCAGGCTATATTTAATTCTATGGGAGGGGTTGCATTAAGTTTTGAAGATTTTTGTGCAAGATCTGGGGTTGATTTCGAATTGTTGTATTTAAATGACAACTATCGTTCGAGTCAATCTATTGTAAATTATTTTTCATTATTCAGAACAATTGCTGGAGAGCCATTTAAAGCAGTTGGTGAATTCAGTAGTTATGATTCAAAAGTGACTTATAATAAAAGTTGTAGTATCGCTGTGTTAGATAATTATGTGAAGGATTTAGTCCATTCTGCCATAAGTGATGGGATATCACAGTCCAATATTTGTATTATTGCTCCATGGTGGTTCCATTTATCTGAGATAACTCGGCGCTTAATGGTATTAATGCCTGACATTGCTTTCAACGGTCCTGGTGTCACACCTATCTCATTAAACACAGAAAGTCTTTGGTATAAATTTGCAAGAATCGCTTTAATCCCCTCTTCGCCGAAAAACTATTTGACAAGAATTTATTATGCAAGTGAATTTCTGACGCAGTTGAATGAAGCTGGTATGATTTTGAAAAACGATTCAATCGAGGTAAAAAATTTTCTAAGATATTGTAACTCATTGGATGTGCAAGAAAAAGATGGACTAAACTATCTAAAAGCTTTTTTCAAGGAGAGCTCAGAGTATTTTGACTTTGATATTTTGCAAAATGAAGAGTTTAGTGAATCATATAATGCCTTTTTTTCGTCTGCACAAAAAAGAAAGGAAAAGCTGGAAGTTGAAGGTTTGGGAGTTCTGACAAAAACTGAGCACTACAAGAAAATGTTTGATAAAAAATCAGGTGTGACAGTTACTACGGTGCATTCAGCCAAGGGATTGGAGTTTGATTGTGTCATTGCTTTTGGGTTGCTACAGGGTATTGTCCCACGATTTGATGAGGATGAGTTGCAGTCTAAGAGGCTATTGTACGTATTGTGTTCAAGAGCTAAGAAAAAATTACACTTAATATCAGAAGTCGAACGGCGGCATAAAAGCGGTCCTTATCTTGCAAATGAAGTGCTCTCTAGAACTAAATTTGATTATACCCGTGAATGAGGTTCTTGAGGTCGATAATCCATCTCGTTTAAACGCGTGCTTCCTGTAGTTCTGGTGTCATGTGGGCTATAAGTACCACTCCAGCCGAGGCTTTTAAATAGCTGACGCAGAGAGTGCGATGTCATTGAACCTAGCGGATTATCCCTGACCGGGAAAAGGTGCTGCCGAAGTCCGGTTAACCTTTATAGCGTACTGAGCATTTTGACAGCCTGGGAGGGCAGGGAAATAACATGTTCTCTTTGAGCTTTCATTCGTGATGCAGGTAATTAGCGATAGGATAATGAGAAAAAAATATTTGGGAAATTGGTTCGGGGCATATAATGCCCCTTCCGAATCACTTCAAGTGATTAATCATTTCGATTGTTTCTGATATATTTCTAAAGTTGTCTTCCGAAAAAATAATTGTTCCATTCGAATTAATCTCTATAGTTTCTTCATTTGGAATAATGCCTATTAATAATTTGGCTTTTTCAATTTTAAAATCTTTTTTATTAAAAAATATTTTTATTTCGTCTAAAGCATCGAATGATGATTCTATTTCGAGATCGCCGAATGTGTGTTTGCTAAATGTTAATCCTTTGATTTTTGCCTTAATTACTTTTACATCAGAAAAATGCTCTCGCATGGTACTAATGAATTCTTCAACTACAATATTTAGATTAGAAACACTAAATTCAGAAGATACCGTATTTCTCATGTTTGCAATAAACCCCTTTATTGTTCGAGGAGCGGACTCAATAGATAATAGATAGTTATTACCCCTTTCTCTTTTCAACCAGAAATTAAATTGAATAAATTTAAAATATTCAAGTAATGTCTCGTTCCCAAATGGGTCAGTAATTGTCTCTTTCATTTCTATACGTTCGATATATCTAGCTGACAATATATCGTGTTCGTAATGGTTGATTCTGAACCCCCACCCACTATCGTCTTTGAAGGGAGTATGTATGATAGAGTCATAAACTTCATCATATGACTTTTGGAAATATGCATTAAACCATTTAGTCTTCATTACACCCTCCTATTACTCAGCTTTAACTTTAATGGAGTTCCTTTCAACTATCTCATCTGAAATTTCACGAGCTGCCCCTTCGATGAGCGTTAATAATATTACTTCCTTTTCTTTTTCGACATTCTGTCTATGTGTATAGTCATCAATAGATTTATATTTGTATTGGCCTCTAACAAGATATGAAAAAAGTTTGCAATTGTCAGTGTCTGAAAACTGAGCTTCAAATTCAAATTTGTTGGAATCGACGAATCCATTTACAACAGACACCCAAATGATCTTTGTTATATAAAATCCTTGCGAAAGAAGATCATTTAATTCTTTGGACTCTAAAACACCTCGACCTTTCAACGACGCCTTTGATATATGGCAACCCAAATCTACAGAGATATCTTCAATTTCATCATCATTATCTTCATCAGTAGTTTCTTTTTTCTTATCCTCTAAAACAGGGTGGGTGACATATACATCTGTCACATCAATACAATTATAATTTGGTATGCTCTCAATCAGTTTTTTAAAAAAATAGGTTCGTTCTGAATGATCTTTGACGCTCTCCAACGTTATCTCATCAATAGATACAGTGCTATCGACGTTTTCGGATTTAATTTTGTTCACAAGTTTATCGGTGAACTCTCTGGATTTACTGTTTTGTGGGAATCTTGCTATAAATTCACCATCCTCATTTTTTTCTATAAGGACAATAGCCTCTCTTGTAGAGGATTGTCTGAATTCATTCATCTTATAGTCGAGTTTTATATATTTTATTTTTACTTCGATTCCTGCGTCAGTATAAATAAAATCCGTTTGATCACCTTCCTTTTGTAAATCTTCACAAACTAATTTCACAGCTGCTTCAATATCATTTTTTTCAACATTTGCGTTAATGATGTTGATTGAACATTTCTCTCTTCGGCCAATAGAACCAAAAATTTCTGAAAGTTTCTTATAATCATCAAAACCATGAAAGTAGCGCGAAAAATCTAAAGCTAGCGATTTCCTTTTAGTGTCTTTAGATATAATGGTTCCTCGCTTAAAAAAAAGAGACTTCATGTCATCATTTGTTACCTTTGTTTGATTTAATGCATCAAACAAAGCTTTATCAGTAACACTATATAGTCCGATTTTCATCTATTATCGCTCCCAACCAATTTCAACTGAGCTAAAATTTGGCTTAGTGAAATCAACAAGTTCAAATTCAATGGATTCAATTATAGAGCGTTTGTGTTCATCAAAACCCCATTCACGTGAATAGGTTTCTATAGCTCTCATATAGATTCCTCTTACGTCTTTGTAAATATTTGGATGGATTAATCTGATTCTTATTTTTTCATTTCCATCAAGTAGCTGATATTTTGACAATGTGTCGAATATATAGATGAACTCATACTCGTTTTTACCTTCACCGTTGTAATAGATTACGTATCCATGATCGTAGGATTTCTCAACTTCCTCAGTTTTCTCATTAAGACGTTTGACCTCGCCATGTTTAATGATAAAAAAGGGACCAGTTAATGACTCAATCGTTGCAGGTAAACTTTCAGGGAGGCCGCTAACTTTATGAAGGGTTAGATCCGGATAGTAAAACTGATAGTTAGAACCTAATGGAAAAGTCCCTTGATGGCTGAGCTTAGTTAAATCAGTAATAACAGATTGAAGGTAATTGATTACGCGAGGTTCAATGATGTGTATTTTTTGGCCTTGCTTCAATGGCAAGTTATCGAGATTTATACCTCTTTTACCTTTTGCTTCCGTTGTATCTTTAACTGAATGGAAAACATCATAAAATGACTGGTCAAAGTTACCATCATGGTTATAAGCGAATAGAAGTCCTCTTACTTCTGATGAGCCTGTGATATAAGAATATCTTTCTTTCCATTCTTTGCTCCCTTCAGCGCAGTCAATTGCATTAGCAAGTGATGTTAAGGCGTTTCTCATTGAAGTGGCTGTGATTGAACCTTTTGCATAACTTTTTAGGTCTGTATTGAAAAAAACAGTTCGATTGAGGTACGGATCGTGATACTTATAGACAACATCATTAGGATGAGTATCACTCTTAGTAGAATGCTCGTCTTTTTTCAAGCATTTAAAATTTTCATTGGAAGTACCGACTTGCTCCCATTTGAACCATTTAAATAACTCTGATGATATTTTATCAGCCATTAATGAGATATTTTGCGTCTCGCCAGCCATGTGTAATTACCTCAAAATATTAAATTAATGTGGTCAATTTACAGGTAATTTTGCTTATCAGATATAGTTCAAAATTACCAACTTTATCTTTATCATATTCATAGAGTTGATGCATCAATTTGCAAGAAGTTCTCCTGTTTTTTGTCTTCCCGCTTTTGGGGCCCAGCGGATATGTATTTTTAAAAGGACAAACAACGGGGACAGGAGGTGACACTGCAATATCCTGTTTATTCAATAGCTTTGGTCGTAACGCTTTAGCGTCATAACTGAAGCATAGCGCATCAGAGTGAGCACCGAACAGGTACGGCACTGAAGCGGAAATGGGGTGCTCAATTTATCCCCGCACTCATTTCACCGCTGCGGAGCATATGGGGCTACGTCCGGCTGCCAAGGGCGGTTTTTTCTTCTGTGCGTTTTCCGTTCCCTTATCGGCTTCCGGTTAATCGTTTCCCGGCACAACCCGTCCCGCTTCAACTGTGTTCAGAAAAGCGAGTGGAAATTGCGCATGCGGTTTCATTTCGTCAGGAATAAGCTTGGTGATTAGATATACTCTATTGTTTTTATTACATAATACCTAACTAAGAACTCGATGGTTTGCCCACGAATTCATCTCTCGTTGCGTAACGTTACCCCCACATACGATGAGTCCAATGACCGCATCTTTTGGGAGGTCGGGGATTACAGCGACAGCTGCGGGAATAAGTGTCCCGGCTGCTGGCTCAACCCACTGCCTGGCTTGCTCGCCAAATGAAAGCATGCCCTTTATGGCGTCGCTATCCGACACGGTGATGACCTTTTCAATGTAGCGCTGCGCGTGTTCAAGCATAAGGCGGTCAATCACAGGGACGCCAAGGGTTGAAATGGCAGAAGTGATATCCACGTTGACGGGGTTTCCTGCCCTCAATGCCTGGTACATCGAACTGGCTCCTTCCGTTTCCACTCCCCATATCCGGATGTCTGGATTACGGGATTTGAGTACCGTCGCAATGCCTGCCAGCATTGCACCGCCACCCACCGCAACAAATACATCGGTCAGTGAAGGGCAATCTTCCATCAGTTCGAGTGCAAGGGTTCCGTATCCTTCCGCGACCAGCGTATCGCTACAGTCATCAATTATGTGGTATCCCTGCTCTGCAAGCGTCCTTGCCCGTTCAAACGCGGAGCTGACATCTTTTTCAAGAATAACAGTGCTGCCAGAATGGCGTATTTTTTCAATGGATGAGGCCGGGGCGTTTTCTGGCATAATCACGGTCACGTTTATATCAAGCGCTTTGGCCGCTTCCGCCACTGCGATACCAAAGTTACCGCCACTGACGGTAGCGAAACGGTAATCTTTCAGATTACCGGTAAAAGCGGAAAGCAGGTTCAGCACTCCCCTGGCTTTAAAAGAGCCGCCAGTCTGCAAATTCTCAAGTTTGAGAAAAACGTCTCTTCCCACCATATCCGACAATCCCGGAGACAAAACCGTGGGGGTACGAATGACGGATTTTTTAATCCTTTCGGCAGCGGCGATAATCGAAGACAGAGTAATGTAAGTGCTCATCAGTATGTCTCTTATTGAAAGCGAACGGGTAGAAGGATCATAAGAAAATGAGGAGGAAAATGTCCCCCTGCATGTCATACAAGATAGAAAACTTTTTCTATATACACCCCAAATGCTTAACCGATTCGGATTACGATTTTCCCGAATGGTCCTCTATCCAGATGTGTGAAGGCTGCCTGCGCGTCATAGAAATCGTATATTTTATTAATCACCGGTTTTATCCGATAACGGTCAACAGCCAGACATAAATCCTCAAGAGCCCGTCGGTGACCCACGGTAATCCCCTGAATAACCGCTCTTTTCAGCATCAGGGAGACGGCAGGAACAACCATGTCACTGCCTTTGAGGAAACCAATCTGAGCAATCCTGCCTCCCGGCGCAAGGGCATCTGCAGACTGGCGCAAATTATCCCCGCCGATGAGCTCCAGAATATGGTCAAATCCATGCCCCCCGGACAACCCAGCGGCCCGCAATGACCATTACGGCGCTGTGGCCTGTGTCAAGAAATCTCTCACCCCGGATCCGGGTGGTGGTAGATAAACTCTATGCTGCGTTCAATACGGATATAGCCCGGAACAGCTAGTGATTGATGCCGGAACGAGACAATTTAAGAACAAACCACCCCAGGTTAGCAGGATCGTCTCGTCCGGCAGGAAAGAATGCTAACACCTACATGAAGTTCCTGTCAGTGCCAGTCACCGACTCAACACCACCAAATCGACTTTTCACCACTACGGAGTAAGGGGCGCTACGCCCGGCTATGCAGGGGCAAGTTTTTCTCCTGTGCGCTTTTCATTCCTGTATCGGCTTCCGGTTAATCGTTTCCCAGCACAACCCGTCCCACAAGGGTAAATAGAACGCATGCTGCGCCCTTGCAGGCCGGAACGATGCCGGGAAAGCGAACCGTCAGGCGATACGAAGACGAAAATCACACACTGACGGAGAAAAAACCATGACCATTTCCCTGTATACCACCCGGACAAGCGCCCCTAACACCGCAGCGGCGACCAGCGTATCCCCGCTGGAGCAGTCAGGCTCCTCAAAAACGAAATTTTCTAAAACCAGAAAGGATATTTATCAGACCGTTACCGACAACATCATTGCAGCGCTTGAAGCCGGTGTTAAACCCTGGTCCTGCCCGTGGCAGCGTGTATCAGGCATGTCTGGTCTGCCATCCAATTACGCTACCGGCGTAACCTACAGTGGCATGAATATCATGTTACTGTGGTGCAGTGCGTCAAAACAGGGGTTCAGCGATTCACGCTGGATGACCTACAAACAGGCTCAGGAAGCAGGTGGACAGGTTCGCGAGGGTCAACATGGCACAACAGCCATTTTCTACACCACCCTAGAGAAGGAAAACGCCGCCGGAGACATTGAGCATATCCCGATGTTGAAAACTTTCACCGTGTTTAACGTTCAGCAAATTGAAGGTTTGCCTCTGATATCTGACACAGTCAGCCCGGAAGCGACATTTGACCCGTTGCCACAGGCTGAAAATCTGCTCCATAAGAGCGGCGCAAACATCATAGAGAAAGGACAAAACGCCTTTTTTAGCCCATCAACTGATGAAGTCTGGCTACCGGAACGCCATCTGTTTTCGGATGCGGCTAACTTCTACGCTACCGGCCTGCATGAGCTGGTTCACTGGAGTGGTGGCAAAAAACGCCTGAACCGTGAAATGAAAGGGAAGTTTGGCAGTGCGAATTATGCAGAGGAAGAACTGGTGGCGGAGCTGGGAAGTGCTTTTCTGATGGCGGATTTGGGGATTGTCGGGGAGGTTCAGCATGAAAGCTACATTGCTTCCTGGCTGAAAGCACTGAAAAACGACAAGCGCTATATTTTCAAAGCAGCCAGCACGGCCTCAAAAGCGCATCGTTATCTAATGGATAAGGTCTGAACTGAGCAAAAGGACGCCGCAAAGGAATGCGGCATTCACCTTATACCGGGGCAGGCAGAGTGACAGGGATTTCAATTTTCCTGCGAATGTTGCGGGCATATGATGTCCGCAACATTCGCAGGCTGCGGGTGAGGGCAAAGAGCACGCAAATCCCGCTTAGCGTCTTTTTGATGTACTGCCCGGTATGATACCGAATATACCTGCTGTGATGAAGGCTCGCTGGACAAAGTTTTTTTAAGGCAAACCACCGTATCTGCTGCGGAATGATAGTCTTTTCGGAGCACGGATTATCAACGCAGGAACCCGAGATGCTTAAACTGACAGAGCCAAAAAAGGAGAAACACAAACCGCCCCTGGTTAACAGGAATACCCCGTTCGCAAGGGCAAGAGTCTGTTTCGTATCAACCAGACAGGCAAAAGCGTGTGTTATAGTGGCTATAACTTGCTGTGGTAGCAAATATGAGGATGTAAAGGAGACATTGGTGCCGGGATACTTAAAAAAAATAGCTGCCTGGTTGCTTAGAGTAGAACTCGAAGAAATCCGTATCGATGAGCATGAATCGGGCAGAATAAAGGGATATGAAGAAGGACACACCAGAGGTTTAAGGGAAGGCAGGGAAGCGGGTCTTGAAGAAGGGAAAAATCTCTTTGTAATTCAAGACGTGAGAACATCGGATGTGTTTCCCGACATTGATAATTCTGTCTATGGCCCAGAGCGATTCCCTGTATCAGCTACTTTGGCCAGACAAATGGAAGACGCTGTTGCCACTGCGGTCTCAGCGGGCATTGTCAGCGCCCCCACTGCTTCTCAGTGGAAGATGATTTTATCTGATCACCCTTCGACGTGTGTGGTGGCTGGCGCGGGATCGGGAAAGTCAACCACGCTGGTGCTGCGGGTTGTCTTTATGCACTGTTATCTCAACATTCCCCTTAATGAAATTACCGTAATTTCTTTTACCCGTGATTCATGCAAAGAGTTAAGAGCGAAAATATACCATGTTCTTAAATTCTGGCGTGACGATTTAACTAAAGAGCGTGTTTTTGGCCTGGTCAGAACATTCCATTCAGCATTGTCCGCATTTAGTCGCGATTTACTGGCAGGGAAAACCTGGTTTGATACATTGAAAGATAACGATGAGGTTCTTCTGTCTGAAGATGGTGACATCGATAACCCGTTTTCATCGGGAAAGATGTCAGTAAAACAAAAAATGTTACTGAATGAAGCTTATGTTTCTTTGTTTAATGATAACCAACGCTTCCGAAAGGAAATTATAGAACTGATGAAGCTGGCGGCACTTTCTGCACCAGTCCAGGACGATAGTGATCTCAAAAAAGCAGCATTACGGAATGCTGGAAAAAGGGATCTCGAACTGGCGATGAGGTTGAATGAGGTCTGGGCGGAGAAAGGGTTATGGCCCATAGCGGGGGTGGCGCGAGAACCGGTAAAATGTTTTACTACGGAAGGTCATGTTTTTTATGCTAATGGCCTCATTGAGTCCACCGGGCAACCTGTTTTTTTAAGCAGTACGATGGATAACGAATATTTTTTTGATAAGAGCGAGTCTTTTTGCTACCGGGGATATAACGGAAAAGAAGAACAATTCCCCATCCTCTCCTGCTTGTCCCTGAGGAATAAGATTATGGCCTGGCGATGTGATAAGCCATTTATCTTCATTGACAGCAGTTCAAAGTTAAGACTGATGAGATTTTTAGCCAGACAGGAAAATGAAGATTCAGTTACTGAGGTTCCTTTTTTCGATGTCAAACTGGCAGGGGAATTGACTGAAACCGATATTGTCGAGTTGATGTATCAGCAGGCTTCTTTCATAGAAAGTATGGGGATGGAGGTGGGCTTTGCGATAAAGAATATCAGGAATTTCAAAAGTAAGGGGCTGGAATACCACTTCTGCTGTGCAATCATTATGTTCTGGAATTACTTCGAGAATATGATAATTGAGAAAGGGTACGTTACATTCAATCGGGCATTTCTTATTTTTTCTGATTCTGATTTTCTCAGAAATCACCGGGATAAATTACGCCATAAGTATATACCGTTACGACATCTGCTGATTGATGAATTTCAGGATATTTCACCACAGATAGCCATGTGGATAAAAGCTGTACAGCAAGAACTGGCCCAGCAGGAGCGGGAGCCAAGCATTATGGCCATCGGTGATGACTGGCAGTCCATTTACGCCTGGCGGGGGAGTTCGCCGGAAATATTTATGAAATTTTCACATTTTTTCCCTACTCATGAAAGCCTGGGCAAGAACAAGAATATTCACATGATGGAAAACTTTCGGTCAGACGGGCAGATCATTCATGATGCTGAATTGTTAATGAAGAATGTTCATTCTAAAATTGATAAAAAGGCAATACCTTGTCGTAAGCCGGACGGTGATGAGTCCGGGGTTGAGTTTATCGATTATGATCCAGCTGATGAGGGCTGGGTAAAAGATGCGGTTAATTTAATCAGAAAACAGATAGCACTGGTATCGGAACAACAGAAATCGGATAAGAACAAAGTTATCGTTTTGAGCCGGACAAACATCACCCTGAAGAAAATCAAAGCGGCAGGTCGGTTTGGTCGAAACGTCGCGTTTCATACGATACACACTGCGAAAGGGTTACAGGGTGAAGTTGCAGTGATTTTTGAAGATAGTCGATCCCTTCAGGGAAATACGTTCCGAAACCGCATTTATGAAATCGTTGAGTACTTTTCCTCTACTTATGATGATGCGATGGAAGATGAAGCCCTTCGTTTAGCGTATGTGGCGGTTACTCGTGGTGTTAAACGGGTTTACTGGTATGCGCCTAAAAACAGTACAGGTGCATACAATATCCTGAAAACGGCCTGCTTGCGTGAACGCAAAAATAGTGTGACGGTGCCATCAGAAATCATGTTATGAATGCTCAGACAATGCCTTGGCTTAAGAAGTGATACTTGTTTCTGGTTCCAAAAGACCGGTTGTATCGGGATGGCGAATGATACGGATGGGTTCTCCATATTCCTGCTGCTTATGCACTTCCCGAAGCTTCGCAACGTACAAAGCGACAGTAAAAACGCTGTGTCCTGCGATTAAAGTGCTCTGGGTGGAAGGGGTGACTTATTTTACGTCGAGCTTTCATTTAGATGTTGCTGGTGGGGGGGCTTCCAGTTCGTCAATAGTGCGAAAAAGAAACATTCCCCTGTTTTTCGCATCAAATGGAACGGGAACACTGTTCCTTATTACCGTCCTGATGCTGTCAAAAAGTCTGCTAAGGGACACGCGGGTCTTATCGTCCGGCATGACGTACATGGTGTAGTGCCAGCATCCGTTGTCGCTGGCCGCCAGATGACTGTTAATTATGTTGATATAGCGGGCTCGGGTTTTCAGCGAGCGCTCGGTTTCCACCGCGATGATGGCACCGCTGCTTAAGGTAATAATGCCGTCCGGTCGGTGCCGTACACCGGCATACCGCGCCATAAACGCCCCCCGGTCGCCGTTAAGCCAGCCTGTACCGCCTTTTTCCTCCAGGGCTAGTCTGACCCTCTGGTTTAACAGACGATGCTCCAGCGTCCAGTGCCTGAGTTTTCCCGGCTCAAAATAAGCGGGAAAAACAGGATCCTCGGCGTTAACCACCCTTGCCAGCCCCGGCATGGTTATTCCCCACAATGCCTTTTTCCCGGTCAGTACCGGATATTCATGTTTACTCAGAAATCCCAGAGCCACCGCTTTATTCAGCAGGTTATACATCGCATGGTTATGTCTTCCTTTATAGCCGACAACTTTTTTTAAGGTCGAAAAGTCAGAGAAAGTTTCTTCCTTAAGAAAATTCAGCAGTGCTTCCATTCTCAGGTTTGCGGCTTCATTTCTTTCAGCAACGTTATGAATAAGCACGGGCAGCCTCACAGATTAATGGACGGTTTGTGAACCTGATTTTCGCTTTTGACATGCAGCGGGTGTTTATGCTCAAATGACAGCAGGTCGAGATATTGCTTTTTCGCCGGTATGTGAAAAAGCTTGGTCGCCTTCGCTAGGTCATTCTGGGTAAATACAAAACCAACAAATTTCGGCAGATTAAGCAGCATATTACTGTCGATATAATAGCGTTCCGCCTGGCGGATCATCCGGTCGGTTTCCATTTTCTCCGTCAGGGCGATATCCGTTTTCACTTTTCTCATCTCATCGTCAACCAGAATAGAGCCGGTCATCCTAGCCACCCAGTCGGCGGTATCCGGATCACGAAGGCGATAAACCAGCATGAATTTACAGTTCTCAATCACCGAACCGGCAACGGCATTCCCCTCCAGGTCTGCCGGACAGTCATACAAATCTTTCACCGACTGATGCGCCATGATGATATGCACGCCTTTATCTCTTGCCGCACCAAGTCCCTCAAGCGCCGGGCGGGAAAGGTGATATTTAAGTTCATCCAGGAAAATAGCGACAGAGCGAGGTTTGCCTTTTATCCGGTCACGTGTTTCGGCTATCTGGATAAGTCGTGTTAAAATCATACGTTGCGCTGAAATGATTTTCTGATTACGCATCGATCCAATGATGTAACAGCAGCCACCTTCGTCAAATATTGTCTTTAATGAAAATCCCTTACTGGCATTAATGGAATTCACTAAAGCGATTTCCTCCAGCTCACCATAAAAAGCAGGTACATTTTCACTGAGAGATTTCACAAAGTCAGTGTTAAATAAGTCGCGTAATGTCATGCCCTTTTCATAAATAGCTGCCGTATTTCTGGCAGCCCGGCGGTCGGCGATACGATAAAAGTCAGCACCTTCGCCTTTTTTACCCAGGCTGAAACCGGCATTAAACAGTTCCTCCAGTTGTTCATGAGAAATATCAGCCAGTAAATCAAGCTGAAAATTAAGGTCATTCAGGTTAATAAGGACGAATTGTTTTTCCGCTTTCTGACAGGCCTCCTGCAGAACATGCGGTGCCCACTCATCATTTTTTGGGTCCTCTACAAATACGCCTTCACCTGAAAGTATTGCCTGATAAAGCAGCACACAGGCACTGACGCCTTTACCAGACCCTGTGGTGCCGATAAGGTCGGCGTGCTGAGTTTGAAATTCTTCGGCGGGGATATATTGCGGCTGGTTGTCTTTATCCAGCCCGATAAAAATACCTTTATTCAGGTCAATATAATCCAGCGGATTATACGCAATGCTGTCAGGTAACATGTTTCTGATTTCACGAACATCTGTTCTGACATTTCTTTCCAGTTTACTTTTTTTAATCATTCGATGTTTTAAACTGTCGATTTCACCCGTCAGCAGCCTTCGGACTGCAATATGAAAAGCCAGACCTGCCAGCGTAAATCCGACAGTCAGTATCCATAGTGGTAATCTGAGCAGAATGTCATTATCGAGCATCTTAAAGAAAAAACTCAGCCCCTGAATGGTCAGCGGTGACAGGGTGCCAAATATGAGAAAGAAGGTGGATACACCCGCCATCAGTTTTAACCAGAAGGGGGCGTTTTTTCTTTCTTCGCGTGGCAGATGAAAAATAAAGGGCAGCGTCAGCCCGGCAAGCACGGATAATATGACCGGGTTGTGTTGCAGCCAGAGCAGAAAAACAGAAAAGGCATCCGAAAAGGCATTCAGCCTTTGCAACAGATGAGTTCTCATTGCAGTGATCTCCGGTCTGATTTCGGTGTGGCGGGCGCATCACATGGACGTCACCGATGGACGTGATACCCCACGCCCCTGCGCGACGCCCACCGGTGACGCCCATAAAAGGACGAAAAGCACTGAACGCCTCCGGCGCTCATGCCCGTCATTCGGGCGTTTCAGAAGTCTGCCGACCGGTGGTCGTCAGTCCCCTGAAACGCCCGAATGACGGGCAACGGCGTGTGACATTACGCTCGGGCTGGACGCTCTCATTGCATGTCACATGGGGGTAATGTCGTGGCTGGACGCCGCGCCAAAACCCCCAGGGTCAACGGCGGCACACCGTCGCACGCTATGCGCGACCACCCCCTTTAAGACGGTCGCTTTCGCCTTTTTCTTCCCTTTGCTCGTTCCTCGCAGCGGGAATAAAAGGGAAGCTGACCTTTAAAGAGGGTGGTCGCGCCACGCTACCGGCTTTTGGCCGGAGACTTAGCTGCGACGGTGTGCGGGGCGATGCCCCCCAAATAAATCGCTGTCGTGGGCGACAGCTTTTCGCTCGCTGGGGCGGCGAAATTTATCCGGCTCCCCCCGGCCTGCAAAATCCGCGTGGGCGCGGCTGTTTGCAGGTGAGGCGCGGTGCCTGAATTATTTTCGCTCCTTAACCCGCGAAAATATTTCTGTCCGCTGCCTCATTTTTACGGCCCCTGTTTCTTCGCTTCTTAATCCGCGAAAAACAGAAGCCGTAAAAACCTGAAAACCGTCACGCTCTGTGCCCGTCTCGCCAGTATTAACCACGAACGCGGCCATATTTACTGATGACCTGACTGATAGCCGCCGGGTCTGCCGAAACACATTCAAGTAAAAACGATTTTCTGGCATCGGCCGTATGGTCAGGAAGAAAACCGTGTTTATTCTCTTTCACGATATTAAAGAATGCCCGTTCAGCGGAATGACATTCACTGCTGCCGCTGTTTCCCGTTGTTTTACCGTACATACATAAAACCACTTCGCAGGCATCAGCGGCCATTGCGGATGTTGAACATGACGCCATAACGCCGAGAAATAATAAGGAGAGTATGACTTTCTTCATTTCAGTCACCGGTATGATTAATGAAAGGTTGCGTATTTAGGGTAATGTTATTTGCCAGAGTTATTGTCTGAATGCCTCTTTCATGCTTTTTAAATGAACTGGCTTAAAGTAAATATCACTCATCCGGCGCACATCGCCGTGTATGTCAATACTGACGATGACATCAATGCTTTTAAGTACCTTGCGTAACAGCACATCAAAGGGAATATTCCGGCAGTCGGGGTTTTCATAGCAGCGGTCAATGATCCCTTCAATACATTCTTCCGGGCTGCCCGCATGCAGGGAGGTGATTAGTCCTTCATGTCCCGAGCCGACAATTTTCAGCCCGTCCCACGCTTCACGCCCACGAATTTCTGCCAGTAATATCCGGTCAGGGTTCATACGATAATTAGCCCGGATCAGCCTGCCGGGTGTGACAATGGCGTTATCCCCGGCATCCGCCGGGTAAAAAAGATGAACATAATTGGCATGGTGATAAAAGCGGATTTCAGGATTATCTTCAATCGTTACCAGCCGGAGATGCAGCGGAATATAATGCAGCAGCGTTTTCATATAGGTGGTTTTACCGGAGCCGGTTTCACCCACAATAAAAATTGTTTTGCCGTATTCCACCGCCTTTTCCATAAAGCGGGGAATATCCCCGCTGTGGTATAACCGGATCAGTGCATTATCCTGACTTTTCGTATTTTCCTGACCGGCCACGCGCTGATAAAATCCCGCATCAATCCATGACTGATGTGTTTTCTGTTCAAACGAGGGCTTGCGTAACGTAATGGATACCGTATTACGCTCACAGGCGGGGGGAATAATCGTCTGAATACGCTCGCCGGATTCGAGCGTGGCCGACAGTATCGGTGACGTATCGTCAATATTATCGTCATGCCAGGACGCCAGTGCTCTGGCAAAGGCGTAACACTGACGCAGCGTGATCGGGGATTCACGCTGCTGCCATGCCCCCTTTATTTTGGTGTGCAGTTCCCCCGGTCGGTTAATCGCGATTTCGGTCAGCCCTTCGACTGGCAGATAATCACCGAACAGCTGATTTTTCATAAAATCCAGTGACAGGTTTTCAGCGCTCATACCATTTCTTTTTTAGCTGTAGTTGATAAACAGAGGAAAAATCAATATCCGTGCCGGTCATGATGCCGATCACATCGCCCTGGTTCAGGTACATCGTGGGCGGGATACTGATGCTGTTTTCCAGCGTCGTTTTCGCCATTTCCGCCGTGGCGGCGCGGGTGTTTTCGGTATAGTCGGTATTGCGGTCTTTACCCGGCGCAGCATCTGATGCCGCTGCCGCCACGTCCTGCACGGTACTGAGCATCAGGGCGTTGCCGAAACGCTCCCAGAAATGGCTGTCGATCCAGCCTGCGATCCCTGCTTCACCGAGCGGGCCAGTGGCCTGCGTATCAGTGAAAGGGATTTGCAGGCTGCCGGGCTCCGGTGTGCGCAGCTCCGTCCACAGCACAAACATCCGGCTGCGCCCGTGTTGCAGTGCGCCGGTGCGGTAGACGCCACGGGCGACCGTTCCTGCCGGGATCAGCTTCACATGGTTACTGGCGCTCCAGACATTCTCACTGATCAGGCAGGAGATATGACCGCCAACATCGGATACGAAGCGCCGCATCATCGAACACGGAATATAACGATCCACCGGGATATAGAGATCGGGATCGAGGCCCAGCCGCCTGACACCGGTGACGCGGGCAACGCCCGGATCGTCGTTGTTATTGCTGCCTGCCGGTGCTGTCGTATCCGGGCAGCGCAGGCGTCCATCTTCGCCACTGACCAGTACAGACTGACAGGATGTGTACGCCGTGGAGGCTGACGGTCTGCCCGACGTTTCCGTGTTGCTGCGCACTCCTCTTCGGGACGTGCGTGTATTGTCCCCTGACCCTGTACTGCCGCTGTTCAGCCCGTCTGCCAGTGCTGCCGCCTTGTTCAGGGCGGGCTGCCCGGGCGGCAGAGCTGGAGTGGCCGGGGCGCTCTGACTGGCAGGGCCTGCGCTTTCCTGCCTCCCTGGCCCGAACAGGCCAAACGGGTTACTGTCCATGCCCAGATTCTTACGCTCCTGCAGCACTGCCCCGGAGGAGGGCGGCGCGGTGTCAGATTCTTTCTCAGCACCCCTTTTCAGGGCGCTGAGAAGACGATCGCCACCGGATGCCAGCGCGATGACCAGTACCAGACTCAGCAGGCTGACGATCAGCGTGCGGCGACCAGAAGCTTTACGAAAGCGGGTCACTTCCGGCTGACCGGGCGGCGTTTTCTGCTCCGGTTCCTGATATGCCATTGCCGCGCGGGCGCGTTCGCGGGCTTCTGCTTCCCATTCTGCGGTGGTTTTTTCCGGTTCGTCCGGGAAAGATTTGTCGGTCATTTTTCCTCCAGCGTAACGGACGGCGAAACGGTGTCACTGTTGGTCAGCGGGATACGCCCGAATCCGTCGTTTTCGATCCCCACCACCGAGCTGCCGTAACGCAGAACCAGTTGCGGCGATGCCGGAACCACCATCACGGTGTAGTTGCCCCGTTTAACCGTTCCGGGCGTGACCGCCTGCTTCTGGCCGTTAACCACCCGGAAAACGGAAGGCAGGGTTTTCGCAGGAGAAAAACCGATATACGCAAAACGACCGTCATCCCAGGTAAAGTCCGGGGCGATGGCGGCGGAACCGGCGGCCACCCGTTTTGTATAGCGCCAGTTGCGCGGCGTGGTTGTCTGCCCGAATGCCGCCGCTATCCGCTGCCGGTCCAGTGTTTCCTGCTGTCGTTGCTGGAGGGTGGCGCTGGTGGCCGCTGACTTTTTCCGCTGCTCATCGGGATAGTGGTAGCGGATAACAAAGGCCTGGGCGGGCGAGTCTTTATCCAGCACGTTCAGCTCCAGGCTGTAATCGCGCTTCGATGTCACCACGAACAGGTTGGTTTTCCAGTCTTTTGCCGTCGGCAGAAACACCTGACTGACGTTGTTGCCGCTGGCGTCCGTGACCGGCTGGGTAATCGGGTTCGGGCTGACGCCCACCCGGTTATCGCTTTTCGTCACGGTCCAGCCTCTGGGGAAACCCGCCTGCGCATCGATAACGGTTTCATCATCATCAAACACCAGCATGGTGACGTAGCCGGGTCGGGTACTGGCGACCGTGGCGTTCTGGCTGTTGTACGTGACGTTCTGCATCCGGCTGTCATACGCGCTGCCGCGCGGTGTCGCCGCGCTCCATGCCACGCATGACGCCAGTAAACCCGTGAGGAGCAGAATGTATTTCAGCATCATTCCCCCCTCAGCTCTTTGTCGCGCTGGTAGCTGGTGACGATAAAGCCCAGCGGGTTCACTTCGCGCTGGCTGTCGGTCAGTTGCCGGTGCGGGACGTAGCGGTATGTGAGACGGATATTCCACACATCCGTTTTCACAGAATTATCAGCAATACGGCGGATAGTGCGCTTGATACGCAGGGTTGCCAGATTATCCGGCCCGGTGGCAGGCGTATGAACATTGGAAATAATGTCGATATAGACAACATATTCCGCCTTATTAAAAATAACGTCCGGTGCCTGGTCACCGTTAAACCCGTCCAGATAGTCCCGGTTCACGCTGTCGCTGTTAAATAACTGTACGTCGTCATAATCACGCTGGAGGGAGAAATAATTATACCCCTCGCGAAGTCTGACATAGTGTGCTGCCAGAGAGTGCGCCAGTGCTTTTTCAGACGAGATATCCCGCTCCTTCACAC
The DNA here is from genome assembly GCF_001598855.1 of Pluralibacter gergoviae ATCC 33028 = NBRC 105706. GTDB lineage: Bacteria > Pseudomonadota > Gammaproteobacteria > Enterobacterales > Enterobacteriaceae > Pluralibacter > Pluralibacter gergoviae. The sequence continues at coordinate 251,724 of NZ_BCZS01000004.1, read as the reverse complement.
GGGTCATATATTCATAGCGCCCGGTCTGTTTATCCACTGACCATAATTCAGTGTCGGTAGTTTTCAGCGGCAGCAGAATAATAATGGCCGCAATCGCCATTGCAGCCAGAATCAGTCCGGCAGCGGCCACCCGCCAGGCGGTTCTTCGGGAACGCTCTTCCTTTTCCAGCAGGATGGATTCAAAAGAGCGGGAAACATTAACAATGTTCTGAATATCAGACATGGTGAGTCAGCTCCTGAATGATGGCGGGGGAATTCACCGGCTCGGGTTCGCCGGATACCGGCGGGAGGTCGCCCTGATGCCGTGCGCAGCCCGTGAGCGCGCACAGCATCAGAAGAAAGATGCTGAATTTCATGGAAGCCTCTTATCGTATGGATGCAGGAATGCCGCACCGGTGGCGCTGGGCACGGCGTGACGGGGAAAGGAAATTAACAGCCGGGAGGATTAACGGTAACGCTGCCGGTTCAGGCGTTTCATACTTTCGATGGCGGCGGCGCGTTTCTGCCAGGCGCTCACGGTTTTACCCACGCCTGCGCCGGTGAGCCTGCCTGTCGCCGCGGCGACGGCCATGCCGCCTTTCGCAGCCAGGCGGGCACCTCCCTTTACACCCGGCCCGGTGAGGTCGGCGGATTTATTCGCCAGTCCGCTCAGGCCACTCATGGCTGCACCCTGCAGCACCGCCTGTACGGCGGCCCCGCTGAGTGCGCTGGCGAGCTTCGCGGAGAACCAGACCACCACACCTGCCGCTATCCCGGCCAGCAGGCACTGCGCCGCCAGTGTTACCATATTGGTTTCAGCGGATGTTTTTGTTGCAGCATCCAGTATCTTATTCAGGTAATTAATGGCAATACGGATGGATAAGGCAGAAAACATGATCGTTAATATTGCCGCGAAAATTGTTTTCAGCCAGTTATCAAACATCGGTTTAAGAAAACCGTACAACAGGCAGAAAATAAAGAGCGGCGCGGTGGTCGTCATTAACAGGATGGTGATTTCGGCGAGCAGGTTCACAAAGGTGGCTGCCATCAGCAGGACAACAGAGCCGCCCCATACCAGGACTTCGGCAAGGCCGCCATTCAGTTTGACGTAAGTTGAGGTGTCCATATTAAATAACTTTTGCCCCAGCGCCTGTGCCTTTTCCCAGACGGTATCGAGCAGCGCCCAGACGTTATCATCGCCGCTGATACCGTCTTTGAGTCCCTGGATAGCCGCTACCGCCAAATCCAGCCAGCCATCCCGGTTTAACGCAAAGGTGGTGATCAGCAGCATTCGCCCCACATCCCAGACGACATCTTCAACCGGGGTCCGGAGTTTGCCAGCCAGTGTCTGGTAACCGCGGTACAGTATAAATAAGGTAAAAGAGCTGACGATGATGACGCTGATCATCGTGCCGTAAGTGGAAGACTGACCTTCCAGTACGGCATTCAGTCCATCCATGATGTTTTTGTCCATACCAACAAAAATACCACCGGACATGATGCCTCACCTGATATATAAAGAAAGGAAATAAAAACAGGGAGAATTCCCTGTTTTGCTGGAGGAGAAATTACTGTGTCACTGCATTTCGTTTTTCAGCTTCCTGCTGAAATATCGCCCCGAATTTCTCCTTAACCCCGGGCTGGCCTTCCTGTGCAAACATAAGTGCTGCCCGGTGGGCAAATTCGCAGTTATCGCTTGCCTCGCCATCCTTCAGGCATTGCGTATAAACCGCATATGTTTCGTCAGGATGCTGCTTATACCAGGCTTCGGATTTGGTTTCCTTGCAGCCGGACAGTAATATCACGCCTGAGAGTGTGCATAAGGTGATTAAGGATCTGAGCACGGATAACCTCCTTATAAATTATTAAGGTCAGCAACAGGTGCCGTTAGCTGCTGCTGTTCAAAGGCTTTCTGTCTTTGCTGTTCCAGCAATGTCGTTCGCTGTTCAGCCTGTCTGACAGACATCTCCCACTGATTCGTCAGCGCATTTAACTGTACGCTTTTCGCCGCGATGGCGTTAGCCAGATCCTGAGACTCTTTCGAGTCCTGCGCATTCGATATACGGTCAGATAAGTCTGATATGTCGCTGAGTGTGCTGTTGATCCTGTTTTCAACGTCAGTGGTATTCTCAATCGCCATTGCCTGATTGAGGATCATCTGTTTACAACTGTCGGCCAGGCCCTGAGATTTTATTCCTTCCTGTTCCTCGCTGCATACGCTGAACGATTTGTATTTATTGTAAAGGTTTTGCAGTTCAGAAGAATATGAACTGTTTTGCGTGGTCAGCAGATCATCCAGTGAAATACCGCTCTTACGGAGATTATCAATATCGGTTTTCAGACTTCGGGCATCACTGAGAAAACCCTGAATATCCCGCACGCCGGTTGCGGTAGCCAGTTGCTTCTTATATGCATCAAGTTCACTTTTATAATGGGTAGCCGTATCCTCCCATTGCTGTAGTTTCTGCATCCACTGGTTAATGGATTCGGTATTCTGCACGGCATCGAAAACCGGTATTCCGCCGCTGAACGCCTGCGTCGAGAAAAATAACGATAATGCCAGAAAGGTATATCGGGTCCGCATATCAATGACCTCCGTATGAATATCAGATTGCCCGCTCAAGGAAGGTTTCTTTCCATTCATCAGGTCGCATACCGTCCTGATAAATGGCATCGAATATTTTCAGGTTGTCCTCACTGCCGCTGAGAAGCCGGGTGAGTTTACCCAGTCCGGACAGATCCATTTTCGCCATTGCCACAAACGGGCGCGTTTCCCCGGCCCGAAGCGGTGTTTTCAGGATGACCATATAATGCTCGCCTGGATCCAGATTCCTGACCGTCTCATAAACGCTGTCCGGCACTTTCATTTTCTCCACGTAATCCGTATGGCTGGCCTTCGGGTTGGCGAGGAAAATCTGGGTGCCGCACTGCTCAATAATCGCCGGGGCGATGGGGTGTCTGACGATTTCATCCGGTGACTGTGTTGCCGGGACGAAGATACCGTTCAGCTTGCGGATGACTTTCAGCATATTGAGGGAGAAGCGGGAAAATTCGACATCGGCCAGCCAGCGCCAGAACTCATCCATAAACATCACCAGGCGGCGACCGTCCAGCAGGCTGGTCACGCGATACAGCAGGTAAAATGTGATGGGGCCGCGAATATCGTCATCATCCAGAAATTCGGTGCCGTCGATACCAAAGTTATCGACATCGCTGATGGTGAATGTATCGGCCTCGTTATCAAACACCCAGCCGAACTCGCCCCCCTGCGCCCACTGTTTCAGGCGAATACGCAGCCCGTTGGTGCGGGCATCTGTAGTCGGCGGCTCCGGCAGCACTTCCAGCAGCCGGGTGATCCCTAACCGGCGGTACTCCGGCGGATAGTCCAGCATGATGGTGTCAACGGCGACACTGATCCGCTCCTCATCGCGCGGATCGAGCGGCTTACCGTTGCGGCGGCACAGCATGCGCACCAGCCGTTTGATGAAACTGATGTTCCGGCGGGTTGGCTCCAGCGCAAACGGGTTGAAGCCGGTGGGCTCGCCGGTACGGATGCGGAAGTATCGTCCACCCGCCTGGCGGATCGCCATCTCCGCCGCCCGGTCCTTATCGAAATACACCGTGGTCAGCCGTTTGATGGTGGCAGAAGGCGCAAACGTTGCCGGGTTACGGTACTTCTGCATCAGCTGCTGCATGACAGTCATCAGCAGGGTTTTACCGGAGCCGGTTTTTCCGATAATCGCCGTATTCCCCGGCGTTTTCTCACCGGTGTCATCCCGCCCGGCCTGGCTGTCGTGCAGGTTCAGGTAATACCCGCCACCGCCGGGAGATGTGAGGATGGCGATGGCTTCCCCCCACGGATTACCGCTGCGTTTGTGGGGATGGAAGTTATGCAGGCAGGCCATATCGGCAAAATTCTGGCTGCTGACGGCCACCAGTCGGGGACGCAGCGTATAGACGCCCGGCAGTTGCGCCAGATATGCGGCGGGCAGTGACAGGGTGGAGAGCGTCGTCATAATACCCAGATCGGCGAAGGGCTGGGCCAGAACGTTAGTGTCCTTCACCACCTGTCCGGGACTTTCTGAGGAGATCAGCAGGGAAAAGTGGAATTTACCGCACGACACATGCCCGGACTGCAGCAGGTCGCGCAGGACAATCAGCTCTTCGCGCTGGGAAATCGCGTCGTCGTCCGTGGAGTTCAGCCGTTTTTCCGCCAGCCGGATATGATGCTGCGCCTCATCCCGTGCCATGCAGGTAAAGGACTGCGTCAGAACATACTCGCTTTCAGCGTACAGCAGCGCATCCAGCATACCGGTATGGGTTTCCGGGGAATAATCCTTAATCTCCAGGCTGCGGAAGAAGCGGGAACCGCTGACCGTCTGGCATTCACCGGTGTCGGTGGTGAAAAACACGTCTGGCGTACTGAGCGTTTCATAAAACGGCGAGCGCGTTACGGTCACTTTCTGCCAGCGACCGGTAAGCAGACGATGGAAGAACGCCAGTTGCGAGGAATATACCCGCCCGTTTTCTTCATATATCCCCAGCGGCGTTGCCATATAGCGGGATAATGAAGATTCCAGTGCTTCACGGTATTCCTGCATGATTTTGAGCGCGTCATCCAGAGCTGGCTGGCGTTTACCGTGCGACTGCGCTTTCATGGTTTTTTTCTCAATCGCAGATAACGGCGCGTAGCAGACGGTGAAAAACAGCCGGTGCCGCCAGAACGGTTTTTCTTTTACCGGCTGGTAATACCGCCGGGTCACGTCATCAGAAAAGGGTATGCCCGAACAGGCTTCAAAAGCATCATGGTATTTTTCACGGAGCCGGTGAATATAAAATGTTACCGGCAGACCTTCATACGAGCGGATAATATTGTTCAGATGCGTGGCCATCAGGGTCAGGTGATGTTCGTCTTCACATTCAAAGACTGTACCGCCCAGTTCCCAGGTGGCAACCAAATCACGGTGACGGTTTCTGATGACGTAAGGGTGAATATGGGAGGAATACGGAATATATTTATCCAGCGTAATACGCTCGTTTAATTTCATTTTCTGAATAAACTCCGACACATCAACATTATCGTACTGGTTTGCCAGAAGGGCATTCGCGCCAAAATGCTTACTGGTGAAAAGTCGCCCACGGGTTTTAAATGCCAGCCAGAGCAGACTGAAATAATGAATATCCTTCCGGGCTTTATTTTTCATTTCCGCCCAGGCCGGGATCAGCAACAGTGCCAGGTAATAGCTGACATAGACCGCCAGCAGGACGATGGCCCCGCTGACGAGAACGAACGGCACAAGAGGAATACCCATAATGGCGGCAGGCCGCGTGAGTGCTTTATTCAGCGTAGCCATCGTTACCTCGCTTATGACACCCAGTAGGCACCGAAGCCGGACGCGCCGACAATCAGGATCGCGCCGATGATGACGTTACGCATGTCGTGCAGGCTCTTGCCGTCGAAAAGCACCTTGTAGCCCACCCACATGGTCGCCAGCGTGATGGTGACGGCGGCCAGTCCCAGCAGGCCGGTCGAAGTATTGCTCAGTGTCTCATTGGCCTTGTTAAATCCGCTGTCCGCCGCCAGCAGCGGGGCAGGCAGCAGCACGGAAGCAACAACGGAGTAACGGCGTTTACGCATGATCATTTATCCTCATCAGGGATAACAGGGATAGCGCCGCGAATGACGGCACCGGGATAATGCAGAGAAGTCAGGATCGGCGCAGTGGCACCGGCAGGCTCGCCGCGCAGCACAACGGCGGGATAACGGACAGAGGGCTGTACACTCCGGTCAGGGGCACGGTGCCGGTCTTCCCGCGTGGACGGGACGACATAGCCAATGCGCTGTACGTAGCTGATCTGGTTAAAGGCGGATTCCGGTCGCTGTCCGGTTTCAAAGTTGCCGGAGTAGTAACAACTGAGTGCTCGTTTCAGGGTGCCGCCGCGCCGGTAACAGTCGGCGAGAATGCGCTCAAATACCGACAGATTGATGCAAGGGTTAAGTAGGTCGCTGGCCGTGACGCTGTAATGGCGGAAATTGGTGCTGGTGATTTGCATCAGTCCAACAGAGTAACGGCGGCCCTGAGCCATCAGGCTGCGGAGAATATGCTCTGCCTCTCCCCGACTGGCTGGCTGGTGAGAATTAACGTTTTTATCGCCGGAAGATTCTCCGGAGTTCGGGACAATCTCGGCAATGGCATACGGGTTAAAACCGGATTCCACCCGCGCCACGTCGAGTGCCGTGGACGGATGAATGCTGGCGGCGCACTGCATGGCCGCCGCCAGAAAGGCAGTGGTGGAAAGCATGATGGCCTCAGAAAGCAGACAGCATGCAGGGTCTGCAGACGCTGCATGCTGTGGAGTCAGAATCAAAGGGATTACTGCGCGGTTTCGACAGGAGCCGTACTCTGCTGCGGACTGTTTTCCTCGCGGGGTTCCAGCAGGACTAGTTTGCCGGAGACGGCAAAACCGGGCGTCAGGACAATATTCAGACCGGCTTTACCGTGGTGAGCAAAGGCAACGCCGACTTTTGTCCAGTACGTATTTTTCTCGCCCTGAGTATCCGGCTGACTTTCCTGGGCAACATATGCATAATAATCGGGTTTTCTCATGATGAGCCCTTTTAATAAAATGGTAGAAAATAATATTTTTCGATCACGTCCCGATTCTGCATTCCGGTTTTAACGGGTCAGCGAGAACATTCAGCGGCACCCTGAATTGTGGTTTTGTGACAGCCCGTTCCGTATTATTAAAGAGCAATACCCGGCCCGGACGAATTAACGTCCATTAGGGCAACCATTCTGTAATGGCGTGCTCAGCATGAGGGGTCTGGATCGAGTCATAAACGATAAACTCAAAACAAAAATGAAAGAGTTAGTCGGATGGATAAATAAAGAAATTGGAGAGCAGGAAAGGAAGTTGAAGTAAATTATGGGGATTTATTTTTATTTTCTGATACAGATAAAGACGTATGAGCATTTATTACTCATACGTCTTTTGGTTCACATTTAACAACGACGGCGTTCAAGTTTATCCTGACATTCCGTACAGGTTGTTACGCCTGGTAGTGCCTGACGTCGTTTTTCAGGAATAGGTTTACCGCATAAACGGCAGTGGAATAATGATGGTGTTGTTCCTGGTTTGAAACGGCTCTGTTCAATCATCTCTTCCAGTCGTTGTTCATTGAACTCCTGATCGCGGTCGATCTCATCCGGCATTTGATGCCCTCCTGTTGGCGGCTTCCTTTTCGCAGAGTGTGATGCGCTTCCAGATGGTGGTGAGAGACAGACCTTCGGCGTCCGGCAATAGCTTTTCCGTCACCTGCATCATGGCGGCCAGCGCGTCGGAGGATTCAAGGTTATCCACCCGACATTTTTGCCATTGCCTCCAGATTTCGGCATCTGTCTCTTCATCTGGTTCAGGCGTCCGCCCATACGGCACGCTGACACTCAGCAACCGGCGACGAAGGCAGACTTCATTTGATGTCAGGCCAAAATAGTGGTTGAGCAACGAGATAGAGCCACCCAGGCGGATAGCACGGTTAATCTCCTGTTGATACTGGTATTCCTGGCGGGCCTGCGCCAGTAAATGATGCAGAACATCATGGCGGACACTGACCGAAACAAAGGGAACTGCCGCCCGGCTGACCGTAAACAGTTCATCGAGTGATAACTGATTAAGAGCATTCATTTCGTCGAAAGTAAATCCGAGGGATTTACAGTGACGAATATTGCCTTCTTTCAGAGCGTGCAATGCATCAGTTAAGATGGTGTAATTAATTAATGGAATCATTCTGTTATCTCCTCAATCCATATGGAAAATTTGAGCAAATAAACGGACATTTTTAACTGATCTAACGTCCGGCTAACTTAAGGTTGATCCATTCATCAATTTCCGATTCGAGCCAGGCCACACTGGCCGGGCCAATTTTTATTGAACGTGGGAACGAACCATTTTTCATATACAAGTAAATTTGAGAGCGTTTCAAACCGGTTTTTTCTTCGACCTGTTTTAAACGTAATAACTGATGTGATGTCATTGTATTCTCCTATTGTGGAATGACTGGTGCATGTCCAGAGAAAATAAAAGAACACAGCAGTAAGCTTAGGAAAAGCCGATAGCACCTTATTACTGATGGGAAGATCCTTAGTACGGTTTTGTAGTGAATAAATAATAAGTTATTAGTTGTATAAGGATGTGGAGAAGGATAGTTGTGCTGCTGTGTAGTTTTCAGCGTTTCGCTGCTGCAATGGTGTCATGACTTAGCGTGATAATGAGGACAATAAAAAGATGCGGTTAAATACATTCATTGTGAATTTCAGTCAGGGGGGGGCGTTACCACTGTGGCGGTAATGCGCTATGAAGCATCGCCATAGAAGTGTTCTGTGTGGTCGAAACATATATGCTCAACTACTTCCTTAACACAATGCTGAATTGATTGTGCTTCCCGATCATGTATAGACCGATCCAACAGATATAATACCGTCCTTTGATTCTTGTTATCGTTAAGGCGGCTGAGGCAATATAGTCCTGGCTGGAGGTTCCATGCGGTAAAGATTCTGTAGTGTGATCCCCCGCACAGGGAGACGGATATGGCAGCTCTATGACTCACCTCTGGTTTCTTGGGAAACCTGATGTCGCTAAATATCGGTTAAGTGTGCGCTTGTTTTCCGTTCGGCAAAATAGTGTGCGGGTGTACTGCCCATGGTTTTTTTGAACATGGTGATAAACGCATTAACCGATTCATACCCCAGATTAGCTGCAACATTCTGAACCGAAACGCCGCTAGCCAGTTCCCGGAGAGCAATTATCAGTTGCAGTTGCTGACGCCAGCGTCCGAACGTCAACCCGGTTTCGCGCAGCATTAAACGCGCGAGAGAACGCTCGCTAAGCGCCAGTCTTTTTGCCCATGTTTTGAATGTGCTTCGGTCATCAGGTTGACTGACCAGAGCATCGGCCATGGCGCGGATTTTAGGATGCGACGACACAGGGAGGCTCAGTTTCTGCTGAGGCATGGTGGCTAATTCATCAAGTGTTACTCTGGTCAGTCTGGCTAGATGGCTTTCTGGTGGGTATCCGACGCCCTCGTGGGTTAAACGGGCAATGAGTTCTTTGATCAGACCAGAAATGGCCAGAGTGCAGCATCGCTCCGGCAGCTCGGCGGCTCCAGGCTCGATAAAAAGATAGTTGAGATGCGCATTCCAAGTAGCTTTTGCGCTGTGCGGCACTCCCCCAGGGATCCAGACGGCACAATCAGGCGGCACGATCCAGATATCATTTTCGGCGCGACAAATGACCGCTCCATAGAGGGCAATAATCAATTGCCCTTTGCGGTGCGTATGCACAGGCACTTCGGCCGCGTAATCGACAAAATCCAAATGACGCGCGACTGCGGGGCAGGAGGTGGTATCCGGATCGAACAGCGTATTGGCAAGTGGGGGTAACATAGATTGGCAACATTTAGGTATTTTTTGACAGAATAGAGTATTTAAGTAGATATGCAAGCCGGTAATAATTTCCGGCATGAAAAAATTAACGCGAGTTACTTTCATTTTTTTACACACGATATGCCATCGTCTTCACGGTATGGCTTCTCCTTCACTACTGAATGATGCGAACGCTCTGCTCTATTCGGCGAAGAGTTTTACCGCTGCGATGCTCGCATACTATATTGCATTATCAATTGGCCTGGAGCGGCCTTCCTGGGCAATTATCACCGTATATATTGTTTCCCAAACCTCCGTCGGAGCATCGCTAAGCAGAAGTTTGTATCGTCTGGTGGGAACGGTAATTGGCGCTGGCATGACGGTATTAATTGTACCCACGTTCGTGAATTCCCCCGTATTTTGCAGCGTGATACTGGCAGGCTGGATTACATTCTGCCTCTATTTGTCCTTGCTGGAACGTACGCCCCGGGCCTATGGTTTTGTCCTTGCTGGTTACACTGCGAGTCTGATTGGCTTCCCTGCTGTATCCGATCCTGGCGCGATTTTTGAAATCGCTATCACTCGGGTACAGGAAATCATGATCGGTATCTTCTGCGCGGCACTTATTCATCGCTATGTATTGCCCGCGCGCATCTCAGGCCAGTTCAACAGTAAATTATCGCAGACGCTGCTCGCGGCGCGACAGCGTATCGCAGAGACTTTAACAGGCAAACCCGATCCTGTTTCCTCGCCGCTGCATATGGCACTGGCATTGCAGTTCCTGCAGGGCATCAGCCATCATATCCCTTATGATTTTGCGTTCTCTGTACCGGTCCGGCAAGCGAGAAAAAGGCTTCATGACAGGCTTGCGCGATTAGTCATTGTTAACTGTGAGTTACGTGACCGTTTAGCGCTGATAGCGAAGATACCTTTCGATGTGCAAATTTTAATGGATGATGTTGAGGTCTGGCTGGCCTGCAAAGATGAAGGAAAATTTAAAAGCGAGGGGGAAGAGCTCAAAAAACGCAGTGAAAAATTACTGCAGCGCTATGTCGTACATGAGTTGACGTTTGTAGAAGCACTGCATGTAAGTTTTATGCGCTACATGACAGAGGCCATTGTCCTCGTGCAGCAGTGCTATCGTCTTTCGGATGCCATTCATCACGCGAATCAGATGCCTGCGCACTCAGAAATGAATACCGTGAAAGGGTATGTATTCCACCGCGATCCTCTTACTGCTGCCCGCACCGCATTGGGCGCTTTCACCATCATTTTGAGCGGCTGCATGGTGTGGATTTTCTCGGCATGGCCTGATGGCGGTACGGCAGTATCTATCCTTGGCGTTTGTTGCACACTGTTTGGCAGCTTCGATACGCCTGCCCCGCATATTGTGAAATACATCATTGGTTCCCTCTGGGGAGTTGTGATAAGCCTGATTTACAGCTTCTTTCTCTTACCGCAAGTCAGTGATTTTATCGTGCTGGTAGTGGTTCTAGCTCCGGTATATCTGCTTGCCGGATCGCTCCAGGCAAGGCCGCCCACCACGTTTATGGCGATGGGGATCACACTGACGCTGCCTATTTTGTGCGAGCTGGGTGCTCATTACAGCGGGGATTTTGCCGTGGCGGTGAATACCTCTATCGCATTATTTTCTGCAACTGGCTTTGCGGTATTCAGCATGGGCTTTCTGCAGACTGTGCAGGCAGATGCGGCAATAAATCGCCTGCTTAAATTATGCCAGCGCGATATTAACCGCAGCGTGAAAGGTGTGTTGAATACTGATGAAACTCTCTGGATCAACCTGATGATCGATCGGGCTGCGTTGATACTGCCACGTTTGCCACGCAGCGGACAGTCATCAGAACAGGCATTGAATCATCTTTTGCACACCCTGCGTATAGGCCTGTGTGTAATGCGATTACGCCGATGGGATGCGCATGCAGACAAAGAAATAAAAGAGGTTCTCAATTGTCTTACACACTCGACGGATATTAACACCTTACTTGAACGGATTGTCAGCCTGACTGAGCGTAGCCTGTCCGTAGCAGATGAACTATCGCGGCATCATGTTAATCAACTGGTTGATCTGTACTGCGCATTAAGCACTCAGGAAATGGAGCCTGTCGATGATCAATGATTTCAATATTGAGGGCGTTTTTGTACCCGGTCTACTGTTAATTTCCCTCGTCGCGCTCACCTGTACGCTATTACTCGTGCAGCTTTTCTCGCTAAGCAAGGGTTACCGTCGCTTGCCGTTTCGCCCGATGATCGATTTTTCCATCTTTATTATTACTTTTTACCTGTTATTGCAGGGACTGACCGAACTGGGGTTTTTAAAATGAAATCGTTACTTTCTCTACTGGGCCGCTATTTGCTGACGCTCAGCGCTGTGGCGGTTGCTACGCTTTTGGCTTTTATTCTCTGGAAACATTATGTGCAAACCCCCTGGACCCGCGATGGTCGGGTTCGTGCGGATGTGGTCCAGATTGCGCCGGATGTCTCTGGACCGGTTCTGAATGTGGCCGTCCGCGATAATCAGTGGGTTAATCGGGGCGATGTGCTCTATTCCATTGACCCGCACTGGTTGAGGTTGGCAGTGGTCAGCGCCCAGGCTGATGTTGAGGCGAAACGTCATGAAATGCTGATGCGCCAGGATGCGGCGAGGCGACGCTCTCAGATTAAAGGGGTGATTTCCAGCGAGGATTTACAACAAACAGCCAGCGCAGCCAGCGTCGCTGCGGCTAATTACCACGGTGCACTGGCTGCGCTGGACCTTGCAGAGCTTAACTTATCGCATGCTATTGTTCGGTCACCGGTTACGGGCTATGTCACACATTTGCGGCTTCGCCCTGGTGACTATGCCACAGCGGGAGAAACTAAAGTTTCCATCATTGATGCCAATAGTTTTTGGGTGGTTGGCTATTTTGAAGAGACTAAGTTGCAACATATCCGCACGGGAAATACTGCACACATTACGCTGATGGGATTTAAGCCGGTGATCACGGGTCATGTTGAGAGTATCGGACGCGGAATAGATGATAACAATGACGAGACCGGGGGGCTTGGCCTGCCTAATGTCGAGCCAACCTTTAGCTGGGTGCGGCTCGCGCAGCGTATCCCGGTTCGGATTCATATTGACAGATTGCCGGAGGGAGTTGAATTGGTGGCTGGACTGTCTGCGAGTATATCCATCACACCATAATAAAAAGTATGGTTTCTATTGAGGATTTATGCAGAACTTAGGGATTGTCAGCTCTTGATCTATATGCCTGATGAAAATGTATTTCTAGTAGAGTAATTCTAAGGTTTCGGTTATGAAAAACAGAAAAGATTTTGTAAATGACTTAATTATCTGGATAAACAAAAATATAGAGATGCCACTAAAAATTGATGATGTGGCTATCAGGTCCGGATATTCAAAATGGCATTTGCAGAGACTGTTTTTTTCTGAAACAGGGCAGAGCCTGGGAGGTTTTATCAGAGAGAAAAAATTACGTCTTATTTTAGAGGCTGTTATCACAACAAATGAACCTTTGATAAACATCGCGATGCGATTTGGCTTTGACTCTCAGCAATCATTAACCAGGGCATTTCGGAAAAGGTATAATGTCCCCCCGCACCGGTATAGAAAAAAGGCCGTAAATATTAAAAGCAAGTCTACTAGGGAGTAAGGTAATTACTCGTATCATAAGGATGAGTTTTTAAATATTTAGTAACTATCTGGATTATGGACGGGTTCATCTAGTAATCATGGCCTTAGTACCTCAGTTATATATTTGTTGAACGAAATGAAATCACTCATTTATTTCATTGTAAATGAATCTAAGTCTTTCTGTGCAATGTATGTTTTAGTGTTTTTGCATGTGTAATGTATTGGTGAGTAAATTTTGGATTAATTAATTGGAATATAATTACGAACCCATGTGTGTATTTAATGGTTGGATAAATTAAGGTTAATCTATTTTTCGCATTTTGGATTCGATCGAACCTATGCAGGTCGGCTAAATCCTCCTTGCATAAGGAGTGGCTTTTATGTATGTGTGGGGTTGTAAGCATTTAAGTACTATTTTGTTTTTACATTTCTAATGCTTGGTAATTGATGATATGTATTTATACCCGTAATGCAGAAATATAATATCCTTTGAGGTGACAAGGAAAAAAGAGTCAAAAAAACTAATTATGTCCGTATTACTGATTTTAGAGTCCTTAATACGGACATTTGGGTTTGGTAAAATTCACTTGCGTCAATCCGACATTGATGTGGGGGAACCGCGTACGAGTGCAGTTTTTAACGTATCACCACTGAGCCTGTCGGTAATGCCTTCGTCAGATGCCCATTGTTCGAAAATAGATAGTAGTTTGTACGGTTTACTAATTAATGGACGGATGACTTCATTGTTTTTACAGGCCAGCCAGAAAAAACGAGATAGTGGTGTTGATATTCGCGTTGCAGATAATGGGGGCACTCTGCTATTGGTTATGATGTCAATGACTTTATCAAGTTCAGTGTGTCGAATAACAAACCAGGCATCCCGAGGTAAAATATGAGCCGGGAAATACTCTTTCCCCAGGTAATTATTTATCCTCTTTGAGAATATCTCTTTATGTACATATGGTGAAATGTTTTTAGGGAGTTGCATGATTTTTTGTGTTATTCTTTCTTCCCATGTCATTTTATCGAATAGTTGAAATGGTTCTCCTTGTAAGCTAACTGTTATGCCATGATTAAAATCAATAGCTCCTGTTACAGGTAATGGTATTTTAAGAGATTGGGCAAGTAATTTTTGTACTAGAACATATTCATATCCAATCAATAGAGTGTCAATAACTCTCTCTGTGGGAATGATATATTTGCCAGTAGTGCTAACAATAAAATTATGTCCTTCAATAAACGCTTTTTTGTCAAGAAGGCATAAACGATTTATTGATGACATATCACATGGTCTGAGCCTTACTTTGTAGCCCGACCTCTGTATTTTTCGTAATGTAATTGGCGACTGAAAGTAAATAGAGAGATGAATGCTGCCATGTAATGCATGCTTGTAAATGTCACTTTTTTTTAATTTTCAGTCCTTTTTTATTTATCACTTCGACTGCTTCACGGATAGTCAGCCAGTCAGGCGAACTATAGTTTGTATTTGATAGTGTTTGTTTTTTTGACATAGTGGTTTGCCTCTATTTCTATTTTTTTAAAAAAATACCATGAATTTTCCAGTGAAATTAATTTCATGGTGCGGGATCTATTACGTTATAATATTTGGATTATATTGGTGCGGGGGCTTCTTAGCGTTTCAGTCCCCCATGTCCGGCCTCATATTTCGCAGTGATTGAAAAGAAGAACAAATATCAGGTTAAACTAATTCAATTCTCAAACATTATTTAAGTTGAATGGAAGACATTACATAAATCTGTCTGCTCCGCCTGATGCTTCAATTGTCTGTCCAGTAACAAACTGATTCCTCCCAGAAAGTAGGAACGCAGCAATTGCAGCAATATCTTCAGGAAGTCCAAAGCGGCCCACAGGCGTTTTCTCTTTACCCAGTAATGCCATTACCTCTTCGTCTGTTCTGTCAGCCAGTTCAGGACGACGATTGCGAACATTCGGTAGCATGTTCTGCGCCCAGTTATCCGTCGCGACAGCACCCACTCCGATCGCATTGACCAGAATGCCATCCGGAGCCACGCTAAGTGCTAAACTACGGGTCAGGTTGTTGATAGCGGCGCTCAGTGCGTGTGAGACGGTAAGTTGCGGATTAGGGTAGATACCGCCAATGGATGAGATATTGACAATACGCCCCCAGTTTCGTCTCTGCATCCCGGGGATGATTACCTTACAAAAACGTCGCATGGCGGAGAATTTGGTCTCAGTCATTATCTGCCAGTCTTCTTCCGAAGTGGTTAACAGCGTGCCCGCATGGGCTCTTCCGGCATTGTTCACCAGTAAATCAATACGCTGAAAAACTTTTTCCGCTTGTTCAACCACTAAAGAAGGTAGTTTGGGATCAGTCACATCCCCGGCAATAGGCAGCACCGAAACACCGTATTTCTCTGAAATTTTTTTCGCAGCAAGAATCAGCTCAGGTTCTCGTCTGGCCACCATGACTAAATGCACACCATTCACTGCCAATTCTTCACAAATGCTGAAACCAATTCCGGTACGGGCTCCAGTTACCAGAGCCACTTTTCCAGTCAGTTTTAAATCCATTTGTTGCTCCTCAAGTTAAGCACAGTCAATAACATGAGCAGTATTAGTAACAAATCTCTTTTTCAGGAGCTTGTGCATCAGAATTCAGATGTCTGAAAAAAGCGGTCAAAGAGTTGGGTGTCGCCTTTGCTTATACTCCAGACAATATTGAATTTAGTGCCAGGAGTGGTCAATGCGTTCGGACAATCACGAGCTTTCTTCTACCAGGATTCTTATGCTGGGGATTATTTGTTGTATTGTTGTGGCTAATATTTATTTTAATCAATCTGTCCTGAATTTAATTGTCGGATCATTTCCCAATGAATGGGGAGCTGTTTCTTTGATCCCCATGGTCACCCAGGTAGGCTATGCGGTGGGCTTATTCTTTCTGATCCCCCTGGGCGATTATATTGAACGTCAGCGGCTTATCCTGCGTCAAGCGCAGGTGCTTTTCCTGGCAATGATCGGCATGATGTTATCCCCAACGGCGACAGTGTTGGTGTTCTTCTCCTTCCTTACCGGGATGGCTGCAACAGTAGCTCAACAGATAGTGCCGCTTGCCGCCTCGCTCTCAAGAACTTCTGCACGAGGTAAAACCGTTGGTACTGTGATGAGCGGTGTCCTGGCAGGTATCCTTGCTGGCCGGGCTATCGGAGGCCTTATTGGTCAGTATTTCGGCTGGCGTGGCGTCTTTTTATCCGGCGCGATCATGACATTGCTGGCTATATTTTTCATCTTACGCATTTTGCCTACTCAGTCGTTGTCAACGCCAAAGTTTAACTATCTGGCGGTATTACGTTCATTAGGACTGCTGTGGAAAAACGAGCCGCAGGTGCGTGGTGCAACTCTTACACAAGCAATGCTGTTTGCCTCCTTCAGCGTGCTGTGGACCGTGCTCCCTTTCTGGTTAGCTCATCGCTACGATTACGGTGCAGGGATAACCGGCGCCCTGGCTGCTTTGGGGTTAATCGGTATTCTGTGTGCGCCTCTGGCGGGAAGTTTCAGCGATCGTCAGGGACCATTCCGAATGGTTGTTTTTGGTGTGATACTCATGCTGCTAGCCTGGACTGTTTTTTGGAGATGGAACAGTATTGTGGGTATGGTGGTGGGCATTCTACTACTGGATGCGGGTGAGCAATGTGTACTGATAGCTAATCAGCACACGATTTATTCTTTGCGTCCGGATGCCAGAAACCGTCTTAATACATTATTTATGTGCGTTATGTTTATTGGCGGAGCATGTGGCTCACTGACTGCCACCTGGTTATGGGAGACAACTCATAGCTGGGCGCTGATTTCTTCAGCAGGGGGCGGACTCGTGATCATGGGGATGTTGATAGCCGTAAAACGTAAATATTCAGGTCCCTATTCGGGCACATAGCGCAATAGCACTTCTTACATCCGTCGCATTGTCTGAGTCATCAACATCATGTAAAGCGTCCTGTATCAATTGTTTAGCAGCCCATTTTTCCCCGGCTTCAGCCTGCAATGTCGCCAATGAATAAGCAATACGGAGGGCCCAGCCATGAGCCTGTTGCTGACGCGCTTTGTCCAGGGCCTTCTCCAACAGCAGGCGTTGCTTCTGAGGAGGTAATTGAGTGGCAGAAAGACGCATCAGCTCAGGCGTGCACCAGTTTTCATGATCCTGGCGGGTGGCTCTCAGTGATACCCTGGTATCAATTTCTGACAACAAGGGGGAATATTGCCAGTCTAATCCCATCGCCCGCAACGAGCTAAACAGTGTAGTTTGACTAACATCGGTATGACTGAACTGTTTGGCCCAAACAAGAAACAGCTCGCCGTATGTCTTCCAGAAATATAAATCATGCCTTTTTGCCAGATGAATAAGCCAGTTTGCGGCCTTTATAACCCAACGCGGATTACGATCCAGTGCTGCTGTCATACAAGCGCCTTCAGCCAGTGCACAGCAAAGAGAACAGACATGCTGCAAACGAGCGGCTTTTTTAACACCGCGCCATGCCATCTGTTTCGCGGCCTTATACTCACCCTGTAACCAGAGTAAACGAGACAGAAAGGCCTGACCGGCGCTCGCTTGATCAAGACCAAAACGGAAAGAGTGGCTTAATTCACCATGTTCATACCAATCAAGAGATTGCTGGAGATAATCACGCCCGACATCATGACGGCCCAAAAAATGCAGGGATACACCGAGAATACGCAGCCCGGTTGCCATCGCCTCCTCGTCGGTAATGGACCGTGCTAGCTCGCACATAGATTGCGCATGCTCAAGCGCTTTATCCAACTCGCCAGTACGCAGATAATACAACCATAATCCGTAATGTGCCTGTAAACGTATTTCTTTGTCGTCGAGCTTTTCTGCAATTGTCAGCGCGGTTTTCCAGGCTGAATGTGTTTCAGGCGTAGGGCCTTTTGCCCAGGTTGACGCCTTACCTGCTACAGCGCTGAGATTCATTCTCTGGCGTAGCGTTAATACTACCTGCGAAGTATTTTCATAAAGCAGAGGATAAATATGGCGCTGACATTCATCGTATAGTGAATATTCAATCCAAAAAGGGGTCATCGCTTGTAATATCTTAAGCCCCTTAGAAGGATCGGCCCCCTCAGTCAACGTTTGCTGTAATACACTCCGCAAATCATTAAGCATATGGCTATAACGTTCACGCCACTGTCCCGTTGGCAGCATAAACCAATCACCTTGGGCCTCTTCTACCAGAACTTTATAATAACCGGCAAAACGGGCCTCAAGAACAGTATATTCACCCTGTTGCCTGAGTTTATCGCATGCGAACTGGCGCATGGTTTCCAGCAGGCGGAAACGGGTCTCTGGTACCTGAGTACTGACCTGAATCAGGGATAAAGACAGTAATCTTTGCAGATCGTCAACAACCTGCCAGCGATGCTTGTCTTTAATCAGCAGAAGGTCGCTTACTGATTTCGCACTGAACATATCGGTATAGATCCCCAGAGAGCAAAATAATCGTTGTTCACGTGTGTTGAGCAACTGATAAGTCCACTCCAGCGCGGTCAGTATTTTCTGATGTCTGGGCTCCAGAGATCTGTGAGTATTGCTCAATAGCTGGAAACGGTCTTCCAGTCGGCTATAGATCTCTTTGACACTCATGACTGGCAGACGGGAGGCCGCAAGTTCAATCGCCAACGGCAGACCGTCAAGATGACGGCATAACTCGCCAATCAAAGACAGTTCGCTGGCTGATGGATGGTAATCATGTCGATTTGCCTGCCCGCGTTCGATAAAGAGGCGGACACTGGAAAAAGTCAGTAACTCGTGGGTATCAGCCTCTTCGCTCTCAGGAACTTGTAATGGTGGTAGTAGATATTGTTGCTCGCCGGCAACCTGCAACGCTACCTGGCTGGTCAACAACAGTTTGATATGGGGAGCCAGGTGCAGGAGCAACGTAATCACTGGTTCAAGTTCATTAATTACATGTTCACAGTTATCAATCAGCAGTAAACATCGACGCCGTGCAAGCTGTTGCCGTAAATCGGCATCATTATGAATGGCAGCTAATGGAAGATGGAGCGCTTGTGAAATAACGGATAGCAAGCTGGATGCTTCGGTGATATGAGCCAGTTCAGCCACACATATTCCATCAGGAAAATGCGTGTGTGTAAGACTGACGACTTCCCATGCCAGACGAGTCTTACCCACGCCCACTGAGCCAGTAATCGTCACCAGACGGTATTGATCCAATAAGGCGCATAATTCCTGCACAGCTTTATCACGCCCCAGAATCGACGCTAGAAAAGGGGTAATAGCGGGCTCAGTTATTTTTGATTTAGAGAGAGGTTCAGTTGGCGATTTGTTGATATTAAAGCGATAACCACAACCAAATTCAGTAACCAGTAGATGGCGGTCATGTCCCAGTATGCGGCGTATAGCTGAAATTTGTGCCTGAAGATTATTTTCTTCGACGATTTCATTTCCCCACACTTGCGTAAGTAAAGATTCTTTACTTACCGCTTTACCTCTGGCACTCACCAGAACAACCAGAACATCAAAAGCTCTGGCAGAAATTCTTACTGGCTTACCCCGATGTAACAGAATCCTTAGCTGTGGCCAGATTTGCCAGTCAGCAAAGTGAATCTCATCAATTGATATCATAGTGTTGAGATCTTCTGTTTTGAGCATCACGAACTCTCGCTATGGAGTAAGCCATTTCTAACGAAAGCGGTTATCAGAATCAGGCTACATGTTGAATGTGTTGCATCGGAGTATCACTATTCAATACCACTTTTACCGTTAATGATTATAAAGCCAATAGTGCTATGTGGCATAGCTTTGCGATCAAACTGGTGATGAAAACTGAACTTCGACGAACGATCCACGCTGACAATAAGACGACGATTGGCATCCAACGAAGCGATCAAAGGCTAATTATTGCGATGCCGGTCAGCACCACCACTGCACCGGCAATCCGGCGTGCCAGATGATTTTCACGAAACAGCCAGTACGAAAGAAGGGAGCCGACAATAATGGATGTTTCCCTGAGAGGAGCGACGAGTGCCAGTGGCATGCTCTGCATGGCTGTCAGTACAAGGATGTAGGCAAGGGGAGAGCATACAGCAATGATAAGGATTGGGATGATATCCACACGTACAGCAGTTGGAATGCGATTTCGTCGCCGCATCGCACCAGGGGTAAGAATCAGACTCTGTAGCAGGAGTGTGCTGGCGTAGTAGCGCACTGGATCCAGGTGCAGAGAGATTACCGAATAACCGTCCCAGAGTGTATAGCCAGCGATGGCGGTGCCTGTCGCTGCCCCCCAAAGCATTCCCTGTAGTGGTCGGCTTCCGCTCCTGAACGGATTGCCGGTGACAACGAAAATACCAGCGATAACGATAAAAGCGCCGAGTAAAGCGCCTGGTGAAAGCCGTTCTCCCATGAGAAGGGTTGCAAACAGTATCGTCAGAACTGGTCCACTTCCTCGGGCAATCGGATAAACAACACCCAGTTCGGCGCGCTCGTAGCCAGCCTGCAAGATTAGAGAATAAGCGATATGAAGTGCAGACGAGATAACTGCGCCGACAGCGAGTCTCCAGTCGAGTTCCTGTTGTCCCTCAACTATCAGAATGAGGCTGAACGGGAGCCACAGCAATGCTGAGGCACAGCTGTACGCCCAGACGAACACAAGAGTGTCTTCCCTCTTGTATTTTGAGGCTATATTCCATACTGCATGAGCTACCGCAGCAGTAAGAATCATTGCTACCGTGCTGAACTGCATCAGGACATATCGGGCAAATCAATACCCGCCCGTTCAGCCCGGCGACTTTGTTCTTTATCCCGCAGAGTGAGAGCAGCGACCAGCGTATCAATAACGACGAGCTGGGCCAGTCGACTCCCGGCAGCGGCCATCTGTGCCGGGAGTGGCATTCCGCCAACAACGAGCGAAACGTTGGCGAGTGTCGCCAGTGGGGTATCGTACTGGTTAGTTATTGCAATAAGCGATGCTCCTGCCGAGGATGCTGCATCAGCGATGGAGAGTGTGGATGATGTGCGCCCTGTTGAACTGACGACGATGATGACATCGCCTGGACCGAGTAGACGAGCAGCAATCATCGCTGATAAATAATCCTGGATACTGACGGTTATCACACCCGCCGTCCGCAAACGAAAGACCGCATCAGCGGCAACCGTCGCAGAGGGACCAGCACCAAATGCAAATACCTGGCGTGCGCTCTGGATTAAATCGACCGCCTCATCAAGTGCGGAGATTTCGATAGCACCGCTGAGCGCAGTCAGTGCGTCTACACCAGCACGAATTGATGTTTCCAGCACTGATGCCAGCGTCGCATCCGCTGTAAGAACTTCAGGCGGGGCAAAGAATTGGGCAGTGCCACGAGCCCGGGCAATCTCTATCTTAAGTTCAGTGAACCCGGTGAAACCGATCGCTCGTGCAGCGCGTATTACTGTCGGCGGTGATACACCAGCACGGGTGGCAACCTGTGCTGCCGTGCTTGTACCGACAAATAAAGGATCGACAAGCAGGAGATCGACAACTTTAGCCTCACTTGCAGCGAGGTCGCCGCTTCGGGCGTGAATGCTGCCAAGCCATTGCTGTAACCGCTGCTCACCTTCTGAAATTATATTACCATTTTCTTTATTCATATGTAATATATTACATGTCCTTTGGGAAGGGCACAACCACCACATAATTAGATTCTGTTGCAAGGAGTCCGCATTCATGAACACTGAAATCAATACAGTTGTTGCTGTTTTAGGTCCAGGTGCCATCGGTACAACAGTCGCGGCGGCGTTACACGAAGTCGACCGCACACCATTGCTGTGTGGACGTACTCCCCGCGATCGCCTGACCTTGCAAGATGGCAACCGCTTTATCACCGTACCCGGTCCGGTACAGACGAATCCGGCACAAATCACTCGCACGGTTGATCTTATCTTTCTGGCAGTCAAGTCCACACAAATCGACGCGGCAGCAGAATGGCTCAGGGCGTTGACTGGCCCGGAGACGGTTATATGCGTGCTCCAGAATGGGGTTGAACAGTTGGACAGGCTCGCTACGTACTCTCTGCCCGGACAGATCGTTCCCGCTGTCGTGTGGTTCCCTGCGCAAGCGCAGTCCGATGGCTCGGTACGCTTGCGTGGTGAGGCGCGCCTCAGCGTGCCAGACGCACCAGCTTCCCGTGTAGTGGCCGCAGCGCTGCAAGGCACGTGGTGCTCCGTAGATCTGGCCGCGAATTTCAGCTCCCTGGCCTGGCGCAAGCTGATGCAGAATGCGGTGGCTGGACTCATGGCACTCACGCACCGCCGCTCAGGCATGTTTGGCCGTGCTGATATCGCCAGGCTTACGCTGGCTTATCTGCAGGAATGCTTGGCCGTGGCACGTGCAGAGGGCGCTGAACTCGGAGACGAAGTGCCGCAGGAGATCCTCGATAAGTTCCGGGCGGCTCCTGCAGACATGAGCACCTCCATCCTCACGGATCGAGAAGCTGGCCGACCGCTTGAATGGGATATCCGCAACGGCGTCATTGCGCGTCGCGGCCGGGTTCACAGCATTCCAACGCCGATCAGCGACATCCTGGTGCCGCTTCTTGCGGCTGCGAGCGATGGCCCTGGTTGATCTTAAAGCCGATGATTGCACTCTTACTTCTCTTCTTCGTCGCTCTCGGTGCCGGAGTACTCAGCGGTGTCGTCGGCACTGGCTCGTCGTTAATCATGCTGCCCGTCCTCGTCGCCACGTACGGGCCACGGATTGCTGTGCCTGTTATGGCGATCGCCTCCCTTTTCGGCAACATCGGACGGGTGATTGTCTGGTGGCATGAGATTCGTTGGCGACCGGTGTTTGCCTATTCGTTGGCGGGAGTTCCTGCGGCTGTTCTCGGGGCGCACACGTTACTTACGATTTCTCCTGGCACAGTGGAGGTATTCCTGGCAGCTTTCTTCCTTGCGATGATCCCGCTGCGCCGTCTCATCAGACGATCGAACCTCCACTTGAATCTCTGGCACATGAGTTTGGCCGGGGCGATTGTCGGGTTTATGACCGGATTCGTGCTGTCCACCGGGCCGCTCAGCGTGCCGGTATTTACCGGATACGGAATGAGTGGAGGCGTATTTTTGGGATCAGAGGCGGCAAGCGCAATCCTGCTCTACGCTGGCAAGCTAGCTACGTTCGGTATATCGGGCGCACTCGCGCAGCCTGTCCTCACACATGGACTTGCCATCGGCATCGCATTGTTCGTCGGTTCGATGATTGCGAAACGTCTCGTCCAGAAACTCCAGACGCATACGTTCGAGCTTCTCATTGATGCCGTTCTCGTCGCTGGGGCAGTAGGGATGATCCTTGCTCTCAAATGAAATGGCACGCCAGGGCTGACGGCGCAAGCGTGTTGTTGTTGTGTAACAGCTTTCTACAGGCAGCGACGGGTCGGGTCGGGGTGGAGGGGTTGGCAAGCCATCAGAAATGAATAAAGCCGTACCAGGGTATGCTGATACAGCTTTTTGTTATTGGTCATGCAGCTTCGTTGTTTTTATCCCGCCCTGTGTTAAAAGGTGGTACGTATGCGACCCGGCATGTATCGATATAATCTGACCACCACTGCATCATCGCCTTGCGGGCTTCCAGATGCTCAGCCTTATGAATGTAAGCCAGACGCACGGTGTTGCGCTCCTGGTGACTCATCTGGCGTTCCACTGCATCTTGCGACCATAAGCCAGACTCCATCAGGGCACTGCATGCCATTGCCCGAAAGCCATGTCCGCAGATGTCCTGTTTCGTGTCGAATCCCATAAGGCGCAGTGCTTTATTAACCGCGTTTTCGCACATCGGCCTGTACGGGTTATGGTCGCCGGGGAAGACCAGTTCGTAAGCCCCGGATATTTCCTTAATCCGTTTCAGAATAGCTATAGCCTGCTGTGAGAGGGGCACGATATGAGCAGTGCGCATTTTTGCACCGCGCCCTGAATAACGCACACCCACAATGGCTTCGCGTGTGGCGGGTATCGTCCAAATTCTGTTTATGAAATCAATTTCTGACCAGCGTGCAAAGCGCAGCTCACTGGAGCGAATGAACAGATGCAGCGTCAGCAGGACAGCAAGCCGGGTCAGTTCACGGCCCTGATGATATGCTTCAATGTGTTCAATCAGTTCAGGCAGCCGCTCCAGCGGCAGGGCGGGATAGTGGTGTCTCATGGGGGGAGCCGTCACGCCATCAAGATTTGCTGCCGGGTTGGTGTCGATAAATCCCTGATGGACCGCATGGCGCATGATGTTACTGAGGTGCTGCCGCGTGCGGGACGCGACTTCCAGCAGGCCCTTTTCCTCAATGCCTTTCAGCAGGTCAATGAAATGATGGGGTTTAAGCTCCGTGACGGACAGATGACCAATTACAGGAAAGATATGGTTGTTCATGCTGGCAAGCAGACGGTCAGCGGTGTTCTGCGACCACTTTTTATTGTTTTTATGCCATGCCAGCGCCACTGTTTTAAACACCTTCTCTGGTGTGCAGGCTCTGCGTTCAGCAGCCCTCTGCAGTGCCGGGTTGATGTTCAGCGCCAGCATCTTACGGATACCTTCGCGCTGCTGGCGGGCATCAGACAGGGAGACGGCAGGATAGGCACCCAGTGCAATGCGGGATTCTTTGCCGTTTATACGATATTTAAGATACCAGTGACGTGAGCCGCCTGGTTTGATAAGAAGGTACAGACCGTGAGAATCAGAAACTTTGAAGGGTTTTGCGGATGGTTTTAAGTTGCGGATTTTTGAGTCGTTAAGGGACATTTGGGGGTCACTCCGTCATCGAACTAACCTGACCCCAGATTTGACCACCAATTTTTCCCGATGCGGAGGGTAAAATCAAAATGCACCGGGAAGAGTTTTCACGCTAACCTCTTGAATCAATATCAGATAAGGATTCGCAAAGATGCATGCAAACAGGAAATTGGCTCCTCTGACTGGACTCGAACCAGTGACATACGGATTAACAGTCCGCCGTTCTACCGACTGAACTACAGAGGAATCGTGTGAACGAGGCGCATATTACTGGCCACCGTTTTTTGTGTCAATACTAAAATTAACTCGCTGATTCAGATGGCTAATTTTAGCTCAGGCTGCCGTTTTAGTGAACTGCGCGCAGACCCTTCCCCTCATCGCCGTAATTATCACGCATCCGCAGCAGCGGATCCTGCTGGTAAAAGTGGCAGAAACGCTGCCACAGCGCGGGGAAGCGGGGAGCGAACAGCTCCGGGGCGCTGAAGAAGTATTCTGAGAGTACGGCGAAACATTCCGCAGGGTCGGTGGCGGCGTAGGCGTCGATGCTGGCGGCGCTTTCGCCCACCAGGTCTATCTCTTCCTGGATGTTGTCCATCGCTGCGTGCAGATCGTGCTCCCAGCCCGCCACTTCGCGCAGGGGAATCAGCGGAATGCCGCTGGCGCGGTCGCCGTTGCGCACGTCGAGCTTGTGGGCCACTTCGTGGATGATAAGGTTAAAGCCGGAAGCGTCGAAGGAGTCCTGGATATCGAGCCAGTTGAGCACGATAGGCCCCTGCTGCCAGCTCTGGCCGGACTGCACCACCCGCTGGCTGTGCACCAGGCCGATGTCGTCTTCCCATTCGTCGTCGACCACGAACGGCGCCGGGTAGATGAGCACTTCGTGGAAGCCGTCGAGCCACTCGAAGCCCAGTTCCAGCACCGGCAGGCAGAACAGCATCGCGATGCGCGCGCTGTGGATAGGTTCAAGGTTCAGTCCCTGGAGCGGCACCATGCGCTTTTGCTGCAGAAAGCGGGTCGCCAGTTGGGTCAGGCGCGCCTGCTCGTCTGCAGAGAGGTTTGCCAGAATCGGCACATCCAGAGCCTGCTCCCATTCGATATCCGCATTCCGGGATGTTTCATGTGCTTTCCAGGGCCATTTGATCATCGCTTTGCTCGCAAACTCGTCACTTGAACACAAATTAAGGGCGTAGGGCTGTTAAAATGCGAAAGAAATCGTATTATAGCAACCGCTTCAGCGGAGAGATGCCGGAGCGGCTGAACGGACCGGTCTCGAAAACCGGAGTAGGGGCAACTCTACCGGGGGTTCAAATCCCCCTCTCTCCGCCAACTTCCCCTTTATCCTTCTGATTTCAAACGGCTCCAGTCAACGCGTTATTCTTTCCGTATCTCTTCTGGCGTTCACCCGTGCCGGAGATTTCTCACGCCCGGGTACGTTACCACTTAGGGTGGCCTGTCGGTAGCGGTTTACCAGTATCTCCTTCATTTTGTGAACTAAGTCAGGTGCCCCTGCCGATGAACTCGCTTATTCAAAGATGGCCTGGCATCCGGGGATCTGCATTAGGTTATCTCTGATTCTTGCTGCGGCGCGCTTATGCACACCTGCGGTGGAGAAAATGCCGCCGCTGTGCGGCTCAGCAGCGGCATTAGCAGCGGGGGCTATTTTTTGTCGGGCACAACGGCCTGCGGTGCGGAAACCGGTCGTAGTGTTGCGGCATCCAGCACCACGTAGCGGCCGGTTTTTTCGTCGATACCGGCATAGTCCAGCATCCTTCCCCGGGCGTGTGTCACCAGCGTGCGGCGGGCGAAATCCTCGTAGTGCCGGCGCAGGGTGGCGACTTTGTCGGGATAGCGGGCAGCAAGATCGCGGGTTTCCAGCGGATCGGTTTTAAGGTTAAACAGCCCCCACGGCGCGTCCCCGGCCTGCGTACCGCCCTTAACCAGCCGGCGCAGTTTCCATTCGCCCTCGACCCAGGCGGACTGATTGTGCAGCTCGACGCCAAATTCGCGCCTGGGCGGCGTTGCCGTTTCCCCGGTCAGGTAACGCTTAAAGCTGATGCCAATCATAGGCAGCGTCGGCTTGCCGCCCAGCGGCCTGGTGGCGTCGATGCCTGCAAAGTCGTACAGCGTCGGGGCGACGTCGTACACCGCCATGGTGGCGGTATCAATTTTACCGGGGTGCTTAATCCCCGGCCCGGCAATAATAAAGTCGGTATTGATCCCACCCTGACCGCTGGTGGTTTTGTGGTAGTTGGCGTAGGGAGCGTCGCTGATATTGGCCCAGGTGGGGCCTTCAGAAACGAATGAGCCCCGGCGGCCTACATTCTCATAGCGATTATCAAATTGTTTCCAGTACTCCGGCTTTGAGGCGTAGTGCATCTGCCCCCCGGCGTTGGCGCCGTTGTCCGTCAGAAACAGCACCAGCGTATTTTTGTCGCGCCCGGTCTGCTTCAGGGTCTCCATTACCGTACCAATCTGCGCGTCCATGTTGGCGATCATCGCCGCGTAAACCTGCATCACTTTAGCGGTGTACTTCTGCTGCTCGGGCGTTAGCGCTTCCCACTCCTTATCGAGAGACAGCTGCGGCAGCGAGGTGCTGTCGCCAATAATGCCAAGCGCTTTCAGGCGGGCGATACGCTGCCGGTAAACCTCGGCGTAGCCCTCCTCATACTTGCCCCGGAAGCGCCTGATCCACTCGTCGGGGGCCTGCAGCGGATCGTGGGGAGCGGTAAATGCCAGCCAGGCGAAGAAGGGCTGGTCGGCGGGCGTCTCCCTGATCCAGGTATTGATTTTTCCCGCATAGGCGGCGCTGGAATAGAAGTCCGCCGGCAGCGAGGTCCGTTTGCCGTTCTCGGTATAAAAGGTATGGAAAGCCTCGACCGTGCCCAGCGGCAGCGCATCGCTGAAGTGGCTGGCGCCGCCGCCCATCAGGGCGAACGAGTGGATGAAGCCGCGATCTTTCGGCGTTGCGCCGGGCATAAAGCCGAGATGCCATTTGCCCGCCATCATGGTGTTGTAGCCCGCGTCTTTGAAGCGTTCGGCCATGGTGGTCACTCTGTCGGTCAGGTGCAGTTCGTAGCCCTCTTTCCCGAGGGTATTTTCATACCACCACATGCCCCCCATACCCGCCTGCTGGTTGCTGTTGCCGGTCAGCAGCATGGAGCGCGCCGGCGCCGACATCGGCGAGGTATAGTACTGACTCATGCGCAGGCCCTGCTCGGCCATCGCCTGCAGGTTGGGGGTGGGGATCTCCCCGCCGAAGGGGCTGATATCCGAGTAGCCCATATCGTCAGCAATGATGACGATGACGTTGGGATGCGTGCCGGAATGCGCCGATTGCGCGGCACCTGACAGGATCAAGCCGACGGCGGCGGCCATAGTTTTTTTATTCACTGCCTGTTCTCCATGATGGGTAAAACGCGATGCCTGCGGCTAGCACGCCTGAGGCCGCCCTTCGACGAAGGCCGCCCGCCAGGCCCGCAGGCCGCTCATATCGCGGGAGTAGGGGCGAAGGGGCGCGAGGATCTCATTGAAAAAGTGGTAGTAGCCGCTGCACAGGCGATTGTGGCCCGCCGCGTTGAGGTGGGCGGGGCAGCCGCCCTGACAAACCATTTTTACCGCGCAGCGCTGGCACTCGGTCCGCTGGCTCTTTTTCACGCCAAACTCAAGCCGGGTGGCCGCTTCGATCGCCTGCGGCAGCGGCTGAGCATCGAGGTGGCCCAGGCGATGTTCAGGGTCGATCAGGTGGTCGCAGGCGTACAGCTGGCCGTCGGGCTCCATCACCAGGTTGGTTCCGCAGCGCGCGGCGTGGACGCAGGTGGCGCTGGTGTGGGTGAAGTACTGGCTCCAGGCCTGTTCGATATTAATGATAAACACCCGGCCGATATCGCTCCGCCGGCGCCACTGGCGCCAGATGCCGATCATAAACCGCCCCCAGTTCTCCGCGCTCAGCCGGTAGCCGTGCCGCAGGGCTTCCCCCTCGCTCATCAGCGGCTGGAACTGGAGATAGCGGGCGCCGAGGCTGACGGCGCGATCGTAGACCGCCGCTGCGTCGTGGGCCATCTCATCGTGCACCACGATCAGCAGATTGAAATCCACCTGATGGCGGTGGAGCAGGGCGATGCCCCGTTCAGCGGCGGCGTAGCTGGAGCGCCCGCGCCTGTCCGGGCGGTGGCGGGCCTGCAGCGCGGCGCTCCCCTCCAGGCTGACGCCGAGGGTAAAGTTGTGCTCGCGAAACAGTCGGCACCAGGCGTCGTTGATCAGGGTGGCGTTGGTTTGCAGGCTATTACTGATCGTCACACCCGGCGGGGCGAAACGTTGCTGGATAGCCAGCGCTTTTTTGTAGAAACGCAGCCCGGCGAGCAGCGGCTCGCCCCCCTGCCAGACAAAATTAATTTCTCTGGCCCCGGCGGGCTGGGCATCGATATAGCGGCGGATAAACCGGGTCAGCATCTCATCGCCCATTTTGCGCACCGGGGTTTCTCCCTGCGGGTAGTAGCAGTAGCCGCAGGCGAGATTGCAGGCGGGCCCGATAGGCTTCATCAGAATGTGGAACGGCACCGGCGCGCGGGCATCCACAATGGCGGGGATCTGCTGCCGCCGCAGGGTGGCAATATCCGGCATAGTGGCGGGTCCTGTTTTTACCGCCGGCGAAAGCGGGCGGCGCGTTCATAAGGGCGTCTCGTTATCAGATGACTTCTGGCTGATTATTCATCATAGAAGGCAATCTGACGCTGGCTATCGTTCTTAAGAACGACCTTACGCGCTCTCCCCCGGCTTCAAATGCGCGATGCCCTCGCCCTGATACTGCTCATAAACCATCGCCAGCAGCGTGCGGATATCCGGCGATTCGTCCAGCAGCCGGGTGCTGAGAATAATCGGCGACACCAGCGCCTGCTCGTTGAGCGGGCAGTAGACGACGTCCTGGCGCTGCAGGCTGTGCAGGCACTCGGGCACGAGAGTGATGCCTTCTCCGGCGGCGACCAGCCCGAGGGCGACCTGCAGCTCGCGCACTTCCGTTATCTTCTCCGGCGTCATGCCGCGATCGTGGAAGGCGGCCAGCACCTGATCGGCGAAGCTCGGCCGCGGCGCCTGCGGGTAGAGGATCAGCGTTTCATCGAGCAGGTCGCCGAGCGTCAGCGGCTGCTGCTGCGCCAGGGGATGATCGACGCTCAGCGCCGCCATCAGGCGCTCGTCGCGCAGTACGATGCGCCTGACGCTGGGATCTTCATAGCGAATGCGGCCGAAGCCGACGTCGATGCGCCCCTCTTTGAGGGCGGCGATCTGCTCCATGGTGGTCATTTCGTGCAGGGTTATTTCCACCTCGGGATGCTCGCGGCGAAAGCGGCGGATCAGCCGGGGCAGAATGTCGTACAGGGTTGAGGCGACGAAGCCGACCGACAGCGAGCGCTCCATCTGCCCGATGCGCCGGGTCATCGATTTGAGTTCGACGCTGCGGGCGAGCAGCTCCCGGGCGTGGGCGTAGAAGAAGCGCCCCGGCTCGGTGAGCGCCAGCGGCCGCACCCCGCGCTCGAACAGGGCGACGCCCAGCTCCTCTTCCAACTGCTGGATCTGGCGGCTGAGCGGCGGCTGGCTGATGTGCAGCCGCTCGGCCGCGCGGTTGAAGTTCAGCGTTTCGGCTACGGCAATAAAGTAGCGCAGGTGGCGTAATTCCATGGTCTCTCCGGGCGAGCAGTTTTAGCGCCTATGATACCTTAAAGGTATCAAACTGATGCAAATTAAGTCATGGACGAATATTGTCGGCCAAAGCTATGGTTTCTGTATCCCTTTTTCACAAAGTTAATACCTGAATCCTATGATTGAAAAAGTTGAAACACTGCTGCTCGACGTACCCGCTATCCGCCCCCACAAACTCTCCGTGGCGACGGTCAACGTGCAGACGCTGGTGCTGGTGCGCATCCTCTGCGATGACGGCACCGAAGGCTGGGGCGAGGCGACCACTATCGGCGGGCTGAGCTACGGCGAAGAGAGCCCGGAAAGCATTAAGATCAATATTGATACCTACATGGCGCCGCTGCTGGTGGGCATGGAGGAGAGCCGGACCGCGGTGATTATGGCCCGCCTCAACAAGGTGATTCAGGGCAACCGCTTCGCCAAATGCGCGCTGGAGACGGCGCTGCTGGACGCCCGCGCGCGCCAGTTGAATATACCGCTCAGCGAATTGCTCGGCGGGCGGGTCAGGGAGGCGCTGCCGGTGGCGTGGACTCTGGCCAGCGGCGACACGCAGAAAGATATCGCTGAAGCCAACCGTATGCTGGACCTGGGCCGCCACCGCATTTTTAAACTCAAGATCGGCCTGCGCGACGTCGCCGATGACGTCGCCCACGTGCTGGCGATCAAAAAAGCGCTGGGCGATAGCGTCAGCGTCCGCGTGGACGTTAACCAGGCCTGGAGCGAGCTGCAGGCCGAGCGCGGCATCGCCATGCTGGAGGCGGGCGGCATTGACGCCATCGAACAGCCGGTGGCGGCGGCAAACCGCGGCGCGCTGCAGCGCCTGGCGCGCCGTTTCCAGGCGCCGATCATGGCCGATGAGGTGCTGAAAGGCCCGCAGGACGCCTTTGAACTGGCGGCCAGCAGCGGCGCGGACGTTTTCTCGGTCAAAATTAACCAGGCGGGCGGCTTGATTAAGGCCCGACAGGTGGCCGACATCGCCGTTCAGGCCGGGATCGGCCTCTACGGCGGCACCATGCTGGAGGGCGCGGTCGGTACGGCGGCCTCGGCGCATCTGTTTTCCACCTTCAGCGATCTCAGCTTCGACACCGAGCTGTTTGGCCCGCTGCTGCTGACGCAGGACATACTGCGCGAGCCGCTGGTCTACCGCGACTTTATGCTGCAGGTGCCGCAGGGGCCGGGACTGGGGATCGCCATCGATCCTGACCGGGTCGCCGCTCTTCTTCGTCATTAATCTTTTTATCAGGAGTGCCTATGTTATTTCACGTCAGGATGAACGTTCATCTTCCGCCATCGATGCCAAAGGCCGACGCCGAAGCGCTGAAAGCCACAGAAAAGGCGTTTTCCCAGGAGCTGCAGGCCAGCGGCAAATGGCGTCACCTGTGGCGCATCGCCGGGCAGTACTCCAACATCAGCCTGTTCGATGTTGAAAGCGTTGAAGAGCTGCATCAGCTGCTCTCGGCACTGCCGCTGTTCCCCTATATGACCCTGGAGGTGATGCCCCTGTGCCGCCACCCGTCGTCGATTCGCGACGATGACAGCTAGCGGCCGCGCAGCAGCGCCCGCACTGCCCGGCGGCAGAGGCCGCCGGTAAGTAATAAGACCCTCTCATCCTGCCGGAGACTGTACCCCTACGGCAAAGTAATTGTTCACAAATACGATAACTATGGAGCAATGAAATGACACATAACGAGATTGACCAGCTGGTCAAAAACTTCATCGTCGATACCGCGACCGGCGACGTGAATCCCCGCATTCAGCAGGTGACCGTGCGCCTGCTGAGCGACCTGTTTAAGGCGATTGAGGATCTCGATCTGCAGCCCAGCGAAGTGTGGAAAGGGCTGGAGTACATCGCGGATTCCGGCATGAGCCACGAGATTGGCCTGCTGGCCGCGGGCCTCGGCCTGGAGCGCTTCCTCGATATCCGCGCCGACGAGGCAGACGCCCGGATCGGCATCACCGGCGGCACGCCGCGCACGATTGAAGGGCCGCTGTACGTGGCGGGCGCGCCGGAGTCGGTGGGCTTTGCCCGCCTTGACGACGGCAGCGAGAGCGACGAGGGCGAAGTGCTGTTTATGCAGGGCAAAGTGCTGGACGAGGACGGCGCGCCGATCGCCGGGGCGAAAGTCGAAGTCTGGCACGCCAACCTGATGGGCAACTACTCCTTCTTCGATAAGACCCAGCCCGCCTTTAACCTGCGGCGCACGATCGTCACCGACGCAGAGGGCAACTATCAGTTTCGCAGCATCATGCCGTCGGGCTACGGCTGCCCGCCGGACGGCACCACCCAGGCGCTGCTTGACCAGCTCGGCCGCCACGGCCGCCGCCCGGCGCACATCCACTTCTTCGCTTCCGCCGACGGCTTTCGCAAGCTGACCACCCAGATCAACATCGACGGCGACGAGTACCTGTGGGACGACTTTGCCTTCGCCAGCCGCGAGGGGCTGGTGCCGGAGGTGAAAAAAGTCAGCGATCCGCAGGCGCTGGACAGCCGCGAGCTGAGCAAGCCTTTCTCCTCAATCGACTTCAACTTTACGCTGCACAAAGAGCGCAGCGGCGCGCCTGACGCCGAGGTCGAACGCCAGCGCGCCAGCGCATAGCGTCCCGGCGCCGTTCCGCCATGTTCGGCTGAAGGGTTACCTCACTTCCATCGCGGCACCCGCGCCGCGCGTTAAAACGCGCGGCGCGCTGGTTTTTTGCCTTTGAACGCGCTATAAACATACTTCTGGACGTTTAGATGGCTACATGCCTGGAAGAAATATGCAGGAAACCGAACAACCGTGCGGGCAGCTTAAGCGCACGATGAAAACCCGCCACCTGGTGATGCTCTCGCTGGGGGGCGTAATTGGTACAGGGCTCTTCTTTAATACCGGCTATATCATTTCGACCACCGGCGCGGTGGGCACGCTGCTGGCCTACCTGATCGGCGCCCTGGTGGTGTGGCTGGTGATGCAGTGCCTCGGCGAGCTGTCGGTGGCAATGCCGGAAACCGGCGCCTTTCACGTTTACGCCGCGCGCTATCTCGGCCCGGCCACCGGCTATACCGTGGCCTGGCTCTACTGGCTGACCTGGACCGTGGCGCTGGGCTCCAGCTTTACCGCCGCCGGCTTCTGCATGCAGTACTGGTTCCCGCAGGTGCCGGTGTGGGCCTGGTGCGTGGTGTTCTGCGCGGTTATCTTCGGCCTTAACGTCTTCTCCACGCGGCTGTTTGCCGAGGGCGAGTTCTGGTTCTCGCTGGTGAAGGTAGTGACCATTATTGCCTTTATTATTCTCGGCGGCGCGGCGGTGTTTGGTATTATCCCGATGCACGACGGATCGCCGGCGCCGGGGCTGAGCAACATCACCGCCGAAGGCTGGTTCCCGCACGGCGGTCTGCCGATTCTGATGACTATGGTGGCGGTGAACTTTGCCTATTCCGGCACCGAGCTTATCGGCATCGCGGCGGGAGAGACCGAAAACCCGCGGCAGGCCGTGCCGCTGGCTATCCGTACTACCATCGCCCGGCTGATTATCTTCTTTCTCGGCACCGTGTTCGTGCTGGCGGCGCTGATCCCGATGCACCAGGCGGGCGTCGAGAAAAGCCCCTTCGTGCTGGTGTTTGAGAAGGTCGGCATTCCTTACGCCGCCGATATCTTCAACGTCGTGATCCTGACGGCTATCCTTTCGGCGGCCAACTCCGGGCTGTACGCCTCGGGGCGGATGCTGTGGTCGCTGTCGCGCGAAAAGACGCTGCCCGAGTGCTTCAGCCGGGTGACGACGCGCGGCGTGCCGCTGACCGCGCTGTCGGTAAGCATGCTCGGCGGCGTGCTGGCGCTGTTCTCAAGCGTGGTGGCCCCGGATACCGTGTTCGTGGCGCTGTCGGCGATCTCCGGCTTTGCGGTGGTCGGCGTCTGGCTGAGCATCTGCGCCTCGCACTATCTTTTCCGCCGCCGCCACCTGGCGGAGGGCAGGGTGCTGAGCGAGCTGCACTACCGGGCGTGGGGCTATCCGCTGGTGCCGCTGCTGGGCTTCGCGCTCTGCCTGCTGGCCTGCGCTGGGCTGGCTTTTGACCCGGCCCAGCGCATTGCCCTGTGGTGCGGTATTCCTTTCGTTGCGCTCTGCTATGGTGTCTACTACCTGACGCAAACGCGTAACAAGACGCAGGAGGTCACCGAGCGTGTCGCAGAATAATCCCTTAACCCCGATCCTCGGCGCGCAGCCGTTTATCGTACTCGACGGCGCGATGGCGACTGAACTGGAGGCGCGCGGCTGTAACCTGGCCGACGGCCTGTGGTCGGCGAAGGTGCTGCTGGAAAACCCGCAGCTGATTGCCGATGTTCATCTCGACTATTTTCGCGCCGGGGCGCGGGTAGCGATCACCGCCAGCTACCAGGCAACTCCGGCGGGCTTTGCCGCCCGCGGCTTCGATGAGGCGCAGTCCCGGGCGCTGATTAGCAAGAGCGTGGCGCTGGCCCGTCGGGCGCGGGAAGCCTACCTGGCGGAAAATCCGCAGGCGGGCGCGCTGCTGGTGGCCGGCTCGGTGGGGCCCTACGGGGCGTTTCTGGCCGACGGCTCGGAGTACCGCGGCGACTACCGCCGCAGCCGCGAAGAATTTACTGACTTCCACCGCCCGCGCGTGGAGGCCCTGCTCGACGCCGGGGCCGATCTGCTGGCCTGCGAAACCCTGCCGTCGTTTGACGAAATCCGCGCCCTGCGCGACCTGCTGGCCGACTATCCCCGCGCCCGGGCCTGGTTCTCCTTTACCCTGCGCGACAGCGGCCGCCTCAGCGACGGCACGCCGCTGGCGGAAGTCGCGGCCGCGCTGGCGGATAATCCGCAGGTGGTGGCGATCGGCATCAACTGCATCGCGCTGGAAAGCACCACCGCCGCGCTGCGCACGCTGCAGGGGCTTACGGCGCTGCCGCTGGTGGTGTATCCCAACTCCGGGGAGCACTATGATGCGGTAAGCAAAACCTGGCACTCTCACGGCGAAAGCGCCGCCTGCCTGGCGGACTATCTGCCCCAATGGCTGGATGCCGGCGCAAGGCTTATCGGCGGCTGCTGCCGCACCACGCCCGCGGATATCGCCGGACTGAGGGCCCGCTGTTAATCATCGCGCGCCGGGATAAATATCCCGGCACTATATACTTTGGTTTATAACGCTGCTATTTTGTCCGGCAGTCAATGTGCGCAAAAGATTAACCGGAATAGCACTCATTTTCGTTAGCTACATATTATTTCTGGCTTCATAACACTGTATTTACCAAATGCCAGTATATTAAATAACATGATAAAAATCAGTCTCTTATCATAGTGATATTTCGTTTCTCTTTTTGATAATCGGCGCGGAAATGCAGGGACTGCGCGCGCTCTCATTTTCCGATCGTTTTTCGATTTACCTCACATAACGTTATCGCCAATATTCTATTTCCGCGAGCTGGCATAGCCATTGCTTTATTCAGGCATCATTCCTTGCTAGTGGAGACTGAATAACATGGAAACATTGCTGGTTGGCAATGAAGTGCCCCGCGTCGATGGCCTCGCCAAGGTTACCGGCAAAGCCGTCTACGGCGACGATATCAAGATGAAGGGCATGCTGTACGGCGTCTGCCGCTACGTCGATATCGCCGCCGGGCGGGTCGATTCACTCGATCTCTCCGAGGCGGAGAAAGTGCCCGGCGTGGTGCGTATCGCCACCTGGGACGATATCCCCGGCCAGCGCAAGCTGGGGGCTATCCTCCCGGACCATCCGCCGATTATCGACAATGAAATCGCCTATCGCGGCGATGTGGTGGCGGTGGTGGCGGCTGAAACTTATGAAGCCGCCTGTATCGCTGTCGATAAGATCAAAATCAGCTATACGCCGTGGGAGCCGATCACCTGCCCGGAAGAGGCGATGAAGCCGGGCGCGCGACTGATCCACAGCGAGCTGGACAGCAACATTATCAACCGCCACCATACGGTGAAGGGCGATATCGACGCCGGTTTTGCCGCCTCGACCCACATTTTTGAGCGCGAATACGAGGTCGGCTTCCAGGAGCACGGCTATATCGAGCCGGAGTCGATTACCGCCTATCTCGATAACAATGAGCAGATCATGACCATCGAGGGCTCGATTCAGAACGCCCACCGCACCCGGGCGGTGATCGCCAAGTACCTCGCGCTGCCGCAGTCGAAGGTCAACGTCAAGCGCTCGGTGCTCGGCGGCTCCTTCGGCGGTAAAGACGACATTATTGATAACGTCTCCTGCCGCGCGGCGCTGCTGGTGCACCTCACCGGCCGCCCGGTGAAAATCTCCTACAACCGCGAACAGTCGATGCGCGAAAGCTACAAGCGCCATCCCTACAAGATGAAGTACCGCATCGGGCTGGACGACGAGGCGCGCATCCAGGCCATTAAGATCAACATTATTGCCGACGGCGGCAGCTACTGCGGGCAGACGATGTTCGTCACCTGGCGCAGCTCCGTGCAGGCCGCCGGGCCATACAACATTCCCAACGTCCGCGTTGACCTGGTGGGCGTCTACACCAACAACAACTACACCTCCGCCTACCGCGGCTACGGCGCGCCGCAGGTTATTTTTGCCAACGAATCGCTGATGGACGAAGTGGCCGAGCTGATGGGGATCTCGCCGGCCGAGCTGCGCCTGCGCAACGTCCTTAAGCAGGGCGATACCAGCATGGCGGGCCAGGTGTTCAGCGACCACACCGTTTCCGCCCAGGAGGTGCTCGAGAAGTCCCTGATCAAGGCCGAGTACGAGGCTAAGCGCGAACACTATAAGAAGCTCAACGCCCAGGGCGGGCCGATCCGCTACGGCATCGGCTTCGCGCTGAGCCACCGCGGCTGCTCGCTGGGCGCGGAAGGTCTGGACGCCTCCTCGGCGCTGATTCAGGTCAACGCCGACGCCAGCGTCAACATCTCCACCTCGGTGTCCGAGAACGGCCAGGGCCTGCAGACCACCATGTCGCTGCTGGCGGCGGAAGCCTTCGGCATCGGCCTTGACCAGGTAATGTTCACCGAACCGGCCACCGCGATGATCGCCGACGGCGGCTCCACCGTCGCCTCGCGCGGCACCCTGATGGGCGGTCAGGCTATCCTCAGCGCCGCCAACAAAATTAAAAAGCGCATGGCGGACGCCATCAAAGAGACTCTCAAGGTCGAGGGTATCGACGACATCCTGTGGCAGAACGGGAAGGTGTTTAACCGCCATAACCCGGACCTGAGCCTCAGCTTCCAGCAGGTGTGCGACATGACCAAAGCCACCGGAGCGAACCTCTCCTCCTACGGCTGGCACGTGGCGCCGAACATCCACTGGGACGAAGAGAAGGGCTGCGGCAGCCCGTACTTCACCTGGGTCTACGGCTGCCAGGTGGCGGACGTGGCGGTTGACACCCGCACCGGCAAAATCACCGTTAACAACGTCGTCGCCACCCATGACGTGGGCAAGGTGATCAACCCGGTCGGCTTTACCGGCCAGGTGTACGGCGGCGTACTGCAGGGGATGATTGGCTACGGCATGCTGGAAGATTTCAACACCGAGCACGGCGTGGTCAAGTCGGAGAACTTCGATACCTACCTGCTGCCGACCATCAAGGATATGCCGCACATCGACATTATCGCGGTCGAGAACTACGACAAGGCGGGCCCGATGGGGGCGAAAGTGATCGGCGAACCGGTGCTGGAGCTGGGGGCCGCGGCGCTCAATAAC
This sequence comes from Pluralibacter gergoviae ATCC 33028 = NBRC 105706, assembly GCF_001598855.1. Taxonomy (GTDB): domain Bacteria; phylum Pseudomonadota; class Gammaproteobacteria; order Enterobacterales; family Enterobacteriaceae; genus Pluralibacter; species Pluralibacter gergoviae. The sequence goes on along the minus strand of NZ_BCZS01000004.1, from coordinate 213,534 downwards.
GCCGTCAGCTTCGCCATCGAGCGCCACAACCGCATCCTGCCGCTGACTCTGGAGCAGGTGCGCCTCGGCTACAACCTGAAAAAACCCGAACGCCAGAGCGAGCAGATGCTGGAGTCCGGCGATAAGAAGCAGGTCCATCGCCTCAACTCCCTGTCGCTCAGCGTGCCGCAGAGCGTGAAAGAGGCCCTGGCCCTGATGGCGGAAAAAGGCGCCATGCCGATTGCCGGCGGCACCGACGTGCTGGTCCAGGCGCGGATGCAGTCCGGCGACGTGCCGCTGGTCAATATTGCCGGCCTGCGCGAGCTGAAGGAGATCTTTGACGTCGACGGCGGGATCTCCATCGGTTCAGGCGTCTGCTTTACCGACCTCGTGAAGCATCCGCTGATCCAGCAGCGCTACCCGCTGCTGGTCACCGCCTGCCGCACCGTCGGCTCCCTGCAGCTGCGCAACCGCGCCACTATCGGCGGCAATATCGTCAACGCCGCGCCGTGCGCCGACTCCATGCCGCCGCTAATTATCTACGACGCAGAGATCGAGCTTAAGAGCGCGCGCGGCACCCGCCGCATGCCGGTGAGCGAGTTCGTCACCGGCGGCTACCGCACGCAGCTTGAGAAGGACGAGCTGGTGACCCGCTTTATCCTGCCGCCGCCGATGAAGCAGCCGCTGATTGACCGCTATCTGCAGCTGGGCCGCCGCAATGCGCTGAACATTACCCGCCAGAGCCTCACCGGCCAGTTCCTGGTCGACGGCGGCACTATCCGCCTGTGCCGGCTGGTCGACGGCGCGCTGATGAGCAAGCCGCAGCGGCTGGTGGAGGTCGAGCAGGCGCTGATTGGCAAGCCGCTCAATGCCGACACCATCGACGCCGCCGCCCAGGTGCTCGGCGGCATCATTGAGAAAGCGATCGGCGGGCGCTGGTCCGCACCGTACAAAATCCCGGTATTTATCGACATGTTCCGGCAGATGCTGGAAGACGTGATGTCAGAGCAGAAGAAATAAGGAGCCATGACCGTGAACCATATTGAGCTAAAAGTGAATGGCATCCGCATTGCCCGCGATGTTGAAGACAATCTCCGCCTGATCGACTTTCTGCGCGAAGATCTGCAGTTAACCGGCACCAAAGAGGGGTGCTCCGTCGGCGAATGCGGCGCCTGCACCGTGATCATGGACGGCAAGTCCGTCTGCTCCTGCCTGCTGCTGGCGGCCCAGTGCAACGGTGCGGAAGTCACTACTGTCGAAGCGCTGCACCACGATCCGGTCGGCAAAAAGCTGCAGAACGCCTTTGTCCGCCACGGCGGCGTACAGTGCGGCTTCTGCACGCCGGGGGTGCTGATGAGCACCAAAGCGCTGCTGGATGAGAACCCCTCGCCGAGCGACGACGAGCTGAAGGAGGCGCTGGAGGGCAACCTCTGCCGCTGCACCGGCTATCAGCCGATCATCACCTCCATCAAGGCGGTACTGAAGGCCTGAGCCGGCACCAGCGTCGCCGGTGACGGCGGCGCTGGTGCGCAAGGAGGGTATCAATATGAGAAAACAGCAAGCGAAACAGTGCGTGATGCTGGCGGCGGGGCTCTCAAGCCGCATGGGCAAGTGGAAAATGATGATGCCGTGGGGCGAGGGCACCATTCTCGACAGCGCGCTGGCCAGCGCGCTCGCCGTTTGCGACCGCGTGGTGCTGGTCACAGGATTTCGCGGCGACGAGCTGAAGGCGTATTATCAGGACCACCCGCGCATTGATATCGTCCACAACGCCAGCTTTGAAGACGGCATGTTCTCCTCGGTACAGCGCGGCGCGGCGGCGGTCACCGCCGATCGCTTCTTTCTTGCCCTCGGCGATATGCCCGAAGTCACCCCCGGCGTCTACCGCACCCTGTGGGCGCAGTCCGAACGCGGCGCCTGCCTGATCCCCGGCTACGACCGCGGCAAGGGGCATCCGGTGCTGCTGCCCCAGCGGGCGCTGGCGCTTATTCGCAATGCGCCGCCGGGCTCGACGATGAAGGACGTGATTCGCCAGCTGGAAACGAAGGTGGTCCCGGTCAACGCGCAGGGGATCCACTGGGACGTGGATACGCCGGTGGATTATGAGCGGGTCGGGCGGTTGAGCCGCGTGGAGGCGGCGGCGGGGTGACAGAAGGGGGCGTTATTGGCGTTTGTCAGGGCCTATCCCATGAGGGCAAATTTGCTTACCATTTTAGTTTCGGGCAGTGCCCGATATCGTCACATTCTTCAGTATGATCCGGCTTCACCACGGTGAATGAGACTAAACTGGCTGCAACATTTATACCTATAGGGGTAGGCTTTATAGGAGCGTATTTTATCTGATTTGGATTGGCCTGGCTTTGGAGGCTAAACAAGGTTGTATTCAACCGGCTAAGTGGGTGAAAAGTAGGTATTAGTAATAAAAATGCATGCATCATTTACAATATTTAGTTCAAGGCTTTCTGGAATAATATTTGAGTTTTTATTGTATGCGTCTATTGAGCAACATACTTGAATATCAACGATACAAGTGATTCCTGATTAAGGCAGCATTGCCTGATGAAAGGCTCGCCAGTGAGAATGGTGAGCCTTGTTTTTTATTAGCGTATTACACTGATTTCTTCCAGTTTTACCGGGCTTTCGGGTTTATCTCCTACTTGCATAGCAACCGGAACAAAAACATTGAATTCCTGTAGCCAGGCGAGTTTATTACGGCTTTCGACTTGCCCTTTCCTCGTTTCATTACACTCGACTAATAGATACGTCCCATTAAACTCAGGGGCAATATTATTTGCTTTCCCTTGTCCGGTCACCTCGCAACGTAATGTTGCAGCTGTTACTTTCTTGTCGCCATCAATACTGTCCCATTGTGCTTGATATCGCTGACCTTTCACCAAAGGGAAGTGTAGATCCGTCTGCAGTTTGTTAAGCAGTGAAGCTCCCCTGCTGATGGACATGGCGAATTTTAGTTGTAGCTGATTTGCCAGCGTTAACCGTTGCACGGCCCAGATACCATATTCTTCCAACTTGCGGATAAATCCATCAGGTTGTGCATCCAGTTGTACTTTGACCTTACCAAACGCACTGACTTCGGTATACCGAATTTGTTTAAAGCGCGGAAATGCCAATGGCTTGATTAATGATTGTGCCTGCTGTTCAACTCCATTTGGAAGAGGGTATTTATTCAACCATTGAGGATTGTTATTACTCAAATCGGGCATTGTAGGTCCCATCAGAGTTGATGCTTTTTTATTAGCAGCAGGTACAAAGTGCCCTTCGGCAGTGAACGTTTTGCCTGCAGGTAATTGGCATAGTTGCTCGAAAATATGCGCTTTTTCAGGAGAAAGACTAAAACTACTCTTACGACGAACAATATCGGCTGTGATGAGCGAGTCGGTTACACGTCCCTCACTATCGAAGTTCATGGCAGCAACAGCATCGCTCTGATGTGTTTTACAGTTATATAGATAGTGTTCAATTTTTAGCACCAGCGGTGCGTCGTAAGGGGGTTCCCAAATGATATCTGCAAAGTCATATCCCATTTGTACGGATAAAATATCGCCAATGCGTTGAATACTGTTAACATCAATAAGGTCGGTAATGCCAGTGGTTGATGTGACTGATAATTTTTCCCATCGAGCCTCCTTTACTGGTAGCTGGCAAATTTTATGGATATCTTTTTCTAACATATAGTTATCGTCCTGGGCAGGTGCATAACGGAGGTAACTATTGCCGTAAAAGCGAGTTTCGGTTAATCCTTTGTCATTAAGTAAATCCTTGTAGAGAAGCTCTGCCTTCCCTTGCTTACAATCGACTGAACGCCATTGTTGAGCAGCTTTTCCATTGTTAAAGTTTAATGAGGTCATGTAATTTACACGATCGTGGATTCTGGTTACAGAAAAGGGATTAGTACCGCCACTGGTCACGACAATCTTATCTGTAGCCTGAGCAAAAGAAAACGGCAAAATAGATAAAATTAATATTGGGCACATCGAAAAGTGTACTTTGTACATAAATAATCCTTTATATTATAAAAAAATAAAGCATAGGCACCACAAAGTATATTTTCATTTTATGTGATGCACCACTTGTAAATAGGCCTCGTGTGAAATCCATGACGACGGCGTTTGGTACAACACCGTCTTCCATTTAAGATTTATTCCTGCGCCCCCAGCGTCAACCTTGCACCACGCTATGGCCTCGCACTCAGCCACCATCATCCGACACAATAAATGTCTCCACCTCTTTCCTCTGGAGCAGAGGTGCGATGATGTCCGTCGCAATGGTCTGAAAATGCCCGGTGGCGCGGTGCTCCTCTAACCCGCGTTCGGTGCTGTACCGCTCCAGAATGACGAAATGCAGCGGGTTTTCACAGGACTGAAAAAACGCATAAGACCGGTTGCCCGGCTCTGTGCGCGTTGCTTCCGCCAGTGCCTGCAGTGCGCTGGCGACCTGGTCAGCTTTACCGTCCCGTACGTAATAGTGGGCGATGACCTGTAATGGATGTGCCATAACGTTTTCCTCTTGTCAGATTGGCGGGGCCAGATCCCACAGCGCGCTGTCGCTGCTGGATACCGCGGCGGCCCCGTGCGCCAGAGCGGCGCGGATGTGTTCTTCGTGACTCACAAATCCCGACGCCACGATGGGTGGCAGGCGCAGGCGATCCTCTTTCGTAATCAACGGCAGCATCGGGGCGGGCATCAGCTGAACGTAGTCCGGCTCGCTCAGCTCCAGCGCGTGCAGGCTGCGCAGCCAGGTGGAGCGGTCGGTGACGAAGATTTTTTGCATGGTCAGCAGCCCACTTTTTTTCGCCCGCTGGATGGTTTGCAGCCGGGTGGAGAGCAGGCCCATTGCGCCAGTTTCTACAATATAGTCGATACCGCCCTTGTCCTGCGACAGGCCGCTGCAGCTGTCGATATTGACGATAACGTACTTATCCGCCTTCTCCAGCAGGGCGACAACCGGCTGGAGCTTTATCAGATCGATATTGGCGATAATACACACCTGCGCCCGGCTGGCGAGCGCGGCTTCCAGTCGATCCATACCATAGACCGCCATTATAACGGGATGGCGCGCCAGTTGCGCGCCAAGGTTTTTAATCATGGTTAGCCTGTGCGTGTGACGAAAGATTATCGCTTAACCCGAGCTTTCCTGGGTTGAGAATGCCGTGCGGGTCCAGCGCCCGCTTAATATCTGCAAGCACAGTAAGGGCCTCGCCAAGCGACTCACGCATGTAGGGGGAGCGCAATAATCCTACTCCATGATGGTGGCTGAGCGAGGCGTTATGACGCAGTAAAACCGCATTGGCGGCGTCCCAGGCGGCGCGATACCATGCCGCGCGGGCGCTGACCTCCACGTCACCGCGCAGAGAAAAGTTGACCCTGTATATTTCCGTGGTGAGTGATATGTTTCGGTCGTTGCGATGCTTAACTGGCAGGACAGTCAGCAAAACAGGCGCGTTAACGTTGATATCCTTATTGACAGGTAACTTTGAGCAGGTGCACGGTGTACTTACAGCGGTGAAGTAAATCAACAAACCGAAAATAAGAACCTGCGCTGGAAAATAATGTGAGCGCTGATAGAAACGGCCACCTTCCGACAAGAAGGCGGCCTTAGCCCTTACCCGGCGGCACTCTCCCGGAGCTGCGCTTTCAGCTTCCCGTACGCCTCCACCACATACCGCTCCGCCGCCGCCTGGTCCGCAATCGGTTCGACGTTCACCGCGCAGTACTTATACTCCGGCGTTTTGGTTATCGGGCTGAGGTTCTCCGTGACCAGCTCGTTGCAGGCGCCGATCCACCACTGGTAGGTCATATACACCGCGCCGGGGTTGGGGCGGTCGCTGACCTTCGCCCGGGTGATGACCCGGCCCTTGCGCGAGTTGACCCACACCAGCGCCTCGTCGTCGATCCCCAGCCGCCGGGCATCGGCGGTGTTGATCTGGGCGTAGCCCGGCTCGTCGGCAAGCTTTGCCAGCGCCGCGCAGTTGCCGGTCATTGAGCGGCAGGAGTAGTGGCCCACCTCGCGCACCGTGGAGAGCACCATTGGAAACTCATCGCTGAGCTTGTCCAGCGGCGGCTGCCACTCGCAGGTGAAGAACTGCGCCAGGCCGTTCGGGGTGGAGAACGACTCCGCGAACAGGTAAGAGGTGCCCTGGTCGGCGTCGGATTCATCCCGGCAGGGCCACTGCACGTAGCCCAGCTCGCCCATTTTTTCGTAAGTCGCGCCGAGGAAGTTGGGGCACAGGTGGCGGAGCTCGTCCCAGATCTGCTGGGTGTTATCGTAGTGCATCGGGTAGCCCATGCGGGTGGCTATCTCGCAGATAATCTGCCAGTCGGTCTTCAGATCCCACTTCGGCTCCACCGCCTTGAAGAAGCGCTGGAAGCCGCGGTCGGCCGCGGTATAGACGCCCTCGTGTTCGCCCCAGGAGGTGGCGGGCAGCACCACGTCGGCGGCGGCGGCGGTTTTGGTCATAAAGATATCCTGAACGATGACCAGCTCCAGATCGCTGAACGCCTGGCGCACCGCCGGCAGCTCGGCGTCGGTCTGTAGCGGGTCTTCGCCCATGATGTACGCCGCCCGCACTTCGCCGTGGGCTACCCGGTGCGGCAGTTCGCTGATGCGGTAGCCGGGCGTTTCCGGCAGGCTCTCCACGCCCCAGGCTTTAGCGAACTTCTCACGGTTCTCCGGGAACTTCACGTACTGGTAGCCCGGATAGGTGTCCGGCAGGGCGCCCATGTCGCAGGCGCCCTGGACGTTGTTCTGCCCGCGCACCGGGTTGACGCCGACGTGCGGCTTGCCGAGGTTGCCGGTGAGGATCGCAAGGCTGGTGAGCGATCGCACGGTCTCCACGCCCTGCCAGAACTGGGTCACGCCCATGCCCCACAGGATGGTGGCGGTCTTCGCGGTGGCGTACATCCGCGCGCAGTCGCGGATTTGCCGGGCGCTGAGGCCGGTTATTGCCTCGACGGACTCCGGCGTATAGCCCTCGACGATGTTGCGATACGCCTCAAAACCCTCCGAACGCCCGGCGACAAAGGCGCTGTCATAGAGGTTCTCTTCAATAATGACGTGGCCGATGGCGTTCAGCAGCGCGATGTTCGAGCCGTTCTTCAGCGCCAGGTGCATATCGGCGATGCGCGCGGTCTCGATTTTGCGCGGATCGCAGACGATGATTTTCGCCCCGTTGCGCTTCGCATTGAGGATATGATTCGCCACGATTGGATGCGAATCCGCCGGGTTATAGCCGAAAATAAACACCAGATCGGTGTTATCGATCTCGGTGATTGCGTTACTCATGGCGCCGTTACCGACCGACTGGTGCAGACCTGCAACCGAAGGGCCGTGTCAGACGCGCGCGCAGCAGTCGACGTTGTTGGTGCCAATCACCGCCCGCGCGAACTTCTGCATAATGTAGTTGGTCTCGTTGCCGGTGCCCCGCGACGATCCGGTGGTCTGGATGGCGTGGGGGCCGTATTTCTCCTTGATAGCGCTAAGGCGGGTGGCGACATAGTCCAGCGCCTCTTCCCAGGAGACTGACTCCAGCTTGCCGCCGCGGCTTCTGCGGATCATCGGCGACTTCAGGCGCGGGGTGAGGATCTGCGGATCGTCGATAAAGTCCCAGCCGTAGTAGCCCTTCAGGCACAGGGTGCCCTGATTATTTTTACCCATCGCCGCGTCGGCGCGGGTGATTTTGCCGTCCTCTACCGTCAGCTGCATCTTGCAGCCGGAGGCGCAGTAGGGACAGACGGTGGTCACTTTTGTCATCATGACGCTCCTTAATCTGCAACACTAAAACAGCAGCGCAACGCCAAAGCGGCTGTTAAAGGCTAAGGCGATGGCCTGCTGGACCGCCGGAAGCGCCAGCAGGGCCAGGAATACCAGCGCGACAATCATGCGCAGGGTCATTATTTTCCCTCCTGCGGCTGCTGCTCCTTCTGCACTTTGCGCAGCAGCAGCCACATTCTGACGGTCCTGACGGCCATATTGCGCGCGGCAGAAGCCGGCGGCGCCGGATCCGGTACCGGGGTCTCTCGGGTAAATTTGAAGGGCACGTTGCCGTTGAGCGTCAGGTTGGCGACGATGGCGGTCAGCGTGCCGATAGTGATACCGCTGTGCAGAAACATCTGCATCATCGGCGGGAACTGGCTGAACAGGTTCGGCACCAGCACCGGCATCATGCCGAGCCCGAGGGTCAGGGCGACAACCATACCGTTGTTGTTGTTGCGGTAGTCCACCTGGCCGAGGGTGCGGATGCCGGAGACGGCGACCATGCCGAACATCACGATTCCGGCGCCGCCGAGCACGGGTTTCGGGATCAGCACCACCAGGGCGGCCATTTTCGAGAAGATGCCCATCATAATCAGAATGATCCCGGAGACCGAGACCACGAAGCGGCTGCGCACCCCCGTCAGGCCGATAAGCCCGACGTTCTGGGCGAAGGCAGAGTAGGGAAACAGGTTGAAAAAACCGCACACGGTGGTCGCCAGACCGCAGGTGTTGAGCCCGTTGCGCAGCATCCTGGCATCGACTTTTTTACCGACAATATCGCCGGTGGCAATAATCGAGGACATGGTTTCCACCATCACCACCACCATCACCATGCAGAGCAGGGCAACGGGGATGATGTGAAACTCGGGGCGGCCAAAGGGCATGAATTCCGGCAGGTGGATCCAGGGCGTGATGTGAACAAGATGGAAATCCAGCGGCTTAAAGAAGTTCCACAGCACGCTGCCGATGATAAGGCCGATCAGCACGGAGGTATTTTTGATCATGCCCGACGCGAAGGTGTAGACGTTGAGGATAATCACCAGCGTGATGAAGGCCATCAGCAGGGCAAAGTAACCGCCGAAGCCGTCCATATCGCTGGTGCCGCCGCCGATCCATCCCCCGGCGACCGGCATAATCGACATGCCGATAAGCGTCACGATGCTGCCCATCACCACTTTCGGGAAAAAGCGCACCAGGCGGCTTATCCACGGCGCGCAGCAGAGAATGAAAATACCGCAGCAGATAACCGCGCCCGAGATCCCGCCCATCCCGTACTCTTTGCCGATAAGGATCAGAGGGATAAGGGCGGCGAAGGTACAGCCCTGGATCAGCGGTAGTTTGCAGCCAAACCACTGCGTCACCCCGAGGGACTGGACAATGGTCGCGGCGCCGCAGATAAACAGGTCGGCGCTAATCAGCAGAATAATGTGTTCGGGCGGCAGTCCGACGGCATTGCCCACGACCAGGGGCACGGCAACCGCGCCGGCGTACATCACCAGCACATGCTGCAGGCCATAGAGGAACATTTGCGTAAAGGGTAAAACCTCATCGACGGGAGCGACTGGCCCCGACGTCTGTGTGACAGATTGGGCAAGATCTTTCATGAAAGTACTCTCTCCTGTACAACTCCCTTCCAGATAGTGACGAAAGGTCAGAAGTTATAGTGTGAAGGCTGGTGCCTTTCTAAGCCGATATTTCATCGGCGTGTTGTGGGTACAGGAGAGCTATGCGTAAGCTGTGCCAAAAATGAGGACCGGGAGGAACGGAGAATATATTTGTGAATTAACTCACGCGCCGTTCAATATTAAATTGGCGAGGATTCATACAAATGAACTATTTGTGGCATAGCGCGGGAATATCGCTATCACAATGAGATAAGAGATCTCTCATTTTGGTATGTCAGATAGGCGTTGTGATTCTCATTTCGCAGAGCCCGTATCGCTGTAAAATTAATCATTCGCTGCGTAATAGTTCTTTTTATGGTCCTTCATCATTTTTTGGGGGCCGCCTGTGGTGTTATTTTTTGAGTTGACTCGCAAAAATATGCCTCGATGGAGTGAAATAACAAAAGTCGCCTGATTATTGCATCGTAGCCCGAAGTGAGCTTAAGAATAATAAAGGGAAGCAAATGAATAAATTTATCGTTGCCGACGCCGCAAACTGCATTGGCTGTCACGCCTGTGAAGTTGCCTGCGTTACCTCACATCATCAGGACAGCTGGCCGCTACAGCGCGACGACTTTCTTCCGCGTATCCGCGTCTTTTTTCATCGCAATGCCAGCAGCGCTACCACCTGCCACCACTGCAACGACGCACCCTGCGTGGGATCCTGCCCGACGCAGGCGCTGCAGTTTGAGAACGACAGCGTACAGTTTAAGCAGGCCCTGTGCATCGGCTGTAAAAACTGCGTGGTGGCCTGTCCGTTCGGCGCCATTGAGATGGTCGCCAACGATGAGGACGGCCCGCAGCTGGCGCAGAAGTGTGACCTGTGCAGCCAGCATCCCTCCGGGCAGCAGGCCTGCGTCGCCAGCTGTCCGACTCAGGCCCTGCGCCTGATGGACGAAGCCGGCATTGCCGCGCTGCGCAAAGAGCGCCAGGTGCGCTCGGCGCTCGGCCAGCCGATGGCATCTGCGCGCGGCGCGCGGCGTAAGGCGATTCTGGATAAGGCGCCGCGCATTGGGGCGAAAAAAGTCGCCGCCGACGCGCGCCGCCAGCACTTCGGCGAAATCTATCAGCCGCTGGCCGCCTGCGACGCCGAATACGAGAGCGAGCGCTGCCTTTACTGTTCACAGAAGGCGTGGTGTAACTGGACCTGCCCGCTGCACAACCACATTCCCGACTTCATCCGCCTGGTCAACGAGGGCAAAATTATCGAGGCGGCCGAACTCTGTCACCAGAGCAGCTCCCTGCCGGAGATCTGCGGTCGCGTCTGTCCGCAGGACCGCCTCTGCGAAGGCGCCTGCACGATGAAGGGCGAAGGCGGCTCGGTGGCGATCGGTAACCTTGAGCGCTACATCACCGACACCGCGCTGGCGATGGGCTGGCGGCCGACTATTGGCGAAATCACCCCGCGCAAAGAGCGGGTGGCGGTGATCGGCGCCGGTCCGGCGGGGCTGGGCTGCGCCGATATTCTGGCCCGCGCCGGCGTACAGGTGGACGTCTTTGACCGCCATCCGGAGATCGGCGGCCTGCTGACTTTCGGCATTCCGCCGTTCAAACTCGACAAAAACGTGCTGGCGGTGCGGCGCGACATCTTCAGCAACATGGGAATTAACTTCCACCTTAATCAGGAAATTGGCCGCGATGTGGCGTTTGACGATCTGGTCAACAGCTACGATGCCGTTTTTCTGGGCGTCGGCACCTACGGCCTGATGGCCGCCGGGCTGGAGGGCGAAGACGCGCCGGGCGTGATCCAGGCGCTGCCGTTCCTGGTCGGCAGCACCCGCGAGGTGATGGGCCTTGAGGAGAGCGCCGAGTATCCGCTGACTGACATTAAGGGCAAGAACGTGGTGGTGCTCGGCGGCGGCGATACCGCGATGGACTGCCTGCGCACCGCCGTGCGCCGGGGCGCGGAGAGCGTCACCTGCGCCTACCGCCGCGACGAGCTGAGCATGCCCGGCTCGAAGAAAGAGGTGGTGAACGCCCGGGAAGAGGGAGTTAACTTCGAATTTAACGTCCAGCCGCAGTATATCAAGCGCGGCCGCAAGGGGCAGGTCAGCGCCGTGGGCATGATCCGCACCAAAATGGGTGAGCCCGGTCCGGACGGCCGCCGCCGCCCGCAGCCGATCCCCGGCTCGGAGTTTGAGCTGCCGGCCGACGTGCTGATTATGGCCTTCGGCTTTCAGGCACACGATATGCCGTGGCTGCGCGGCCACGGCATCAAGCTCGACCGCTGGGGGCAGATCTGCACCGGCGGGAAAGGGCGCGGCACCACGCAGACCAGCAACGATAAAATCTTTGCCGGCGGCGATGCGGTGACCGGCGCCGATCTGGTCGTTACCGCCATGGTGGCAGGACGCCAGGCAGCCAGCGAGATGTTGACGCTGTTCAGGGAGAAGGAGGATGTATGACCAGTTTTATCGTCGCCAGTCCGCAGGCCTGTATCGGCTGCCGGACCTGTGAAGTGGCCTGTGCGCTGGAGCACGTCGCGCCGGGCGCGGAGTTTCATCCGCGCCTGAAGGTGATGCGCCTGGACGACCTCAGCGTGCCGGTGATGTGTCACCAGTGTGAGAACGCGCCCTGCGTCGGCGCCTGTCCGACCGGCGCGCTGTCGATGGGCGCCGAGCGGGTCGAGGCCGACGCCTCGCGCTGCATCGGCTGCCAGAGCTGCGCGGTGGCCTGCCCGTTCGGTGCGATTACCATCGAGGCCAGCGCCGGGGCGGCGCCGGTGATTGTGAAGTGCGACCTGTGCCACGATCGGGACCGCGGTCCCGCCTGCGTGGATGTCTGCCCGACGGCGGCGCTGAGCAAAATGACCGAAGCGCAACTGGTGGCCCTGCAGAAGCAGCGCAATATAAAGACCGCCGCGCTGCTGACGCTGTAACCGTATCCCCGGCGGTGCACCGCCTGCCGGGTTTTGCTCTTTCCTCAACCATCGCGCCGCCCTCCTGTCGGGCGGCGCTTCGCTTGCACCGACCTACGTGTCCCCATAACTCTTTTGCGCTTATGCTATGTACTCTGAGGGTTTTAGTTCCGGCTTAAAATCGCCTCAGATTATTGCGGATGGCCGGGGCAGCCAGCATGGATGCTGGCTGAGGCGAAACGAGGCATGGATGCCGAGTCGAGCCGTACCCGATTAGCCAGTAGCAATAATCTGAGGTTCCGCGCAGCGGCGATTTTTGTTGCCGGGAGCCGAGATTGTTAAGAGGGCGGCGGCGAGCCCTCTTAACACGTTCACCGCAGAAACTCTTACAGAGAAGCAGAGTGCTACGAGTGAACGGAACTATTCCACAACCCATTGCAGAATGGATATTTATAATTGCGCAGCGCATCCGGCGCTTCCACATCGCCTAATAAAAAGCCCGGCCATCTCAGGCCGGGCTCACTCAGAACATCAGGCTACGCCATTACGGCAGGGCATCCATCCGCTCCCACATCCTCTTCGCCACCTTCTGCGCGGCGGCGAAGATCGGCGCGCTGTCGAAGCTGAACTGCCGGTCTTCGTAGATCATAACCCCGTTGACCATCACGCTGTGCACGCTGTTAGATCCGAGGCCGAAGGCGATATGTCCGGCGATGTTTGCCGCCAGCAGCGGCGTCGGCGGCAGGTAGTCGCAGATGGTCAGATCCGCCTTGCAGCCCGCTTCCAGGCGGCCAAACTGCGCGCCGAAGTTGCGGCTGAGCAGTTCGTTGCCGTTGCTGAGCGCCTTCGCAAAGCTGTCGGGCCACCACGGGCCGCCCGCGTCGCGGTGCTTGAAGAAGGCGAACTTCATCTCTTCAAACATGTCCGAGCCGATGCCGTCGGTGCCCAGCGCCAGGTTGCGGATCTGCGGCAGGCGGTGGTTATAGCCCACGTGGTTGTTCATGTTCGAGCGCGCGTTGTGCACCAGGAAGCCGTCTTTGGCGTTCAGTAGCTCAACGTCAGCCTCGGAGATGTACAGGCCGTGGGCGATCAGGGTTTTACTGTTGATAAGCCCGAAGTCGTCCAGCCGCACCAGCAGATCCTTACTGTAATGGTGGTGGCTGTGGGAGACGTCGTAGCTGTCTTCCGCTGCGTGGATGTGCAGCCCGCGACCGGTGGCTTTCAGCGCTTCGCCCAGCATGGCCAGACCTTCATCCGGCACGGTGAACGGCGCGTGGGCGCCGATGTGGGCCTCCACCAGATAGGGCTGGTCGCCTTTCTGCCGCGCGGCGTCAATCTCTTTCGCAAAGCGAATGTTTTCCTCGACGCTGTCGCGCAGCTCGCGGCTGCCGAAGTTGCGGTCGGTGGTTTCAAAGCAGGTCATCCCGCGCAGGCCAACCCTGATAAAGGCGTTGCGCAGCTGGCTGAGGGAGCCGGCGATGTAGTTCGGCGACGCGTGGTGGTCAATAACCGCCGTGCAGCCGCTGCGTACCGCTTCCATCGCGCAGATAAGGCCGCTGTAGTACAGCGACTCCTCGTCCAGCGCCCGGTCCAGGCGCCACCAGAGGTTTTTCAGCGTCGAGATAAAGTCCGGGCTCGGCGCAATATTGGCCTGGATACCGCGCGACAGGCCGGAGTAAAAGTGGTTGTGGGAGCAGACCATGCCGGGCATCACCAGCCGCCCGCGCATCTCCTTGATCTGCGCCTGCGGATAGCGCTGACTCAGCGCCGGGCCAACGTCGAGGATCTTGTCGTTTTCGATGGCAATATCGACGTTTTCCCACACTTTTGCCGGATACAGCTGTGCGGCAGTCGCATTCTTCAGAATAACGATACTCATACTTCAACCCCTCCAAGCAGATAGCGGTGGTGCTGGTGCACGTGAGTGATAATGCGGCAGATGTCGGTCAGCTCCTGCGGCACGCCGGCAAACTGGCCGTCGCTGGTGATGTAGAACTGCCAGGTCTTTCCGTCCTGACGGATGTTGACCTTACCGTTTTCAATAAAGAAGCCCGGGTTGGTGCTGTTGAGGAAATCCTGCTCGAGGCTGAAGACGGTAACTTTGTCTTTGTAAGGACGCCCCTGCCACGGGCAGAACTGGGCGCAGTTGCCGCACTCGTTACAGTAGGCGTCGAGGTGCAGGGTCTGGAAGCGGTTCTGGAAGCCCGGCACGGCGATAGAGACGTTGGCGCGGTTCGGGCAGACGTCGACACACTTGCTGCAGACGTAGTTACACTCCAGGCAGCGGCTCGCCTCCTGAGCGACGAAGGCCTCGCGATCGTCTTTATCGACCAGAGCGACGGCGATGGTGCCTTTACGCTGGTAGATCTCCGCCGGATCGACGTTGTTCCAGCGCTTGCTGCCGTGGTGGCTGGCGATATTTTCGCGCGCCAGGATCGCGTCCGTGGCCCGGCGGGCGTTGCCGATGGCGGAGACGATAGAGGACGGTCCGCGCTGGACGTCACCAATCAGGAACACGTTCGGGCGGCTGGTTTCGCCGTCGGCGTTAACCACCGGCCAGCCCTGAGCATCCAGCGGAATGCCCATGGCCGACAGCGCTTCGCCGTCCTGCTGTTCGCCGATGGCGGTGATCAGCGCATCCACCTTCAGCACGCGGGTATCATCGGTCTCGACCGGGCGGCGGCGGCCTTTCGCATCCGGCTCGCCGAGAGTCATCACGCGCACGGTGAGGGTGCCGTCGGCATTGAACGATTCCGGGTTGCACAGCCATTCGAAGCGGACGCCGTCGTGGACCGCCTCTTCGTACTCTTCGCGCCAGGCGGGCATCTCCTGCTGCGAGCGGCGATAGACGATGGTTGCCGTCTCAACGCCCGGCACGCGCAGCGCGGCGCGGGCGCAGTCCATGGCGGTATTACCGGCGCCGACCACCGCCACGTGCTTGCCGAGCGGTAGTTCGACGCCGCGGTTGAAGTCGCGCAGGAACGGCAGCGATTTGTAGATGTTCTGGTTATCGCCCGCCAGCCGGACGCCGCTGTTCTTGTCGGTGCCGGTGCCGACCAGCACATAGCTGAAGCCCTGTTCGCGAAGTTTCTCTACCGTCAGCTGCGGATCGCAGCCGTACTCTATCTTGACGCCGTGGTTGACCACGAAGTCGATATCCTGCCGGATAAGCTCACCGGGAATGCGGAACTGCGGAATGATGTTTTGCACCACGCCGCCGGCGTTGGCTTCGCGCTCGAACAGCGTCACCGGGTGGCCCGCACGGGCGAGGAAGTAGCCCGCCGCCAGTCCGGCGGGGCCTGCGCCAATCACCGCCACCGGGTGACGGGAGCCGGAGCCCGCAGGCTTATGCCAGCGCTGCTTGTACGCTTCCCAGCCTTTTTCCAGCGCCACTTTCTTCAGTTCGCGGATGTTGAGCGCGCTGTCGTAGTCGAGGCGGGTACAGTTGTACTGGCACTGATGATCGCAGATGTGGCCGGTGATGGCGGGCAGGGCGTTGCGCTGATAGATCAGCTCCAGGGCGTCGGCGTAGCGCTCCTCGCCCAGCAGGCGGATATACTCCGGGATGTCCTGCTTGATGGCGCAGGCGGTGACGCAGGGCGCCACGTAGCAGTCGGTCAGCGGCAGCGGCTCGCCGACGTCGATGCGGTCCTCCGGCTTCCACTGCTTCTGGGTGTACTCCATGCTGACCGCTTTTTCCGCCAGCGCGTTGAGGCGCGCGACGTCAACCTGGGTCATGTTCCAGCCGTCGGCTTTCTCCAGCTCGCGCATACACTCGCTCAGGCGCAGATAGCCGCCGGGCTTGAGCAGGTCGGTCGCCATGGTGATCGGCCGGATGCCGGTTTCGAAAATCTCGCGAATATTGAGCTGGCTGGCGCCGCCGGAGTAGGAGATAGGCAGCTTGCCGTCGAAGGCGCGGGAGAGCAGGGCGGCGACGTTGATCGACAGCGGGAACAGCGCCCGGCCCGACATGTACATCTCATCGCCCGGCAGCGCGCCCTTATTGTTGACGGTGCCGAGGGTGTTGGTCAGCTTGACGCCGAAGCCCAGATTGCGGCTCTTCGCCAGCGCCATCAGGCGGGTGAGCATCTCCAGCGCCCGGTCAATTTTCAGATCGTGCTCGAAGGACTCTTCGCTCAGGCCGATATAGCCGAAGCCGCAGGTGTCGAGGATCTCGCGCACCCGGACAAAGCCGAGCAGAGTCGGGTTGAGCTTGACGAAGGTATTGAGGTTTTTCTCTTCCAGCATGTAGCGGCAGATGGCCTCGATTTCATCCGGCGGGCAGCCGTGCATGGTGGAGAGCGTGACGGCGTGAACCATGGTGGCCGGAATGCGCTCGGCCAGCGTCGCCAGCTCCTCGCGGCGGGCGCTCTGCGGCAGGCGGTCGATAAAGCCCTTATCGCGCAGCCAGCGCTGCATGATTTCGCGGTACTGGGCGAACTTCGGATGGGCGGAGGCGTCCATCATATTGTCGATGAATTCCTGCATCGGCGGCTGCTTGATGCCGTCGAGGTTGTAGCCGACGCTCATATTGAAAATAAACGACTTGCCGTCTTTGACCGGGGTCAGCGGGAAGACCTGCTCCAGCAGGTGCAGGGCAAACCACGCCTTGAGATATTCGTCCCAGGCTTTTTTGAGGGTGAACTCGGTGGACCATTCAGTGTTAAAACACTCATCTTCGGCGTCGATACAGGGTTTTTCCAGCTCAAGCCGGTCGAGGATCTGCACGGTTTTCAGTTCGATAAAGCGCCCGCCGGTCAGCCAGGCGGTAATGATATTCTGCGCCAGCTGGGTGTGCGGCCCGGCGGCCGGGCCGAGGGGCGTGGCGCAGCCTTCGCCAAAGACGCTGAGGTGGTGCGGCGCCTGCGGCGAGTAGAACTGCTGTTCGGGAATGCCAAAAATAGACCGCTGGCTCTGATACTCATCAAAAATGCGCGTTAACAGTTCCTCAAACGGGACGGGACGCATGATGTCTCCCATAACCCTCTCCTTAGACATATTTATAAGACAGACATTGCCGGTTTAAATAATCCCGACGGGTGATGAGAGAGGAGCAACAATCACACCAGTTATTCAGATAAGGTTATGGCGAATAATGAAATTGTGAGGCAGGTCGAATCCCGATAGCAGAGTGTGAATGAATTCACAGCGGCTTAATGAGAATTAAAATCACTCCATTTTTATCGCCGCCATTATTTCTCAAAAATAATGCGGCAATATCACAATGATAATTATCGGCGGCAGGATGACGGTTATTTTCGCGCCCCTGCGCAGAATTTCTGCAATATTACCCTCGCAGTAGCGCGTTCAGCTTGCCGATAATGATGGCGCTCACGCTTCAGGGCAAAAGGCACGGTGGCCTGCATGAATATTGCATTAATTAAGCATGGCGAGGCGGCCGTTGCCCCGGTCTCAAACTGAGAAAACGCGCCGCCGGAGAATTCATCAGCAGCAGGCCACGGGCCCGAGAAATATCCCCTGAGGTTGGTATGACTATTTTTGCAGAAGCAGCACGTCTTGAAGAACAGAATCGCCCCTTTGCCCTGGCGCAGATTGTCGACAGCCGGGGCTCCACCCCCCGACACTCCGCCCAGATGCTGATCCGCGAGGACGGCACCATCGCCGGCACCATCGGCGGCGGCATGGTGGAGCGCATGGTGATCGACGAAGCGCTGGCGGCCCTGCGCGCGAAGGCGTCAAGAATGTTTCACGGCCGGATGGCGCGCAGCGGCAGCGATGCGGTGGGCTCCGACTGCGGCGGGGCGATGTCGGTCTACATCAGCGTCCACGGCCAGCGCCCCCGGCTGCTGCTGGTCGGCGCGGGGCACGTGAACCGCGCCATTGCCCAGTATGCGGCGCCGCTCGACTTCGAGCTGTGCGTCGGCGATATCTACGCCCAGAGCCTTGGCGCCGACCGCTTTCCGCCCGCGACCCGGCTGCTGCAGGCGGACACCTTTTCCGGGGTTGTCGATATAATGGCCGTGCGCCCGGACGACTTCGTGCTGATCGCCACCAATAATCAGGACCGCGAGGCGCTGGACCGGCTGATTTCTCAGCCCTGCGCCTGGCTCGGGCTGCTGGCGAGCCGCCGCAAGGTACAGACCTTTATGCGCCAGATGCGCGACAACGGCGTGCCGGAGGCGGATCTCAGCCGCCTGCGGGCGCCCATCGGTTACGATATCGGCGCCGAGGCGCCCCACGAGATTGCCATCAGCGTGCTGGCGGAGATCCTGCAGGTGAAAAACGGCGCCGCCGGCGGGCTGCTGGTCGCTCCGCCCGAGCCCCGGGCAGAGGAGGCCCCGGTGCTGACCGTCGCCTGACGCCAGCAGGCTAAAAAAAACCACTCACAGTCTGCGAGTGGTTTTTTTGTTTCACCGCGTTGGGCCGCTAGTGCTCCCCGCCGGACTGCTCGTCTTTCTCCACTTTGCGCAGCAGCAGCCACATCCGCACGGTTCTCACCTTGAGGAACTTCGCCGGGGAGCGCTTCTCCTCTTCGCTGCCGGAATGAAAGCCGTTGAAGAACAGGTTGAGCGCCACGGCGCTGATGGTCGCCAGCATGATCCCGCTGTGCAGCAGGGGCTGGAAGGCCGCGGGGAATTTCGAGAAGAAATCCACCGACAGCGTGGGCGTCAGGCCGACGCCGAGGCTGATGGCCACGATGTAGAGGTTGTAGCGGTTGGTGGAGTAGTTGATGCGCGACAGAATGCGGATGCCGGTGGCCAGCACCATGCCGAACATCACCAGCCCGGCGCCGCCGAGCACGAACTGCGGGATCGAGGCGACCAGCACCGCCATTTTCGGCACCATGCCGAAAATAATCAGAATGGCGCCGGAGGCGACGCACACCCAGCGGCTGTGGACTCCGGTGACGCTGACCAGACCTACGTTCTGTGAAAACGAGGTGTGGGCGAAGCTGTTAAATATGCCGCCGAACATCGAGCCGATGCCGTCCACGCGCAGCCCGCGGACGATATCGTCGGAGGTGAGCTTGCGGCCGACGATTTCGCCCAGCGCCAGAAACATCCCCAGCGACTCGATAAAGACGATGATCAGCACCGCCGTCATCGTCAGGATCGATATCGGATCGAACACCGGCATCCCCAGCGCCAGCGGGGTGACGATGGCAAACCACGCGGCGTCTCGCAGCCCGGCGAGGTTAACCTCATTCATCATTGCCGACACGACGAAGCCAAAAACGATACCCAGCAGCACGGCGACGTTTGACAGAAAGCCTTTGGCAAAGCGGGTGATCAGCAGGATAAACAGCAGCACCGCAAAGGAGATGCAGAGATAGATCGGCGCGCCGTAGTGGGGGTTGCCTTTGCCGCCGGCGGCCCAGTCGATGCCGACGCCCATGATGCTCAGGCCGATGGAGGTGATAACGACCCCGGTGACCAGCGGCGGGAACAGCGGCATCAGGCGGCCGATCAGCGGCGCCAGCAGCGTAGTGATGGCGCCGGCGGCGATGGTGGCGCCAAAAATGCCCAGCAGGCCAATGTCGGGGTTCATGCCGATGGCGATCATCGGCGTGACCGCCGCGAAGGTCACGGACATGATCACCGGCAGGCGGATGCCCATAAAGCGGCCGATACCGAGGCACTGCAGCAGCGTCACCACGCCGCAGCAGAAGAGGTCGCAGCTGATGAGCAGCGCGACGGTTTGTTTATCCAGTCCCAGCCTGCTGCCAATCATTAACGGCACGGCAACGGCCCCGGCATACATCACCAGTACGTGCTGGAGGCCGAGAATAATGAGTTTGCCGATCGGCAGCATGCGATCGACGTCATCAACGGGGGGATTTTCTAAAGGTACAGCGTTTGCGTGCGAATTTGCGTTGCTCATGAAGACATTCCTCCTGGTATTGTCATGAACCTACTTTCTTTTAACGCTCGGCTATCTATGCTTATCCGGTGCCAGAAAGCCGCAAACGGGGAGTAAACTGATTGAAGTGAGTGAGTAATCACAGTAATCAGGCTGAAGCGTTCATTTTCTGCAACGGCCATCAAATAACCGGAAAATGAATAAAATCGCAGCGTTACCTCAATTGCGGCGGCGCGATTCTCAAATTGATTGCGCCAATTGATAATTACCGCTGCGGGCAAAATTCAGAAACGATACTGCAGCGTCAGGCGGTTCTGCCAGAAGCTGTGGTCGTACAGCGGCGAGGTTTGCACGCCGGTAAAATTGCTGATGCTTATCCCTTTTAGCGCACCGTCAAATGCCCAGCTGGCGTACAGCAGATACTCGGACTGATTGATGCTCGCGCTGGCCGTCGAGGGCTTCAGATCCATAAACGCGTAGCGGGCGCCCATCGTCAGATTCTCACTGGCAATGAAGTGCACGCCGGTGGCCCAGGCGTTGCCGCTGCCGAGATCCTGAGTGCTGGTAAAGTAGGGCTGGGCAAAGTAGGGACCGGAGGCGGTGTTGTGGGCGTAGGGCAGCACCAGAGCGCCGTTTTTCCAGCTGCTGCCGCTGGCCGCAATGTGGTTGTAGCCAAGCTTCCAGCTCAGGGAAGGGGTGAGTGTGAGCGCCAGCTGCGTGCCGTAGGAGGTGCTGTTGACCTCGCCCGCCAGCGCTTTGCCCGCGTCGGTGCCGCGAATAAACTGCACGCCGATATCCGGCGCCAGGGCGGCCTGCTGCCAGTTCAGATGGCTTTCGCCGTACACCAGCCGCACGTAGTCATCGTACTCCTGGTACCATATCTGGCCCGTCAGCCGCTTATTCTCCAGCTGCACGCCGCGCCCGGCGCCGACGCCCCACATGCCGTTGATCGGCGTATCAATCTCGCTAAAGGCGGTGGTTTTGAGAAAATTATCATCGCCCCACGGCTTGTAGCGCCAGACTTTGGTGGCGCGCAGAAAGTTCTCCTTGTCGCCGTAGTTGACGTCAAGAGCCCGGTAGAGGATCGGCGTAATGCGCCAGTCGTAGTCGCCCATAAACGGCAGGGTCAGGCGCTGATCGCCGGCGGTGATTTTCAGGTCCCGGTACTGCCAGCTGAGCCAGGCTTCGCCGAGGTTGTTCTGGTTCTGGCCGATATCCCTGATGGTGCGGCTGTTATCGCCGTGATTAATGCCGCGCAGGAAGACGCCGCTCAGGCCAACCTGAAAGCCTGACAGCACCGCCGTGGTGTAGTTAATGCTGCCGCCGTAGCTGATGGTGTCCTGATTGAGGTGTTTGTTGAAATAGGCGTTGTGGGTGGAGTAGTAGAGCGAGCGGAGCGTGCCGCTGACCGTCCCGCAGGTCAGGAAATCGCTCAGGGTACTGACGCCGTCCGCGCCGTAGCTGCAGGATGCGTCGATATTGCTTCGGGTGTCGGCTTCGACCCCGGGAACGGCAAAAAACAGTAAAGCGCTGGCACAGGTATAACCGCATATTTTGCGTTTCATGGTTTTTCCTTTGCTTAAAGTTAAAGCAGAACCTTGTTCAAAAATGGTTTAAAGACACTGTGCGATGCGGGCTTTCACGTTATCTTATCGACCGTATTCACATAGCCCTGCTGGCTTATGAACCTCAGCCTGCCGGAAGGTCGCAGAATTGCTGACGCTAAGAAACCGGCTTATATCTGTACGTGCTTACCCGAAGAGAAAGAGTTACGGCGAACGACTGGCGCGAATGCGGCGCGCCGGACGGCAGTGTGCCGGGCGGCGGTGCGCCGGGCAGAAAGCCCGGCAGCGTGATGGAACGATTTACTGGCTGATGACCGTCCCGGTTTTTCCTTCGATGCCCTCTTTGGCCTTGCTGAGCACGGTGATCAGCGCCTTGCGCCCCGGGCGCGAGCGGGCAAACGAGGCGGCGGCCTCCACTTTCGGCAGCATCGAGCCTTTGGCGAAGTGTCCCTCTGCGATAAAGCGCTCGGCGTCGCGCAGCGACAGGTTATCCAGCCACTGCTCGTTGGGCTTGCCGAAGTTGATGGCCACTTTTTCCACCGCGGTGAGGATAATCAGCATGTCGGCGTCGATCATCTCCGCCAGTTTGGCGCTGGCCCAGTCCTTATCGATCACCGCGCTGGCGCCGCGCAGGTGGTTACCTTCGCGGATCACCGGAATGCCGCCGCCGCCGACGGTGATCACCACGTGGCAGGCGTCCATCATCGCCTTCACCGTCTCTTTTTCAATGATGTCCACCGGCTTCGGCGAGGCCACCACGCGGCGGTAGCCGCGCCCGGCGTCCTCTTTCATGATGTAGCCGTTTTTCGTCAGCCTGTCGGCTTCCTCTTTGCTGAAGAATGAGCCGATCGGCTTGGTCGGGTTCAGGAAGGCTTCGTCGTTAGCGTCTACCTCCACCTGGGTTATCAGGGTCGCAACCGGGATATCCAGACGGCGCGACAGCAGCTCTTCGCGTAGGGCGTTCTGCAGGTCGTAGCCGATGTAGCCCTGGCTGAGGGCCACGCAGACCGACATCGGCAGCATCGGCGTATGGGCCTCGGTTTTGGCCGCCGCTTCAAAGGCGAGGTTGATCATCCCCACCTGCGGGCCGTTGCCGTGGGTAACCACCACCTGGTGGCCCTGGGCAATAAGGTCGACGATGGCCCGCGAGGTCTGCTTGACTGCGGCCATCTGTCCGGCGAGATCGTCGCCCAGCGCGTTGCCGCCGAGGGCGAGCACGATTTTTTTACTCATAAATTCCTCTCTAAAGTGTCGGGTCCGCCCACGGGAAGCGCGGCGGCGGAAAATGGCGTACGGCGTATGAAGCGGCCCTGCCCGGCGCTGCCGGTAAAGGTGCCGTTATCAAAAATGACCCGCCCGCGCGACAGCGTCTGGCGAATCGCGCCCCGGCAGATAAAGCCCTCGTAGGGCGAGTAGTCGGCGTTGTCGTGCAGCATCTCGTGGCGGATGGTGGTGGTGCGCCGCGGGTCGATAATTACCACGTCGCCATCGGCGCCGGGTGCGAGGCGCCCCTTCTGCGGCCACAGGCCGAACAGCTTCGCCGGGTTGGCGCTGGTCAGGGCCACGAAGCGCTCCGGGCTGATGCGCCCGGTCATCACGCCGTGGGAGAAGAGCAGCAGCAGGCGGTTTTCCACGCCCGGCAGGCCGTTCGGACAGCGGCTGAAATCGCCGTCGGAGATCTGCCTGCGCTGCGCCGCTGAGAAAGCACAGTGGTCGGTGGCGACCGTGTCGATGGCGCCATCGGCGATGCCGCACCACAGGGCGTCGTTATTGCTGGCGCTGCGCATCGGCGGGCTGCACAGATAGTTCAGCGCGTCGTCGCGCTCGTAGCAGCGTTCGTCGAGCATCAGGTACTGCGGGCAGGTCTCCACCCACACCTGCTGATGGCGCGCCCTGGCGAGGCGCAGATAGTCCAGCCCCAGCGCGTTGGAGAGATGCACAATATAGAGCGGCGCGTTACCCGCCAGCTTCGCCAGGTTGATGGTGCGGGCGATGGCCTCCGCTTCGCACTCCAGCGGACGGCTCAGGGCGTGATAGCGCGGCGCGGTCTTGCCGGCGTTGATAAACTCCGCCCGCCGCTGGGCGATAGCGGCATCGTTTTCCGGGTGCACCGTGGTCAGAGCCCCGGCGCGATGCAGGTGGCGCATCGCCTGCAGGATCTCGTCGTCGTTAAGCTTGTACTGGTAGGTCAGGTAGAGCTTGAAGCTGCTGATGCCCGCGTCAACCATCATCGGGATCTCGTCGAGAATGCCGTGGTTAACGTGCTGAATAACGCCGTGAAAGCTGTAGTCGATGACCGCCTTGTAGGCCGCGTAGCCGCGGTAGGCGTCGAACTGGTGGCGCAGGTGGCAGCCCGGCGGCCCGAAGCCCATATGATCGACAATGGTGGTGGTACCGCCGCAGGCCGCCGCCCGGGTGCCGGTAAAGAAATCGTCGCAGCTGCGGGCCAGCCCGACGTCAATATTCAAGTGGGTGTGAACGTCAACGCCGCCGGGCATCACGTAGCAGCCGTCGGCGTCAATGATTTCGCAGGGGTGTTCCGCCTCAATAGAGTCGGCAAGGCGCTTGACGAGGCCATCTTCGATCAGCAGATCCTGCTGCATCTGCCCATCGGCATTGACGACGAGGCCATTTTTAATCAGTACGCGCATAGGAACCTCAATATCCCGCCGCAGAACGCGGCGGGAGAAAGGACAAACAATTACTCTGTTGCCAGCCAGCTCAGCGGGATGGCGGCATACATCGCGGCACAGGTCACCAGGTGCGATTTCCAGGTTTTCTCATTCGGCGCGTGGGCCTCCGGCTCTTTGCCCGGACCGAAGCCGATCACCGGAATGCCGTGGCGGCCCATGATGGAGACGCCGTTGGTGGAGAAGGTCCACTTATCGACCACCGGCGCTTTACCGAACAGGCCCTCATAGGCGTTGCTCAGGGCGCGGACGGTGAAGTGGTTCTCTTCCACTTTCCAGGTCGGGAAGTAGCATTCGGTCGGGTAGACCAGGCCGGTCCACGACGGACGCTCGTAGTTGTACATCGAGACCACGGCTTTTGCTTTCTTAACCGCCGGCAGGGCGCGGATCTCTTCCAGCGCGCCTTCCCAGGTTTCGCCCCAGGTCAGGCGGCGGTCAATGGAGACGGCGCAGCTGTCGGCGACCGCGCAGCGGCTCGGGGAGGTGAAGAAGATTTCAGACACGGTCAGGGTGCCCTTGCCGAGGAAGTCGTCGTGGCCCAGATTCTGCGCTAGCTGCTCCAGCTCGGTCAGGACCGGCGCCATTTTGAAGATGGCATTGTCGCCGCGCTCCGGCGCGGAGCCGTGGCAGCTGACGCCCTGTACTTCAACGCGGATCTCCATGCGGCCGCGATGGCCGCGGTAGATCTGGCAGTCGGTCGGCTCGGTGCTGACCACGAACTCCGGACGGATGCCGGACTGCTCGATGATGTACTGCCAGCACAGGCCGTCGCAGTCCTCTTCCTGCACGGTGCCGGTCACCAGCAGGGTGTACTCGTCTTCCAGCCCCAGGTCCTTGATGATCTTGCCGGCGTAGACCATGGAGGCCATGCCGCCCTCCTGGTCAGAGGTGCCGCGTCCGCCGATCAGCTCGTCGGTTTCCATGCCTTCATACGGGTCGAAGTTCCAGTTCTTGATGTTGCCGATGCCGACGGTATCGATGTGCGCATCCATCGCCACCAGGCGCGGGCCGTGGCCGATGTAGCCCAGCACGTTGCCCATCGGGTCAATTTCCACTTTATCGAAGCCGACTTTTTCCATCTCTTCTTTGATGCGGTGTACCACGCGCTTCTCGTCGCAGCTTTCGCTCGGGATGGCAATCATGTCGCGCAGGAAGCGGGTCATCTCTTTTTCGTAGCTTTTTGCTTTTGCCACGATCTCTTTAAACGGAATTTGCTTAGCCATGAATGTGTTCTCCAGTCCTTAATATGTCCCGCACGGCGGGAGGAATTTAGTCAGTGGGTTACTGCGCGGCCGGGTGTTTACCTTCCCAGACCACTTCGCGATAGTGCTTGACGTCGGTATCGCCTTCGGTGCTGATCACCAGCACCACAGAATCTTTATCGAGCTTCAGCTTGTGCATCAGCGCGTCGCGCTGCGGATGAAAGTGGACGGCGGCCAGCAGCCCGAGGCCGACGGCGCCGGATTCGCCGGAAATCACGCGCGGGTCGCGCCCCAGCGGATTGCCCAGCACCCGCATGCCCAGCGCCGCGACGGCGTCCTGGCAGGAGACGAACTGGCTGGCGCAGTTGCGCAGCACTTCCCAGCCGAGCGGGTTCGGCTCACCGCAGGCGAGGCCCGCCATGATGGTCGCCATATCTCCGCCGACGTTGACGATCTGCCCCTTGATGCCGGAGCGGTAGAGGCAGTCGGCCAGTTCCGGCTCAACGACGATCGCGTGCAGATTTTTCGGCCCGTAGACGTCGGCCAGGTAGCCGAGAACGCCGCCGGCCATCGCGCCAACGCCGCCCTGCAGCAGGACGTGGGTCGGGCGGGCGATGCCCATCGAGGCAATCTGCTCGACCGCCTCATCGGCGAGGGTGGCGTAGCCCTGCATGATCCAGGTGGGGATTTTGGTATAGCCTTCCCAGGCGGTGTCCTGCACCACTTCCCAGCCGTTCTTCTGCGCGGTCTGCATAGTGAAGCGCACGGTGTCGTCATAGTTCATGTCGGTGACGATGCACTCGGCGCCGAGCTTGAGGATGGCGTCAACGCGCTCCTGCGCGGAGCCTTTCGGCATATAGACAACCGCGTTCTGGCCGAGCTGCTGCGCCGCCCAGGCCACGCCGCGGCCGTGGTTGCCGTCGGTGGTGGTGGCGAAGGTCATCTTCTCTTTGATGCTTGATTTCAGTTTCTCAAAGGAGAGGGCGTCGATATCTAACTGATACTTTTCGCACAGCAGCCGGGCGATGGCGTAAGAGCCGCCGAGCATTTTGAAGGCGTTAAGGCCGAAGCGCTGCGACTCGTCCTTAACCAGAATTTTGTTGACGCCGAACAGGTTCGCCAGCTCGTTGAGAGCGACCAGCGGCGTCGGCTTATAGCCGGCGATTTTCTGGTGGAAGTGGCGCGCCTGCCGCGCCTGCTGGCGGGAAAACAGCGCGGAGGTTTCCCCGGTAAAAAAGCGGTTGTCGGCGATATCCATCTTCAGTGAGAAAGCAGACATACTCTGTCCTTATCATGCATGACGAAAATGAGGGGCTGGCCCGCGGGCCAGCCGGGGGAGATTACTTAATGCGCTTTTGCGCCTCTTTGAGCAGCTGCTCCAGCACCTGGCCCGGGTTGGCGTATTTGCGGCAGACGATCATCGCGGCGATGATGTACGGCTTCCAGCTCGCCTCTTTGTAGGTCGGAATGCGGTACTTCTCGAACACCGCTTCGGTGACTTCGCCCTCTTTGCAGGAGACGCCGGTGATGTCTGCCGGCAGGCAGTGCATGTACAGCGCTTCGCCGTCGCGAGTGTGCTTCATCATCTCTTCGGTGCAGTGCCAGTCTTTGTGCTTCGCATTCTGCTCAAGGCAGGCTTTTTCCAGCGCCTTCAGGCCGTCGTGGTCGTTGGCGCGCAGCAGCTCGGTGCGTTTCTCCATCACCTTGTACGGTGCCCAGGACTTCGGATAAACGATATCGGCGTCTTTAAACGCCTCTTCCATGCTGGTTACCTGACGGAAGCTGCCGCCGGAGGCTTTGGCGTTATTTTTCGCCACTTCGATGACGTCCGGGATCAGGTCATAGCCTTCCGGGTGGGCGAGGGTGACGTCCATACCGAAGCGGGTCATCAGGCCGATGATGCCCTGCGGCACGGAGAGGGGCTTGCCGTAGCTCGGGGAGTAGGCCCAGGTCATGGCGATCTTCTTGCCCTTGAGGTTTTCCAGCGAGCCGAAGTGCTCGCGCAGCCACGCCAGGTCGGCCATCGACTGGGTCGGGTGGTCGATATCGCACTGCAGGTTAATCAGCGCCGGGCGCTGGGGCAGCACGCCCTGCTTGTGGCCGTCGTCCAGCGCTGCGCCGACTTCGCGCATATAGGCGTTACCGGCGCCGAGGAACATGTCGTCGCGGATACCGATGGCGTCGGCGCAGAAGGAGATCATGTTGGCGGTTTCGCGCACCGTTTCGCCGTGGGCGATCTGCGATTTACCTTCGTCCAGATCCTGCTGGGCGAGGCCTAACAGGTTCAGCGCCGAGGCATAGGAGAAGCGGGTGCGGGTGGAGTTATCGCGAAAGACCGAGATGCCCAGGCCGCTATTAAACACTTTGGTGGCGATATTTTCAGCGCGCAGCGTCTTCAGGGCCGCCGCGACGTCCAGCACCTGCTTCAGTTCATCCGGCGACTGTTCCCAGGTCAGCAGGAAGTCCTTCTCGCTGAGGTGAGAGTTGAGCTTGTTGATATCCTTAATCAGTTCGTTAACAGTTTTCATGTTTCAATCCTGGTCGTGAATGACGGGCTTAATGATTGCTGTGCGGTCGGATGAGCGTGAATGCCGAATGCTGACTGCCAGCGCTGGAATAACACTAACAATAAGCGTGCCAGTTCCCCGGCAAGGTGCGGGACCGACATTGAATGACGAAGATTCTGCGAGGTTTATCACGAATTTAAGCGCAGGAAAGGGCGCGTCCTGAAATTGCCCGAGGGATCCAGCGCGGTTTTTTGTTGCAGCGCGACATTTATGCAGTGACCATCCGGCGGATTATCGCCGTTGACTCAATCCAAATTGATAATTCCTCTGCCGTCATTATCACATTGAGATGAAAATGTGATTGCGACAGCATATTTCATATAACGAGGGGGAGAGAGCGCAATCTATATCAACGCGTGCCGGTACTGAGGGTGTTATCATCCCGGCAAATAATAAAAAATTATCTACTGGTGATGCGCCAGGTGAGCAATATAACAAAGGTCGATTATGATACCGTCCACTAAGCCCTCGGTGCTGATGCAAATTCAGCCTACAATTCAAAAGTTTGCCAGGATGCTGTCCGGCGTGCTCCAGCTGGAAGTTGAGATTGTCGATAGTGCCCTATACCGCGTTGCCGGCACGGGCATGTTCAGTAAACAGCTTGGGCAGAAGTTGGATACAAACTCTCGACTTCTTAGTTACATTATAGAAACAAAGCGGGAAAAAGTGGTGACCCATTCCCGTTTTGATCCGCTCTGTAAAGATTGCACAAATAAAGAGAAGTGCGAAGAAAAGGCCTTTCTCGGTACGCCGGTAATATACCACGACCAGTGCGTCGGCGTTATTAGTCTGGTGGCGCTGACCCGCGAACAGCAGGAGCGCATTAATGATAACATTCAGGAGTTCTCCGACTACGTTCGCCACGTTTCCAGCATATTTGTTTCGCGCTTTTTGCACGATCAGGGCGGCGGCGATAATATTCAGAAAATATTTTTGACGATGATCGAAAATATGGATCAGGGCGTGCTGGTGGTCGGTAATGACCAAAAGGTGAAATTCGCTAACCAGACCGCATTGAAAATTATGGGCATTAATCAGGGAGGCCTGATCGGCAAGGCGCTACATTTTCAGCCGCTGACTTTTGAGGATAACTTCAAGCACGGCCACATGCAGCACGTTATCTCCTTTGACGACCGCAAGGAGCTGATCATCGGCCAGCTGCACGCGGTGCAGGACCAGTGGCTGTTTCTGATGGCCTTCCACCAGTCCCACTCCTCGGCGGACTTCAGCAGCGCGCAGGAGGGGCCGCAGATTGAGGCGATGGTCGGCGAATGTCGGCCCATGCGCCAGCTGAAAAAGCTGATTGCCCGGGTGGCGCCGAGCCCGTCGAGCGTGATGATCGTCGGCGAAAGCGGCACCGGCAAAGAGGTGGTCGCCCGCGCTATCCACAAGCTGAGCGACCGCCAGGCGAAGCCCTTTATCGCTATTAACTGCGCCGCCATTCCCGAGCAGCTGCTGGAGAGCGAGCTGTTTGGCTACGTGAAGGGCGCCTTTACCGGCGCGTCGGCGAACGGCAAGACCGGACTCATTCAGGCGGCCAACAACGGCACCCTGTTTCTCGATGAAATCGGCGATATGCCGCTGACCCTGCAGGCCAAGCTGCTGCGGGCCATCGAGTCGCGCGAGATCCAGCCGGTAGGCGCCAGCCATCCGGTGCCGGTGGATATCCGCATTATCTCGGCGACCAACCAGAACCTTGAGCAGTACATTGCCGCCGGCAAATTCCGCGAAGATCTCTACTATCGCCTCAACGTCATCCCGCTGCGCCTGCCGCCGCTGCGCGAGCGCCAGGACGACATTGAGCTGCTTATCCACTACTTCCTCCATCTGCACACCCGCCGCCTGGATCTGGTCTATCCCGGCGTCGCGCCGGACGTTATCGCCTTCCTCAAGCGCTACCGCTGGCCGGGCAACATCCGCGAGCTGAGCAACCTGATGGAGTATCTGGTCAACGTCGTGCCCTCCGGCGAAATTATTGATATGTCGCTGCTGCCGCCAAACCTTATCAGTAGCAGCGAGGTAGCTGAACCGGAGCCGCCGCGCAGCGGCGCTTCTCCGGCCGCGCCGGCGGAGGAGAGCGTTACCGCGCTGGAGGAGATGGAGCGCCAGATGATCCGCGACGCGCTTTCCCGCTACAGCAACAAGAAGCAGGCGGCGGACGAGCTGGGGATTGGTATTGCGACGCTGTACCGTAAAATTAAGAAATATGAGCTGGCTGGCACCTAGCCGCTATTTATCGCTGTATTGCTAATGCTTTTTATGACGCGAGGGGAACCCCTCGCTTTTTTAATGGCACGGACCCCCGGTTTATGTCAATTAGCAAATTGAGCGCTATTGTCATGGCGCCTTATAGTTACTCCACTTGTTTCTTCTCTATTATAAAAACTTACGCATTTCTCAGTGCGATATTTCATAATTAAAACTAATCTGCTTATTAATAATACGGAGCAAGGTTTTTTTACCCAGTGGTATGGTTTATAACTATTTGTAAATCAATAGATTTTATATCTAAGACTATTATTTAAAAAGCGGAGGTTCTATTTCAGTAATACCTCACTATGATTTTTAACGAGTTAAGATGCAGCGCCATTATCATTTCCTGGTTCGCAATATTAGCCAAACTACCCTTAATTTTTTAATCATCTTGTTAAAAAAAACCAGTAATAGAAGACAGTCACAAACCTAATTTCCGATGGTAAATTACTTCGCCTTCCTTACGTTCACCGCGCATTTATATACGACTTACCCTTTGCCGACGCAGCGCGAAGGGGCGTGAACGTAATGAATTAATAGCACTGATATCTTATGGAGCTGAGTATGTCGTTACACACCTCGCTGACCCGCAGAGAGGCGCTGGTAAAGATGGCGGCCGTAATGGTCACCGCCAGCCTGTTACCCTATTCAACAATAACCCACGCGGAGCGGGCCCAGGCTGCCTCCGCGCCGCTTGAATACGCCCAGTTTTTGCAGATTTCGCAAAAAATTACCGGGTTTGAGCCGTTAGACGTTGCGCTTTCCGCCCGCTATTTTTCCGCACTGAACGCCCGTTTTCCGCAGCTGAGCCAGCACCTTAGCGCCCTGTACGCGCTCAGCCAGCAGGCGGCAGACGCGCAGGTTTTTAATCAGATGGCCCGGGAGCGGGGGATGGCGGAGACGATTCAGGCCATTGTCACCGCGTGGTATACCGGCACTGTCGATCCCGCAAGCGTCGATAACAGCCAGCTGGTCGCTTACAAAGAGGCCCTGATGTACCGCACCGTACAGGATGCGCTGATTGTGCCCACCTGGTGCACCTTCGGGCCCCTGTGGTGGACTGACCTGCCGCCCGGCGTAACCCGCCAGCCTTCCGTACCCGCCATCGATTTACCTGCCGTATTAGCAACCAACGAGGACAATGCGTGAAAAGCCCAATCATAAATGCGAACGGCGATGCAGAAGCCGACGTGGTTATTGTCGGTTCCGGCATCGTAGGCGGCCTGATGGCGAATGCCCTGGTCAGTCAGGGCTATTCGGTGCTGGTGCTGGAGGCGGGCCCGCGCATTGAGCGTGGCCAGGTGGTCGAGAACTGGCGCAATATGCCGCTGCGCAACCGCGCCGGCTCGGATTTCCAGGGACTCTATCCCCAGTCGGAGTACGCCACCGCGCCGCTCTATTTCCCGGAGAACGACTATATCAAGCTGACCGGCCCCAACGGCTCTGGCTTCAGGCAGGGCTACCTGCGGGTGGTGGGCGGCACCACCTGGCACTGGGCCGCCTCCTGCTGGCGCAACCATCCCAACGATTTTCGCATGAAGTCCCTTTACGGCGTTGGCCGCGACTGGCCTATCTCGTATGAGGAGATAGAGCCCTGGTACAGCAAAGCCGAAGAGGAGATTGGCGTCGCCGGGCCCAACAACCCGGAGTGGCAGTCCCCCTCCGAGCGCAGCAGGCCCTATCCGATGGATATGGTGCCCTGGGCCTACGGCGACAGGCGCATCGCCGAGATTGTCAATCCCCACGGTTTTAAATCGGTGCCGATCCCGCAGGGGCGCAGCACCCGGCCCTGGCAGGAGCGGCCGACCTGCTGCGGCAACAATAACTGCCAGCCCATTTGTCCTATCGGGGCGATGTACAACGGCATCCACCACGTTGAGCGCGCCGAGCACAAGGGGGCGAAGGTGATCCCCGAGGCGGTGGTATACAAAATCGACACCGACGACGACAACCGCGTGACCGGCGTCCACTGGTATGACACGGCGCACGCCTCCCACCGGGCGAGCGGTAAAGCCTTCGTTCTGGCCTGCAACGGGATTGAAAACCCGCGCCTGTTGCTGCTAGCGGCCAATGAGAAGAACCCGAACGGTATCGCCAACAGCTCCGATCAGGTGGGGCGCAACATGATGGATCACTCCGGCCTGCACTGCTCATTCCTTGCCCGCGAGCCGCTGTGGATTGGCCGCGGCCCGGCGCAGA
Organism: Pluralibacter gergoviae ATCC 33028 = NBRC 105706; assembly: GCF_001598855.1. GTDB lineage: Bacteria > Pseudomonadota > Gammaproteobacteria > Enterobacterales > Enterobacteriaceae > Pluralibacter > Pluralibacter gergoviae. Next base: position 180,967 of record NZ_BCZS01000004.1, on the reverse strand, counting down.
GCAGCTGCATGGTGGGCTATCGCGACGGCGGCTTCCGCGCCGACCACTCCGCCAATAAAATCATCATCAACAACATCAACCGGGTCATTCCGTCCGCCGTTGAGGTCCTGAAAAAGGGCGCGGTGGGTAAAGCGCTGCAGGAGGCGGTGCGCGACCGCGCCAGCCGCTCGGTGGATCTCTCCATCAGTCTGGAGCCGCTGCCGGACCCCAACAACCGCCTGACCCTGAGCCCGACCCGCAAAGACAGGCACGGCCTGGCCTGTCCGGACATCCACTATGACGTCGGGGACTACGTGCGCAAGGGGCTGGAGGTGGTGAAAACCCAGCTGCGGCAGATAGGCGACCTGTTTGATGCGGAAGAGTTTGTCATCAACGACAAGCTGAACGCCAACAATCACATTATGGGCGGCCACATCATGGGCAGCGATCCGAAGACGTCGGTGGTGGACGGCAACTGCCGCGCCCACGATCACGCCAATCTCTGGATCCCGGGCGGCGGCGCGATGGCCTCTGCCAGCGTGGTTAACACTACCCTCACGATGGCGGCGCTGGGCCTCAAGGCGGCCAACGACGTGCTTCGCGTCCTGGAGGGAAAATGAACAAAATTGCGCATTCCCTGAGCGCGGCGCTGCTGCTGGGCTGCGGCCTCGCGGCCCACGCCGGTGAGAACATTGACGGGGATTTGATTGCCAGAGGCAAAGCGCTTGCCGTCGCCTCAGACTGCATGGCCTGCCACACCAATACCCCGCAGCAGGGGAAACCCTACGCCGGGGGCTACGGCATCGCCTCGCCCATGGGCACCATCTACGCGACTAACATCACGCCGTCGGTCAAATACGGCATTGGCGGCTATTCCGAGGCCGAGTTTGCCGCCGCCCTGCGGACCGGTATTCGCAAGGATGGCGCTCACCTCTACCCGGCGATGCCGTACACCGCCTACACCCGCCTGAGCGATGACGAGATCCACGCCCTCTATACCTACTTTATGCACGGCGTCGCGCCGGTCGACGAACCGGCGGCGCACGAGACTGCGCTGCCGTTTCCGTTCAATATTCGTCTCTCCATGGCGGCGTGGAACCTGCTCTATCTGGACAATGCCCGTTTTACGCCGGACCCGGCGAAGGGCGATATGTGGAACGAAGGCGCGGCGCTGGTGCAGGGCGCGGCCCACTGCGGCACCTGCCACACGCCGCGCAACGTGATGATGGCGGAGGACGACTCCCGCTTCCTGGCGGGGGCGCAGCTGGGCTCGTGGTACGCGCCCAATATCACTTCCGATCCGCACGCGGGTATTGGCGGCTGGAGTGAGCAGGAGCTGGTGAACTACCTGAAAACGGGCCGGGCCGCAGGCCGCGGGCAGGCGGCGGGGCCGATGGCCGAAGCCGTAGAGCACAGCTTTCAGCACCTGAGCGAGCGGGAGCTGCGGGCGATTGTGACCTATCTGAAGACGGTGCCCGCTCAGGGTGAAGAAGGTAAAGGCGGCGCGGAGGGCAGTGCCCCGGCGCAGCCGCACTATAACGTCGAGCTTAACCTGCGCGGCGCAAATCCGCCCAACGTCAACCACACGCTCAACGGCGGCGAGGCGCTTTACAGCGGTTACTGCGCCAGCTGCCACCAGCCGGACGGCAGCGGCAGCCGCAATCAGGCCTATCCCTCCCTGTTCAACAACTCCGCCACCTCGGGGAGCAACCCGTCAAACCTGATTGCCACTATCCTGCTGGGCGTCGATCGCCAGGCGGACGGCAAGCACGTGCTGATGCCGGGCTTCGGCGAAGGCTCCTACGTCGGCGAGCTGACGGACAAGCAGGTAGCCGATATCGCCAATTTCGTGCTGCAGAAGTACGGCAACAGCGCGGTGAGCGTCACCGAGGCTGACGTCAGCGAGGTGCGCGCCGGAGGGCCGAAGCCGTTGCTGGCCCGCGTGCAGCCGATGATTGTGCCGGGGATGGTCGTCGGGGTAATTATCGTTATCCTGCTGGTGATCTGGTGGCTGCGCCGCCGGGCGCGCCGCTAGACGCCGGCTTGCGATCCCCACCTCGGGCGGCGCCGCAAAGTGCCGCCCGTTTTTTATCTGCGTCAGCCCGATGGCGCTGCGCCGCCGAATGCCGGAAAAGTATGGTACTCTCACAAAAACAAGAGACTGTACCGGTTACCGATATGCATAACACCCTTGCCTCCTACTCGTGCTCTGAGCCTGATGGCGCGCACGCCCGGGCTCTGCTTGACCCGCTGCTGGCTATCTACGGTATCAGAACGCTGGTTGCTGAACTGCTGGCCGCAGGCGAGCAGCACTGGACGCCCGCCATTCTCAAGCGTGCAATCGACACCGGGAAAATCGACCGCCGCCTCGGCGAGCGCGAATATCAGCGGCTGGCGCAGCTGCTGCCCGCGCCGCCCGCCCATCATCCGGATTACGCCTTTCGTTTTGTCGATCTCTTCGCCGGCATCGGCGGGATCCGCAGCGGCTTCGAGGCCATCGGCGGGCAGTGCGTGTTCACCAGCGAATGGAACAAGCACGCGGTGCGCACCTACCGCGCCAACTGGTACTGCGACCCGGACGCGCACCAGTTTAACGAGGATATTCGCAGCGTTACCCTGAGCCACCGCGGCGAAGTCAGCGACGCCGAGGCGGCGGCGCACATCCGCCGGGTTATGCCCCGGCACGACGTGCTGCTCGCGGGCTTCCCGTGCCAGCCCTTTTCCCTGGCCGGCGTGTCGAAGAAGAACGCCCTCGGCCGCGCCCACGGTTTCGCCTGCGATACCCAGGGCACGCTCTTTTTTGACGTTGCCCGCATCATCGACGCCTGCCGCCCGGCCATCTTCGTGCTGGAGAACGTTAAAAACCTCAAAAGTCACGACGGCGGCAAAACCTTCCGCATCATCATGCAGACCCTCGACGATCTCGGCTACGATGTGGCCGACGCCGCCGAGATGGGGCCGGACGATCCGAAGATCGTCGACGGCCAGCACTTTCTGCCCCAGCACCGCGAGCGCATCGTGCTGGTCGGCTTTCGCCGCGATCTTGACCTCGCCCGGGGCTTTACCCTGCGGGATCTGCCGGCACTCTATCCGGCCCGCCGCCCGACCTTCGGCGAGCTGCTGGAGCCGACGGTGGACGCCAAATTTATCCTCACGCCGGTGCTGTGGAAGTACCTCTACCGCTACGCCAAAAAGCACCAGGCGCGGGGCAACGGCTTCGGCTACGGCCTGGTGAATCCGGCCCGGGCAGACAGCGTGGCCCGCACGCTGTCTGCGCGCTACTACAAGGACGGGGCGGAGATCCTGGTCGATCGCGGCTGGGACCGGGCGCTTGGCGAACAGCACTTTGACGATCCCGACAACCAGCGCCGCCGCCCCCGTCGCCTGACGCCGCGCGAGTGCGCCCGGCTGATGGGCTTCGAAACGCCGCAGGGCTACCAGTTCCGCATTCCGGTCTCCGATACCCAGGCCTACCGCCAGTTCGGCAACTCGGTGGTGGTGCCCGCTTTCGCCGCCGTGGCGAAGTTGCTGAAATCGCGCATTCTGCAGGCGGCGGCGCTGCGCAGGGCGGAGCAGGGCGATGGCGGACGTCCATAATTCCGCCACGCGCAGCAAGAATATGCGCGCCATCGGCACCCGGGATACCGCCATTGAAAAGCGGCTCGCCGGGCTGCTGAGGGAGGCCGGCTTTGACTATACCGTCCAGGACGCCTCCCTGCCGGGCCGTCCGGACTTCGTGCTGGCGGAGTACCGCTGCATTATCTTCACCCACGGCTGCTTCTGGCACCGCCACGACTGCTACCTGTTCAGGCTCCCCGCCACCCGCCGCGAGTTCTGGCTGAATAAAATCGACGCCAACGTCCGCCGCGACCGCCGCGACGCTGCCCGCCTGGCGGAGCAGGGCTGGCGGGTGCTGGTGGTGTGGGAGTGCGCCCTGCGGGGTAAGCATCGGCTGAGCGATAGCGCCCTGATTGCGCGGCTGGAGGAGTGGGTCTTCGGCGGCAGCGGCGGCGCGCAGATCGATATGCGGGGGATTTCGGCGTCGGGGGGATCGGATTAATCCGGTCTGTCGCTGCCATCATTACGCTCACCTGTGCGCGCCGCGTATTTTACTTCATACTGTAAAAAAACCGATCTCTGTCTGATAAATCAATAAGGAACCTAACTTTGGCCGGGAGCAGTCTGTTAACGCTATTAGATGATATCGCCACGCTGCTGGACGATATTTCAGTCATGGGAAAAGTCGCGGCGAAGAAAACCGCCGGGGTGCTGGGGGACGATCTGTCGCTCAATGCTCAGCAGGTGACCGGGGTGCGCGCCAACCGCGAGCTGCCGGTGGTCTGGGGCGTGGCGAAGGGATCGCTGCTCAACAAGGTGATCCTCGTCCCGCTGGCGCTGGTGATCAGCGCCTTTATTCCGTGGGCTATCACCCCGCTGCTGATGCTGGGCGGGGCCTATCTCTGCTATGAAGGGGCGGAGAAAGTGCTGCACAGCCTGCATGCGCGCAAGCATAAAGAGGACCCGCAGGCGCGCCAGCAGCGGCTGGAGGCGGTGGCAGGCAAAGACCCGAAGGCCTTTGAGCGCGATAAAGTTAAAGGCGCGGTGCGCACCGATTTTATCCTCTCGGCGGAAATTGTCGCTATCACTCTCGGCATTGTGGCCGACGCGCCGCTGCTTAACCAGGTGATCATCCTTGCCGGTATCGCCGTGCTGGTGACTATTGGCGTCTATGGCCTGGTAGGGATCATCGTTAAGCTCGACGATATGGGGTACTGGCTGTCGGAGCGCAGCAGCGCGGTGGCGAAAGGCGTCGGCAAAATACTGCTGGTGGCCGCTCCCTGGCTGATGAAAATTCTCACGGTGGTCGGTACGCTGGCGATGTTCCTGGTGGGCGGCGGCATCGTGGTTCACGGTATTGCGCCGCTGCACCATCTGGTGGAGTCCTTTGCCGCAGACTTCGGCGCGCTGGTCAAAACGCTGGCGCCTAACCTGTTTAACCTCGTATTCGGCTTCGTCCTCGGACTGGTGGTGCTTGGGGTCGTTAGCCTGATTTCGCGCCTGCGCCCGGCAAAGTAAATATTGTCCCTGCCGTTATGCAAAGTGGCCGCTCTTCGGCTAAGGTGAAACTGTTTCACCTGATACCGGAGGCGGCGATGGTCTTTTTGGTCAGCGATGAAGTTAAGGCGAAAACCGGCGGCCCCAGCATGGTGGTCACCGGCTACGCCAGCGGCATGATTGAGTGCCGCTGGTACGATGGTTTCAGCGTTAAGCGCGAGGCTTTCCGGGAGGATGAGCTCGTGGCGGGCGACAAGCGCGTCCGGCAGGAGACCTGACCCGGCGCCCGGTTCAGACCGGGCGTTTCCGCGACCTTCGCGCACTGAACTCAGCTGCGATATCTCCTGTGAAATAAGTTCATCGCCTTCCTGAGGGCGGCTATCTCCTGCGCCCGGCGGCAGCGATGAGCAGGACTGTTATGGTATCGGGTCACGGTCGGTGGGGGCCCAAAACGCGCCGCTGACGGGCCAGGCATCGGGGCGCAATAAGGTGTGTTGCCGCGATGTGGATGAGGTGTAATGCTGGTGTACGATCTTATATCAGTCTAAAATGCTTAGAAAATGCGGTCTATATAGTAGAAAGTTCTTAAATGTATTCATTTAACTTATAAAAAGGGCTTGTTATATAATTCGCTTACCTATACAGTCTTGCTACATCGTTTTTTCCCGATGTAACGAATTTTCAAGCAATTTTGCTACTGTAAGTTTCACACCGACTGCATTCGCGGTCGGTTTTTTTTTATTTGAATCATTCATGAAGTTAATGTATTTGGCGTAAAACAGGTTGTCTCTGCTGCACATTAACGCCAGGCGTGCGCTACAATTTAAATCTTCCATTATCAATAAGTTGACAAGCTGATAACGATCTCCGGACTTAATTTTCGTCGCGAGAAAAGGTTGTGCAATCGGTCACAATAGTTTATTGCTGCTTTCGCTACACTCCCTGCCGTTTATGACTAACCGCATCGAGTATTCTATGAAAAAAACAGTCGCACTGACCCTGATGAGCCTTTCTTTCCTCTCTTTTGCCTCTCAGGCCGGTGAGCCGCTGGCGGGGAACGAAATACTCTCCGTTCAGAAAGGTGGTGTACCGAATAAAGTCTATCAGCAGAAGAAACCGCATTTAAAAATCGCCACCTATAACATCGGTAAAAATGACGCCTCCGGCAACGTTACCGATTTCACCGCGCTTAATCAGGCGGTAAAAAATATTAATGCCGATATTATTACCGTGGTCGAAATCGACAATAAAACCGCCCGCAGCAAGAAAGTCGATCAGCTTAAAGAGATTGCCGACGCCAACCACATGCACTATGCCTTCGGTAAAGCGCTGGATTTTGACGGCGGCGAGTACGGCGTCGGCGTGCTCTCGCGCTATCCTATCGAACATAGCCAGGTGGTGAAGCTCCCTTCCGGCCAGGCCGAGCAGCGCGCGACCCTGATGGCGCAGGTGAAGGTGCCGGGCTTTGACTCACCGGTAGTGGTCATGGCGGCCCATCTCGACTGGCAAAAAGATCCGGCAGTGCGCCTGATGCAGGCCCGCTATCTGCTCGATCTCAGCATCGGCGATGCGCCTTCCGACTTTAAGGACATTGCTTCATCGATAAAAATTCTCGCCGGGGACTTCAACTCTACCCGCGACGAGCAGCCGCTGCGCGAAATCCGCTACTTCTTTAATCCGGTTGAGAAGCAGGGCACCGATTACCGCACCTGGCCGGCGGTGAATCCGGCTATCGATCTCGACCACATCTTTACCTTCAAGGGCCAGAAGTGGAACGTGAAGAAGATTGAGATCCCGCAGGACTCCGCCAGCTTTACCTGGTCCGCCGCCAGCGATCACCTGCCGGTGATTGCCGATCTTGAGCTGACGGAGCAGTAATTCCGCGCTGGCTTAAACCGCCAGCATCTCCCGGGCGCTGTAGAGCAGATCCAGATGATCGCCACACAGCGCCTCCATCGTGGTGCGCGACTGGTGGCTGGTGAGGCTCAGCGCGCCCCAGTATTCTCCCTCCCGGTCGCTGAGCGGCACCGCCACCACCAGCATATCTACCTCAAACTCCTTCTCAATGCATGCGTATCCCAGCGCGCGCACCTCGTCGATTTTTTCCATCAGCGCCGGTATATCGGTGATGGTGTAGGGCGTGCGCCGTTCGCGGTGAATGCGCTTAAGCACCGCCTCGCACTCCGGCTCGCTGAGCGTGGCCAGCCACAGGCGGCCGCCGGCGGTGCAGTAGATGGGGACCCGCTCCCCGAGCCGCACCGAGGTGGAGTTCAGCGGCGTGTGCTTGCTGCGGGCGATATAGACCAGCTCATCGTCGTCAATCACCCCCACCGAAGCGTGCTCGCCGGTGCGGCTGGCGATGTACTCCACGACCGGGCGCACCATGCGGGGAAAGCGGGCGGAGTCGACATACGCCTGCCCCAGCCGCAGGGTTCTCGGCGTCAGCCAGTAGTGGCGGCCGTCGGTCTGCAGATAGCGCTCGTGCAGCAGTGTGAGCAGAAAGCGGCGGGCGGCGCTGGGCGTCAGGCCGCTCATTTTCGCTACCTGCGGCACCGTCAGGCGCGGAAAGGCTTTCGAGAAGAGCTGGATGATGGCGAGGCCTTTTTGCAGCCCCACAATTAAGTCTCGCTGATGAACGCTGTTTTGCATATCAGATCACACTTTTGCAACATATCGGCTCAAGGAGTGCGATTATCGCAGCGTAATGGCGATTAACAAGCGTCTGTGCGGGATTCTGCGTTGTCGCTCTCAACTTCCGCTGAAATACTTCCACAACATTGTATTAACAAATGAGGTGTGAATATGGTCAGCGGATCCACTCAGGTTGTTGCCGTTATCGGCCACCCGATTGCGCAGGTGAAATCGCCGGATAACTTCAACCGCTATTTCGCCGAGCGGCAGATAGACAGCGTTATGATCCCGGTCGATATTGCGCCGGAGGCTGTTGCCGGCTACCTGCAGGCGCTGCGCGGTATGCACAATATGAGCGGGGTGCTGGTAACGGTGCCGCACAAGCAGCGCGCCGCCGGGCTGGTGGACAGCCTGACGCCGAGAGCGCAGCATCTCGGCGCCGTGAATGTCATTCGCCGGCTGCCGGACGGCCGCCTGCAGGGCGATATGCTGGACGGCACCGGTTTTTTAATGGCCGCCCGGGCCCACGGCTGGCAGGCCGTCGGACGGCGGGCGCTGCTCTGCGGCTGCGGCGGCGTCGGCAGCGCCATCGCCTGGGCGCTGTGCGAGGCGGGCATTGCCGGGCTGGCGCTGTACGATGCCCAGCCCGATATGCAGCGGCGCCTGCATGACCGGCTGGCGCAGCACTTCCCGGCGGTGCAGCTCGGCGGGCTGCCGCAGACGCTGGCCGGCGTCGACCTGCTGGTCAACGGTTCGCCGGCCGGAATGACGGGCTTCGACGCGCTGCCGCTGCCGGAAGCGCTGCTCGGCACGCTCAATGCGGGCACGCACGTGGCCGACGTGGTCACCGCCCCGGTGATGACCCCGCTGCTGGAGTATGCCCGCAGCCGCGGCTGCGCGGTGCAGACCGGGCCGGAGATGGCCCTCGCGCAGATGACGCTGATGGGCGAGTTTATCGGCGCCATGCCGCCGCCGTCGGAGGACGCGGCATGAAAAGCTGGGACGTTATCGTGATCGGCAGCGGCGCGGCGGGCTTTGCCGCGGCGGTCACCGCCTGCTGCAAGGGGCTGTCGGTGCTGATGCTGGAGAAAGCGCCGCAGTTCGGCGGTACCTCGGCCATCTCCGGCGGCGCGGTGTGGATCAACGACAGCGACCAGGCGCGGGCGCAGAACAAAAGCGGCTCGCCGGAGGCGATGCAAACCTATCTGCAGACCATCATCGGGGCGGAGAATTACCGCCCGGAAGTGGTCGATGCCTTTATCACCTCCGGGCGCGAGGCGCTGGCCTTTCTGGAAAAAGAGGGCGCGGTGAAGTACAGCCTGCGTCCGCTGTCGCCGGACTACTACCCGGACGAACCCGGCGCCGTCGACGTCGGCCGGGCGCTGGAGGTCGTGGAGTTTGACGGCCGCCGCCTCGGGGCGCGCTTTCGCGACCTGCGCTCGCCGCCGCCGGGGATGCTGCTGTTTGGCGGCATGATGGTCAACCGGGTCGATATTCAGCACTTCCTCGATATGCGCCGCTCCCTGCGCTCCTTTGTCTGGTGCAGCCGCCTGCTGCTGCGCTTTGGCCGCGACCGTCTTAAATACCCGCGCGGCACCCGGCTGGCGATGGGCAACGCCCTGATCGCCCGCATGGCGGCGCTGGCCTTTGAGAAAGGCATGGCCCTGGAGCTGGGGGTCAACGTGCTGGATCTGATCGCCGACGAGGGGCGCATCACCGGCGTGACCGTGGAGCAGGGCGGCGAAACCCGCACGCTGCACGCCCGCTGCGGCGTGGTGCTGGCGGCGGGCGGCTTTGCCGCCGGCGAGCTGGCGGCGCAGTTTCGCCCCCGCACCGGGGAGCACTACACCATGTCGCCGCCGACCAACGACGGCGCGGCCCTGCGCCTGGCGGCGGCGGTGCAGGCGCAGGAGGGGGCGGCGCTGCCGTCGAATTTCTTCTGGGCGCCGGTGTCGGTGCTGCGCCGCGCCGACGGCAGCGAGGAGCGCTTCCCGCATCTGGTGACCGACAGGGCCAAGCCGGGCGTGATTGCCGTTAACCAGGGCGCGGTGCGCTTCGTCAACGAGTCCAACTCCTACCACCACTTCGCCAGCGCTATGCAGCAGAGCCCGGACAATGCGCCCTGCTACCTGATCTGCGACGCCGTCGCCATGCGCCGCTACGGCCTGGGGCTGGCGCGGCCCGCGCCGGTCAACAACCGGGCGCTGGTGGAAGCGGGCTATCTGCACCAGGCCGATTCACTGGCGGCGCTGGCCGGACAGCTGGGGCTGGATCCGCAGCAGCTGACGGACACGGTCGCGCGCTACAACCGCGATGCCGAAAGCGGCGTTGACGGCGAGTTCGGCAAAGGCGGCAACAGCTACAACCGGGCGCTGGGCGATCCGGGGCACCGGCCCAACACCTGCAATGCGCCGCTGCGCGAAGCGCCGTTTTACGCGGTCACGCTCTACACCGGCGATCTCGGCACTTCGCGCGGGCTGGTCACTAACGGCCACGCCCAGGTGCTCAACCAGCAGAACGCGCCGATTCCGGGACTCTACGCCGTCGGCAACGACATGGACTCGATGATGGCGGGCACCTATCCCGGCCCCGGCATTACCCTCGGTCCGGCGCTGACCTTTGGCTACCTTTCCGCTGCCCATATGGCGCAGCAGCATTCACTGTAATCAGGAGATACCCATGATCTATGAAAAACGCACCTATACCATCAATCCGCTGAAAATGGCCGACTGGCTGGCGCTGTACAAAAGCGACGCCTATGCGGTGCAGACCGAGCATCTCGGGACGCTGATCGGTTTCTTCTTTACCGAGATTGGCGTGGTCAACCAGGTGGTGCACATCTGGGCCTATGAGAGTCTCGATGACCGGATGGAGCGCCGCGCGCGCATGGCGCAGGACGAGCGCTGGCTGACCTTTTCGCGGAAAAATCGCGAACTGGCGGCGGTCGAGCGCCTGGAGTCGGTGCTGATGCGCCCGACCGACTTTTCTCCCCTGCAGTAAGGAGCGGCCGATGCGCGGGCAGATAACGGTTGATATGCTGGTCATCGGCTCCGGCGCGGCGGGGCTCTCCGCCGCCGTCACGGCGGCGCAGGGCGGGGCGACGGTGCTGGTGGCGGAGAAAGCCTCGACCCTCGGCGGCACCAGCGCCTGGTCCGGCGGCTGGCTGTGGATCCCCCGCAATCCGCTGGCGAAGGAGGAGGGCTTCGACGAGCCGCCGGAGGCGCCGCTGGCCTACCTGCAGCACGAAATGGGCGGCCAGCCCGCCGATACCCGGCTGCGCGCCTTTCTGCGGCACGGTCCGGAGATGGTGGAGTTTTTCCGCCGCCACACCGCGGTGCAGTTTCTCTCCGGTACCCGGATGCCGGATTTCCACAGCTCGCCCGGCTGCGCGGCGGGCGGACGCTCCGTGACCGCGAAACCGTTCGACGGCCGTCTGCTCGGCGACTGGCTGCACCGCCTGCGTCCGCCCCTGGAGGTCATCAGCCTCGCCGGGATGGGCATCGCCGGCGGCAGCGACATGGCCCACTTTTTTAACGCCACCCGCTCGCCGCGTTCGGCGCTGTACGCCTCGCGGCGCCTGCTGCGCCACGGCTGGCAGCACCTGCGGGCGGGGCGCGGGCAGCATCTGGTCAACGGCAACGCGCTGGTGGCCCGTCTGCTGCGCTCGGCCCTCGATGCGGGCGTGCAGTTTCAGCTCAACGCCCCGGCGCAGCGCCTGCTCCGCGATGAGCGCGGCGTCCGCGGGGCCGTGCTGCGCAGCGATGACGGCGAGGTGCAGGTCAGCGCCCGGGCGGTGGTCCTCGCCTGCGGCGGCTTTCCCCACGACCGCGCGCGGCTGGCGCAGCAGGTCCCCCACGCTCCGGGCGGCTACGGCCACTTCTCGGCGGCGCCGCCGGTCAATCAGGGGGACGGCATTCGCCTGGGCGAGGCGGCCGGCGGGCAGTTCGACGACACGCTGAAAAACCCGATGGCCTGGGCGCCGGTCTCGCGGGTGACCCTTGCCAGCGGGCAGCAGCTGGTGTTCCCGCACCTGGTGGAGCGGGCCAAGCCCGGCTTTATGGCGGTGCTGCCGGACGGCAGGCGCTTCGTCAATGAGGCCGACTCGTATCACGACTTTATTGCCGCGCTGCTGGCGGCGACGCCGGCGGGCGAGACGCCGGTGGCGTGGCTGCTGGCGGACAGCCGGGCGCTGCGCCGCTACGGTCTCGGGCATGCGCGACCCTTTCCCTTCTCGCCGCAGGCGTGGCTGCGCACCGGCTACCTGCAGAGCGCGGACACCCTCGAGGGGCTGGCCGAACGCTGCGGCATCGACGCCGCCGGCCTGCGCGACAGCGTCAGCCGCTTTAACGGCTTCGCGGACCGCGGGGAAGATCCGGACTTTCAGCGCGGCGCGTCCGCCTATAATCGGGCGCAGGGCGACGGCGGCGTGACGCTCGGCAGGCTCAGCGAGGCGCCGTTTTACGCCGTGCGCATTCTGCCCGGCTCTCTCGGCTCCTTCAGCGGGCTGGTGACCGACGACGCGGCGAGGGTGCTGGACGCCGGGCAGCGCCCCGTTAACGGTCTGTATGCCGTGGGCAACGACATGGCGAGCGTGATGCGCGGCTACTATCCCAGCGGCGGTATTACCCTCGGGCCGGCGATGACCTTTGGTTACCTGGTGGGCAAAGCGGTTGCGGCCGGGTGCCGCGGCCGCACTGCCTGACCCTACAACAACGCACCGGAGTACGCTATGACGAACCGAATTTTGTCTCTTGCCGCCCTGACGACGCTTGATGTGCCGCCGCCTGAACAGGTGCGGATCGCGGCCGGGGCCGGCTATACCCACGTTGGCCTGCGCCTGCTGCCGGCGACGCCGGCCGATCCGGACTATGACATGCTCGGCGATACCGCTGCGGTGCGCGATACGCTCGCCGCCCTGCGCGAAACCGGCATCGGCGTCTCCGACGTGGAGATTGTCCGTCTGGTCCCGGATTTTCGCCTCGACGACCGGATGCAGCTGTTTCTCGATACCGCCCGGCGGCTGGGCGCAGCCCAGGTGCTGGTGGCCGGTAACGATCCTGACGCGCCGCGCGCCGCCGACAACCTTGCGCGGCTGGCGGAGGCCGGACGGGCGCACGGTCTGACCATGAACCTTGAGCCAATGCCGTGGACCAGCGTGCGCAATCTGGCGCAGGCGCTGGCGCTGATCCGCGCCAGCGGCCGCGATGATGTCGGCATCCTGGTGGACGCACTGCACTTCTGGCGCGCCGGAGAAACCCTGGAGAGCCTCGCCGCCGTGCCGGCGTCGGCCCTGAACTATATGCAGCTGTGCGACGCGCCCGCACAGCCGCCGGAAAGCGAAGCGGCGCTGATCGTCCAGGCGCGCGGGGCGCGGATGGTCCCCGGCGAAGGCGGGCTCGACCTGCACGGCCTGCTGCGGGCGCTGCCCGCCGGGCTGCCGGTTTCCGTGGAGGTGCCGCTCGGCGGCGAACTGGGAAAACTGCCGGCCCGGGTTCGCGCCCGGCGGCTTGCCGACGCCGCCCGCGCCTGTCTGCATTCTGTCCGCTGAGGAGCGTCTATGCCACAGAATCACTGCCTTGACGTCAGAACGTTAATCAACACCCTGCCGCTGAGCCGCTACCAGAAGCTGATCGTCTTTCTCGGCTTCTGCGTGATCGCTCTCGACGGGTTTGATATTGCCATCATGGGGTTTATCGCGCCCTCGCTGCAGCAGGAGTGGGGCGTCGCCCATTATGAACTCGGCTTTATCATCAGCGCGGCGCTGGTGGGCCTGGCGCTGGGGGCGATGCTCTCAGGCCCGCTGGCCGACCGGCTGGGACGCAAGAAAATCATCGTCAACAGCGTCTTCTTTTTCGGCTTCTGGACCATCGCGACCGCCTTTTCGCAACACGTTGAGCAGATGGTGTTTTTCCGCTTTATGACCGGGCTCGGCCTCGGGGCGGCGATGCCCAACATCAGTACGCTGGTGTCGGAGTACGCCCCGGAGCGGCGGCGCTCGTTTCTGATCACCCTGATTTTTTGCGGCTTCACCTTCGGCGCGGCGGTGGGAGGCTTTACCGCCTCCTGGCTGATCCCGCGCTACGGCTGGCATTCGCTGATGGCGCTGGGGGGCATTTTACCGCTGCTGTTTGCCCCGGTGCTGATTATCTGGCTGCCGGAGTCGGTGCGCTTTCTCGTCATTAAAGGCGCCCCCGCCGCGCGCATCCGGCGCATTCTCCAGCGCCTCTATCCCGGCCAGATTGCCGCCGACGCGCAGTTCGCGATGCCGGAACCGACGGTGGTAAAGAGCGCGGTCGGGATCGTGCTCTCCCGCGAGTACCGCTTCGGCACCCTGATGCTGTGGGTGGTCTACTTTATGGGGCTTTTCCTCGTCTACCTGCTCGGCAGCTGGCTGCCGACGCTGGTTCGCGAGGTGGGGCTGAGCGTCAGCGAGGCGGCGGTGATGACCGCACTTTACCAGGCCGGAGGCACTCTCGGCTCGCTGTTTGCGGGCTGGCTGATGGACCGCGTCAATCCCGACCGCGCGCTGGGCCTTATTTACACCGTCGGCGGCCTGTTCACCGTTGCCCTCGGATTCGCCTCGGGAAGCTTTATCGGCATCTGCCTGGTGGCCTTCGTCAGCGGCGGCTGCCTGAGCGGGGCCAATACCGGGATGAACGCGCTGTCGGCCCGCTTCTATCCCACCCAGGCGCGGGCCACCGGCTCCAGCTGGATGCACGGCGTGGGGCGGCTGGGGGCGATACTCAGCGCCTTTGCCGGGGCGGAAATGATAGCCCTCAACCTCAGCTTCAGCGCGGTATTCCTGCTGCTGGGGATCCCGGCGGCCATTGCCGTGGTCGCGCTGCTGGCGAAGAGCGCGGTCCAGGGGCGTCGCGGGGCGGGCGCGGCGTGCCCGGTGCGGCTGGCGGCTGAGAAAAGCAGCAGTTAACGGCCGGACGCTGCCCGGCGGGCGGGTTTTGTTCTACACTGGCTGGAAGTGAAAGACAGGAGAACAGTTATGCAAGTTAACGATCGCGTCACGGTCAAAACCGACGGCGGCCCGCGCCGGCCTGGCGTGGTGCTGGCGGTAGAGCCGTTCAATGAGGGCGTTATGTACCTGGTATCGCTGGAGGATTATCCGCTGGGGATCTGGTTCTTTAACGAAATTGGCCACGCCGACGGCGTTTTCGTCGAGAAAGCCGAGTAGGTTTCAGGGTACTGGCGGCCGGTCCGCCAGTCTCTCTTAGCGCATATTGACGAAGATGCCGTTAGTCACGTTTTCCGCCAGCCTGACGACGTGATAAATAACCTGCTTATTATGGGTTTTAATTTTCCGCTTAATATTGCCTTTATGGGATGAGACGGTCTTTGCCTTAATATTGAGCAAGTCCGAAATCTGAATCGTATCTTTACCGGCCATCCACATTTTCAGCATATCGGATTCGGTGCGGCTGAGGGTCAGCGTCGGAATATTGATTTTATGCAGCGCAATGGCGCTGGTTTTTAAATATCCGGCGAGGATGGTGTCCAGCGATGCCGGCTTGATGGATTTTGAACTGATGAGTAAGTTTTTTCTGACCAATAAATAAGCATCGAAATGGACATTGGCAATCGACATAAAGACAATAAATAGCGTATCGCGCTGCTCAGTAATGATCTGGCGAATAAGCTGACTGCGCTGCTGATGATGAATAAAACAGTCTTCATTAATAAATACCACGGAAGGGGCCTTGAGCTTACAGGCGCTGTGCAGACCGCTAACGCGCTCCACATAGCGAATGTCCCGTCGCTTTACTCCCCGATTTACCAGATATCCGCTTAACCCAACCCGGGTATAGCTGCAGAGATCCATAATAATCATTGACATGGCATATCCTCTCACGATGAGTGCCGAAATTTAACCCAAAGTTCGCCTGTGTCTTATTGATAAAATGGTTAAAAGCCAAAAAGTTTAAAGAACACAATCCACTGACTTCACTATCCCGTAAAGCGTGGGGCAATTTGCCAGGAATTATCCCAAAGTATTTTGGCCGCCGGGCGCGCCGCGGTGGCGAAATGCGCGCGTCAGGCGTCAGCATTAACGCGCCAGGGAGACGGGCGGATTTATTTTGAGAATTACCTCAGGTTAACCCTGTGAATAATGGGGTGTTGGCTATTTCGCCAGTTCGCCAATAATATCGGCGAGAAGGTTAAAGAGCTCGCTAAACAGATGCTCGCAAAAGGGGGCAATCAGCGGCATCAGCGCCGCCATTAAAATAATGCCGACGGTGAGGGTTATCGGAAAGCCAATCACGAAGACCGACAGCTGGGGAGCCATGCGGTTGAGCATGCCGAGGGCGAGGTTGAGGGTCAGCAGCAGGGTGATCACCGGCAGCGCCAGCATCAGGCCGTTGAGAAAGATGAGTCCTCCGGTGCGGGTCAGCGCCATAAAGGCGTTGGCATTAAGCGGGTTGCCGCCGACCGGCAGGGTGTGGAAGGTATCGACCAGCGCCGAGATAAGCCACAGGTGGCCGTTAAATGTCAGGAACAGCAGCAGCGCCAGCAGATCCATAATCCGCGCCAGCACCGGCATACTGAGGTGGCTGCCGGGATCGACGAAGGTGGCAAACGACAGGCCCATCTGCAGGCCGATAAGCTCCCCGGCGGTGCGCACGGCGGCAAAGGCCAGCTGCATGGTGAAGCCAATCAGGGTGCCAATCAGGATCTGCTGCAGGGCGAGCCACAGGGCGTTACCGGAAAAAATCGTCACGTCCGTTGCGGGCAGCGACGGCGCGACGATAACCGCGATCAGCACCCCAAGCCCCAGCTTAACCCGCTTCGGCACCGACTTTTCGCTGAGGATCGGCGCGGTGGCGATCAGCGCCAGGATGCGCAGCAGCGGCCAGAAGTAGAGGCTTACCCAGTGCAGCCACTGGTCGCTGGTGAGCTGGATCACGATCAGCCGATGATGTAGGGCAGGTTGCTGAACAGGGTGCGCACGTAATCGAGCAGCAGGTTCAGCATCCACGGCCCGGCGACCACCATCGCCACGAACACGGCGACGATTTTGGGGATAAACGACAGGGTCATTTCGTTTATCTGCGTCGCCGCCTGCAGGATGCTGATCAGCAGGCCGGTGACCAGCGCCACCAGCAGCAGCGGCGCCGCCAGCGCGAGGGCGACTTTCATCGCCTCGGTGCCCATGAGCATGACGGATTCGGGTGTCATCGGGTGCTCCTTAGCTGTAAAAACTTTGCGCCAGCGAGCCCACCAGCAGCTGCCAGCCGTCCACCAGCACGAACAGCATCAGCTTAAAGGGCAGGGCGATGGTCGCCGGGGGCACCATCATCATCCCCAGGGCCATCAGCACGCTGGCCACCACCAGATCGATGATCAGGAAGGGAATAAAGATAGTGAAGCCAATCTGGAAGGCGGTTTTCAGCTCGCTGGTGACGTAGGCGGGGAGCAGAATACGCATCGGGACGACTTCCGGCCCCGCTATCGGCGGCGTATTGGCCAGGCGGGCAAACAGCGCCAGGTCCGCTTCGCGGGTCTGGCGCAGCATAAATTCGCGCAGCGGCTTCGCGCCCCGGTCAAACGCCTCTTCCATCGAGATTTTATTTTCGCTGAACGGCTGGTAGGCGTCGGCGTAAATCTTATCCAGCACCGGCGACATAATAAAAAAGGTCAGAAACAGCGCCAGCCCCAGCAGCACCTGGTTGGGCGGCGCCGAGGCGGTGCCCAGCGCGTTGCGCAGCAGGCCGAAGACAATGATGATGCGGGTAAAGCTGGTCATCATCAGCAGCACAATGGGAATAAAGGTCAGGGAGGTGATAAACACCAGCGTCTGCACCGGCAGCGACCAGCTCTCGCCGCCGCCCGGCAGCGGTTGACTCACCAGCCCCGGCAGCTGGGCGAAAGCCGCGGGCGACAGCAGCAGTGTGGCCGCAGCCCATGTTAAACGTCTCATGACCCTCTCCCCGGCTTTTTCAGCAGCGATTTCATCAGCGCGGCGAAATCCGCCGGCGCGGGCGCCGCCTCCCCTTCCGGCTCCGCCGCCGGCGGCAGGGTGTGCAGCAGGGTGATCTGCTGGGCGGTAACGCCGAGCACCAGCCGCGCGCCGTCGACGTCAACGATAGCCACCCGCTCGCGCTGCCCCAGCGCCGCGCTGGCGCTGACCTTCAGCCCTTTCTGGCCGCCGCGGCGGGCGCCGCCGATGCCGACGCGCTTCGCCAGCCATCCGGCGGCGAGGATCAGCAGAATAATGCCCAGCAGCGCGCCGCTGACTTCCATCAGCGGTGCGGCGGGTGAGGGAGCGCTGGCGCTCTGCGCGACGGCGATCTGCGGCTTCACGTTAGCGGCTCAGGCGGCGCATGCGTTCGGACGGGGTGATGATGTCGGTGATGCGCACGCCGTACTTGTCGGCGACCACCACCACTTCACCCTGGGCTATCAGATAGCCGTTGATCAGGATATCCAGCGGTTCGCCCGCCAGCCCGTCCAGCGAGACCACCGAGCCCTGGGTCAGGCGCAGCAGCTCCTTGATGGTCATCCGGGTGCGGCCCAGCTCAACGGTCAGCTTGACCGGAATATCCATGATCAGGTCGATATCCTGCAGCGTACCGCTGACGTCGCCGCCGCCGAGCTGCTGGAACACCGCATCCGCCGCGCTCTTCTCGCCGGAGGATTTCTGCTCGTTCAGCGCCTCTGCCCACAGGTCGTCCATGTTGCCGCTATTGGCATCGTCTCCGCTATTGGCATCAGAGGGGTTATTGATGTCGCTCATTTGGGCGGGTCCTCGTTCAGGGAATTCAGTATCGGGTTAATCAGGTGCTCGACCCGCAGGGCGTACTGGCCGCCGACGGTGCCGTACTGGCTGGTCAGCACCGGCACGCCGTCGACGTGGGCGATGATGCGC
Organism: Pluralibacter gergoviae ATCC 33028 = NBRC 105706; assembly: GCF_001598855.1. GTDB lineage: Bacteria > Pseudomonadota > Gammaproteobacteria > Enterobacterales > Enterobacteriaceae > Pluralibacter > Pluralibacter gergoviae. Next base: position 162,426 of record NZ_BCZS01000004.1, on the reverse strand, counting down.
TCCGGCTTGTCGATGGGCAGCACGTCGCCGGGCTTCAGGGTCAGGATCTGCGACAGCCGCAGCGAGATGTCGGTAAAGTTGGCCACCAGCTCCAGCTCCGAGTGCTGCACCTGGCGCACCAGGTTTTCGCGCCAGTGCTGATCCTCGCGGCGGGAGTTCTCCAGCGGCGGGTTGACCAGCAGCTCGCGCAGCGGCTCGATCATGCTGAACGGCAGGCAGATGTTGAACTCGCCGCTCAGGTTGCCGATCTCGACGTGAAACGGCGTGTTGACCACGATATCGTTCGGCGAGGTGGTGATGTTGGTGAATTTCACCTGCATCTCGGAGCGGACGTACTCTACCTCCAGCGGATTGATCGCCTTCCAGGCGTCGCTGTAGCCCTCCAGCGCCAGCTTGAGCATGCGGTGGATCACCCGCTGCTCGGTGGGCGTAAATTCGCGTCCCTCCACTTTGGTCGGGAAGCGCCCGTCGCCGCCGAACAGGTTATCGACGGCGATAAATACCAGCCCCGGGGAAAAGACAAACAGCCCGGTGCCGCGCAGCGGCTTGAGGTGGATGAGGTTGAGGTTGGTCGGCACCGGCAGGTTGCGGGCGAACTCGTGGTACGGCTGGATCTTAATTGCCCCGACGGTAATATCCGGGCTGCGGCGCAGCAGGTTAAACAGCCCCATGCGGAAGTGGCGGGCAAAGCGCTCGTTAATAATCTCCAGCGCCTGCAGACGCTCGCGCACCACGCGGCGCTGGGTGTTGGGATCGTAGGGACGAACGAGATCGTCGCCGATAGCGGCGGCCTGCGGCTCATCGCCCCGGTCGCCGTCGCCGTTGAGCAGGGCGTCGATCTCCGCCTGGGAAAGAATGTTGTCACCCATACGGCTACCGCAGAATAAAGGCAGTGTAGAGCACGTCGGTCACATCCTGCTTCGGCTGACCCGGCACCAGCGGCGCGGCCAGCGTCTGCTTGATAGCCTCCACCAGCTTCTGCTTGCCGGTGTCGGAGGCGAGCTGCGTCGCGTCCTGGCGGGAGAACAGCAGCAGCAGGCGGCTGCGCACCTCCGGCAGGTATTCATTCATCCGCGCGCGGGTCGCCTCGTCCTTCAGGCGCAGGGTGATGCCGATATAGAGCACCCGGTCGGCGTCGCCGAGGTTAACGGTAAAGGTATCCAGCGCCCAGAACACCGGCGCGGCGGGCGGCGGCGGGGCTTTGCTCGCTTCGGCGGCGGGCTGGTGCTGCAGCCGCCACCAGGCATAGCCCGCCGCGGCGCAGGCCAGCAGCGCGACCAGTACCAGCAGCGGGATCCAGATTTGGCGTCTGCTTTTCTTAGCAATCGCGGAGTCAGTCATGGGTTAGGTTTTTCCTTTAGGCTTATCGGGGCATTATCCCGCCTTACCCCGCGCGCAAAGCGCGGAAAAGGCGGGAATAATCGCCTTACCTCGGGCGTTAGGCGAAAGTGTCGACGGCGCCGTCGCCGCGGGCGCGCAGCTGCAGCGCGGCGGGCGCGCTCAGGCTCTCTTCACCCGGGGCCGCAGCGCTATCATCGGCAGTGAAGCCGTTTCCTTTAGTGAAATGCGGCTGCGGGGGCTGCTGAAAGGCAGACTGCTGCTGACCGCCGGAGGCATCGCTGCTGATGCTGCTCTGGGTGAGCTGGATACCGCTGTCGGCGAGCTGGCTGCGCAGCTGGGGCAGAGCGGCCTCCAGCGCGGCGCGCACGTGGCCGTGGCCGGAAACCATCTGCAGCTGGGCCTGGTTATCCTCCACCTTCATGCTGATGGTCACCTGGCCCAGATCCTGCGGATGCAGCTTCAGCTCGGCGCTGTGCTGCCCCTGGCGGGTAAACAGGGTAATGTGCTGGCTGACGCTCTGCTGCCACTCCGGGGTGCCGAGCTGGGCGTTGACCGTGACCACCGGATGCGTATTGACCGTCGCCGTCGCGGCGCTGATAACCGGCGCCGGCGGTGCGGCGGCGGGGCTGATATCGGCGGCAGCCGGCGCGGGCGCGGCGGCCGGCTGAATGGCAATCGGCCGCGCGTCTGCATCGGGGACGGGCGCCTGCTGTCCGGCGGGTGCGGCGGCAGCGGCGGCGAGGGGAAGCGCGTCCGCCGGGCGTTCTGTCCCGGTGCTCCGGCCGCCGCCCGCAGGCGGCGCGGCGCTGACGGCGGCCCGGCCGGCGTGAGCCTGCGCGGGCGGCTGGGTGACCTGCGGCAGCATGGCCAGCAGGGCGCCCAGCGCCGCCGCCGGGTCGCCGTCGTCCCCGGGCTTATCGGCCGGACTTGTCTTCTCCGCCCGCTCGCCTGCCGCCGCCGCGGGCGTCAGGGATCGCGGCAGGGGCAGAGCGGCGGTCAGGGCCGGCTTCTCGTCGTCCGCGGTCCGCCGCCCGACGGCGCTATCGTCAACGGGAAGCAGTTTGCCCTTCAGCGGCGATTTTTTGTCCGCGCCGGCGGCGAGCGCGTCGCCGAGCAGCGCCAGAAAGCCGTCTGCGGCGTCGCCGGGCTCGGCGCGCCCGCTCCCGCCGGGCAGCGCTGCGTCAGAAGTGCGGAGAGTGGCAAGCGTAATCATTCGGGTTTCCTCTGTCCGGCCCGCTGGGCGAACTCGTCCATTTTTTTCTGATCGAGGCGGTTTTCCGCCAGCCGGGCGGCGCTGGCCTGCCGCTCCTGCAGCGTCTGCCAGGCCTGCAGGCGCTGTTTTTTCTCGCGCCAGGCGCCGAGCGCCTGCTCGACCTTGTTCTGCCACTGGATCAGCTGTCGGCGGTGCTGTTCGATGGCGGTCTCCAGGGTCTGGATAAACTGCTGGTAGTTCTGCCAGCGCAGGCTGGCGATGCCCTGCGCCATATCGCCGTTGAGACCGGTCTGGTACTCAAGCTGATAGTTCATCAGCATGGTCAGCTGCTCCTCGGCCTGCTGGCAGCCCCGGCGCATCTCGCCGAGCAGGCGGGCGGCGCTGTCCACCTCCTGCTCGGCCAGCGTCTTCAGGGTATTCAGTGCGCCATGTTGCGTCATAGGACTCCTCTGCGGCTATCGGACAGCCGGGAAAATCTGGTCAAGGGCCTGCAGCGAGGCGCCGAAGTCCGCCTGCTCGAAGATGCCCTGCTGTAAAAACTGCTCCAGCTGCGGCCAGAGGGCGATGGCGCGATCCAGCGTCGGATCGCTGCCCCGGGCGTAGGCGCCGACGCTGACCAGATCGCGGTTGCGCTGGAAGCTGGCGAGCAGCTGCTTGAACTGCCGGACCTGCGCATAGTGCGCGTCGCTTATCAGGGCGGTCATTGCCCGGCTGATCGACGCCTCAATATCAATAGCCGGATAGTGTCCGGCCTCCGCCAGGCGGCGCGAGAGCACCACGTGGCCGTCGAGGATCGCCCGCGCCGAGTCGGCAATCGGATCCTGCTGGTCGTCGCCTTCGGTCAGCACGGTATAGAAGGCGGTAACCGAGCCGCCGCCGCTGATGCCGTTGCCCGCGCGCTCTACCAGCGCCGGCAGTTTGGCGAATACCGAGGGCGGGTAGCCTTTGGTGGCCGGCGGCTCGCCGATAGCCAGCGCGATTTCGCGCTGGGCCATAGCGTAGCGGGTCAGCGAGTCCATGATCAGCAGGACGTGCTGGCCCCGGTCGCGGAAATCTTCGGCGATGCGCGTGGCGTAGGCCGCGCCCTGCATCCGCAGCAGGGGCGAGACGTCCGCCGGCGCGGCGATCACTACCGAGCGGGCCCGGCCTTCTGCGCCGAGAATATTCTCGATAAAATCCTTCACCTCGCGGCCGCGCTCGCCGATCAGGCCGACGACGATCACGTCGGCGCGGGTGTAGCGGGCCATCATCCCCAGCAGCACGCTTTTGCCGACGCCGGAGCCGGCGAACAGCCCCATGCGCTGGCCGCGCCCGACGGTGAGCAGGGCGTTGATAGCCCGCACCCCGGTGTCGAGCACCTCTTCGATGGGCGTGCGCTGCAGCGGGTTAAACGGCGCGCTGGTCAGCGTCCCGGTTTCGCCGCTATCCGGGGCGGGGAGGCCGTCAAGCGGCCTGCCGCTGCCGTCCAGCACCCGGCCGAGCAGCGCCGGGCCGAGCGGCAGCTGCTTGCCGTTTTGCCCATCGCTGCCCCGGGCGTAGACCCGGGCGCCGGGCACAATGCCTTCGACCTCCTCCAGCGGCATGAGGAACAGGCGCTGGCCGTTGAAGCCGACCACTTCGCTCTCCACCTCGCAGATCCCGCCGTTCTGCTGGCGTTCGATCACGCAGGTGGCCCCCAGCGGCAGCTGGAGACCGGTGGCCTCCAGCACCAGGCCGGTGGCGCGGGTCAGTCGACCGTAGCGGCGCACGGCGGGCAGCTGGCTGATTCTGGCTTCGAAGGCGTCGAGCGCCGTTAGCCAGCGGGTCAGACGGGCGGTCATCAGAGCACGCCCGGCGCGGCCAGCCGACACAGCTCCTGCCAGCGGGTGGCGAGGCTGGCATCGAGATCGCCTTCGTCGGCGGCGACTTTACAGCCGCCCCGGTGCAGGGCCGGATCGCCGCGCAGGCGCCAGCCGTGCAGGTTAAGGGTGGCGCCGAGCATCTCTTCGACGCGGGCCAGGTCGTCCGGGTGCACCCGCAGCAGCGGTTTGCCGCTGAACAGCGGCTCCTGCTGGAGCAGCTGCTGAATCTGCTGGATAAGGGCGCTGCCGTCGACGGCGGGCGCCTGGCCGAGAACCTGACGGGCCGCCGCCAGCGCCATCTGCATCAGACGCGAGGCGATCGCGCCGTCCAGCGCGTCGAGGGTGTGCTGAAACTCGCTCAGCAGCTGCTGCATCTGCGCCTGCACCGGGGCCTGCTCTTCGCGGGCCTGGGCCAGCCCCTGGGCGAGCCCCTCGCTTAAACCCTGGGCGAAGCCGCTGGCGTGGCCCGCGCTGTGGCCTTCGGCAAGGCCGGCGGCGTAGCCCTGCTCGTGGGCCCGCTGCTGGGCCTGGGCCAACTGCTGCGCAAGCTGCTGTGCGTCGCTGAGTACCTCTTCAGCCGGTGCGGTATCGGGCGGCAGCCCGGCAGGCAGCTCAGCGGGCATCTCTGCGGCATCGGGAGCGGGCAGCAGGTCGTCAGGCCGCCAGATCTGCCAGGGCGTGCTGTCAGACATAGGCATCGTCTCCGCTGCCGATCACCATCTCGCCGCTCTCCGCCAGGCGGCGGACAATCAGCAGAATGGCCTTCTGCTCGTTCTCTACCAGCGACAGGCGCACCGGGCCGCGGTTGGCCAGGTCGTCGCGCAGGATATCGGCGGCGCGCTGGGACATGTTGCGCAGGAACTTCTCGCGCAGCGGCTGTTCGGCGCCCTTGAGGGCCACCAGCAGCGATTCGGAGTCCACTTCCTGCAGCAGGCGCTGGATGCTGCGGTCGTCCACGTCCACCAGGTTTTCGAACAGGAACATTTCGTCGATGATCTTCTGCGCCAGCTCACCGTCGAAGTCGCGCACGGCGGTAATGATCGCCTCTTCCTGCTGGGTTTTCATCAGGTTGATTATCTCGGCGGCGGTGCGGATGCCGCCCATTTTGCTGCGCTTGAGATTCTGGCCGTCGAGCAGGTTATTGAGCACTTCCGTCAGCTCGGCCAGCGCCGCCGGCTGCACGCCGCCGAAGGTGGCGATGCGCAGCATCACATCGTGGCGTAGACGCTCGTCGAACAGGGCCAGAATATCGGCGGCCTGGGCGCGCTTGAGGTGCACGAGAATGGTGGCGATGATCTGCGGATGTTCGTCGCGAATCAGGTCGGCGGCGCTCTGCGGCTCCATAAAGTTGAGGGTCTCCATGCCGCTGGTGGTTTCGCGGGTTTCGAGAATATCCTCCAGCAGACTGGCGGCGCGGTCTTCCCCCAGCGCCTTCACCAGCACCGAGCGCAGATACTCGTTGGCGTTGATATTGAGGGTAGCGTACTGCTCCGCCTCCTGCTCAAACTCCGCCAGCACGTCGGTCAACTGCTTGTTGGAGATCTGGCGCACGCTGGCCATCGCGGCGCTGAGCTGCTGCACCTCGCGGCTGTTGAGGTGTTTGAACACCTCGGCGGCGCGATCTTCGCCGAGGGTCATCAGCAGGATGGCGCTTTTGTCGCTGCCGGTCAGGTTACTCATGGTCGTTACTCATCCACTGGCGAATGACCAGCGCCACGATGCGCGGGTCGTTGTCGGACATATCGCGAATGCGCTGCGTCATCACGTCGGCGTTCATCCGCTGGCTGGCCTTGCGGGCCTGCTGCTGTTCATCTTTGCTCAGGCGGACTTCCACGGCGTCAGCCGTCTCCTGCTGGACGCGCACCGCCTCCAGGGTGGTCTTGCTTTCCTGCTGGCGGGCCTGAAGCTGCGGGCGCACCACCTTGCGCCACAGCAGCCAGGCCACCAGGGCGATCAGCAGCCAGCGTCCCGCCGACATCAGCAGATCGATAAAGGCGCTCTGCTGCCAGAAGGGCAGTTCGCCGCCGCTGTCGTCGCTGCGGGTAAACGGCGAGTTGACGACGTTAAGGCTGTCGCCGCGGGCGGCGGTGAAGCCCATCGCTTCCCGGGTCAGATCTTCAATCTGCTTCATCCGGTCGGCGGTGAGCGGCAGCGGCTTGCCGTCCGCCAGGTCGTTATAGTTCACCACCACCGCCACCGACAGGCGGGTGATGTCGCCGACGTTCATTTTGGTGTGGCGAACGGTGCGATCCACTTCGTAGTTGCTGGTCTCATTGCGCGAGCTGCTGCTGGCGCCGCCCTGGCCGGTGGTGCTGAGATTCTTCTGCTGGCCGCCGTTCTGGTTAGCCGGGGCGGTGCTGATCGGCGCGGTAGGGGCCGGGGAGGGCGTATTGGAGAGCGCGCCCGGCACGCCGCCCGGCGACTGGCCGCTGCCCTGGGTGCTTTCGCTCACCTGGCGGGAGCGCAGCGCCGCCTGGCTGGCGTCGCCGTTGGGGCGGTACTGCTCCTCGGTCTGCTCTTTATTGTCGAAATTGATCTGCGCGGTGACCTGGGCGTGGACGTTGCCGCTGCCGACGATCGGCGAGAGGATAAGTTCGATGCGGCGCTGGATGCGGCCCTCGACGTCGGCGGCGTATTTCAGCTGGGCGTCGTTGAGATCGCGATCGCCGCTGGCGGACTGGGTCAGCAGGTGGCCGCTCTGATCGACCAGCGTGACGTTGCCCGGCGGCAGGCCCGCCACGGCGCTGGAAACGAGGTGTACCACGGCGGCAATCTGCCCCTCGTCCAGCGCCCGGCCCGGCTGCAGGTTGAGGGTGACGGAGGCGGAAGGCAGCTTCTGCTCGCGCACGAACAGCGACGGCTTCGGCATCGCGAGGTGCACCCTGGCGCTCTTCACCGGCCCGAGCGTTTCAACGGTGCGGGCCAGCTCGCCCTCCAGGGCGCGCTGGTAGTTGACCTGCTCGCTGAACTGGCTGATGCCGAACTTCTCCTGATCCAGCAGCTCAAAGCCCACCGCGCCGCCCTTCGGCAACCCCTGCTGGGCGAGGCGCAGACGCAGCTCGTGCACGCTGTCGGCGGGTACCTCAATGGCGCCGCCGCCGTCGGCGAAGCGGTAGGGGACGTTCATCTGCTGCAGCTGGGTGACGATGGCGCCGCCGTCCTGGTCGCTGAGATTGCTGAACAGCACCCGGTAGTCCGGCGCTTTTGCCCACAGCACCAGCGCCACCACGATGGCAATCGCGGCGGCGCTGGCGAGCATAAGTGGAATTTTCGGATTCTCGCGCAGGCGTGCGAACCATTCAGCCATTTTTGTTGGTGTTGTGTTTGCGGCTGTTGCGTTCATCGCGCACCCCGACATTCCTGCCTGACGGCGTTAACGGTGTTGAAAAGCAAAACGTGCTCCGGTTTGGCAAAGACAAAGTGATAGCCGTGCCATTATTCGGCGTTCCCGCAATTCCGATGGCGCAAATAGCCGGGGTTTTTCACGCTAATTAGCGTCTTTGTCTTATTGACTTGCTGCTACTCTCAGTGCAGTAAAAATTTTAGTGGAGAGAGCTATGGCCGTAACCGGTATTGAAGGCGTGCTGTCGCAGATGCAGGCCACCGCCAGCCTGGCGCGCAATCAGCGCCCCGATGTGGAGCCCGAAATCAGCTTTTCCGGGCAGCTTACCGCCGCCCTTGACCGCATCAGCGACGCCCAGAACAGCGCGAAGCTGCAGGCGGAGAAGTTTGCCATCGGCGAGCCGGGCGTGGCGCTCAACGATGTGATGACCGACCTGCAAAAATCGAGTATTTCGCTGCAGATGGGGATTCAGGTGCGCAACAAGCTGGTGGCGGCGTATCAGGACATTATGAATATGCAGGTGTAGCAGAAATGCCTTCGCACCGCAGGCCGTGCTGCGATGCAGACCGCGCCGGGATCAGTAGCCTGACGCTAAATGCCGCAGCGACAGCGGCCAGTCGCCGGGCCAGACATAGCGGTCTTTAAGGATCTTCGCGCTGTATTCGAGGCAGATGCGTATCGGATAGTCCGGATAAAGTCTGTCCATCGTCGCCACCAGCTGCGCGGAGTCTTTGCTGCGCTTCAGCTCGCGAATAAAATCGTTGATATACTGGCGGGTAAAGCTGATGGCGCACGGATGGAGCGTGAGGGCGGCCGAAGAGTGTCCGGGAATAACGCGCAGCGGCTCCAGCGCTTCCAGCGTATCCAGTGTCTTAAACCAGTTTTTCAATATTTCCGGCGTGCGCATATCCGCTATCCAGACGTGACAGTCGGCGAAGACCAGGTCGGAGGCAATCAGCGTGCGGCTTTTTTCAAGCCACAGCGCGGCAATATCCGTGCAGTCGCCGCAGAGCAGGCCGAGAATTTTGATTTGCTCGCCTTCCAGCGTTATTTCATCCTGCTGCCATTTTTCGACGCTAAATTTAATATTGGCGCCGTTACTTTTCAGAACCGTATTACCCCAGTAATCAATTTTGAAATCGTAGGCGTCATTAATATCGTCAGCGGCCTTTTGGTAGGCAATGACGCGGGCATCCGGGTAATAGGCCTTAATGACCTCGAGCCCCAGGTAGTGATCGGGGTGAAGATGCGTGATAAAAATGTATTTCAGTTCGCGATTTAATTCAATAATGTCCGCTAACAGACGGTGCGCATTAGCAATAGTAAATTGGGCATCGACCAACATGGCCTCTTTTTCACCATAAATAATGGTTGAGGTGACGCCGAATCCGTCATGTTCATCACTGCTGAGAAATACTTTAGTCCTGAGGGCGGTTTCACTCATGGTATATGCTCCTGTATGATGGGTCGAGAGTTATACTAATTGTATTTATTGCCCTGTAAAGCAGGTACCCGTGGGATAGGTGGTTACCGTGAAGAAACCAGAAAACAAAAATTTCAATGACTTTTCAATAAATAATGATGCCGATAGTCCGCAGACGTTGCTCTTCGAAAGGCTGGCGAATAAGTGGTTTTTGATGCTGCTTTCGGACATTGTGAACGGGCCTGAACGTTTTAGCTCTCTGCTAAAAAAACATCAGAAACTTTCTCAAAAAATGCTTTCGCAGACGTTAAAAAATCTTGAGGAGGATGGGTTGGTTACGCGCCATGTTAACGGAAATAAAATGCCGATCGAAGTGACCTATAAAATAACCGCTTTCGGTATAGATCTGTATGAAGTGGTGAAACCGCTGTTTGGCTGGTCTAATGAGAATGTTGAAAAAGTGCTGGCGTACCGCAAAAAATATCAAAAGAAACAGATGCAGTAGTGCTCTGAAAATAGTGTTTTTCGTATCGCCAGCACATCGCGGATAGCTTACGCATTAATATTATCAGCTATGCTGCTCGCAGATCCCGGGCGGCCGTTGATGGCGGATGCGGGCACTACGTCTGCACAGGCGCAAAGCTTATTAAAAACCACCGGAAATTCGTCGGCGACCCTAATCAGTTTGTCCATTGCCTCGGATTGCGCAACGTCATCATTTTCATATTTGGTGAAGGCCGTCGGGCCGCCGCCAAAAATGCGCGATGCCTGTTCCTGGTTAATGCCCAGCCGTTTGCGGATCGCCAGCACCTCTGCGCCGGACAGCAGGCCGTCAACTTCTTTTTTCGCCTTGATGACCGCGCGCTTATTCTGCTTCAGCGCTTTTGCATCAGCCTGCTCAAGCCCGCAGGCGTCGCAGACGCTGAAATGATCTTCAACCTGCTTAGTCACTCCCCGGTAGATGATCGGGGACATCTGAACCCGGCGGGTTAAGTGTCCTTCGCCGCAGACAGGGCATTCCATTTGTTCTTTCATCACTCACCTCAGTGGCGTTGCCTGTGCGGGTGGTGGGAGAGGGTCAAAATGACGCTCCCGGTTTTCCCGACGCAGAATTTAATATAAAAATCGCAGTCCATTTCTTTCCATGCCGCTTCGACCCACGCGCGCTCGGTGTAGCCGTGTGCATCGCAGGCGGCCCACGCGCCGGCGGCGCTCAGCTGGCACCATTCAGAACAGAGACAGCGTCCGGATTTAACCGCCGTTTTGACGGCCTCTTTCAGGGCTTTCTCGTCTTTGCCCAGGCTGGCAACATCCCGCCGGCACTGCCTTGTGACAACGGCGATACGGGCAATATCAATCATGCTCAGGATCCTCTTCGAATAGAGAGGGCCGCAGGCTATCCGGGTATTCGCGCCGGTGAATCCATCCTGATACTCGCTTACGATAGTTACCATTATGGTAAAACACCTCCATGATTGTCAATATACAAAGTGCGGCTTTTCGCCGATCTTCGGATCTGCCGCGCGCCTTATTGTCTGCGCGGGTACTTTATGCTCGCCCGCGCGTTACGTCCCGCGTTTCGTGCAGAAAAGACCGGTAAAATAACGCAATTGCGAGCGTGCCCGGAAAGGCCAGCGGTTTTTTTCATTTTCTGCATTCAGAGCGTGACGGGCGTGGATTTGCCGCGTTTTGCGTTGAAATCTTTACCGCGATTGTTAGGATGTTGCCGATTGCGATTAAGGACACAGATCATGAAAAAAGCCATTCTGACAGCCGCGGCGCTCTCGTCGCTGATGGGCTGCGGGGCCTCCATATCGGCGGAAGAGGCACACATCGGTGACCAGCAGGCGTGGGAAAGCCGGCAGCAGGCGGCGCTGCAAAAAAGGATCGACAGCATCAATTTCGCTACCGCTAATCTCGGGGATGAGCCGAAGAAATATAAGAAGCGGGTCAAAAAGGCGATTCGCTTCGTGCTCGACGATCCTGATTCGGCGAAATTCTCCGGTTTTACCCCACCGCGTAAAGAAGTGCTGGCAGACAGGGGCAAGCTTATCTACGGCTATGCCACCTGTGTTTACGTGAATCATAAAACCCCTTCCGGCAGCGAAACCGGGGATGTTCTTTACTGGGTGTTTATGCGCGACAACGAGGTACTGCGCATCAAGAACACGCAAAATCCCGGCGGCAGGGTTATCTTCCCCGGGCGCAACATTCGCTGCGATTAACCGGTCCGCTCGCGCAGCGAAGGTTGACCTATCGTAAGACGGTTTAAGCTGCGGTTAATATCGGTGTGGTACCCTTAACGCGCTGATAACGGATACGAAAGCCCGGAGATTGTTTATGAAAAAGACCCTCACTCTGACCTGTGCCCTGCTGATGCTGTCCGCCCCGGCGGCATTCGCCCGCCAGCAGACCTCCGCCACCGGCTGCGATGCGAAAGCGCAGCATATTCAGCGCCAGCTTGAGCACGCCCGCGCCCATGGCAACACCAACCGCGCCGCCGGGCTTCAGAAAGCGCTCTATGACGTTAACACCAACTGCACCGACGCCGGCCTGAAGGCGGAGCGTGAAGCCAAAGTCCGGCAGAAGCAGCAGAAGGTTGCCGAGCGCCGCCAGGAGCTGGAAGAAGCGAAGGCCGACGGCCGGCCGGAAAAAATCAGCAAAAAGCAGCAGAAGCTGAACAAAGCGCAGGATGAACTGCGCGAGGCGCAGGCGGCGCTGAGTAAATAGCGCTATCAAAGAGCGGTGGCCCTCGTTGTGATAGCCCCAGCCAGCGCGCCGGGGGCGGCTGCGGGGCCTTAAGTTGCCAACGCCGAACGCCTTTTATTAATACGTGATTATCAGTCGCGTAACGTGCTCTATCACACGGTTATTTCTGGCCGCATATAAACTATTTCATGAGCTGTCGCAATGCGCCCGGTCATGGTTTTCTATATTCAAATTGGAAATAGCTTAGTCATTAATTGAATTTATTAATAACCTTTAAAAAAACCTAATAAACGCCCCGAGGCTGCCGATAGTAAAAAAACTAAGTTATCGACTTGGTTTTTTCCGTTGACACCGAAGGATGTTGTATGAATATCACGCAGCGACTGATTTTAAGTTATTCTTTATTAATTACTTCACTCATTTCTCTGGTTATCGCAGCCGTTTTGATTATGTCCGGGTTTCAGGGCAGGTTTCAGTATGTGCAGGAGCACGCAATCCCCTCAATCATCGATTTAGGCGATATGATTGATAAAAGCGATAGTTTAATCATCTGGCTCTATCGGCATCAGAGCTCGACTAATAAAGAAAAGCAGATGCAGATTGAAAAACAGATTAATCAGACCATTGAGAACCTGCGTCAGTCGAACCTGCGGTATCTGAAAAACAGTACTTCTAACGACCGCGACCGCCAACTGACGGAAAACGCGCTCAATATTATTGATACACTCCGTGGGAAACTGCCGATTTTTATTACCGGTTCGATTGCCCAGGATGATGCGATTACTCTGCGGGAATTGCAGGGAAACAAAGGGATAGGGCAGGCAGCGCGCGATCTTATCGCCAATTATCGTGTGCAATTAAAACATAATATGGAATATGGCGAAAACCTGGAGCGCTACAATAAACGTATTTATCACCTCACTTTCTGGAGCATGATTATTGCCGCATCGGCGATTGTGCTGATTCTGAGTGTGCTGACGTTAAGAACGATCCTTGGCATTCGCAACAGCCTGAATGCGATACGCGATACGATGGCGCGCTCCAGCGCGGCGCTGGATCTTACGCGGCGGGTGGATGATGCGCGTAATGATGAAATCGGCCTGACGGCGAGAGCGTATAACCATCTGGTCAGCAACGTCGCCTCATCTCTGGCGGCTGTCAGCATGGCCTCTCAATCCGTGAGTACCGCTTCTTCGCAGATATCCGCAGGCAATGAAGATTTATCATCGCGAACCGAAGAGCAGGCGGCATCGCTGGAAGAGACGGCGGCCAGTATGTCACAACTGACGGAGACGGTAAGGCAGACGGCGGAAAATACGCGCATCGCCAGCGAGCTTTCGACGAACGTACGGAATATTTCCGATAACAGCACAGAAAAAGTGGCGACAATGCTGGCGACGATGTCAGATATCCGCGCCAGCTCGGCGAAAATTACCGATATTATTTCACTTATTGAAGGGATCGCCTTCCAGACAAATATACTGGCCCTCAATGCGGCAGTGGAGGCCGCGCGCGCGGGCGAGCAGGGGCGCGGATTTGCCGTCGTGGCCGGCGAGGTTCGCAATCTTGCGCAGCGTTCATCTACCTCGGCCCGGGAGATTAAAATGCTGATTGAATCCTCCATGCAGTTTATACAGACCGGTGTGGAGCAGGCTGAAGATGTGGGTAAGAATATGCGCCATATGAACGATGCCGTAAGGCAGGTTACCGATCTTATCAATGAAATATCCGGCGCGGCACATGAGCAGATGCTTGGAATAGGGCAGATCAACCAGGCAGTCAATGAAATGGATAGCGTTACGCAGCAGAATGCTTCCCTGGTCGAAGAGGCTTCGGCGGCCTCCGCTTCGCTTATGGAACAGGCCGATGTCCTTAATCAGCTGGTATCAAAATTCATTATTGGCGGCGATCTCTCTGAGACAGCGCCGGGCGTTGAAAATGAAAAGTCAGCGGCAATGGTTTGAGCCTCGCTCTGACGGAAGGGGGACAGTGCCGTTAACAGGCAGCAATGCGGATTGTCGTCAGGTTTTAACGCGCGCGGCGGCCGGTTTGCTTGTGGAGTAAATGCTTTAATGCCACAATATTTTTTTCCCGGTTTTGCAGGATAACCAATGAAGAAGATTGCAATTTTCGGCGCGCTGCTGGCGCTTACCGGCTGTGTTCAGGTGGACAACTATCATGACGTGGTGAAAGCGCCTGCGCCGGCGGGCCTGGAAGGCTACTGGCAGTCTGCGGGGCCGCAGAGCGCGATGGTCAGCCCGGAGGCGATTGCGACGCTGGTGGTGACCAAAGAGGGCGATACCCTCGACTGCCGCCAGTGGCTGCGCACCATCGCGCTGCCGGGCAAGCTGATGAAGCACGGCGACGATATCTATAACGTCACCAACAAGCTGGATCTGTATGAAATCGACCGCGACGGCGGCCACCTCAAGTATGACCGCATGACGCTCAAGCGCGTCGACCGCCCGACGGTGGAGTGCGCCGACTACCTGCAGAAGAACCCGCTGGGTTCGGCGCTGCCGCAGTAACCTTCCGACAGCCGGGCGAATGCCCGGCTGTCGCGTCTTCAGCCGCTAAAGTACGTCCTCCAGCACCCAGACGCTGACCCCGCCGCCGGGGCAGGTAAAGGTCGCGGTGCCCCCTTCATCGGTTTCCACCGTCTCTTCCCTGTTACCGAGAAAATCCTTCCAGCGCTTGTTGCCGTAGTTCTCGCCGAGGGTAATGGTCTTCTCGCCGTCGTCGCCGTTGGAGAGCACCACCACGCAGCCCGGCATTTCGTCGGTGCCGCTGCGGCTGAAGGCGATGCAGTTGGGGTGATCGAAGAACAGGGTCTGCACGCCGTGGGCGAAGCGCTGGCGGGCGTCGATAAGCTCGTGCAGCTGGGCAATCACCGGCATCTCAATTTTGTAGCTGTTGCCGTCGCGCCCGGTATCTTCATAGGTCGCGCCGAACAGGTCCGGGTAGAAGACCGACGGTACGCCGTTCTCACGTAGCAGGATCAGGGCATAGGCCAGCGGCTTGAACCACGCCTCGACCGGCGCCTCCAGCGCCTGCAGCGGCTGAGTATCGTGGTTGGCCACCAGGGTGACCGCGTGGAACGGATCGGCTTCCACCAGCGTGCCGGTGAAGATCTGGCTCATATCGTATTCGCGGCCCTGGCGGGAGGCGTCGTGGAAGTGCATCTGCAGCGGGGCGTCGAACAGCATGGTCTGGCCGTCAACCTGATCGATATAGGCCTGCAGCTTATCCACCTCGTGAGACCAGTACTCGGCGACGATAAACAGCGGCTTCGGCGCCACCTCCTGCACGTGCTCGATCCACTCTTTATAGAACCATGCCGGAATGTGCTTCACCGCATCGAGGCGGAAGCCGTCGCAGCCGGTCTGCTCCATCACCCAGCGGGCCCAGTATTTGATCTCCTCGGTGACCGCCCGGTTGCGGTAGTCGATATTCTCGCCCATCAGATAGTCAAAGTTGCCGTTTTCGCCGTCAACCTGGTCGTTCCAGCCGTCGCCGGTGTAGTCGTTCACCACCTTGAAGATGCCGTCCTCGTCGGGATTTTCGATATGATCGACGCCGCTGAAGCACTTATAGTCCCAGATAAACTGCGAATACTGCCCGGCGCGCACCGGGAAGGTGTATTTGGTCCACGCCTCGCACTCGATAATCTCGTCGGAAATTTGCGTGCGGTCGTTTTCATCGACCCGCTGAACGCGGATCGGCTCTTTTTCGTCGGCGCCCATCTTGTGGTTGACCACCACGTCCAGCAGCACGGCGATATCGTGGGTTTTCAGCGCATCAATCGCCGCCAGCAGCTGGCCTTTGTCGCCGTACTTGGTGGCGACGGAGCCCTTCTGGTCAAATTCACCGAGATCAAACAGGTCATAGCTGTCGTAGCCCACCGAGTAGCCGCCGGAGGCGCCCTTATAGGCGGGCGGCAGCCAGATCATATTGATGCCTATCTCGTTGAGGCTGGGGGCGAGGGCTTCAACTTCGCGCCACAGTTCGCCGCCGGTGGGGTAGTACCAGTGAAAACACTGCAGAAGGGTGGGGTTGCGCATACCAGAATCTCCTTATATGGGAGACTCTAGTATGGATGAAATCGGCTAAACTGCCCGCGGCGTCGCATTTAGTGACGCCGTTTTTATCCGGGATCGCGGCTCGCCTGCGGCACCAGCACCTTGCCGCCCTGATTGCCGTAGGCGGTAAGGACAGACTTTTGCCGGCTCGACTGGTTCACGAGCGTAGCCAGCTCGTCCATTCTCGCCTGCAGCCGCGTTTTAATCTGCTGCTCCACATCAAGTATCGCCCCCAGCAGCGGGCGGATCTGCTGCTGGACTGCCGCTGAGGGGGGCGATGTCTCGGTGAGTTGTGCTACCTGCTGCACCGCTCTGACATAATCCATTTCGCTGGCGATAAGCGCCTCCCACTGCGCGCTGGCCGCCAGCGCCAGCATGGTTTGACCCCGGGTCAACAGCTGTTGGTAAAGGCTATACAGAGACGGTGCGTTACTCATTTAAACGGCATCCTGAGTGATAGGTGGCGTGGCGGCGACGTCTTTCCAGGCATCGGCGATATTGCTCAGCAGCTTTTCGACCTCTTCAACGGCGGCAATATCGCTTTGGGCATTTGCCTGGATTAACCGCCGTACCATATAGGCATATAGCGCAATCAGATTTTGCGTCAGCTCGTCCGGGCTATCCTCATCGAGTCCCACCTTCAGGCCGTTATCGATGATATTGATCGCCCGGGAAAGGGACGCGCCTTTGCCCGCGATGTTGCCCTCCTGCATATACAGGCGGGCGCGCACCAGGGCGCTGAGCGCGCCGTCAAACAGCATGGTGACCAGCTGCTGCTGGCTGGCGCTCATGACTGCGCTCTCCACGCCGATGCGGGCGTATGCCTGGGTGCTCTTTGCGCCGTACATAGTCTCTCCTGGCGTTAATTAGCTTTTATTACTGTTATTTGATGACTCAAACTGCTGATTCAGATAGTTGCTGGTCGAGTTCAGCGAGTTCATCAGCACGTCGAGCTGGGTGAACTGGGATTTATACTGGGCCATCCGGCTATCGATGCGGTCGCTGGCGGCGTTGTACTGCTGGGTCAGATTGTTCAGCGTCTTGCTGACCCCGTCGGTGGCGGCCTGAATAATGCCGGTCTTCGACAGCCAGCCGGTCAGGTTTTTATCAATCACCGTGGTTATGCCGCTGTCCTTGCCGTCGCCGACGATAAGCGTGGCGACACCGCCTGCATCCTTGGTCAGCGCAGTTTTCAGCTTGCTGTCGTCAACGCTCAGTTTGCCCGTCGAGGGATCGGAGGTGATGCCCAGCTGGGTCAGGCTCTTGAAGGCGCTGCCGCTGGCGGTGTTGCCGAGAATGCTTTTCAGCTGGGTCTGCACCGTGCGCAGGGTCGAGTCGCCCACCAGCGCGCCGTTGCTGGCGTCCTGGGTATCCGCCCCCTTATCGACGGCAGTATATTTGGTCAGCGAGGCGAAAGTATCCTGCAGGGCGTTGTAGGCGGTAACCCAATCGTCGACCGCTTTCTGCGCTTTGCTGGTGTCTTTGGTAATGGTCAGCGTCTGGTTGCCGGTGGTGGTATCGTTGAGGTTAAGGGTGATGTCCTCAAGCGCGTCGCTGATGGTGTTGCTGCTGTTGGTGATGGGAATATTGTTGACCGTCAGCTCGGCATCCTGGGCGGTGACGGATTCGGTCATATTGCCGCTGTCGGTTTTGCTGTAATTCAGAAAATCCTGGAGCTTATCATCGCCGCTGACGCTCAGGGTCATGGCATTTTTTTCGCCGGTGTCGTCTGAGGTGATGGATAAGCGATACTCACCGTTACCGACATTGATGATGCTGGCGCTGACGCCCGCTTTGGCGTTATTAATCGCATCGCGAATGCCGGTCAGCGAGGAGTTGGCGGCGCTGATAGTGATCGAGACCGGTTTTTTATCGCCGCCCTGCTGAATGGTCAGCACGCTGTCGCCGGCGGCGATTGCCGCTTTGCTGTCGGTCCTTGCGGCGGAGGTCAGGGTCTGCGCCTGCGCCAGTTGCGAGACATTAATCGTGTATTTTCCGGCAATGGCGCTGCCGGTGGTGGTGGCGCTGAACGCCGACGAGCTGCTGGCGGTGGTGGTGGCGGTAAACAGGTCGCCGCTTTTGAGCGCCGTGTTGGCAGTCTGAAAGGCGGTCAGGGCGCTCTTTAGCGTGCCGTAGGCGCTGAGCTTAGCCGTATAGGAGGACTGCTGATCCGAGATGGGCTTCAGGCCCGCCTTTTCCGCCGATTCCAGATTGCTGAGGATGGTGTTTAAATCGAGCCCCGAACCGACGCCCAGCGCAGAGATACTTGCCATGTTTGCTCCTTTGACGCGTAAAACGATACCGGGGTTATCGGCGGGAATGGCGGGAAGTTTACGGTTAATTCCTTTTTTTTAATGGCCGGAATAGCGCTATTTTTTAGCCGTTAAAAATTATTTAGGCGATGGCGAAAAAAATCCTAAAGGTTAGGGCAGAGGCGACGATAACCACACTGACGGCGAATGCGCCGACGGGTGGAAACCCACATCGTTATCAACGACTTGAATAACAGGAATCGTAATCATGGCACAAGTCATTAATACCAACAGCCTTTCGCTGATCACCCAGAATAACATCAACAAAAACCAGTCCGCGCTGGCAACCTCTATCGAGCGCCTCTCTTCCGGCCTGCGCATCAACAGCGCTAAAGACGACGCCGCCGGCCAGGCGATCGCCAACCGCTTCACCTCCAACATCAAGGGCCTGACTCAGGCGGCGCGTAACGCCAACGACGGTATCTCCCTGGCGCAGACCACCGAAGGCGCGCTGTCCGAGATCAACAACAACCTGCAGCGCGTGCGTGAGCTGACGGTGCAGGCGTCGACGGGGACTAACTCTGACTCTGACCTGTCTTCTATTCAGGACGAAATTAAGTCTCGTCTGGATGAGATCGATCGTGTATCAGGGCAGACTCAGTTCAACGGCGTTAATGTGCTTTCTGATAACAGAGAAATGAAGATTCAGGTTGGCGCTAACGATGGTGAGACTATTTCAATTAATCTCCAAACAATTGATGCCAAAAGTCTCAAACTTGATAATTTTACTGTATCAGGGCAAAAAGATTTCTCTGAAGCTAAACTCACTGATACAAAAGGTAATGTTGTAACTGCATCAAACATTACTGATGGAGCAGAGACAAACCCTAAAACAATTGATCTGCAATCATACAAAGATACCGACGGTAACACCCTGTATGCTGTAAAAGGTGATGATGGTAAGTATTACAAAGCAACAGTTGAGATGACAGATGCTGATGGTACCGATCCGGCAAAAGCCAAGGTTACTGTAACAACTGATGAGGTCACCGGCACTGCAACAGCTGATCCGTTAAAAGTACTCGACGCCGCCATCGCCTCCGTCGACAAATTCCGCTCCTCCCTCGGTGCCGTTCAGAACCAGTTGACCTCTGCGGTCACCAACCTGAACAACACCACTACCAACCTGTCCGAAGCGCAGTCCCGTATTCAGGACGCCGACTATGCGACCGAAGTGTCCAATATGTCGAAAGCGCAGATCATTCAGCAGGCGGGCAACTCCGTGCTGTCGAAAGCTAACCAGGTACCGCAGCAGATCCTCTCCCTGCTGCAGGGCTAATTGCTCGCGCTACTCAACCCCGCCGCCGGCGGGGTTTCTTTTCCCCAAAGCTAACCCCCCAAATAACCCCACCTTTTCGCCACTATTCCAGCCATTAAAAGCGCTGTAGAAACGGATAATTGTGCCGATAACTTAACTACCGCAGGGCCGTTTACCATGCCATCACTCTACACCGCGGACGGTGTAATGGATAAACACTCGCTGTGGCAGCGCTACATTCCCCTGGTGCGGCACGAAGCGCTGCGCCTGCAGGTGCGGCTGCCCGCAAGCGTAGAGCTGGACGATCTGCTGCAGGCGGGCGGCATTGGCCTGCTCAGCGCCGTGGAGCGCTATGACGCCCTGCAGGGCACGGCGTTTACCACCTACGCAGTGCAGCGCATTCGCGGGGCGATGCTCGACGAGCTGCGCAGCCGGGACTGGGCGCCGCGCAGCGTGCGGCGCAACGCCCGGGAAGTGGCGCAGGCGATAGGGCAGCTGGAGCAGGAGCTTGGGCGCAACGCCACGGAAACGGAAGTGGCGCAGCGGCTCGGCGTGCCGGTGGAGGAGTATCGCCAGATGCTGCTTGATACCAATAACAGCCAGCTCTTCTCGTGGGACGAGTTCCGCGACGAGCACGGCGACAGCATCGAGCCGGTGACCGAGGCGGCCCAGCGGGAGAATCCGCTGCAGCAGCTGCTGGAGAGCAGCCTGCGCCAGCGGGTGATAGAGGCCATTCAGGCGCTGCCCGAGCGCGAGCAGCTGGTGCTGACCCTCTACTACCAGGAGGAGCTGAACCTCAAAGAGATCGGCGCCGTGCTGGAAGTGGGGGAGTCGCGCGTCAGCCAGCTGCACAGCCAGGCCATCAAGCGGCTGAGGACCAAACTCGGGCGCTACCAGGACGACAACTAGTCTGTCTCTCCTGGTGTTCATCACACAACGGGAGTTTCAGGACAGTGCACATAGCAAAAAAACGGCCGCTGAGCCGCTACCTCAAAGACTTTAAGCATACCCAGATCCGCTGCGCCCACTGCGGCAAAGCGCTGGACCGCATTACGCTGGTGCGCGATGGCGAAATCATTAATAAACTCGCCATTTCCCGGCTGGATACCCTGATGGACGATGCGCAGTGGGCGGCCGAGCGCCCGCGCTGGACCGCCCTGTGCCGCTTCTGCGGCGATCTGCACTGCAAAACCCGCAGCGGCTTCTTCGATATCATCGGCTTCAAGCGCTATCTGTTTGAGCAGACCGATATGAGCCCTGGCACGGTGCGCGAGTACGTGGTGCGCCTGCGCCGGCTCGGGGAGTACCTCAGCGCTAACAACGTCGATCCGGCCCTGCTGGCGGACAATCCGGACGAATCGCTCGCCCGCTGGCTGCCGCCCACCAGCACCAATAACTACCGCATCGCGCTGCGAAAATACGCGCAGTTTATGCGCCCCGCTACCGCATCCGATAAGCCGGTAAGCGCAGCATCGTCGGAGTTATATTAAAAAAGAATAATATGTAACGTAACGAACTAAGCTGCGGCGGCGAATGGTCTTACACTGCTCAAAACATTGACCTTATTGGGGGCGTAATGAAATTAGCACTTCCGGGCCGTCGGGCTCTGATGGGAATGATGGCGATGGTTTTCGCGGCGGGCGTGAGCGTACAGAGCTTCGCCGCCGACAATCTGCTTAACCAGGTTAAAGAGCGCGGCACGCTGCGCGTCGGGCTGGAAGGCACCTATCCGCCGTTCAGCTACCAGGGCGACGACGGCAAGCTGACCGGCTTTGAAGTGGAGTTTGCTCAGGAGCTGGCCCAGCACCTCGGCGTGAAGGCCGACCTCAAGCCGACCAAGTGGGACGGTATGCTGGCCTCGCTGGACGCCAAGCGCATCGACGTGGTGATTAACCAGGTCACCATCTCCGACGTGCGCAAGAAGAAGTATGACTTCTCCACGCCGTACACCGTCTCCGGCGTCCAGGCGCTGGTGAAAAAGGGCAATGAAGACACCATCAAGAAGCCCGAGGACCTGAAGGGCAAAAAAGTGGGCGTGGGTCTGGGCACCAACTACGAAGAGTGGCTGCGCCAGAACGTGCAGGGCGTTGACGTCCGCACCTACGACGACGATCCGACCAAGTATCAGGATCTGCGCGTTGGCCGCATCGACGCCATTCTGGTTGACCGCCTGGCGGCGCTGGATCTGGTGAAGAAGACCAACAATACGCTGGCGGTTGCCGGCCCGGCGTTCTCCCGACTGGAGTCAGGCGTGGCGCTGCGCAAGGGTAACGAAGATCTGCTGAAGGCGGTGGACGACGCCATCGCGGCGATGCAGAAAGACGGCAGCCTGAAGGCGCTGTCCGAGAAGTGGTTTGGCGCAGACGTGACCAAATAACCGCTTCGCCAGCCACTATTAAGGGTGCCCACTGCGGCACCTTTTTTATTTCGCTGCAACCGGGTGCATAATAAGGCAAAAAACAGGAGGTGCTATGTCACTGCTTAACCTTTCACGCTTTCCCAGACTGGAACTGATCGGCGCGCCGACGCCGCTGGAGTACCTGCCGCGTCTTTCCGATCACCTCGGCCGCGACATCTTCATCAAACGTGACGACGTCACGCCCATTGCGCTCGGCGGTAACAAGCTGCGCAAGCTCGAATTTCTGGCGGCGGACGCCCTGCGCGAAGGTGCGGACACGCTGGTCACCGCCGGCGCCATTCAGTCTAACCACGTTCGCCAGACGGCGGCGGTGGCGGCAAAGCTCGGCCTGCACTGCGTGGCGCTGCTGGAGAATCCCATCGGCACGACCGCTGAAAACTACCTGACCAACGGCAACCGCCTGCTGCTGGATCTGTTTAACGCTCAGGTGGAGATGTGCGACGCCCTCACCGATCCGCAGGCCCAGCTCGGTGAACTGGCCACCCGCCTCGAAGCGCAGGGCTTCCGTCCGTATACGATCCCGGTGGGCGGCTCTAACGCCCTCGGCGCGCTGGGCTACGTCGAAAGCGCCCAGGAAATTGCCCAACAGTGTGAGGGGGCGGTCGCGATCTCCTCGGTGGTGGTGGCCTCCGGCAGCGCGGGCACTCACGCCGGGCTGGCGGTCGGCCTCGAACAGCTGATGCCGCAGGCTGAACTGATCGGCGTGACCGTGTCGCGCAGCGTCGAAGCGCAGAAGCCGAAGGTCGTCGCCATCCAGCAGGCGCTGGCGCAGAGCCTTGAGCTGCAGGCCCGGGCGGACATCACGCTGTGGGACGACTACTTCGCGCCGGGCTACGGCACGCCGAACGACGCGGGCATGGAGGCGGTGAAGCTGCTGGCGCAGCTGGAGGGGATCCTGCTCGACCCGGTCTACACCGGCAAGGCGATGGCCGGGCTTATCGACGGCATTAGCCAGAAACGCTTTAAGGATGAAGGACCTATCCTGTTTGTCCACACCGGCGGCGCCCCGGCGCTGTTCGCCTATCATCCTCACGTTTAATAAGAACTTAACCGATGCAAGAAAGTATTCAACTGGTCATCGACTCGCTGCCGTTTCTGCTGAAGGGGGCGGTATTTACCCTCCAGCTCAGCATCGGCGGGATGTTTTTTGGCCTGATTCTGGGCTTCGCGCTGGCGCTGATGCGCATTTCGCCGGTGGCGCCGCTGCGCTGGCTGGCGCGCTTCTATATCTCGGTCTTTCGCGGCACGCCGCTTATCGCCCAGCTGTTTATGATTTACTACGGCCTGCCGCAGTTCGGCATCGAGCTGGATCCCATTCCGGCGGCGATGATCGGCCTGTCGCTGAACACCGCCGCCTACGCGGCGGAGACGCTGCGCGCGGCAATTTCATCTATTGATAAGGGACAGTGGGAGGCGGCGGCCAGTATCGGCATGACCCCCTGGCAGACGATGCGCCGGGCCATTCTGCCGCAGGCGGCGCGGGTGGCGCTGCCGCCGCTCTCCAACAGCTTTATCAGCCTCGTGAAGGATACGTCGCTGGCGGCCACCATTCAGGTGCCGGAGCTGTTCCGCCAGGCGCAGCTGATCACCTCCCGCACCCTGGAAGTGTTCACCATGTACCTCGCGGCGTCGCTGATCTACTGGATCATGGCGACGGTACTCTCCGCCCTGCAAAACTATTTTGAGAACCGGCTGAACCGCCAGGAGCGCGATCCGAAATGAGTGCAATTGACGTCAGTAAACTGGTGAAAAAGTTTCACGGCCAGACGGTGCTGCACGGCATCGATCTGCAGGTCAACGAGGGCGAAGTGGTGGCGATTATCGGCCCCAGCGGTTCCGGTAAAACCACGCTGCTGCGCAGCATTAACCTGCTGGAGCAGCCCGAGAGCGGCACTATCCGCGTTGGCGACATTACTATCGACGCCGCCCGGCCGCTCGGCAAGCAGAAGGCGGCTATCCGGCGCCTGCGCCAGCACGTCGGCTTCGTGTTTCAGAACTTCAACCTCTTTCCGCACCGCACGGTGCTGGATAACGTGATTGAGGGGCCGGTGATCGTCAAAGGCGAAAGCCGGGCGGAGGCCTCGGCCCGCGCCCGCGAGCTGCTGGCGAAAGTGGGGCTGACCGGCAAAGAGACAAGCTATCCGCGGCGCCTCTCCGGCGGTCAGCAGCAGCGGGTGGCGATAGCGCGGGCGCTGGCCATGCGCCCGGACGTGATCCTGTTTGATGAGCCGACTTCGGCGCTCGATCCCGAGCTGGTGGGCGAGGTGCTGAACACCATTCGTCAGCTGGCGCTGGAGAAGCGGACGATGGTTATCGTCACTCATGAAATGAGCTTCGCCCGCGACGTGGCGGACCGGGCTATTTTTATGGATCAGGGGCGCATCGTCGAGCAGGGCGACGCCCGGACGCTGTTTGCTAACCCGCAGCAGCCCCGCACCCGCCAGTTTCTTGAGAAGTTTCTGGCCCAGTAACCCCCCGGCGGCCGGGTCTCCGGCCGCAATACATAAAAAATAATATTCTAAATATAAATACTTCTTATGTGTTAATTTGATACATTCACTGAATCAATTTTTCAGGGGTTTCTCATTGCTATGTGGGGTATTGAGTTTTTACGCTGGCGGCGCAAAATGCTGCAGGAGTTTCAGGGCGTCACCGACAGTGAGCAAATCTTCCGCATCCTTCAGCAGCAGGCCGGCGAGATGGCCTATGACTGGTACGCGCTCTGCGTACGCCATCCGGTGCCCTTCACCCGGCCGAAGTTCAGTCTGAAAACCACCTATCCCGAGGCCTGGGTGGCGTGCTATCAGGCGGAAAATTACTTTGCTATCGACCCGGTCCTTAAGCCTGAGAATATGCACTCCGGCTATCTGGTCTGGGACGATAAGCTGTTTGTGGATACGCCGGCGTTCTGGGACGCCGCCCGCGATCACGGCCTGCGTCAGGGCGTGACCCACTGCCTGGTGCTGCCCAACCGGGCGCTGGGCTACCTGTCGCTCTCCCGCGACACCGAGCGGGGCGCCTTCAGCAACGAAGAACAGCAACTGCGTATTCAGACGCTGGCCGATCTCAGTATGGCCACGCTGCTGCGCCTTGAGGACGAGCAGGTGATGATGCCGGAGATGAAGTTCAGCAAGCGCGAGCTGGAGATCCTCAAGTGGACGGCGGAAGGCAAAACCTCGGCGGAGATCGCCCTGATCCTGTCGATTTCGGAGAATACGGTGAATTTTCACCAGAAGAATATGCAGAAGAAGTTTAATGCGCCAAACAAAACGCAGGTGGCCTGCTACGCGGCGGCGATAGGGCTTATATGAGGGAAAGCGCCGGCCGCAGGACGCGACCGGTTAATCATTACTGGCGATAAGCCTGCTTGATCTGCTTAACGGTACTGGAGAATGCCGCTGCCTGGGCTTCATCTTCCATCTGCGCGATCTGCTTTTCCATCTTAACAATCACGCGCCCGGCGTCGGCCTGGCCCATCGCCTGCAGCATCAGCGCCATCAGCGCCTTGATGCAATCAACTTCCTGGGTCAGATCTTGATTATTCTCTGCAGCAGAAAAATCGGGAGTGCTCATCTATTTCCTCGTTTAATCTTTGCGCACGGGCGCGGTTTCGCTTTTAGGGGCGCGCAGTATATCACAAAGGCCTGATAAAAAAGCAGCGTCTGATTTTTGTTCTCTTTGTCCTGGTTGTCCGATGAGCATTAATTGTTTTAACTTACCATTTACCTTTTTGGTACAATGACGATCGTAGGGTTAATTATTGTTACATATTTAATTAACTATTTAGCATCTACGCATAATTATGTTTTTTTGACGACATTCAGAAACTGTACTTTTTAACCAGAGTTGCGGCGCCTCACAGTTATGTGATGATTTCCTTATAACTACTACTTAATTTCCAGAAAAAACCGTAAAATTTTGATAGGTCAATTTTTTATCTTTTAAAGTTACGTTAAAAACCGTTAGTATGTTAAGAATTAAGAGGCAGTTAGCGTTATCCCTATTCAGGAGAATATTCCTTTGATCAACGTACTTCTTGTTGATGACCATGAGCTGGTGCGCGCAGGGATACGACGCATTCTTGAAGACATAAAGGGTATAAAGGTGGTCGGTGAGGCAAGCTGCGGTGAGGATGCGGTGAAATGGTGCCGCACGAACCCCGTAGACGTGGTGCTGATGGACATGAATATGCCCGGTATCGGCGGTCTGGAGGCCACGCGGAAGATTGCGCGCTCCTCGGCCGGTATTAAAGTCATTATGCTTACCGTTCACACCGAAAATCCGCTGCCGGCGAAAGTGATGCAGGCGGGCGCCTCAGGTTACCTGAGCAAGGGCGCCGCACCACAGGAGGTGGTCAACGCCATTCGCTCCGTCTTCTCCGGCCAGCGTTATATTGCCTCTGATATTGCTCAGCAGATGGCGCTCAGCCAGATTGAGCCGGAAAAAACCGAATCGCCGTTTGCCAGTTTGTCTGAACGTGAATTGCAGATTATGCTGATGATTACCAAAGGTCAGAAAGTGAATGAGATCTCAGAACAGCTGAATCTCAGTCCCAAAACGGTGAACAGCTACCGCTACCGTATGTTTAGTAAACTAAACATTCACGGAGACGTCGAGCTGACCCACATGGCAATCCGCCACGGCCTGTGTAATGCGGAGTCCTTAGCAAATCAGTGAATGATGTCTTTGATTCAAAAGCCTTTCTTAAGACAGTAACCAGTAAACCCGGCGTCTATCGTATGTACGATGCCGGCGGTACGGTTATTTACGTCGGCAAAGCCAAAGATCTGAAAAAGCGCCTTACCAGCTATTTTCGCAGCAATCTTGCGTCGCGAAAAACCGAGGCGCTGGTGGCGCAAATCGCGCAGATCGACGTTACGGTCACGCACACGGAAACCGAAGCGCTGCTGCTGGAGCATAACTACATTAAGCTCTATCAGCCGCGCTACAACGTGCTGCTGCGCGACGACAAATCTTATCCCTATATTTTTCTCAGCGCCGACGCTCATCCGCGTCTGGCGATGCATCGCGGGGCCAAGCACGCGAAAGGGGAGTACTTCGGGCCGTTCCCCAACGGCTACGCGGTGCGGGAAACCCTGGCGCTGCTGCAAAAAATCTTCCCCATCCGCCAGTGTGAGAACAACGTCTACCGCAACCGATCGCGCCCGTGCCTGCAGTATCAGATTGGCCGCTGCCTCGGGCCGTGCGTGTCGGGCCTGGTCAGCGAAGAGGAGTACGCGCGACAGGTTGAGTACGTGCGGCTGTTCCTTTCCGGCAAGGATGAGCAGGTGGTGAATATGCTGGTCAGCCGGATGGAGCAGGCCAGCCAGGCGCTGGCCTTCGAAGAGGCGGGGCGCATACGCGATCAGATCCAGGCGGTGCGCCGGGTCACCGAGCGGCAGTTCGTCTCCAACGACGGCGACGATCTCGACGTCATCGGCGTGGCCTTCGACAGCGGCATGGCCTGCGTTCACGTGCTGTTTATCCGCCAGGGCAAGGTGCTCGGCAGCCGCAGCTATTTTCCGAAGGTGCCGGGCGGCACCGACGTGGGCGAAGTGGTGGAAACCTTCGTCGGCCAGTTCTACCTGCAGGGCAGCCAGGCGCGCACGCTGCCCGGCGAGATCCTGCTGGACTTTAATCTCGGGGATAAAACCCTGCTGGCCGATTCGCTGTCGGCCATTGCCGGAAGAAAAGTCCATATCCAGACTAAACCGCGCGGCGATCGCGCCCGCTACCTGAAGCTGGCGCGCACCAACGCCGCGACGGCGCTGGTGACCAAACTCTCTCAGCAGTCGACCATCACCCAGCGCCTGCAGGCGCTGGCCACCGTGCTGAAGCTGCCGGAGGTCCGGCGCATGGAGTGTTTCGATATCAGCCACACCATGGGCGAGCAGACCGTTGCCTCCTGCGTGGTGTTTGACAGCAACGGTCCGCTGCGCGCCGAATATCGACGCTATAATATCACCGGCATTACGCCGGGCGATGATTACGCGGCGATGAACCAGGTGCTCAGGCGCCGCTACGGCAAGGCGATCGAAGAGAGTAAAATTCCGGACGTCATCCTGATTGACGGCGGCAAGGGGCAGCTGGGGCAGGCGAAGGCGGTGTTTGCCGAACTCGACGTCCCCTGGGACAAGCACCATCCGCTGCTGCTCGGCGTGGCGAAAGGCAGCGACCGCAAAGCCGGTCTGGAGACGCTGTTTTTCGAGCCGGAAGGGGAGGGCTTCAGCCTGCCGCCGGACTCGCCGGCGCTGCACGTGATTCAGCACATCCGCGATGATTCGCACGACCACGCCATCAGCGGCCACCGTAAAAAGCGCGCGAAGGTCAAAAACACCAGCGCGCTGGAGACCATCGAGGGCGTGGGGCCGAAGCGGCGGCAGATGCTGCTCAAGTACATGGGCGGCCTGCAGGGTTTACAGAAAGCGAGCGTTGAAGATATTGCCAAAGTGCCCGGCATCTCACACGGCCTGGCAGAAAAGATCTTCTACTCGTTGAAACATTGAGGGCTCTGTAGCAACATAGAGCTAATTTTACTGACAACAGATAGTTACCGTCGCCATGCAATTCAATATCCCTACATTGCTCACGTTGTTTCGCGTCATCCTGATCCCTTTTTTCGTGCTGGCGTTCTATCTGCCTGTTAGCTGGGCACCGTTTCTCTGCGCGCTGATCTTTTTCATTGCCGCCGTGACCGACTGGTTCGACGGCTACCTGGCCAGGCGCTGGAACCAGAGCACCCGCTTCGGCGCTTTTCTCGACCCGGTGGCCGATAAAGTGATGGTCGCCATCGCCATGGTGCTGGTGGTCGAACACTATCACCAGTGGTGGATAACCCTGCCGGCCGCGACCATGATCGGCCGCGAAATCATTATCTCCGCGCTGCGCGAGTGGATGGCGGAGCTGGGCAAGCGCAGCAACGTGGCGGTTTCCTGGATCGGCAAAGTGAAAACCACGGCGCAGATGACGGCGCTGGTGTGGATGCTGTGGCGTCCGAACGAGTGGGTTGAAGGCGCCGGGATCGCGCTGTTTATCGTGGCTGCGGTACTGACGCTGTGGTCGATGCTGCAGTATCTGAACGCCGCCCGCGGCGATCTGCTTGAACAGTGATCGTTTCGCCGTAAAATGCAGCAAACGATGCAAGGTGGTGAAAAATATCGTTGACTCAATCCGTCAGGTAAGTAGAATGCATCGCATCGAACGGCAGCACAGCTTGCCAGACGGTAATGAAATCAAGTGATTAAGTGAATCACCTGATACGCGGGAATAGCTCAGTTGGTAGAGCACGACCTTGCCAAGGTCGGGGTCGCGAGTTCGAGTCTCGTTTCCCGCTCCAGTTTAAACATATCGGCAGCAGGCGGGTATGTCAGATTTAAGGCGCGTTAGCAAAGCGGTTATGTAGCGGATTGCAAATCCGTCTAGTCCGGTTCGACTCCGGAACGCGCCTCCACTTTATTCCCCGAGCCCGGATGGTGGAATCGGTAGACACAAGGGATTTAAAATCCCTCGGCGTTCGCGCTGTGCGGGTTCAAGTCCCGCTCCGGGTACCAGTGGGAAACATCAGAATAATCAAAGCAATAAGCAGTGTCGTGAAACCACCTTCGGGTGGTTTTTTTGTGCCTGTCGTTCGGCCAGCGCCGCAGACCTGCAAAATTAAAATGCCCGCCCCATCCGGCGCATTGAGCAATGATACGCCCCGTTGCGCACCGAGCTACGGATAACCGCCGCCAGGCTATGGACGCCGGCCCGGATCAGACGGCGCTGAAGCGGCGGCTGGCTTAGCCCGAGCATATCACTGGCCCAGACGGGCAACAGATCGACCCCGGCTCTCAGCATAATCGCCATCGCCGGGCGGGCGAGTGGGGAAGGGGGCGGGGCCTGAAACAGCACGCTGGTCACCTCGCGGGTGCGCGCATCGCAGCGCAGCTGAGGGCGCATCTGATGAAGATAGTCGCAGATATCCGCCCGGGAGGCCGGCACATCTGTCGCCCCCAGGGCTATCGCCACTCTGGCCGCCTCGGCGTAATACTGGTCCTGCTGTGCAGGGGTAACGATCCGCCGCCGGTAGCGCAGGTGCGCCGCCATAAAGCTGCTGCATTCTGCCACGTGAACCCAGGTGAGCAGCGCCGGGTCGCTGGCGGCATAAGGCACACCGCGGCCGTCGACGCCGTTAATCCGCAGATGAATCGCTTTTACCCGCGCGACGAGCTGCTCAGCAACCGCAGAAGGGGCAAAGGTGGTGGCTGAAATAAACTGGCTGGTGCGGCGCAGGCGGCCATAGATGTCCTCCCGGAATCGGGAGTTGTCCCACACGCCGGCGAGGGCCAGCGGGTGAAGCATTTGCAGCAGCAGGGCGCTGATGCCCCCGCACAGCATAGAGCTAAAGTCTCCGTGAACCTGCCAGATGGCTGAATCAGGACCGTACCAGCCGGGATCACCTGCGGGGTGTTCGAAGTCGATCTCCCTGAGCGCCATGCCCGTGAGGTTAAGTACGCTGCGTTCAATTGCGCTACGGATAATGTCCATAATCCCTTTCCGGATGGTTTCCTGGTGCCGGTCGGGCCTGCATTACCAGGAGGTGGGGCGCTGCGCGAGAAATTGCGCTTCGTCCGGCGTTGACGTTCTGCCCAGCGCCTTATTGCGCTGCGGATAGCGGCCAAAACGATCGATGATGGCCTTATGCTCTACTTCATTAACATAGGTTTTCTCCAGCCCGGGCTGATTAAAGAGCCTCAGCGCCTCCCGGTGGATCAACGCCGATTCGGAATGCATATAGGGCATATATAAAAACGCGCGCATGCTCGCATTAAGCTCGCGATCGCAGCCCGCCCGAACGGCCTCCTGGGCCAGAACCAGCGCCAGCACGTCGGCGCTGAAGGCGTCGGCGGTGCCCCGGTAAATGTTTCGCGAAAACTGATCCAGCAGGATAATTTCCGCCAGCCTGCCCTGTGCCGTGTCGCGCCACGCGGCGAGCTCTCCGCGCCGGGCGCTTGCCAGCAGATCCCCGAAGCGTTTGCGCAGGGATTCATCCAGCGCCGGCGTGCCTCTGAACCACTGGCCGGGTGAGATCTCTTCGAACCAGAACTGTAGGACGCTGTTGTGCATACCGGAGCCATTTGCTGTTGCGAGATACAAGCTTCAGAGTAGCGCATCCCTGCCCGGGGATACAGAGGGAAGAGAAAGCGTTGCGGCAAGGGGGTTGCTCAGGAGCAAAAACACCGCGCCCGGCGCGGTGTTTTGAAATGCGGGGGACTTATTTCTTCGCGTCTTTATAGACGTCAGCAAAGGCCTCAAAGTTCGGTCCAATTTGCTTGGCTGCGACGATGCGATAGTAGGCGCCGCCTTTTTTATCCGCCAGATCGGAAAGCTTTTCATGCAGGTCGCTCGGAGAAGAGACCGCACCGCCGGTCTGAGCAACATTTACCGAACCCACTTTCACCAGTTTGTAATGATCGACCTCCTGCTGGGAGACTAACTGAGCGGCAAAGGCGCTGAAGGAAAAGCAGGAAATCAGTAGCGATGCAGCCAGGGTAACTTTTTTCATCTTAAATATCCTTGTTAAGTTTAGCTTCGTAGTGTTTGTCATTGTAATCAATGGCCTTATACATTGTAGATTAATGTAAAGAAATAAATATCAAAAAAAACGTCATTTTTCGTGAGGCAGATTAGGGTAATGTCCCCTTAACCTGCCGTTCCCCGCTGTATGTCCGGGCGCTTTTCCGCTATTCTCACCCACCTTACAGATTTGTGAATGATGATTTTGAGAGTAGGTAATGAAAACCGGACCGCTTAACGAAAGTGAACTTGAATGGCTGGACGATGTGCTGGCCCGCTACGGCAATGAAGCCTCGATAATGGACGTTGCCGAACTCGACGGCATGCTGACGGCGGTCCTGTCATCGCCGTCCGACATTGAGCCCGCCGACTGGCTGCTGGCCCTGTGGGGCGGGGCCCAGCACGTTCCGCGCTGGGCCAATGACCGCGAGCGCGACCGTTTCGTTAATCTTGTCCTGCAGCACATGGACGACGTTGCCGAGCGCTTAAGCGACTATCCGGATCAGTACGCGCCGCTGTTCGGCACCCGCGAGGAAGAGGGGCAGGAGATCACTATCGTTGAGGAGTGGTGCTTCGGCTACCTGCGGGGCGCGGCGATGAGCGACTGGTCGGCGCTGCCGGCAGATCTGCAGCCGGCGTTCGATGCTATCGCCCTGCATGGCAAAGAGGAGAACTTTACCCGCCTTGAAGCGCTGTCGGCGGAGGAGTACGTGGACAGCGTGGAGCAGATCGCCCCCGCGGCCCTGGCCCTGCACGCTTACTGGATGGCAAACCCGCAGGCGGCGCCGGTTAAGCAGCCGGTGACCCGCGAAAAGACGCCCGGGCGCAACGATCCCTGCTCCTGCGGCAGCGGCAGGAAGTATAAAAACTGCTGCCTGAAGTAATACCGCTTTCCGGAAGGCCCTGTGGGGCCTTTTTCTTAGCCTACCTCCGGCAGCCAGCCGCAGGCGATTGCCGCCTGGATCAGGATCACCGCAATCCCGCAGCCGAAGACCAGCCACAGGGCCGGCGCGCCGCCGACAACGCGCCAGCGCGCCTGCGGATGCAGACGGCGGCTCTTCATCGCCAGCAGCGACGGGACGATCAGTGCCAGCACCGCGAGGGCGACGCCCGCGTAGCTCAGGGCCAGTACAAACCCGCGCGGATAGAAGAGGGCAAACGCCAGCGGCGGCAGGAAGGTGATCGCCCCGGTCTGCAGGCGACCGGCGGGGGTGTTGCTGCGCCCGAACAGGTCCGCCAGGTAATCAAACAGCCCGAGCGCGACGCCGAGGAACGACGTCGCCAGCGCCAGATCGGCAAACAGGTGTACCGCCAGCTCCACGTGGGCAGAGGCGACGACCGTGCGGATAGCCTGCAGCAGACCGTTGAGGCCGCTGTGATCCGCCAGCAGGGCGTGAAATACCGGGGAGTCGATGCTGCCAAGCGTCGCCAGCTGCCAGAACAGATAGGCTACCAGCGGAATAAAGCTGCCGATAATAAAAATGCGCCGCAGCCTGCGCACGTCGCCGTTCATATAGCTGACGATGCTCGGCACGCTGCCGTGAAAGCCGAACGAGGTGAAGATAACCGGGATCGCCGACAGCGCCAGCCCCTGGGCCAGCGGCAGCGTCAGCAGGTTAAGCTGATGAATGTGCGGCATCAGCAGGGCCAGCATCACCACCAGAAACAGGATCTTAGCGCTGAACAGGAAACGGTTAAACAGATCGACCAGGAAGGTGCCCACACAGATCACTCCGCCGCCGATAAGCGTAAACAGCAGCACGCCGCCGGACGGCGCAAGGCGGATGTGCAGCCACTGGCTGAGGCTGGCTGCCAGCAGTTCACCGGCGCCGCTGATGTAGGCGGCGGTGAGGGCGTACATTAAAAACAGCATGCTCAGGCCGGTCAGCCACTGGCCGGGGCGGCCGAGATAGCGCCTGGCGATGGAGCCGAGGCCGGTATCCGCCGGCACGTGCTGATACACCTCAAGCAGCAGCAGGGCGGTATAGCACATCAGCGCCCACAGGCCGAAGAGCAGCCCGGCGGTGACGCCGAATCCCACGCCGGCCGACGCCAGCGGCATCGCCAGCATTCCTGCGCCGATCGTGGTGCCGGCGACAATTAAAATACTCCCCACGGTGCGGTTCTTCACGCTTTCCTCTGCTTAATACAATAATCACGGCAAAATATGCCGCGCAGAGTAGGGCAAAAGCGCAGGGACGTCAAATGAGGGTTACAGTGGGTGTAAAGAATGATGTACAGATAAAGAGGCGGGCAGCGCGCGGCTGCCCACGGGAGGATTAGCTCTGCGCGTCGAGGGTAGAGAGCTCTTTATCAATAATGTAAAGCCCTTCGCCGGTATTGCCCGCAAGAGAGAGTTTGTCGATAACCGATTTGAACAGCTTCTCCTCTTCATGCTGCTCGGCTACGTACCACTGCAGGAAATTAAACGTCGCATAGTCTTGGCTGGTCATCGCCGCATGGGCCAGTTCGTTAATTTTCTGCGAAATATGCTGCTCGTGCTCGTAGGTGGCGCGGAACAGTTCATCGAGCGAGGCGTATTCGGCGAAAGGCGACTCGGTGGCGTTGATGCGCGGCAGACTGCCGGTATCGGCCATATAGTCAAACAGGCGCTGCATGTGGCCCATCTCTTCCTGCGCGTGGCGGCGGAGGAACGCGGCGGCGCCTTCGAAACTGTGGTAGCTGCACCAGGCGCTCATCTGCTGATAAAGCAGGGAAGAGTAAAGCTCCAGGTTCATTTGTTCATTTAACTTGTCGATCATTTCTGTTTTAAGCATGCGGGCGCTCCATAATATTTATAAAGTGGTGAAAACGCGCCCACTATAATTTGTAATTAATTTATATGCAAAAGGTAAAATAAAAAATTAAATATGTTAAATGCAAATGGGAATAACACGCATTGCGGCTATTAAATATAATGAGAATAATTCTTTTTCATTGCCGGGAAATAATCCCGGCAATATTAATGGTATTACCAGCCGACAATTTGCGCCGCCGCGGCGCGGCACTGATACTGCAGCGTGACGCGCTCGTTAACGCACAGCGAACCGCTGGTGACGCTGCAGGTGGTCACCGGCTGGCCGTAGGCAAAGGCGCTGGCATAGCCCAGTTTCTGGCACGCTTTGGTGGCGGTGCCGTCGGCCACATAGCGGTCGGTGCTGGCATCCTGCAGCATCGCCTGGCCGTAGGTCAGGCGCACGATGCCGCTGTTGGCGTCCACTTCGCTGACTTCCGCCTGGCGCTGCACGGCGCAGGCGCAGAGCAGGAGAGCCGCAATTCCGGTAAGACTTTTTTTCATGATCTGCTCGGGTGACATTTTCATTGATGACAGCTTAGCAGAGCCGCGCGGCGGCAATCCGGCGAACAGCCGCCGGATCCCGCGCCACTTCTGACGGTGGCCGCCGGGAAAACGTGATCGCCAGGCAAATTTATGAAACATCTTTTCATTAAATTTGAATGAACGTTTTCTTGGGGGTAAGATGCAGTGAGTAAGAACACGATTGCCTACCGTATCCAGGAGAGACGAATGAAAATTGCACTGATGATGGAAAACAGCCAGGCCGGCAAAAACGCGGTCATCCACCGCGAGCTGCGCGCGGTGGCCGACGAGAAAGGTTTTCCGGTCTTTAACGTCGGCATGAGCGATGAGCAGGACCATCACCTGACCTATATCCACCTGGGGATCATGGCGAGCATTCTGCTCAATTCGAAGGCCGTTGACTTCGTGGTCACCGGCTGCGGCACCGGCCAGGGGGCGCTGATGTCCCTTAATATCCATCCGGGCGTGGTGTGCGGCTACTGCATCGATCCGGCTGACGCCTTCCTGTTTGCCCAGATCAACAACGGCAACGCGCTTTCCCTGCCGTTCGCCAAGGGCTTCGGCTGGGGCGCCGAGCTGAACGTGCGCTTTATCTTTGAGAAGGCGTTTACCGGGCGCAACGGCGAAGGCTATCCGCCGGAGCGTAAAGAGCCGCAGGTGCGCAATGCCGGCATCCTCAACCAGGTGAAGGCGGCGGTGGTGAAAGAGAACTACCTCGACACCCTGCGCGCTATCGACCCCGAACTGGTGAAGACCGCCGTCAGCGGCCAGCGCTTCCAGCAGTGCTTCTTTGAGAACTGCCAGGATAAGGAGATTGAAGCCTTCGTCCGCGAGGTGCTGGCGTAAATCCTCCTTCCGCGCCCGCCTCGCCGGGCGCGCTCCCTAACGCTTGTTCGACACGGCGCTCCCCGCATCGCGGGTGAGTTTCAGCGTATCCAGCATCCCTACCAGGCAAATCAGGGCGATAAACACGAACGACAGACGAAAGCTGATGCCCGGCACTGCCGTCAGCCCCGTCCACACGCTTACCTTCTCCCCCAGCCGGATGCCGATGGCCCCAAGCGTAATGCCCAGACCGATCGCCAGCTGCGAGGCGGTGCTGAACAGCGTATTGGCATAGCTCATCTCCGCCGGCGGCACGTCGGCGAAGGCCAGCGTGCTGACGCCGGTAAACTGAATCGAGCGAAACACGCCGCCCAGATAGAGGATAAGCAGCGTCAGCCACGCGGGCGTCTGCGGCGTTAAAAAAGCGCAGGCCAGCAGAGCGATAACGTTCAGGCCGCCGTTAATCAGCAGCAGGCGGCGAAATCCCAGCCGGCGGATCAGCGGCGTGGTGGCGGGCTTAATGGTCAGATTGCCGACGAAAACCGCCAGCACCAGCAGCCCGGCGTGAAACGGATCCATGCCAAAGCCGACCTGAAACAGCAGCGGCAGCAGGAAGGGCACCGCGCTTATTGATGCCCGGAACAGCGACCCGCCGTACATCGTTACCCGAAACGTGGGCACCCTGAGCGCGTCGAGGCGGATCATCGGCGCCGCCGCGCGGCGAAAGTGGCGCAGCGCGAACAGGAAGCTGGCCGCGCCGACGCCCAGCAGCAGGAGCGGCAGCAGGCTCTTCGCCTGGGCATTTCCCAGCGCCTCCATGGCATAGACCAGGCTGACCATCGCCGCGCTGGTGGCCACAAAACCGGTAATATCGAACGGCCGCCGCGCCTCTTCGCGAATATCGGGAATCAGCCGCAGGGCGAGGACGATCGCCGCCAGTCCGATGGGCACGTTGATAAAGAAGATCCACCGCCAGTCGGCGACGCTGGTGATAAAGCCCCCCAGCGGCGGGCCGATGACCGGCGCCACCAGCGCGGGCCAGGTCAGGGTGGCGATAGCGGTAATGAGCTGATGCTTAGGCGTGGTGCGCAGCACCGCCAGACGGCCCACCGGCACCATCAGCGCGCCGCCTGCGCCCTGCAGGACGCGCATGGCGACAAAGCCGTCAACGCTTTGGGCAAACCCGCAGCAGACCGAGGCGAAGGTAAAAATCGCCAGCGCGAGGGCGAACACTTTGCGCGCGCCGAAGCGGTCGGCGATCCAGCCGCTGGCGGGGATCAGCACCGCGAGGGTGATCAGATAGGCGCTGATGCCGACGTTGAGGGCAACGGCATCGACGCCGAAACTCTTCGCCATATCCGGCAGGGCGGTGGCGATGACCGTGCCGTCGAGAAACTCCATAAAAAATGCCCCGGCGACCAGCAGGGCCGCCGGCGATAGCCCCTTGCGCTCGTTTTGGGCTGCAGGTTCATTCATAATGAAATGCCATATCATCTTTTTTATGGCAATTTACGCGTTTTGCGCGGCTTTCTCGACAAAAAAGTGGGAAATTTTCAGCACCTTTTTAACGCTGCGCGGCAAAACGCCGGCAGAGGCGAGGTTTTTTGCTTAACCCCGGCGCAATTCAGGTTACTATGACGCACTTTTAAAACAGGAGTGAGTTATGTCCCAGAATCTGACCGCCAATGATGAACTGGTCTCCGACGTTGTCGCCTGCCAGCTGGTCATTAAGCAAATTCTCGACGTTATTGACGTTATCGCCCCGGTTGAGGTTCGCGAAAAAATGGCTAACCAGCTGCGGGCCATTGATTTCGCCAGCAACCCGGCGTCGGCCGATCCGGTGACGCTGCGCGCCGTGCAGAAGGCCGTGGCGCTGATTGAGCTGAAGTTTACCCCTCAGGAAGAGACGCACTGAGCCGTGCGTCTCACGGGGGTCAGTGGATCTGATTGTTGACGACGGTAATCAGCAGTCTGTCGGTCTGGTGCATGCACAGCCCCGAGCGGCGGGCGCTGCGAACTTCATCCAGAATAGTTTGTAGCAGCACGCCCTCCTGCTGCAGCTCTTTCTCCAGCGATTTCAGAAAGCCCAGCGTCCCCTCATCGTCAAGAGTGCGGGCTTCCTGCGTCAGCTCTTTGATCTTTCCCGAGAGCTGCTGGTGGGCATCAAGAGTCCTGGCAAAGAGCTCTTCCAGAGAGTCGCACGGCGTCGGGCTGCTCCTGTTCGCCGTCACTATCGGATGCGCGCCCGCCTTTTTCATATAGTCAAACACCCGCATCATCCGGGTGACGTTAGACTGCGCCTGGGAGCGTAAGAACGCCGCCGCTCCCGTGAGTTTATGCTCACAGCACCATTCACTCAGCCGTAAATAGAGATTTGATGCCGTGAACCCGAGGTTCATCTGTGTATTAAGCTTCTGGACCATTCCCGGAACTGTCATACTTATATCCTTATCTGAAGGGCGGCCGCGAGGCGTCACGCCCGTTCATCTGTTAATTCACAAGCCATGAAGAATATACCGGTCAGCCGTATAAAAATGCACCGGCGCCTGTTTGTATCATTTTCTCAGGTGAAGTCCCGCGACCGTCTCTTAATAATGAGAGCTGAAGCATTAAATTAATATATTTGGCCGTTAGCTCAGTAAATCGTTTGCATCGCGAGGGCTCCTGGCCCGGATAGGGATAGAGCAGCTGTAGTTATGGATTATTATGCTATCCATTGCGCTATTCATGGTTTAAATTCGCCCGGTCTTATGGCTTATTCTGCTGAATATATGTACGGCGCAACTGTAATTCTGCGGTGTGATGGCGCTCTCTTATGGATAATTAAATCCACGCTATTACTGTATCCACGCAATGCATTATTTCTGATAGGCAACTAATGCATTGTTTTAATGATTATAAAAAAACAGCATTCCGAATTAACCCTATGCAAAATGACAGCAGAGCTGGAGTAAACCATGCACAAATTCACTAAAGCGCTGGCAGCCCTCGGGCTGGCGGCGGTTATGTCACAATCGGCTATTGCCGACACCATGAAGCTCGGTTTTCTGGTCAAGCAGCCGGAAGAGCCCTGGTTCCAGACCGAGTGGAAGTTTGCCGATAAGGCCGGAAAAGATCTCGGCTTCGAGGTGATCAAAATCGCCGTGCCCGACGGCGAAAAGACCCTTAACGCTATTGATAGCCTGGCGGCGAACGGCGCCAAGGGCTTCGTGATCTGCACCCCGGATCCAAAACTGGGCTCGGCGATAATGGCCAAGGCGCGCGGCTACGACATGAAGGTCATTACCGTCGACGATCAGTTCGTCAGCCCGAAGGGCAAACCGATGGAGAGCGTACCGCTGGTGATGATGGCCGCCAGCGAGATCGGCGCCCGCCAGGGCCAGGAGCTGTATAAAGAGATGCAAAAGCGCGGCTGGGAGGTGAAGCAAACCGGCGTTATGGCGATCACGGCCAACGAGCTGGATACCGCCCGCCGCCGCACCACCGGCTCAATGGAGGCGCTGAAAAAAGCCGGCTTCCCGGCGGGGCAAATTTATCAGGTCCCCACCAAGTCAAACGACATCCCCGGCGCTTTTGACGCCGGCAACTCCCTGCTGGTGCAGCATCCGGAAGTGAAGCACTGGCTGATCCTCGGCATGAATGACAACACCGTCCTCGGCGGCGTGCGCGCGACCGAAGGACAGGGGTTCAAGGCGGCCGACGTTATCGGCATCGGCATTAACGGCGTGGATGCGGTGAATGAGCTCTCCAAGGCCCAGCCGACCGGTTTCTACGGTTCGCTGCTGCCGAGCCCCGATATTCACGGCTACAAAACCAGCGAAATGCTCTACAACTGGGTGGCGAAAGGCGCCGAGCCGCCGAAATTCACCGCCGTCACCGACGTGGTGCTGATCACCCGCGACAATTTCAAAGCCGAGCTGGCGAAGAAGGGACTGTAAGGCCTGATAGCCGCCCCGGCGCAGGCCGGGGCTTTACGCGTGGAGTCACTATGCAACACTCATCGCCCTATCTTTCATTTCGCGGTATCAGTAAAACCTTTCCCGGCGTCAGGGCCCTGACCGATATCAGCTTCGACTGCTATGCCGGGCAGGTACACGCCCTGATGGGCGAGAACGGCGCCGGGAAATCGACGCTGCTGAAAATTCTCAGCGGCAGCTACGCGCCGACCGCGGGCACCCTGGCGCTTCGCGGCGAAAGCGTCGTCTTTCCCAACACCGCCGCGGCGCTGGACGCCGGGATCGCCATCATTTACCAGGAGCTGCACCTGGTCCCGGAGATGACGGTGGCGGAAAATATCTACCTCGGCCAGCTGCCGCAGCGGGCCGGGATCGTTAACCGTTCGCGGCTCAACGCCGAAGCCGGACGACAGCTGCAGCACCTTGGCCTCGATATCGATCCCGACACGCCGCTGAAGTACCTCTCCATCGGTCAGTGGCAAATGGTGGAGATCGCCAAAGCCCTTGCGCGCAACGCGCGGGTCATTGCCTTCGACGAGCCCACCAGCTCGCTCTCCGCCAGGGAGATTGAGAATCTGTTTCGGGTGATCCGCGAGCTGCGCAGCGAGGGCCGGGTCATCCTCTACGTCTCCCACCGCATGGAGGAGATTTTTGCCCTCAGCGATGCGATCACCGTCTTTAAGGACGGCCGCTACGTGCGCACCTTCGACAATATGCAGCAGGTCAATCACGACCTGCTGGTGCAGGCGATGGTGGGGCGCGACATCGGCGACGTCTACGGCTGGCAGCCGCGCGAGTATGGCCCGGAGCGTCTGCGCCTGGTTGACGTCAGGGCGCCGGGCGTGCGCCGCCCGGTCTCGCTCACCGTGCGCAGCGGCGAGATAGTCGGCCTGTTCGGGCTGGTGGGCGCCGGGCGCAGCGAGCTGATGAAGGGGCTGTTCGGCGCGACGCGCATAAGCGCGGGAGAGGTGTTTATCGACGGCGAGGCGGTGGACATTCGCAAGCCTGCCCACGCCATCCGCGCCGGGATGATGCTCTGCCCGGAGGACAGAAAGGCGGACGGCATTATTCCGGTGCACTCGGTACAGGAGAACATCAATATTAGCGCCCGCCGCAGGCATATCCGCGCCGGCTGCCTGATTAACGATGCCTGGGAGATGAGCAACGCCCAGCACCACATCCGCGCGCTCAACATTAAAACTCCGGGCGCAGAACAGCTGGTCATGAACCTCTCCGGCGGCAATCAGCAGAAGGCCATCCTCGGCCGCTGGCTGTCGGAGGAGATGAAGGTCATTTTGCTCGATGAGCCGACGCGCGGCATTGACGTCGGCGCGAAGCATGAAATCTACAGCGTCATTTATGCCCTGGCGGCGTCGGGCGTGGCGGTACTGTTTGCCTCCAGCGATCTGCCGGAGGTGCTCGGCGTGGCCGATCGCATCCTCGTCATGCGCGAAGGCGAGATTGCCGGTGAGCTGCTGCACGACGAGGCCGACGAACGGCGGGCGCTGCGCCTGGCGATGCCCAAAACCACCCAGGCCGTCGCCTGAGATCTGCACAAAGGAGAATATGATGTCATCTGTCACCACGACCGGCCCGCGCCGGAACGGCTTTAGCCTGGGGCGCATCTGGGATCAGTACGGCATGCTGGTGGTCTTTGCCGCGCTGTTTATCGCCTGCGCCATCTTCGTGCCGAACTTTGCCTCCTTCGTCAACATGAAGGGGCTGGGGCTGGCTATCTCAATGTCCGGCATGGTCGCCTGCGGCATGCTTTTCTGCCTCGCCTCCGGCGATTTCGACCTCTCCGTCGCGTCGGTCATCGCCTGCGCCGGGGTGACCACGGCGGTAGTGATTAACCTCAGCGAGAGCCTGTGGCTGGGCATTGCCGCCGGGCTGCTGCTCGGCGCGCTCTGCGGGCTGGTAAACGGCTTTGTGATCGCCCGTCTGAAAATCAACGCCCTGATAACCACCCTGGCCACCATGCAGATCGTCCGCGGCCTTGCCTATATCATCTCCGACGGCAAGGCCGTCGGCATTGAAGACGAGCGCTTCTTTACCCTCGGCTACGCCAGCTGGCTGGGACTGCCGGCGCCTATCTGGCTGACGGTAGGCTGTCTGATTGTTTTTGGCCTGCTGCTCAATAAAACCACCTTTGGCCGCAATACGCTGGCCATTGGCGGCAACGAAGAGGCCGCTCGCCTCGCGGGCGTACCGGTGGTGCGCACCAAAATCATTATCTTCGTGCTCTCCGGGCTGGTCTCGGCGGCGGCGGGCATCATTCTCGCCTCAAGGATGACCAGCGGACAGCCGATGACCTCCATCGGCTATGAGCTGATTGTTATCTCGGCCTGCGTGCTCGGCGGCGTGTCGCTCAAGGGCGGGATCGGCAAGATTTCCTACGTGGTGGCGGGGATTTTGATCCTGGGGACCGTGGAGAATGCTATGAATCTTCTGAATATTTCGCCCTTTTCGCAGTACGTGGTGCGCGGGGCTATCCTGCTTGCCGCCGTCATTTTTGACCGCTACAAGCAGAAATCAGGGCGCGCGGCCTGATCGATCGCTAACTTTTAAGTCTATGTCCGGAGAGGCGCCAGCGGTAAATTCCGCTGGCGTTTTCGTTCAGAAATGGCGAGCCCCGTCACACTGTCTATACTTACACTGCTAACCGTTGGTTAACATACGATAAAAAACAGCATAAGAAAGGAGGAGTTTAGGGTGTCAGACACGCTATACGCACCACCTGTACTGACCGGAAATTACGCATTTTTCTTCGACCTGGATGGAACGCTGGCTGAGATTAAACCGCGCCCGGATCAGGTCTCTATTCCCGCCCACGTTCGCCATGCGCTTGCTCAACTTGCGGAGCAGCAGGGCGGGGCGCTGGCATTGATCTCAGGGCGCTCAATGGCCGAGCTGGATATGCTCGCGGCCCCGTACCGTTTCCCGCTGGCGGGGGTACACGGGGCTGAACGCCGCGACATCAACGGTCAATCGCACACGCTGTCGCTGCCCGACGGGCTTGCCGCTGAACTTAAGCCGTGGCTGGCAGAGGGGCTGGCACGGCTGCCCGGTAGCCAGCTTGAGAGTAAAGGCATGGCGTTTGCGCTGCACTATCGCCAGGCTCCTGAACATCAGCAGGCCGTCGTTGCCCTGGCGCAGGCGGCGGTTAACCGGTTTCCCGGCCTGGCGCTGCAGCCGGGAAAATGCGTTGTCGAGATCAAGCCGGCGGGCATCAGTAAAGGGGAGGCGATAAAGGCCTTCATGCAGGAATCGCCTTTCCGGGGCCGTACCCCGGTATTTGCGGGCGATGATTTGACCGATGAAGCCGGCTTTGAGGCGGTGAACGCCCTTGGCGGCGTCACGATTAAGGTTGGGCAGGGCAAGACGCGCGCGCAGTGGCGTTTAGCCGGTGTGGAAGAGACGCACCGCTGGCTGCTGGAAATCGAAAAACAATTACAAAATAATGCGCTAACAGACAGGAGAAATGGCAATGAGTCGCTTAGTAGTCGTATCTAATCGTATCGCGCCGCCGGACGAAAAGAAGGCCAGCGCCGGCGGGCTGGCGGTGGGTATTTTAGGCGCACTGAAGGCCGCTGGGGGATTGTGGTATGGCTGGAGCGGTGAGGTAGGCGACGAGGACAAACCGCTTAAAAAAGTCACCCGGGGCAATATCACCTGGGCGTCGTTTAATCTTAACGAGCAGGATCACGATCTCTATTACAATCAGTTTTCTAACGCCGTGCTGTGGCCCGCGTTTCACTACCGGCTCGACCTGGTGAACTTCCAGCGCGAAGCGTGGGAGGGCTACCTTAAGGTCAATGCGACCCTTGCCGACAAGCTGCTGCCGCTCCTTGAGGCGGACGATAATCTGTGGGTGCACGACTACCATCTGCTGCCCTTTGCCAGCGAAATGCGCCAGCGCGGGGTGAATAACCGCATCGGCTTCTTCCTGCATATCCCCTTCCCGACGCCGGAGGTGTTTAACGCCCTGCCGACGCATGCCGAACTGCTGGAGCAGCTGTGCCAGTATGATCTGCTGGGATTCCAGACGGAAAATGACCGCGTCGCTTTCCTCGACTGCGTCGCCAGCCAGACCCGCCTCAGCAGCAAGGGCAGCAACGATCATACCGCCTGGGGCCACCGTTTCCGCACCGAGGTCTATCCGATAGGCATTGACGCCGATGAGATCGCCCGCCTGGCGCAGGGGCCGCTGCCGCCCAAGCTGGCGCAGCTCAAGGCGGAGCTCAAGAGCGTGAAGAATATCTTTTCGGTTGAGCGGCTGGACTACTCGAAAGGACTGCCGGAGCGCTTTCAGGCCTATGAGGCGCTGCTGGAGAAGTACCCGAACCATCACGGCAAAATTCGCTACACCCAGATAGCGCCCACCTCGCGCGGCGAGGTACAGGC
This sequence comes from Pluralibacter gergoviae ATCC 33028 = NBRC 105706, assembly GCF_001598855.1. GTDB lineage: Bacteria > Pseudomonadota > Gammaproteobacteria > Enterobacterales > Enterobacteriaceae > Pluralibacter > Pluralibacter gergoviae. The sequence continues at coordinate 118,429 of NZ_BCZS01000004.1, read as the reverse complement.
CTACCAGGAGATCCGCCATCAGCTGGAGAACGCCGCTGGCCGCATCAACGGCCAGTATGGGCAGCTCGGCTGGACGCCGCTGTACTATCTGAACCAGCACTTCGACCGCAAGCTCATCATGAAGGTTTTCCGCTACGCCGAGGTCGGACTGGTGACGCCGCTGCGCGACGGGATGAATCTGGTGGCGAAGGAGTACGTCGCCGCGCAGGATCCCGCCGACCCCGGCGTGCTGGTGCTGTCGCAGTTTGCCGGCGCGGCTAATGAGCTGACCTCGGCGCTGATCGTTAACCCCTACGATCGCGACGATGTGGCGAAGGCCCTTGACCGGGCGCTGACGATGCCGCTGACCGAGCGGATTTCGCGCCACGCCGAGATGCTGGCGGTGATTAAGCATAACGATATTAACCACTGGCAGGAGCGCTTTATTCAGGACCTAAAGCAGGTGGAGGCGCGCACGGAAGAGAGCCGCCTGAAAAATAACGTCGCCACCTTTCCTAAGCTTGCGTAATACCGCTCAGCCCGGCGTTTGCCGGGCTTTATTCATTTCCCTGGAGCGAGACCAGCAGCACATCCACGCCGCAGCAGCCCACCACGGTTTTCGCCGCGGTGGTGGCGCGGGCGAAAAAGCTCTTATTGTGGTTACCGCACAGCACCAAATCCACCTGGTGTTTGCCGCACCATGACTTGATGCTTTCGCTCATTTCGCCGCTGGCGATGACGGTCGTGGCGATGGGATAGTCCGCGCGCGCCACCAGTCCGTTCAGAAACTGCTGCGTCTCTTCGTGCATCAGCTCGCGCAGATTCTCCAGCATCGGGGCGGCAAACTGGTTATACATTTCGGGATCGGCGGCAAAGGTAATCAGGCTGATTTGCGCATTGGCGGGGCGGGCAATAGAAACGGCTTTATTGACCAGCCTTTGGCTTTCCGGGGTAGGCGCAACGGCGACTAAAATATGCGAGTACGTCATTCTGGCTCCTTGAATACGACGAATAGACCGCTTCTTCTCTCTTACTCCTTTTCCCCACTCTGCGCAAGGAATTGCCGGTGTAGGTTGCGGAGATCCTCTTTGAAATATTAATTATTCTTAACTAAAGAATAGCGCCTTCGCGCAGCCACACGCTCTCCCCGCGACGATCGGCAGATAAAAATTTTGCTAAATCACCTGCAACGTCGATGCTTTTATGAGCAACATAATTAATACTTATGCATGCAAAAGATCATCAATGTATCATTTTCATAACATAATATTTTTCAATATGTTACTTGCCGTTATTATGAGCGCTGTTTTAACCCTTTTACTGCGCCGGCGCGGGGGCGGATTGTGCCGATCTCACATCGCAAAAGCCACCCGGGCGGCCTTATTCCGCGGCGTGGAATGAAAAAGACCGGTTTTGAGAGCTAAATAACCTATTCACAATCCTTGCTGATGAATTTGCTGCGGTGAAAGAGCTAAATTTTGTGACGAATATCACATAATTTTTAAATTTCATGTAAGGTCACGTTGTATGTCTCTGAAGTGACGGGTAGAGTTGCCACCAATTAGGAAAAGTCTTAATAGATTGTAAGAAATGTTAAGCATTCGGCGGGTTTCCTGTCAGCCCGGCGTTCTGTATGGATACGACCCTACTATGAGTTATGCCTTTGGCTATTTCTTCATGCGGGATTTTCTCGCCGACATCACGGGGTGCGGTTTCGCCGCATGTAACATTGATTGGGTTTATTCTGGATGGGAAAAATGCACACATCCGAGTTGCTGAAGCATATCTACGATATCAATTTATCTTATTTACTACTTGCACAGCGTTTAATTAGTCAGGATAAAGCCACCGCAATGTTTCGTCTCGGGGTGAGCGAAGAGATGGCGACGACGCTGGGCGCGCTGACTCTGCCCGAGATGGTCAAACTTGCGGAGACGAACCAGCTTATCTGTCAGTTTCGCTTCGACAGCCATCAAACCATCGCCCAGCTCACCCAGGAGTCGCGGGTTGACGATCTCCAGCAGATCCACACCGGTATTCTGCTTTCCAGCCGCCTGCTGAAAGAGGCAGGCCAGGCGGACGGCGCTGCCCATAAAACCAGCAAAAGGGCCTGAGCATGAGCGAAAAGAGCATTATCCAGGAGGCCCGGGATATTCAGCTTGCGATGGAGCTGATTACGCTTGGCGCGCGCCTGCAGATGCTGGAGAGCGAAACCCAGCTCAGCCGCGGCCGTCTGATCAAGCTCTATAAAGAGCTGCGCGGCAGCCCGCCGCCGAAGGGCATGTTGCCGTTTTCCACCGACTGGTTTATGACCTGGGAACAGAATATTCACTCCTCGATGTTCTGCAACGCCTGGCAGTACCTGCTGAAAACCGGACTGTGCAGCGGCGTTGACGCGGTGGTGAAGGCCTATCGTCTCTACCTTGAGCAGTGTCAGCCGGGGCCTGACGGGCCTGTTCTGGCGCTCACCCGCGCCTGGACGCTGGTGCGTTTTGTCGAGAGTCATATGCTGGAGCTGAACGTTTGCGACTGCTGCGGCGGCAACTTCATCACCTACGCCCATCAGCCGGCGGGCAGCTTTGTCTGCAGCCTGTGCCAGCCGCCGTCGCGGGCGGTAAAAAGACGTAAACTTTCTCCGACGCGTGCCGATAACCCTCCACAACTGCTGGATGAACAGATAGAGCGCGCTGTTTAACCTCCTCTCAGGTGCGGCAAACACCCGGCAGCGGACTTCGGTCCGCTGTTTTTTTGCCCGCTAAACCGCGCGCCGCTGCTTCATCCCTGGCTTTTTAACAGCGGAAGGATGATGTCGTGCTTATCATATTGGGTTACCTGGTTGTGCTTGGAACTGTCTTCGGCGGCTACGCGATGACCGGCGGGCACCTTGGCGCGCTCTATCAGCCTGCTGAACTGATCATTATCGGCGGCGCGGGGATCGGCGCCTTCATCGTGGGCAACAACGGCAAGGCGATCAAGGGCACGCTGCGGGCGATGCCGCTGCTGTTTCGCCGCTCGACCTACACCAAAACCCTGTACATGGATCTGCTGGCGCTGCTCTACCGCCTGATGGCCAAGTCGCGCCAGCAGGGAATGTTCTCGCTGGAGCGCGATATTGAGAACCCCGGCGAGAGCGAGATTTTTACCGACTATCCGCGCATCCTCGCAGATAAAGTGATGCTGGAGTTTATCGTCGACTACCTGCGGCTCATCATCAGCGGCAACATGAACCCGTTTGAGATAGAAGCCCTGATGGACGAAGAGATCGAAACTCACGAAAGCGAAGCCGAAGTGCCGGCCAACAGCCTGGCGATGGTGGGGGACTCGCTGCCCGCGTTCGGCATCGTGGCGGCAGTGATGGGCGTGGTGCACGCCCTGGCCTCGGCGGACCGTCCCGCCGCCGAACTCGGTTCGCTGATCGCCCACGCGATGGTCGGTACTTTCCTCGGTATTCTGCTGGCCTACGGCTTTATTTCACCGCTGGCGACCGTACTGCGCCAGAAGAGCGCGGAAACCACCAAGATGATGCAGTGCGTAAAAATCACTCTGCTGTCAAACCTTAACGGCTACGCGCCGCCGATTGCCGTGGAGTTTGGCCGCAAGACGCTCTACTCCAGCGAGCGCCCCTCCTTCATTGAGCTGGAAGAGCACGTCCGCGCGGTGCGTAATCCTGCCGCGCAGCCGGAAAGCACCGAGGAAGTATGAAGAGTCAGCCTCATCGTATCGTGGTGGTCAGGCGCCGTAAGCCGAAGGCGCACGGCGGCGGCGGGCACGGCTCCTGGAAGATAGCCTACGCCGACTTTATGACCGCCATGATGGCCTTTTTCCTCGTGATGTGGCTCATCGCCATCTCCAGCCCGAAGGAGCTTATCCAGCTGGCGGAGTATTTCCGCACGCCGCTGGCTACGGCGATCACCGGCGGCACGCGCATCTCGGAAAGCGAAAGCCCGATCCCCGGCGGCGGCGATGACTACACCCGCCGCGAGGGGGAGATCAAAAAAGAGCCCAGCATCGGCGAGCTGAAAAAGCGCATGGAGCAGAGCAGGCTGAAGAAGATACGCGGCGAGCTTGACCAGCTCATTGAAAGCGACCCGAAGCTTAAGGCGCTGCAGCCGCATCTGAAGATCGATCTGGTGCAGGAGGGGCTGCGCATTCAGATCATTGATAGCCAGAACCGGCCGATGTTTAAAACCGGCAGCGCGGAGGTCGAGCCCTATATGCGCGACATCCTGCGCGGTATTGCCCCGGTGCTCAATGAGATAACCAACAAGATTAGCCTGTCGGGCCATACCGATGACTACCCCTACGCCGGCGGCGACAGAGGCTACAGCAACTGGGAGCTCTCTGCCGATCGGGCGAATGCGTCCCGGCGCGAACTGGTTGCCGGCGGACTTGACGGCGATAAGGTTCTGCGGGTGGTGGGTATGGCCAACACCATGAAGCTGCAGGCCCACGGCGGCGACGATGCGGTTAACCGGCGCATCAGCCTGCTGGTGCTCAATAACCAGGCAGAGCAGGCTATCGTCAATGAGAACGCCGAAAGCCAGAACGAACCCTTAAGCGTACTACAGCAGCCGGCGGCGCTTCCCGCGCCGCGGGCAGATCCGAGGTGATAGCGTGAGCATGGATATCAGCGATTTTTATCAGACGTTTTTTGATGAGGCCGATGAACTGCTGGCCGATATGGAACAGCATCTGCTGGATCTGGTGCCCTCCGCGCCGGACACCGAGCAGCTTAACGCCATTTTTCGCGCCGCCCATTCGATTAAGGGCGGGGCGGGCACTTTTGGCTTCAGCGTGCTGCAGGAGACGACCCATCTGATGGAGAACCTGCTCGACGAGGCGCGGCGCGGCGAAATGACGCTCAGCGTCGATATTATTAACCTGTTTTTGGAAACGAAAGACATTATGCAGGAACAGCTTGAGGCATATAAACACACCCGCGAGCCCGATGCCGCCAGCTTTGAGTATATCTGCAGCGCGCTGCGCCAGCTGGCGCTTGAGGCGAAGGGCGAGCCCGTTGAACCGCCGCCGTCTCCAGCGGTGCTGAAAGTCGTGGCGCCGCAGCCGGCGGCGGGCCAGAAAATGCGCATTCATCTGCACGGGCTGAAGGCGGGCGAAGCCGAGCTGCTGCAGGAGGAGCTCGGCAACCTTGCCCGGGTCACGGAGGTAGAGAAGACCGCCGATAGCCTGAGCGCGGTTCTTGAAGGCGACGTGGCGCAGGATGACATCGCGGCGGTGCTCTGCTTTGTGATTGACGCGGACCAAATCAGCTTTGCGCCGCTGGCGGACGACGCGCCCGCCGCGAAGGTCGAGGTTGCACAGACAAACGAGGCGCCGCCTCAGGCCGCCGCGGGGCGCGACAGGACGCCGCGCGCCAGCGAATCCACCAGCATTCGGGTGGCCGTTGAGAAGGTCGATCAGCTGATAAACCTGGTCGGGGAGCTGGTGATCACCCAGTCGATGCTGGCCCAGCGCTCCGGCGAACTCGATCCGGTGCAGCACGGCGACCTGATAGGCAGCCTCGGCCAGCTGCAGCGCAACGCCCGGGACCTGCAGGAGTCGGTAATGTCCATCCGCATGATGCCGATGGAGTACGTGTTCAGCCGCTTCCCGCGGCTGGTGCGCGACCTGGCGGGCAAACTCGGCAAGCAGGTGGAACTGGTCCAGCAGGGCAGTTCCACTGAGCTGGATAAGAGCCTGATCGAGCGCATTATCGATCCGCTGACCCATCTGGTGCGCAACAGTCTCGATCACGGCATTGAGCTGCCGGAAGCGCGCCTCGCCGCCGGCAAGTCGGCGACAGGCCAGCTGACCCTCTCCGCCGAACACCAGGGCGGCAATATCTGCATTGAGGTGACGGACGACGGCGCGGGACTGAACCGCCAGCGCATTCTGGATAAAGCCGCTTCGCAGGGCATGGCGGTCAGCGAGAGCATGACCGACGATGAAGTGGCGATGCTTATCTTTGCGCCGGGCTTCTCCACCGCTGAACAGGTGACCGATGTCTCCGGGCGCGGCGTGGGCATGGACGTGGTTAAGCGCAACATTCAGGAGATGGGCGGCCACGTTGAGATCCGCTCGAAGCCGGGCGCAGGCACCACTATCCGCATTCTGCTGCCGCTGACCCTGGCTATCCTCGACGGCATGTCGGTGAAGGTCAGCGATGAGGTATTCATCCTGCCGCTCAATGCGGTGATGGAGTCGCTGCAGCCCCGCGCCGGCGATCTGCATCCGCTGGCCGGCGGCGAGCGGATGCTGGAGGTGCGCGGTGAGTACCTGCCGCTGGTTGAACTGTGGAAGCTCTTTGACGTTGGGGGCGCTAAAACCGATGCCACTACCGGCATTGTGGTGATCCTGCAAAGCGCGGGCCGCCGCTACGCGCTGCTGGTGGACCAGCTTATCGGCCAGCACCAGGTAGTGGTGAAAAATCTGGAGAGCAACTATCGCAAGGTGCCGGGAATTTCGGCCGCCACTATCCTCGGCGACGGCAGCGTGGCGCTGATTGTCGATGTGTCGGCGCTGCAGGGCTTAAATCGTGAACAACGCGTGGCGGCAAGCGCCGCCTGATAATCAGATAAAGGGTTAAAGATGACCGGTATGACCAATGTAGCCACTCTCGCCGGAGAGCCTTCCGGCCAGGAGTTCCTGGTATTCACCCTCGGGAACGAAGAGTACGGTATTGATATTCTAAAGGTGCAGGAGATCCGCGGCTATGACCAGGTGACCCGCATAGCCAACACGCCGGCGTTTATCAAAGGGGTAACCAATTTGCGCGGCGTAATCGTGCCGATTGTCGATCTGCGGGTTAAATTCAGCCAGCAGGAGGTGGAGTATAACGACAATACCGTGGTGATTGTTCTCAACCTCAGCCAGCGCGTGGTGGGCATCGTGGTTGACGGCGTTTCCGACGTCCTCTCCCTGACCGCCGAGCAGATCCGCCCGGCGCCGGAGTTCGCGGTCACCCTGTCGACCGAGTACCTGACCGGCCTGGGGGCCCTCGACGAGCGGATGCTGATTCTGGTCAACATTGAAAAGCTGCTCAACAGCGAAGAGATGGCGCTGATTGACGGCGCGGCGAACAGCGCCGCCTGACAAAATGCCCCGCCTCCGGGCGGGGAGATGGACCACCAGCCGACGCCGGCGCGACTTAGTGCGCCGCCAGCGCGTTAAAAAAGTCCATGGTATACCTCAGCCTTAAGGGGCGCGGTGAATGTCCCGAGCGCGGCCTTGTCGGCAGCGGTCAGGGTCTCTTTACGGCTTTTGGGATAGGCCATCAGCAGCCGGATTATCTCTGCGGTGGCAATGAAGTCGATGACTCTCGCGCTGCCGCTTTTCCCCTGATTTCCCGTCGCCATCTGATTTGCCGGTCTGTTCAATCAGCCCGCCCCGGGCAGGGAAGGCGATAAGCGTCTCTTGCAGTACTCTTAACTCATCATCCGCGGTGAATTGTGTTCTCTGTCTGGAAAACGTCGGCGTTTCGATAAACGTTATCGCAAGACCCATGGTTTTAGCGCCCTGCTTGCGTGTACCACGTACACGGTTTTGTCGTGTTTTGTTGATACGACCAGCGTTTCCGGGATGCCAGCGCGGCGGCCGCCTTCTGCGGCGCGCTAAGCAAAGTCCGGCCCTAAAGTTCTGATCCGTACTGCCGATAACAGCGACATCACTTTCTCTACAGGGTGCTCCATGTTTAACCGGATACGCATTTCGACCACGCTCATTCTGCTTCTGGTGCTCTGCGGCGGTCTGCTGGCGGGCAGTAACGGCCTGTCGTTCTGGGCTTTTCGCGACGGGCAGCAGAATCTCGCGGGCCTGGAGCAGAGCAACCGCCAGCTCAGCAACCTGACCGAGGCCCGCACGCTGCTGCTGCAGGCCAGCGCCTCGCTAAACAAAGCCGGGACGCTGACCGCGCTCGGCTATCCGCCCGGAGATATCAAAGCGCTGATGGTCAACGCCCGCCGCAGTCTCGGCCAGGCGGACGGGGCATTCGGCAAATTTACGGCGATGGCGGCAGCGGGCGATGAGGCGAAGGGCCTGAAAAACCGCAGTCGCGCTACCTACGGGGAGTGGCGCGCCGCGCTGGATCATCAGGTGACCTGGCTTGAAAACAACCAGCTGTCAGACTTTATGACCTCGCCGGTGGAGCAGGCCCAGGCGCAGTTCGACGCGGTCTGGCAGCGCTGGCAAAAGGTGACCGGCGGCGCGGTTGACGCCGCGCGCCTCAGTAACCAGCAGAGCTACCGGCGCTCGGCGGCAATCTTTTTCGCCACGCTGGCCATCGCGGCAGTGATGACCGCCGGCGGCCTGCTCTGGAGCCGGCGGATGATTGTGCAGCCGCTGGCCATCGTCAATGACCACTTTGCCGCGATCGCGGCGGGCAATCTGGCCCGCCCCATCGCGGTGTACGGCAACAATGAAATATCGGCGATCTTTGCGGGTCTGAGGACGATGCAGTCGGCTCTTCGCGAGACGGTGAGCGAAGTGCGCGCCAGCAGCCAGGCCATGCATATCGGCATCGCGGAAATTTCCGCAGGCAATAACGACCTCTCCGCCCGCACCGAGCAGCAGGCGGCGTCGCTGGCCGAAACGGCCGCCAGCATGGAGCAGCTGACCGCCACCGTGAGCCTGAATGCCGATAATGCGCGCCAGGCCTCGGGGCTGGCGGGCAGCGCGGCGGCAACCGCCCGGCGCGGCGGCGAGCAGGCTTATGAAGTGGCGGCCACGATGCACGATATTGCCGCCAGCTCGCAAAAAATCAGCGACATCATCAGCGTTATCGACGGCATCGCTTTCCAGACTAACATTCTGGCGCTGAACGCCGCGGTAGAGGCCGCACGCGCCGGCGAACAGGGGCGCGGCTTTGCGGTGGTGGCCGGCGAGGTGCGTAACCTGGCCAGCCGCAGCGCAGAGGCGGCGAAAGAGATCAAAGTGCTTATCGAAGCCTCGGTCTCCCGGGTGCAGCAGGGGTCGGCTCTGGTGGACACCACCGCCAGCACCATGAGCGAAATCGTGCAGGCGGTAAGCCAGGTCAACGACATCATGGGGGAGATAGCCTCGGCTTCCGACGAGCAGCGGCGCGGCATCGGACAGGTGGCGCAGGCCGTCAGCGAGATGGATCGGGTGACTCAGCAGAACGCTTCTCTGGTCAGCGAAGCGGCCGCCGCGGCAGAGCAACTGGCGGGGCAGGCGGAAGCGCTGCGCGCCCGGGTTTCCCGCTTTGAACTTGACGACAGACCGCAGCAGGACGACGCGACGGCGGCGGAACTCGCCGTCGCGATTTCATAACAGTGACGTTCAAGAAGGCGCTATGACCTCAACGCTGCCCGACGGGCACAGCTCTCTCCTTGCGCAGATGACGCAGCGCCTGGCGCTCACCGACGACCAGTTCCGGCGCATCTGCCAGCTTATCTACCAGCGCGCGGGCATTGTGCTGGCGGATCACAAGCGGGACATGGTTTACAACCGGCTGGTGCGCCGCCTGCGCCAGCTCGGCATGGATGATTTTGGCCGCTATCTGGCCGGGCTGGAGGCGCAGCCGCACAGCGCGGAGTGGCAGGCGTTTATCAACGCGCTCACCACCAATCTGACGGCTTTTTTCCGCGAGGCGCACCACTTTCCGACCCTGGTCGACCACGCCCGCCGCAGCCGGGGGGAGTACCGGGTCTGGAGCGCGGCGGCCTCCACCGGCGAGGAGCCGTACTCTATCGCCATCGCGCTTGCCGATGCGCTCGGCACCGCGCCCGGCCGCTGGCGGGTTTTCGCCAGCGATATTGATACCGACGTGCTGGAGAAGGCCCGCAGCGGCATTTACCGGCAGAGCGAGCTTAAGACGCTCTCACAGCAGCAGCTGGCGAGCTACTTTATGCGCGGAACCGGTCCCCACAGCGGCCTAGTGCGGGTGCGCCAGACGCTGGCGAACTACGTGGACTTCAGCGTGCTGAATCTGCTGGACAGGGAGTACGCGCTGCCGGGACCGTTTGACGCGATTTTTTGCCGCAACGTGATGATTTACTTCGACAGGCCGACCCAGCAGGCCATTCTGCGGCGCTTCGTGCCGCTGCTGAAGCCCGGCGGCCTGCTGTTTGCCGGACACTCAGAAAATTTCAGCCACCTCGTGCCCGAATTCTCTTTACAGGGCCAGACGGTCTACGTGCTGAAGAAGGATAGAGGATGAAAAAAATCAGAGTGCTGTCCGTGGACGACTCGGCGCTGATGCGCCAGATAATGACTGAGATAGTCAACGACCACGACGATATGGAGATGGTGGCCACCGCGCAGGATCCGCTGGTCGCCCGCGATCTCATCAAAAAATTCGATCCCGACGTGCTGACCCTCGACGTGGAGATGCCGCGCATGGACGGGCTCGACTTTCTCGAGAAGCTGATGCGCCTGCGCCCGATGCCGGTGGTGATGGTTTCCTCGCTGACCGGAAAAGGATCGGAAGTCACCCTGCGGGCGCTTGAGCTTGGGGCGGTGGACTTTGTCACTAAGCCCCAGCTGGGCATTCGCGAGGGCATGCTGGCCTGGAGCGACGCCATTGCCGATAAGGTGCGGGCCGCTTCCCGGGCGCGCGTCGGCGCGCACCGGCCCGCCGCGGCGCCGGTTGCCCTGAAAAGCGGACCGCTGCTCAGTTCGGAGAAGCTTATCGCCATCGGCGCGTCGACCGGCGGCACCGAGGCCATCCGCCATGTGCTGGAGCCGCTGCCGCTGACCAGTCCGGCGATCCTGATCACCCAGCATATGCCGCCGGGCTTCACCCGATCCTTTGCCGAACGGCTCAACAAGCTGTGTCAGATAACGGTGAAGGAGGCCGAACACGGCGAGCGGGTGCTCCCCGGCCATGCCTACATCGCGCCCGGCGACAGGCACATGACGCTTGCCCGCAGCGGCGCGAACTACCAGATTCAGCTTCACGACGGGCCGCCGGTAAACCGCCACCGCCCGTCGGTGGACGAGCTTTTTAACTCAGTAGCGCTGCACGCCGGGCGCAACGCGGTCGGCGTGATCCTCACCGGCATGGGCAACGACGGCGCGCAGGGTATGTACGCCATGCACCAGGCCGGGGCCTGGACCCTGGCCCAGAGTGAGGCCAGCTGCGTGGTGTTTGGCATGCCGCGCGAAGCCATCAACGGCGGCGGCGTCAGCGAAGTCGTCGATCTCAGCAACATCAGCCAGCAGATGCTGGCCAAAATCAGCGCCGGACAGGCAATACGTATCTAAGAGGAGTGAAGTAAATGGCGGATAAAGCGCTTAAGTTTCTGGTTGTGGATGACTTTTCCACCATGCGTCGCATCGTGCGTAACCTGTTAAAGGAACTTGGGTTTAATAACGTAGAAGAGGCGGAAGACGGCGTTGATGCCCTCAGCAAGTTGCAGACGGGCGAGTTTGACTTCGTGATCTCCGACTGGAACATGCCGAACATGGATGGTCTGGAACTGCTGAAAACCGTCCGCGCCGACGCCGGCATGGCCGCGCTGCCGGTGCTGATGGTGACGGCGGAAGCGAAAAAAGAGAACATCATCGCCGCGGCCCAGGCCGGCGCCAGCGGTTACGTGGTGAAGCCGTTTACCGCAGCGACCCTGGAAGAGAAGCTGAATAAAATCTTCGAAAAACTCGGCATGTAAGGGGATGACGATGATACAGCCCGCAATAAAGCCCAATGATGAACACTCCGCCGCAGAGATTATCGCCCGTATCGGCAGCCTGACCCGCATGCTGCGCGACAGCCTGCGCGAGCTGGGCCTCGATCAGGCCATTGCCGAAGCGGCCGAGGCCATTCCGGATGCCCGCGACCGCCTCGACTACGTCGTGCAGATGACCGCCCAGGCGGCAGAGCGCGCGCTCAACAGCGTTGAGCTCTCCCAGCCGCACCAGGCGACGCTGGAGAAGGACGCGAAATCACTCTCCGGGCGCTGGGACGCCTGGTTTGAAAATCCGATTGAACTGGCGGACGCCCGGGAACTGGTGACCGACACCCGCCGCTATCTGGCCGACGTGCCGGCGCACACCGGCGCCACCAGCGCCCAGCTGCTGGAGATCATGATGGCCCAGGACTTCCAGGACCTCACCGGCCAGGTGATTAAGCGCATGATGGACGTTATCCAGGAGATAGAGCGCGAGCTGCTGATGGTGCTGCTGGAGAACATGCCGGAGGTCGCGCCGCGCCAGCCGAAGGAGGCCAGCAGCCTGCTCAACGGCCCGCAGGTGGACGCCAGCAAGGCGGGCGTGGTGGCAAGCCAGGACCAGGTGGACGATCTGCTGGACAGTCTGGGGTTTTGATCCCCATTAACTGCGTGATACCCGTCTGTCAGGTAGACCGGTATCACGCTGACTTCAGTGGGGCTATTGGCCGTGCGTTAGCGCGCAGGTGACTTGAATTTCGGTTTCGCCGGAAAAGTCATCCAGCGCCTGACGCAGACAGGATAAACGCGCTCGGTTAAGATAGTGCGTGTCAAAGCGCTGAGTTTCGTAGTCTATCAGCGAGCTATCCGAAATATCTCCAAGCGCGCTTGCGAGGAATGTTGATAAGCGAGAACCTATCTGCAACACCCTTTTCCCGTAAACCGTCCTCAGTATCTTCACGAGCGCACTGTGGATATTGGGCGTTTGTTCGAGGACTAAATCCAGGCGGCGGGCATGGAGGTCCTCCAGCCATGAGTCTTCAGCGATGATCTTATGGTTACGGATATCATACAGAACAGAATCCCAGCTCATCAGCGTTGTCTGCAGAAGGCCTTCTACACTTTTCTGCGCGATGAGGCCATGCCTGAATGCCCATGTTTCTTCGAGGCTCCAGACGTCTATCTCAATGCCTGCATCGCCGATCCGAAAGCCGCCAAACTTGTTTTCACTGATTAGCCTGAATCCATACTGTGCCAGCGCCTTCTCAAGCTCATTTCTGCTACCTGCGAACACCAGATCAATATCAGAGCGAAAGCGATGAGCGGTATAGAGACCAATATCCCGGATGAGTCCGCCAAAAATATACAAATGTGACTGCGCAGACAGCCCTTTAATAAGGGCTGTCGCCTGGGCTCTGCCGCCACGTTCGGACTCAATGAAATACTTTATCCGACGCTCAAGGAGTTGCCTATCTCTGACGACATTCGTATTCGTGAAGAGCTGCGAGTTCATTATGTAATGCTATCAGATAAGTGTCCGTCATGCCCGATATTGCATCGGCCAGCAACTGTGCCTCTTTGTAGTATCCGGGGAGGTCATCTTGTTGTTCGAAAATTCGCCGGTAGTTCTCCGAGATACGCCCGTATACGTAGCGTCCAAAAGGTGTATTCCAACTGTTGTTGTCGGTAGCCCGTCCCTTGATGCCCAGCCACAGCATGTCCATCAGGTTTTTAATGTAATTAGAGCCTTCTAATTCCAGCTTCAGAACATCGCGGTGCTGATATCCCCTTGAGCTGTCAAACTGCTTGAGGGCTTTACATAAGCCGTGCCCGCTGCTGAGTGAGAGAAGATCTGCAGAAACACTGTTGTCATGGAGGAGAGCGTCAATATTATCCCTGAAGGCGATGACTGCCGCATCAACCAGTTCCGCAATAGCATAGACGCGAAATTTTTGCATACTCATATCGTTGAGCTCGGCAGGAGATAGATCGTATTGGGTGTAACTGGCATTGTCTTTCTTGCTGCTGGCGATAACTTTTTTCGCTACCTCATCATTACTGCAAAGTGGATGGGACTGCAAAAAATCCATGAGATCGTGAAATGAAGCCAGACCCTTTTTCACTGTATCTTCGGCATCGAGCACCGAGTAGGCGATGTCATCGCAGGCTTCCATCAGGTAGGTGAACGGGTGACGTAACCCTTCTTTAAGGCCGGTCTTCTGCCAGACGTCGTGAACAACGCTCTGTTCTGAGAAGAAAAATCCGTGCTTTTTCCACGTAGAGGCGTCGGCGAATGAGGCGCGGGGATACTTAATCATCGCGGCAAGCGTTGCATACGTCAGATTCAATCCATATTCATCGTTGAGAATTTGCAGTTTAGTGACCAGGCGAAACGTCTGCGAATTACCGTCAAAATGGCGAAAATCGCTATAAATTTTATCGATGTAATTTTTGTCCGTTGCCGGTAGGTTTTGTGTGAACCATTCACCCATGGCTTTTTCACCCTGGTGTCCAAAAGGGGGATTACCGAGGTCGTGGGCCAGGCCAATGGCGGCGAGAAGTGCCGGAACATCCCGCTGGATGCATATATCCGGTGAGATGCCTTTAAAAACATCCTCTTCAAGCTCAAAGGCCAGCCTCATGCCAATGCCTCTGGCCAGATTGGCCACTTCATACGAGTGAGTCAGCCGCGTTCGCACGCTGTCATTTTTATCTAAGGGAAAAACCTGGGTCTTGTCAGCGAGGCGGCGCGTAGGTGCTGCAAAAAGAATGCGATCGAAATCACGCTCTATCTGGTGTCGCCCTTTAGCTGTATCGCTAATGGTCTCTTTGCCCTCTTTTGGCTTTCGCCTGCTGCTATTGAGTAATTGGTTCCAGTTCATACTTATCCTTGTCTGCTGGTCTTTTGATGTCCGGCTGACGTTACCAAATCGTGCAAATTACAACCACGAAATGTAATGACTTTATTCACCTCTTACGATGAGATTCGCAAATACTCTGCAACAAATCGAATGCCTGAGGCTTCTGCGCAAGAAACGTTACGTCACGCTAAACTGCTCGCGAAACGTCTTCAGCAGCGCGCTCGCGGCGGTTGAAAGCTGTCCGTGCGTTGTGCGCACCACCCCAATCTGCCGCTCAATTACCGGGTGGCTCAGGGGCAGGCACGCTGCGCCAAGCCCCGTCATCTGCTTTTCACACAGCGCCGGTACGGCGCTGACGCCCAGTCCGTTCGCCACCATGTGGCCGACCGTCACCAACTGATGGCTTTCAAAGGCCACCTTTAGCGGATAGCCGTGGGCCAGCAGGCGCTCTTCCAGCATCAGGCGCACGGCGGAGGGGCGCTGGAGGGTAATAAAATCGTGGGCCAGCAGCTCGCGCCAGGTCAGATGGCTCTTCTGCGCCAGCGGGCTTTCACGCGGGACCACCGCCACGAAGCGGTCAACGCCCAGCGGCGTAAACAGCAGGCTGGCGGAGGCCTGCGGCTCAAACGCTACGCCCATCTCTACCCGACCTTCGCTCACCATCTCAATCACCTGCTCGTTAATCACGTCATGAACGGTGACGTTAATCCCGCTGTAGCGGTCGCGAAACGCCTTCAGCACCGGGGGCAGGGCGTTAGCGGCAAACGACGGCATTGCCGCCACCGATACCTTCCCGGTCTGCAGAGTAAAGCGCTGGCGCATCGCCTCCTCGCTGTTGTCCCAGTCCGCCAGCAGCTGGCGGGCCATCGGAAAGAAAGCGTCGCCCTCGGCGGTGAGCGCCACCCGGCGGGTGGTGCGGGTAAACAGCTGCCCGCCCAGCGCCGCCTCCAGGTTGTTAATCGCCAGGCTCAGGGCCGGCTGCGACATATTCAGCTTTTCGCTGGCCTGGGCGAAATTGAGAGTGTGAGCTACCGCTAAAAACGCGCGTAACTGTTTGATGCTCATTCTCATTTTGGTTTCTCATAACTTTATGAAAACATTGATTTAACAATTTATTGATTTAAAAAGCTGATTAATTGCTCACAAATTTAAAATTAACAGATGAGTTTCCGGCGCTGATGATGCCGTTAACCACAAGAAGGAGAGCAGAAATGGCTGGACTGGATAAACGCGTCGGCAGCTATCGCGAAGCGATGGCCGGGCTGACGGACGGCATGACGGTGCTGGCGGGCGGCTTTGGCCTGTGCGGCGTTCCCGAAAACCTGATTGCCGAGATCCGCCGCACCGGCGCGCGGGACCTGACGGTAGTTTCCAACAACTGCGGTTCGGCGGACTTCGGCCTCGGCCTGCTGCTGGAGACCCGCCAGATTAGCAAGATGGTGGCCTCCTACGTCGGCGACAACATCCTGTTCGAACAGCAGATGCTCTCCGGCGAGCTGGCGGTGGAGCTGACCCCGCAGGGAACGCTGGCCGAGAAGCTGCGCGCCGGCGGCGCGGGTATTCCCGCCTTCTATACCGCCACCGGCTACGGCACGCCCATCGCCGAAGGTAAAGAGGTGCGCGACTTCAACGGCCGCCCCTGCATTCTGGAGCACGCCCTGCGCGGCGACTTTGCGGTAATCAAAGGCTGGAAGGCGGACTGGTACGGCAACGTTATCTATCGCCACACCGCGCAGAACTTTAACCCGCTGATGGCGATGGCCGCGCGCATCACCGTGGTTGAGGTCGAAGAGATAGTGCCGCCGGGCGAGTTGGATCCGGCGGCGGTCCACACGCCGGGGATCTACGTTAACCGGCTGATTCAGGGCAGTTTCGAAAAACGCATTGAGCAGCGCACGCTGCGCGCATCGTAAGGAGAGAGAGGATGCTGACTCGCGAACAAATGGCGCAGCGCGTGGCGCAGGAGCTGCGCGACGGCTACTACGTCAATCTCGGTATCGGGATCCCGACGCTGGTCGCCAACTACGTCCCGGACGGGATGGACGTGATGCTGCAGTCGGAAAACGGCCTGCTGGGCATGGGGCCGTTCCCCACGGAAGCGGAGCTGGATGCCGATATGATCAACGCCGGCAAGCAGACCGTGACCGCCCGCAAAGGGGCGGCGATTTTCGACTCGGCGCAGTCTTTCGCCATGATCCGCGGCGGCCACGTTGATCTGACGGTGCTCGGCGCCTTTGAAGTGGACGTCGAGGGCAATATCGCTTCGTGGATGATCCCCGGCAAGATGGTGAAGGGCATGGGCGGTGCGATGGATCTGGTGGCCGGTGCGGAAAACATCATCGTGGTGATGACCCACGCCGCGCGCGGCGGCGAGTCGAAGCTGCTGACCCGCTGCACGCTGCCGCTGACCGGCGCGGGCTGCATTCGCCGGGTGCTGACCGATCTGGCCTGGCTGGAAATTGAGGGCGGCGCTTTTGTCCTCAGGGAGCGGGCGCCGGGCGTCAGCGTCGAAGAGATCGTCAGTAAAACCGCCGGGAAGCTGATTGTCCCGGAATATGTCCCGGAAATGCAGTTCTCAGCAGGAGGAAGAGATGAATAAGGTCGCGATTGTCGCCGCTACCCGTACGGCTATCGGCAGCTTCCAGGGCGCGCTGTCGCCGCTACCCGCCACCGCGCTGGGGGCGGCAGTGATTAAGGCGCTGCTTGAGCGCACCGGCATCGATCCGGCGGCGGTCAGCAGCGTGCTGATGGGCCAGGTGCTGACCGCAGGCTGCGGGCAGAATCCGGCCCGCCAGAGCGCCATTCAGGCGGGGCTGCCGGTGACCACGCCCGCCGTGACCCTCAACCTGGTCTGCGGCTCCGGCCTGCAGGCGATTATCGAAGGCGCCCGCGCGGTGGCGCTCGGCGATGCCGATGTGGTGATCGCCGGCGGCCAGGAGAGCATGAGCAATGCCCCCTATCTGATGCCCGGCGCCCGCGCCGGACTGCGCGCGGGCCACAAGCAGCTGCAGGACAGCATGATCCAGGACGGCCTGTGGGACGCGTTCAACGATTACCACATGGGCATTACCGCCGAGAATCTTGCCAGCCGCTTTAACATTTCCCGCGAGCAGCAGGACGCCTTCGCGCTGGCCTCCCAGCAGAAGGCCGCCGCCGCGCTGGAGGCGGGGCGCTTTGGCGATGAAATCACACCCCTGAGCGTGCCCGCAGGCCGCGGCAAAACCCGCACCGTCGATACCGACGAACAGCCCCGGACCGATACCACCGCCGAAACGCTGGCGGCCCTGCGCCCGGCCTTTATTCCCGGCACCGGCACCGTGACCGCGGGCAACGCCTCGACGCTGAACGACGGCGCCGCGGCGGTGATGTTGATGAGCGAAGCCCGGGCGGCCGAACTCAATCTGCCGGTGCTCGCCACCATTGCCGGCTACGCGACGGCGGGCGTTGAGCCGGAGATTATGGGCTTTGGTCCGGTGCCGGCGACCCTGGCCTGCCTGAATAAAGCGGGCTGGACCATTAGCGACCTTGAGCTGGTCGAAGGCAACGAAGCCTTCGCCGTCCAGGCGCTGGTGGTGCTCCAGGCCCTTGAGCTTAACCCCGGGATCGTCAACGTCAACGGCGGCGCGATTGCCCTCGGCCACCCAATCGGCGCCTCCGGCTGCCGCATCCTGGTGTCGCTGCTGTACGAAATGCAGCGCCGGGGCGCGGCGAAAGGGCTGGCGACGCTGTGCGTCGGCGGCGGGCAGGGCGTGGCGCTGGCGGTTGAACGTCCGGGAGGTGAATGATGGCGCAGCGTTACGCGGTGATTGGCGCGGGCCTGATGGGCGTGGGTATCGCCCTGTGCTTTGCCCGCGCCGGAAAAGCGGTCCTGCTGGTCGACACCGACCCGCAGCGGCTGGCGGCGATCCCCGGCACCGCCCGGGAGATCCTCGACGAGCTGGCCGAGGCCGGCCAGTTCCCGGCAGAAAAGACGGACGCGGCGCTGGCTCTGCTGGCCGGCACGCAGCGCCTGGCGGACATCGCCGCCTGCGGGCTGGTGATTGAGGCGATCCCCGAGCGCCTGCCGCTCAAGCACGCGCTCTACGGCGAACTGGAGGCCATCCTGCCGCCTGACGCGGTAATTGCCAGCAACACCAGCGGCCTGACCCCGGACAGCTTGGCCGAACATATGCAGCACCCCGAGCGGCTGCTGATCGCCCACTCACTTTATTCCGCTGGTCGAGATCGTACCGGGCAGCGCCACCGACGAGCGGCACATGGCAAGCGTCCAGCAGCTGCTGACCGCGATGGGGCTGGAGGCCGTACGCCTCAACCGCGCCGCGCCGGGCTTTATCGGCAACCGCCTGCAGTTTGCCATTCTGCGCGAGGCGCTGCACATCGTTGACAGCGGCATCGCCAGCCCGGAGGTGGTCGACCAGGTGATGCGCGCCTCGCTCGGCCGCCGCTACGGGATGGTCGGCCCGCTGGAGGCCGCCGATATGACCGGTCTGGAGACGGTGGCCGACATCTGCCGCCACCTGCTGCCGACGCTGGCGACGGGCGGCGAGATGATGCGTCTGGTCGAAGAGAAGGTGGCGCAGGGCAATACCGGCCAGCGCAGCGGGGAGGGATTTTACCGCTGGGATGAAGCGCGCAGGGAGCGCATCCGCCGGCGCAGGGCCTGGCAGCTGCGCCACGCGCTGAAGCCCTGAACTGACCCTGTACCCATAACAAGACGCCGTAGCGATAACAATAAAAAACCGGAGTGAATGATGAGCGTAATTATCGCCCTGGCCGCCCTCGGCCTGCTGATGCTGGCCGCCTGGCGCGGCTACAGCGTGATCCTGTTTGCCCCGCTTGCCGCTCTCGGCGCGGTACTTCTGACGGAGCCAGGCGCCGTCGCGCCCGCCTTTACCGGCCTGTTTATGGAGAAGATGGTCGGCTTCGTGAAGCTCTACTTTCCGGTGTTTCTGCTGGGGGCTATCTTCGGCAAGCTGATCGAGCTGTCGGGCTTCTCCCGTTCGATCGTCGCCGCCGCTATCCGCCTGCTGGGCCGCCGCCACGCGGT
The DNA here is from genome assembly GCF_001598855.1 of Pluralibacter gergoviae ATCC 33028 = NBRC 105706. Lineage (GTDB taxonomy): Bacteria > Pseudomonadota > Gammaproteobacteria > Enterobacterales > Enterobacteriaceae > Pluralibacter > Pluralibacter gergoviae. Next base: position 98,921 of record NZ_BCZS01000004.1, on the reverse strand, counting down.
GCCGGTTATCGTGCTGGTCTGCGCCCTGCTGACCTACGGCGGCGTCTCGCTGTTCGTGGTAGCGTTCGCGGTCTATCCCTTCGCCGCCGAGCTGTTTCGCCAGAGCGATATCCCCAAGCGGCTGATCCCGGCCACCATCGCCCTCGGGGCGTTCTCGTTTACCATGGACGCGCTGCCCGGCACGCCGCAGATCCAGAACATTATTCCCTCCAGCTTCTTCGGCACCAACGCCTGGTCGGCGCCGTGGCTGGGGCTGATCGGCTCGCTGTTTATTATTGCCGTTGGCCTGATCTACCTGGAGCGCCAGCGCCGCAGGGCGGCGGCGAAGGGCGAAGGCTACGGTACGGACCTGAAAAATGAGCCGGAAACGGCGGACGATATCAGTCTGCCGCATCCGCTGCTGGCGATCGCGCCGCTGATCCTCGTGGGGCTGTTCAACCTGCTGTTTACCCGCTGGATCCCCGAGTGGTACGGCGCCTCCCACCAGCTGGTGCTGCCGGGTCTGGCGGCGCCGATTGAAACTGACATTAAGAAGATCACCGCTATCTGGGCGGTGGAGGCGGCGCTGCTGCTGGGCATCGCGGTGGTGCTGATCGGCGGCTTTCGCGCAATACGCGGGCGGCTGGCGGAAGGGAGCCGCACCGCCGTCGGCGGCGCCATACTCGCGGCGATGAATACCGCCTCTGAATACGGCTTCGGGGCGGTGATTGCGTCGCTGCCGGGTTTTCTGGTGCTGTCGAAGGGGCTGGCGGCCATTCCCAATCCGCTGCTGAATGAAGCGATTAGCGTCACGGCGCTGGCCGGGATCACCGGCTCGGCCTCCGGCGGGATGAGTATCGCCCTGGCGGCCATGTCCGATTCCTTTATCGCCGCCGCCCACGCGGCAAACATTCCGCTGGACGTCCTGCACCGCGTGGCGGCGATGGCCAGCGGCGGCATGGATACGCTGCCGCACAACGGCGCGGTGATCACGCTGCTGGCGATAACCGGCCTCAGCCACCGCCAGTCCTACGGCGGTATTTTTGTCGTCACGCTGATTAAAAGTCTGGCGGTGCTGTTCATCATCGCCGTCTACTATATGACCGGAATTGTTTAAGGAGAAGAGACATGCTTAAGGGTAAAACGGCGTTAGTCACCGGCTCTACCAGCGGCATCGGGCTGGGGATCGCCACGTCGCTGGCGAAGCAGGGCGCTAACATCATTCTTAACGGCTTCGGCGATGCGGCCCCGGCGAAGGCGCAGATCGCCCGCCAGGGCGTAAAGTACGGCTACCACAATGCCGATCTCAGCGATCCGCAGCAGATAGCGGCGATGTTCGACTACGCGCAGGCGGAGTTTGGCGACGTCGATATTCTGGTCAACAACGCGGGGATCCAGCACGTCGCGCCGGTGGACGAATTTCCGCTGGAGAAGTGGAACGCGATTATCGCCATTAACCTGTCGGCGGTGTTTCACACCAGCCGGTTGGCGATCCCGGCGATGAAGGCCAACGGCTGGGGACGTATTATTAATATAGCCTCGGTGCACGGGCTGGTGGCGTCGAAGGAGAAGTCCGCCTACGTGGCGGCCAAGCACGGCGTGGTCGGGCTGACCAAAACCACGGCGCTGGAGCTCGCCCGCACCGGCGTGACCTGCAACGCCCTGTGCCCCGGCTGGGTGCTGACCCCGCTGGTGCAGCAGCAGATCGACGCCCGCATTGCCAAAGGGCAGAGCCCGGAGGCCGCCCGCGACGGCCTGCTGGGCGAGAAGCAGCCCTCCGGGGAGTTCGTCACGCCGGAGCAGCTTGGGGCGCTGGCCTGCTTTCTGTGCAGCGACGCCGCCGCCCAGGTGCGCGGCGCCGCGTGGAACATGGACGGCGGCTGGGTGGCGCAGTAAACATCCCTGCGAGCCAGGAGCCTGCTTTATTAAATATGGCGTAAATTCCTGAATGTTCTGAGGGTGTTAATATCCGGCAGAAAATCGCCTCAGATTCCCGCCTCTGGCCGGGGCTGCCCGCAGGGATGCGGGCAGAGGCGAAACGAGACAGGGATGTCGAGTCGAGCCGTACCCGATCAGCCAGAGGCGGGAATCTGAGGTTCCGCGAAGCGGCGATTTTCATGGCCGGGAGCCGGGATTGCCAAGGGTATGGCGGAGAATACCCCTGGCACGTTCACCGCAGATAGCCCGACAGAGAAGCAGCGTGTCGTTAGTGAACGGAATATTCCACCAGCATATGCAGAATACACCTGCAACCTTGCGTATCAGAAAAAACTCAGGTAGATACATGCTAAAGCTAAATTAGCCCGCCAAATCCCCGCTTATTCCCGCCATTAGCCGCGCCCGCCGCTGGCATCATAGCCTCAGAATTCCCTCTGCAGGACGAGTCCGGTGGCTGAAGGCAGCGACAGCGAAGACAAAACAGAAGCCCCCACGCCCCAGCGGCTGGAGAAAGCGCGCGAGGAGGGGCAGATCCCGCGCTCCCGCGAGCTGACCTCGCTGCTGGTTCTGCTGGTGGGCGTCTGCGTGCTGTGGTTCGGCGGCGAATCCCTGGCCCGCAGGCTGGCGGCGCTGCTGGCGTCGGGCCTGCGCTTCGATCACAGCATCGTCAGCGACCCGAACCTGATCCTCGGGCAGATTATTCTGCTGATCAAGCAGGCGATGCTGGCCCTGACGCCGCTGATCGTCGGCGTGGTGATTGTCGCCCTGCTGGGACCCATGATGCTCGGCGGGCTGCTGTTCAGCACCAAATCGCTGGCCTTCAAGTTTGACAAGCTCAATCCGCTGCCGGGCATCAAGCGGATGTTCTCCGCCCAGACGGCGGCGGAGCTGGTGAAGGCGATCCTCAAGTCGGTGCTGGTGGGCTGCGTGGCGGGCGCCTTCGTCTGGTCGCACTGGCCGGAGATGATGCGGCTTATCGCCGAGTCGCCGCTGACCGCGATGGGCAACGCCCTCAATATGGTCGGCCTCTGCGCGCTGCTGGTGGCCCTGGGCGTCATTCCGATGGTGGCCTTCGACGTCTTCTTTCAGCTGTTCAGCCATCTTAAAAAGCTGCGCATGTCCCGCCAGGATATCCGCGACGAGTTTAAGCAGAGCGAAGGCGACCCGCACGTGAAGGGGCGCATTCGCCAGATGCAGCGGGCGGCCGCCCGGCGGCGAATGATGGCCGACGTGCCGAAGGCGGACGTTATCGTCACCAACCCGACCCACTACGCGGTGGCCCTGCAGTACGTGGAAGACAAAATGAGCGCCCCGAAGGTGGTGGCGAAAGGCGCGGGGCTGGTGGCGCTGCGCATCCGCGAGCTGGGCGAGGAGAACCGCATTCCTCTGCTGGAGGCGCCGCCGCTCGCCCGCGCGCTGTACCGCCACGCCGACATCGGCCAGCAGATCCCCGGCACGCTGTACGCGGCGGTGGCCGAGGTGCTGGCCTGGGTCTGGCAGTTGAAACGCTGGCGGCTGGCGGGCGGTGAACCGCCGAAGCGACCCGATAATCTGCCGGTGCCCGCGGCGCTGGATTTTTTGAACGACGAGAACAACCCCGATGGCTAACCTGGTGGCGATGCTGCGCCTGCCCGCAAACTTTAAATCGACCCAGTGGCAGGTGCTTGCCGGGCCGGTGCTGATCCTGCTGATCCTGTCGATGATGGTGCTGCCGCTGCCGGCCTTCGTCCTCGACCTGCTGTTCACTTTCAATATCGCCCTGTCGATCATGGTGCTGCTGGTAGCGATGTTCACCCAGCGCACGCTGGAGTTCGCCGCCTTTCCGACCATTTTGCTGTTCACCACGCTGCTGCGCCTGGCGCTCAACGTGGCCTCGACCCGCATCATTCTGATGGAGGGCCACACCGGCGGCGCGGCGGCGGGCAAGGTGGTGGAAGCCTTCGGCCACTTCCTGGTGGGCGGCAACTTCGCCATCGGCATCGTGGTGTTTATTATCCTCGTGATCATCAACTTCATGGTCATCACCAAGGGCGCCGGGCGCATCGCCGAAGTGGGTGCGCGCTTCGTGCTCGACGGGATGCCGGGCAAGCAGATGGCGATTGACGCCGATCTGAACGCCGGGCTGATTGGCGAAGACGAAGCCAAGCGCCGCCGCGCCGAGGTGACGCAGGAGGCCGATTTCTACGGTTCGATGGACGGGGCCAGCAAGTTTGTGCGCGGCGACGCCATCGCCGGGATTTTGATTATGGTGATCAACGTCATCGGCGGCCTGCTGGTCGGCGTCCTGCAGCACGGCCTGCCGCTGGCGAAGGCGGCGGAGTCCTATACCCTGCTGACCATCGGCGACGGGCTGGTGGCGCAGATCCCGGCGCTGGTGATCTCCACGGCGGCGGGCGTCATTGTTACCCGGGTGGCAACCGATCAGGATGTCGGCGAGCAGATGGTCGGCCAGCTGTTCAGCAATCCGCGGGTGATGCTGCTCAGCGCCTGCGTGCTCGGCCTGCTGGGGCTGGTGCCGGGTATGCCCAACTTCGTTTTCCTGCTGTTTACCGCCGCCCTGCTGGGGCTGGCCTGGTGGATGCGCGGTCGCGAGCAGAAGGCGCCTGCGGCGCAGGCCCCGGTGCCGCAGATGGAAAATCCGCAGGCGCAGGAGGCCAGCTGGCGCGACGTGCAGCTTGAGGACACCCTGGGTATGGAAGTGGGCTACCGACTGATCCCGATGGTGGACGCCCAGCAGGACGGCGAGCTGCTCGGGCGCATCCGCAGCATCCGCAAGAAGTTTGCCCAGGAGATGGGCTTCCTGCCGCCGGTGGTGCATATCCGCGACAATATGGATCTGCCGCCGGCGCGCTACCGCATTCTGCTTAAAGGCGTTGAAATGGGCAGCGGCGACGCCTATCCGGGCCGCTGGCTGGCGATCAACCCCGGCACGGCGGCAGGCACGCTGCCGGGCGAACAGACCGTCGATCCGGCCTTCGGGCTGGAGGCGATCTGGATCGAGAGCGGCCTCAAGGAGCAGGCGCAGATCCAGGGCTACACGGTGGTTGAAGCCAGTACCGTGGTAGCGACCCACCTCAACCATCTGATCGGCATGCACGCCGCCGAGCTGTTCGGCCGCCAGGAGGCGCAGCAGCTGCTGGAGCGGGTGACTCAGGAGATGCCGAAGCTCACCGAGGACCTGGTGCCCGGCGTGGTGACGCTGACCACGCTGCACAAGGTGCTGCAGAATCTGCTCGACGAGAAAGTGCCGATCCGCGATATGCGCACTATCCTCGAAACGCTGGCCGAGCACGCGCCGGTGCAGAGCGATCCCTATGAACTGACCAACGTGGTGCGGGTGGCGCTGGGGCGGGCCATCACCCAGCAGTGGTTCCCCGGCGGCGGCGAGATGCAGGTGATTGGCCTCGATACGCCGCTGGAGCGCCTGCTGCTGCAGGCTCTGCAGAACGGCGGCGGTCTGGAGCCGGGGCTGGCGGACCGGCTGCTGGCCCAGACGCAGGAGGCGCTCTCCCGCCAGGAGATGCTCGGCGCGCCGCCGGTGCTGCTGGTCAACCACGCCCTGCGCCCGCTGCTGTCGCGCTTTCTGCGCCGCTCGCTGCCGCAGCTGGTGGTGCTCTCCAACCTGGAGCTGTCGGACAACCGCCAGATCCGCCTGACCGCCACCATCGGAGGCCAGTAGTGCGCGCCCTGCTGGCGGGATTAATGCTGCTGCCGCTGTCGGCGGCGGCGGCCGGGGAGGGGGCCTGGCAGGCCAGCGCCGTGGGCGTAACGCTCCACTACCGCGGCCAGTCGGCCTCTTCTGCGCCGCTGGCCTCCCCGCAGCCGGTCAGCGGCCTGGTGACGACGGTGGCCTGGCGCTATACCCTCAACGGTCCCACTCCCGCCGGGCTGCGGGTGCGGCTCTGTTCGCAGACCCGCTGCACCGAGCTTGACGGGCAGAGCGGCACCACCCGGGCGCTGCAGAACACGCCCGCCGCCGAGCCGCTGCGCTTTGTCTGGGAAGTCCCGGGCGGCGGCAGGCTGATCCCGGCGCTGAACGTGGCGAGCAATCAGCTGATCGTCAACTACCGCTAAGCGGTTTATCCTGCCTGTCCTTTCTTTATCTGTGGGTAAGTTCGCAAAAACTGACCCCTTCTTTTGATTGATTTAAAACGTTGTTTTATAAAATCGCGTGTCCGGTACGCCGACTCTTTGTATTTTTGCCACCGCCGAAGATCCGCTGGCAAAACCAGAAAGGTTTACCCTCCGCCGGCGCCTTACTGTAGCTGCGTAAGGCTTGCTCCGGCGCTGCCGGGGCCTGCTCCGGGAATAAAAACACGGGATTTTCGGCAATGAAAACACGTAAAATCGGATTGAAAAACTACCTGGCCTACGGCTCGGGTGATTTTTTGGGCGCGGGTACTACCGCGCTGACTGCCGCATGGCTTTTGTACTTCTACACCACCTTCTGCGGGCTGTCGCCTATTGAGGCCACCTTTATTTTTGCCACCGCGCGCGTGCTTGACGCCGTGGTCAGCCCGCTGATGGGCTTCCTGACCGACAACTTCGGCTCTACCTGGCTCGGCAAGCGCTTTGGCCGCCGCAAGTTCTTTATTCTGCTGGGCATTCCCTGCGTATTCAGCTACTCCCTGATGTGGGTGGGCGACATGGGGTTCTGGTACTACCTGCTGACCTATCTGCTGTTTGATGTCGTCTACACCATGATCCTGGTGCCGTATGAAACCCTGGTCCCGGAGATGACCGACGACTTTAAGCAGAAGACCAAATTCTCCGGGGCGCGCATCTCCATGGCGCAGATGTCGGCGATCCTCGCCTCCTTCCTGCCGGGCATTTTGCTAACGCACTTCGGCAAGGACAACGCCATCTCCTTCTTTTACGCAAGCCTGGTCTTCTCGGTGCTGTGCGCCCTGATGCTGACGTTTGTCTGGATTTTTACCTGGGAGCGCCCGCGCGAGGCGTGGAGCGAGGCGGCCCTGCGCGCCGAAGAGGAGAAGAAAAGCCTCTCCCTCGGCCAGAGCCTGAGCCGCCTGTTTATCGAGCTCTCCTCGACGCTGCGGATCAAGATCTTCCGCCAGCACCTGGGCATGTACCTCGGAGGCTATATTGCCCAGGACGTGTTTAACGCCGTGTTTACCTACTACGTGGTGTTCGTCCTGATGCAGGAGGCGTCGTTTGCCTCTAACCTGCTCGGCACGATGGCGATTTTCCAGTTCATCGCGGTGATTGCCATGATCCCGCTGTGCATCCGCTTCGGACCGGCGCCGTCGTACCGGATGGTGGTGGTGCTGTTCGGCCTCAGCTCGCTCTCTTACGCGCTGCTGTACTACGCCGGGCTGAGCGATATCTGGTCCCTGATGCTGCTGGTGTCGGCGATTGCCGGTCTCGGCCGCGGCGGGATCAACTACGTGCCGTGGAACACCTACACCTATATCGCCGATGTGGACGAAGTGATCACCGGCCAGCGCCGGGAGGGCATCTTCGCCGGGATCATGACCCTGACCCGCAAGGCCTCTCAGGCCGGGGCGGTGATGCTGGTGGGGATCATCATGCAGCTCTCCGGCTTCGTCTCCGGGCAGAAGGTGCAGCCGCCGGAGGTGAGCCACACCATTCTGCTTATCTTAAGCGTCGGTACGCTGGCGGTGCTGGCCTGCGGTTTCCTGGTTTCCCTGCGCTTTAAGCTCAATCTCGCCACCCACCGCGTGCTGCGCGAAGAGACGGCGAAGATGCGCGAGGCGGGGCGCGCAGATCCTCATGCCGCCACCCTGCAGGCGCGCGCCACCGTGGAGATGCTGGCCGGGATGCCGTTCGAATCCCTGTGGGGCAACAATAACGTCGGCTACCTGAACCGCATTAATCCGCCGGCGCCCGCTTTAGAACGAAAAATTGAACTGAACTCGACATTAAACAGAGGTTAACCGTATGAAAGTCTGGCCCGTCAAACACAGCCCGCTGCTGCGCCAGCCGGAGCGCTTTATCGCCAGGGATGAGCTGAAGGGGCTTATCCATAAGCTGACCGATAATCTGGTGAACATTAAGGATGAGACCGGCGCGTTTCTGCTGCGCCTGGATGACGGTCGGGTGATTGATACCAAAGGCTGGGCCGGTTGGGAGTGGACCCACGGCGTCGGGCTGTACGGCATTCACCAGTACTACCAGCAGACCGGCGACGAAGATATGCTCGATATCGTTGACCGCTGGTTTGCCGACCGCTTCGCCGAAGGGGCGACCACCAAAAACGTCAACACCATGGCGCCGTTCCTGACCCTGGCATATCGCTATGAAGAGACCGGTAACCCGGCCTTCCTGCCGTGGCTCAACAGCTGGGCGGAGTGGGCGATGTACGACATGCCGCGCACCGAGGCCGGCGGCATGCAGCACATCACCCTGGCGGAAGAGAACCACCAGCAGATGTGGGACGACACCCTGATGATGACCGTCCTGCCGCTGGCGAAAATTGGCAAGCTGCTCAACCGCCCGCACTACGTGGAGGAGGCCATTTACCAGTTTATGCTCCACGTCCAGAACCTGATGGACCGCGAGACCGGGCTGTGGTTCCACGGCTGGAGCTACGACGGCAACCACAACTTTGCGAAAGCCCGCTGGGCGCGCGGCAACAGCTGGCTGACCATCGTCATCCCGGACTTTCTCGAAGTGGTGGATCTCCCGGAGAGCAGCGCGGTGCGCCGCTACCTGGTACAGGTGCTCAACGCTCAGATTGCGGCGCTGGCGAAGTGCCAGCACGAAAGCGGCTTATGGCACACGCTGCTGGACGATCCGGACTCCTATCTGGAGGCGTCCGCCACCGCGGGCTTCGCCTACGGTATTCTCAAAGCGGTGCGCAAGCGCTACGTACCGGCAGACTATGCGGAGGTCGCGGAGAAAGCGGTGCGCGGCATCGTGGCCAACATCTCGCCGGAAGGCGAACTGCTGCAGACCTCCTTCGGCACCGGCATGGGCAGCGATCTCGATTTCTATCGCCAGATCCCGCTCACTTCCATGCCCTACGGTCAGGCGATGGCCCTGCTGTGCCTGACGGAATATCTGCGCAAGTATTTTTGATAGACAGAAATAAAAAAGCGCCGGCGGGGCTTTCCGCCGGCGCTTTTTTTGCTTTCCCGCCAACGTGAAGATGCTTCATGTTCACTGAAATTATATCACTTTTCCTCATCCATCGACTCTGGCATAAATTTAGCAAGACAATATAAGCAGTGCTCATGATAAAACCCAAGAATATAAAGGGCATCCCTCAATAACCCATAACATCATGTTTCACAGCATAAAATCAGGATACCCCATCGCAATGAAGACTGAGTTTGCCTTTACCATTAAGAGCATATGTTTCGACGAGAACTATAACCCCTCGGAAAGTACGCGCATCACCACCAACTTTGCTAACCTGGCCCGCGGCGAGAAGCGCCAGCAGAACCTGCACAATGCGCTGGTGATGATCGATAAGCGCTTTAATTCGCTGGCCTGCTGGGATAATCCGAAGGGCGATCGCTACGCCGTCGAGCTGGAGATTATTTCCGCTGAGGTGGATATTGAAGGCAATGGCAAAACCTTCCCGGCCATCGAAATACTGAAAACGACGATTGTTGATAAACAAACCGGGCAGCGTATTTCGGGCATTGTCGGCAATAACTTCTCGTCTTACGTGCGCGATTATGACTTCAGCGTCCTGCTGCCTGAATATAATAAAGATCGCACCGAGTTCAGCATTCCGGAAAATTACGGCGATCTGCACGGCGAGCTGTTCAAGGCTTTTATTAACTCGGACGCCTACCGCGAACGCTTTGATAAGCCGCCGGTGATTTGCCTGAGCGTGTCGAGTAAAAATCTCTATTACCGCACCGGCAATCAGCATCCGGTGCTCGGCATTGAGTATCAGCAGGACGATCCGTCGCTGACCGATTTCTACTTCAATAAAATGGGCCTGCACGGGCGCTATTTTATGCCGGCAAACAGCGCCGCGCCTTTCGCTTTCTATTTCCCGGGCGACCTGCTCCGCGACTATACGGACCTGGAGCTTATCGCCACCATCAGCACCATGGAGACGTTCCAGAAAATTTACCGTCCGGAAATCTACAACGCCAACTCACCGGCCGGGCAGTACTATCAGCCCGATCTGCACAATCAGGACTATTCGGTGACGCAGATCGTTTACGACCGGGAAGAGCGCAGCCGTCTGGCAATAGAGCAGGGCAAATTTACCGAAGAGCACTTTATTAAGCCCTATAAAACGATTCTCGAACAATGGACCGCCAGCCGCGCGCGTTAATTAATCCAATAAGACATAAGGTCACCTGCAATGAATAAATTATTACCGACGTCCACCGCCGGCAGCCTGCCGAAGCCGTCGTGGCTCGCGCAGCCGGAAACGCTGTGGTCGCCCTGGAAGCTGGATAGCGACATCTTAGTTGAGGGCAAGCAGGACGCGCTGCGCCTGGCGCTGGACGACCAGCTTCAGGCCGGGATCGACATCGTCAGCGACGGCGAGCAGACCCGCCAGCACTTCGTCACCACCTTTATTGAGCACCTGAGCGGCGTCGATTTTGAGAAGCGCGAAATCGTCAAAATCCGCAACCGCTACGATGCCAGCGTGCCGAGCGTGATCGGCGAAGTGGTGCGCAAAAAGCCGGTCTTCGTTGACGACGCGCGCTTCCTGCGCCAGCAGACCACGGCGCCGATCAAGTGGGCGCTGCCGGGCCCGATGACCATGATTGATACTCTGTACGATGGCCACTACAAGAGCCGCGAAAAACTGGCCTGGGAGTTTGCCCGCATCCTCAACCAGGAGGCGAAAGACCTCGAAGCGGCGGGGGTGGATATCATCCAGTTCGACGAGCCGGCCTTTAACGTCTTCTTCGACGAGGTCAACGACTGGGGCATCGCCGCCCTCGAGCGGGCGATTGAGGGGCTGAAGTGCGAAACCGCCGTTCACATCTGCTACGGCTACGGCATCAAGGCCAATACCGACTGGAAAAAGACGCTCGGCAACGAGTGGCGCCAGTACGAAGAGATTTTCCCCAAGCTGCAGCAGTCGAACATTGATATCGTCTCGCTGGAGTGTCAGAACTCGCGGGTGCCGATGGATCTGATTGAGCTCATTCGCGGCAAAAAGGTGATGGTCGGCGCTATTGACGTGGCCACCAATGCGATTGAAACGCCGGAAGAGGTGGCCGACACCCTGCGCAAGGCGCTGCAGTTTGTCGATGCCGACAAGCTCTATCCGTGCACCAACTGCGGCATGGCGCCGCTGTCGCGCCGGGTGGCGAGGGGCAAGCTGAACGCGCTGGGCGCGGGGGCGGAGATCGTGCGCCGGGAGCTGCTGGCGAAATAAGCCTGCACCGAGGCAAAAGGTATGCGGCCCGGCAGAACGTTCTGCCGGGCCGTTTTATTACATCCGCTCTACGGTTTCAATCCCCAGCGTATCCAGGCCCAGCTTCAGCGTTTTCGCCGTCAGCAGCGCCAGCTTCAGGCGGCTGTTGCGGATCGCTTCGCTGTCGGCGGTGAGGATAGGGCAGTGCTCGTAGAAGCCGGAGAACAGGCCCGCCAGATCGTAGAGGTAGGAACACATCACGTGCGGGGTTCCCTCGCGGGCCACCACGTTCAGCGTCTCTTCAAACTGCAGCAGGCGCGCGGCCAGCTGGGCTTCGCGGGCATCGGCAATTGTCACCGGCGCGTTGATAATGGCGCTCTCTTCCAGACCGGCTTTGCGGAACACCGACAGTACGCGGGTGTAGGCGTACTGCATATACGGCGCGGTGTTGCCCTCGAACGCCAGCATGTTGTCCCAGTCGAACACGTAGTCGGTGGTGCGGTTCTTCGAGAGGTCCGCATACTTCACTGCGCCAATGCCCACGGCGTTGGCCAGTTTTTCCAGCTCGTCGGCGGGCATCTCCGGGTTCTTCTCCGCCACCAGGCGGCGGGCGCGCTCCAGCGCTTCGTCCAGCAGGTCGGAGAGCTTCACGGTGCCGCCGGCGCGGGTTTTGAACGGCTTGCCGTCTTTACCCAGCATCATGCCGAACATGTGGTGCTCCAGCGGCACGCTGTCCGGGACGTAGCCGGCCTTGCGCACGATAGTCCACGCCTGCATCAGGTGCTGGTGCTGGCGGGAGTCGATGTAGTAGAGCACGCGATCGGCGTGCAGGGTTTCATAGCGGTATTTCGCGCAGGCGATGTCGGTGGTGGTGTAGAGGTAGCCGCCGTCCTTCTTCTGCACGATGACGCCCATCGGGTCGCCTTCTTTATTTTTGTACTCGTCGAGGAACACCACGGTGGCGCCTTCGCTCTCGGTCGCCAGGCCTTTTGCCTTCAGATCGGCGACGATGCCCGGCAGCATCGGGTTGTAGAGGCTTTCGCCCATCACGTCATCGCGGGTCAGGGTGACGTTCAGACGCTCGTAGGTCAGTTGGTTCTGGGACATGGTGATGTCCACCAGCTTGCGCCACATCTGCAGGCAGTAGTCGTCGCCGCCCTGCAGTTTCACCACGTAGCCGCGCGCTTTCTCCGCGAAGGCTTCATCTTCGTCGTAGTGCTTTTTCGCTTCACGGTAGAAGCCTTCGAGATCCGCCAGCGCCATATCGCCGGCGTTTTCCTGCTGCTTCAGCTCGAGGAAGGCGATCAGCATCCCGAACTGGGTGCCCCAGTCGCCGACGTGGTTGGCGCGGATCACTTTGTGGCCGAGGAATTCGTGGGTGCGCACCGAGGCGTCGCCGATGATGGTGGAGCGCAGGTGGCCGACGTGCATCTCTTTCGCCACGTTCGGCGCGGAGTAGTCGATGACCACGGTCTGCGCTTCAGGGCGGGTCACGCCCAGACGCTCGGAGGCCAGCGCGTCGGAAACGCCCTGGGCCAGAAACGCCGGATCGAGGAAGATATTGATAAAGCCGGGGCCGGCGATCTCAACCTTGCCGGCAATGCCGCTGAGGTCAAGGTGGGTCAGGACCTGCTCTGCGAGCTGTCGCGGGGCCATGCCCAGTTTTTTAGCAACTGCCATCATGCCGTTGGCCTGATAGTCGCCAAACTGTACCTTTGCTGACTGACGAACCTGGGGTTCGCAATCGGCAGGTGCGCCTGCCGCAATCATGGCCTGACTGACTTTTTCTGAGAGAAGCGCCTGAATGTTCACCGAAGTACCTTACTTTTATGGGGCTGCGAAGCAGTGCGGGCAGCGCCGGGGTGTGGACAAATTAAGCCGGTGAGTATACTGCATTTGCCGCAGGCCGTCAGCACCGGCGCGGCGGGTTAATACGCGGTTGGTAACGGCGGCGAAGCAGGGTAGATTAACGCCCGATATCGAAAAGAGAGGAATGTATGGCGAACTGGCAACATATTGAGCAGCTGGCGGACATCGCCGCCGACCTGCCGCGCTTTAGCGACGATCTCAGCGGCCTTGCGCAGCGTTTAGGCCTGGATGTCGCGCCGCTTTCGGCAGATCACATCTCCCTGCGCTGCCACCAGAACGCCACGGCCGAGCGCTGGCGGGCCGGGCTTGAGCAGTGCGGCGAACTGCTGTCGGAGAATATCATTAACGGGCGGCCGATTTGCCTGTTCAGGCTGGCGGAGCCGGTGTGCGTCGCCCACTGGCGGTTCAGCGTGGTGGAACTGCCGTGGCCCGGCGAGAAGCGCTATCCCCACGAAGGCTGGGAGCATATCGAAATCGTGCTGCCCGGCGAGCCTGAGGGCCTCAACGCCCGCGCGCTGGCGCTGCTTTCGGATGACGGGCTGAGCCAGCCGGGGATTGTTGTTAAGACCAGCGCGCCGCAGGGCGAGCGCGAGCGGTTGCCCAATCCGACCCTGGCGGTGACCGACGGGCGGGTGACGATTAAATTTCATCCGTGGAGCATCGAACAGATCGTCGCCAGCGAAGCGGACGGCGCCGGGCTGTGACCTGGCGCGGGGTCTGCCGGCGGCGGGAGTGGCACAATAGCCGCCGATGACGTGAAAGGAGAACGGAATGGCTTTACTGGAAGTATGCTGCTACAGCACCGCCTGCGCCCGCGAGGCGCAGGCGCGCGGCGCGGACCGCATTGAACTGTGCGCCGCGCCGCTGGAGGGAGGACTGACGCCGTCGCTGGGCGTGCTGAAATCGGCGCGCCGCGAGGTGGCGATCCCGGTGCATCCCATCGTGCGCCCCCGCGGCGGCGATTTTTGCTATAGCGACGATGAGTTTGCCGCGCTGCTGGAGGATATCCGCACCGTGGCCGGCCTGGGCTTCCCCGGCGTGGTGACCGGCGTGCTCAACGCCGACGGTCAGGTAGATATGCCGAGGATGCGGCAGATAATGGCGGCGGCCGGCCCGCTGGCGGTTACTTTTCATCGCGCCTTTGATATGTGCGCCGATCCGCGCCAGGCGTTTGATAATCTTGCCGAACTTGGCGTAAAGCGCATCCTCACCTCCGGCCAGCAGCCGACGGCGGAGAAAGGACTTTCGCTGATCGGGGAACTTATTCAGCGAAGTGATACTCCAATAATAATGGCAGGTGCGGGAGTCAGGGCCGGTAATCTGGCGCAGTTTCTCGCCGCGGGCGTGCAGGAGGTTCACAGCTCTGCCGGGCAGTGGCTTCCCTCATTGATGCGCTACCGCAATCCGGGGCTGTCGATGTCTACCGACCCCGATGCCGACGAATATGCCCGCTACGCCGTTAACGGCGATGCAGTGGCGGAGATGAAGGCGATTATCTCCGGCTACGGACGCTAACGATTTTTACCGCGCATCATGTCGCCCAATGTGATGCTATTTGTACCAGGCCCCTGCCATTAACAGGGGCCTTTTTTTCATTATTAGTTATATTTCAGGCGTGGGTCATTCAGGCAATCCCTGACTGTATTCTGCTGATGTCTGTGGAATATTCCGTTCACTCATAGCGTTTTGCTTCTCTGTCAGACTCTCTGCGGTGAACGTGCAAAGAGGGCTCGCCACCGCCCGGCATCGGGCAGCGGGCGCTACGGCTTTTTGGCGATCAGCACCGCGCGCAGCGGGGCGGGGTAGCCTTCAACGGTTTTGCTGGCGTCGTCGGGATCGAGGAAGTCGGCGAGGGATTCGGTGGTCATCCATTCGGTGCGGCGCTGCTCGTCGGTGGAGGTGATGTTCATATCCACGATCTTAACGTCAACAAACCCGCACTTCTCCAGCCACTGCTTCAGCGCCGGGGCGGAGGGAATAAAGTAGACGTTGCGCATCTGCGCGTAGCGGTCGCCAGGCACCAGCACCGTGTTTTCATCGCCGTCCACCACCAGCGTCTCCAGCACCAGCTCGCCCTCGCTCACCAGCTGATCTTTGAGCTGCAGCAGATGCTCCAGCGGCGAGCGGCGGTGGTAGAGCACGCCCATCGAGAAGACGGTATCAAAGGCGTTGAGCGGCGGCATCTGCTCAATGCCCAGCGGCAGCAGGTGCGCGCGCTGGTCGCCGCCGAGCAGCTTGCGCACCGCTTCGAACTGGCAGAGGAACAGCTGGGTCGGATCGATGCCCACCGCCAGCCGCGCGCCGGCGCCGATCATCCGCCACATGTGGTAGCCGCTGCCGCAGCCGACGTCGAGAATGGTGCGCCCCGTCAGCTCAGAGAGGTGCGGCAGTACCCGGTCCCACTTCCAGTCGGAGCGCCACTCGGTGTCGATATTCAGGCCGTAGAGCGAAAAGGGGCCTTTGCGCCACGGCATCAGGTTGCGCATCAGCTGCGCAATGCCCTTCATCTGGCCGTCGCCCAGCGGCGCTTCGCTTTCGGCGGTGACGCTGTGCAGCAGGTCGAGCTTCCAGGGCTGAATTTCCGGCAGGTATTCGACTGAACGCGCCCAGTGTTTGAACTGCCCGTGCAGATTTTCGCGCTGCCAGGCGCCCACCTGGGCGGGCAAGGTTTCCAGCCAGCGGGCCAGCAGCGGCTCTTTGGCGATCAGCTGATAGAAGTTGGCAAATTCAATCATTGGTCCGCTCCGGCCTTCAGCGCCACCAGCGAACCAAAGTTAAAGCACTGGAACCACAGTTCGCTGTGGGCGAACCCGGCGGCGCGCAGGCGCTCTTTATGCGTTTCCACCGAGTCGGTCAGCATGACATTTTCCAGCATGCTGCGCTTCTGGCTGATTTCCAGTTCGCTGTAGCCGTTGGCGCGCTTGAAGTCGTGGTGCATGTTAAACAGCAGCTCGCCGACTCTCTCATCCTCAAAGCTGAACTTCTCCGACAGCACCAGCGCGCCGCCCGGATTCAGCCCGGCGCAGATCTTCGCCAGCAGGGCCTGACGCTCTTCCGGTTCGATAAACTGCAGCGTGAAGTTGAGCACCACCAGCGAGGCGTTCTCAATCTCAATATCGCGGATATCGCCTTCAATAATGTCTACCGGCGTCGGCGCCTTATAGGCGTCGATGTGGCGGCGGCAGCGCTCGACCATTGCCGGCGAGTTATCGACGCCGATAATTTTACAGCCTTCGGCGGCGATGTTGCGGCGAATGGAGAGCGTGGCGGCGCCCAGCGAGCAGCCGAGATCGTAAACCCGGGTGTCGGGCTGGACGAAGCGCTCCGCCAGCATGCCAATCATCGAGATGATGTTGGAGTAGCCCGGCACCGAGCGCTGGATCATATCGGGGAAAACTTCGGCCACTTTTTCGTCAAAGGTCCAGTCGCCGAGGCGGGCGATAGGCGCAGAGAAGAGCGTGTCGCGATGGGACATAGCGGTATTCCAGAAAATAAAAAACGGCGTATTGTGCGCTAACGCAGGGAGAAAACCAACTCCCACGGCATATACCAGAGGTTAGCCAGCACCATCAGCAGCAGCGAGCACCAGGTGGCGCTCATGCCCGAGCGCCGCCAGCGGTACAGGCGGTGGTGATAGCCGTAGTAGTGCATCAGCCGCCCGAGGATCAGCAAAATGCCGCAGACGTGTACCATCCAGGTTTCGGCGCCGTTCATCTCCATAAACAGCAGCAGCACCAGCCCCAGCGGCACATACTCCACGGCGTTGCCGTGAATGCGGATCGCGCTCTGCAGCTCGCTAAAGCCGCCGTCGCCGTAGGCGACCCGGTACTGGGTGCGCAGGCGGACGACGTCGAATGAAAACTTGATTAAGATTAACGCACCCAAAACGGCATACAGCGCGCTGACCATACAAACTCCCTGTTAAGCTGGCAGATGGCACTGCCTATGATAGGAAGGAAACTCAGAAAAGAGAAGTTTGCTGTGGAATTGCGGGCGCTGGCCCGACCTCCGGCAGCGCCCGCTGCAGATCCTGCCACAGCGTATCGACCAGCTCCGGGGCCTGAGCGATATCCGGCGTATGCAGAAACAGATAGGGCGTCGTCCGCCCGGCCCAGGTGGGGAGTTTCGTCAGCCAGGCGTCAAACAGCGCGCGGTTCTGCGCCATGTCGTCGCTGCCGATAAAGCGCACCAGCGGATTGTTCGCCGTCACCACCGCGTGCACCGGCAGCTTCGGCTTCTTGCGCTGCGCCTCGATCATCGCCTCGCTGCGCGCCGGGGCGCTGTGAACGGGCCGGCTGTCGAGGATAACCCGATTCACGCCGCGGGCGTGCAGGCCCTGGTTAAGCTGCAGCTCATCGTCGCCTTTGGCAAAAAACTGCGGGTGGCGGACTTCAACGCCGTAGGTAAAGCCGGCGGGCAGGGCATCAAGAAAGGCCCACAGCGCCGGGAGATCGCGGGGCGCAAACGTGGCCGGCAGCTGCAGCCAGTACTGGCCGATGCGGTCTGCCAGCGGCGCCAGGCGCGTAAAGAACTCCGCCGTCAGTTCACCGCAGTTGCGCAGCGCCGCCCGGTGGCTGATGGTCGCCGGGAATTTAAAGCAGAAGCGGAAGTCGTCGTGGGTCTGCTCGCGCCAGCGGGCGACGATCTCCGGCTTCGGCAGCGCGTAGAGGGTGGTATTGCCCTCCACGCAGTTAAAGTGGCGGGCGTACGCGTCGAGCCCGGTGATGCCGAGCCGCACCCACTTCGGGTGCGACCACTGGGGCAGGCCAACGTAGATCATAGCGCCTGCAGGATCTGGTCCGTGCTGCGCACCCGGGCGATGCGCGGGAAGATGTGGGTCATGCTGCCCTGATGCTGCTCAGCGCTGGCGGCTGAACAGGCGTCTTGGGCAATCACCAGCCTAAAGCCCAGCTCCCAGGCGTTGCGGGCGGTGGACTCAACGCCGATGTTGGTCGAGATGCCGCACAGGATAATGGTGTCGATACCGCGGCGGCGCAGCTGCAGCTCCAGGTCGGTGCCGTAAAAGGCGCCCCACTGGCGTTTGGTCACTTCGATATCGCTCGCCTGCTTGCCGAGCGCCTGCGGATAGCGCCACCAGTTGTCGGGCAGCGCCTGCGCCGCGGCCTGGGCGTCCACCGGCTGCTTCAGGGCTTCGGCAAAGTCGGCGGACCAGCCGACGCGGACCAGGATAACCGGCGCGCCCTGCTGGCGGCATCTGTCGGCAAGCTTTGCGGCGCGGTCGACGACGTCAGCGGCGGAGTGCGGGCCGCCGGCGAAGGGTAAAATTCCCTCCTGCAGGTCGATGATCACCAGAGCCGTGGTTTTTGCATTCAGTTCTGTCATTGTTTTCCCATTAAATCAGTCGGTCAGGAGAGTAACCATACGTTGAGACGGCCGTCGTTCGCGCGCCAGATTTTGTTAATTTTTGTGAGTGCGCGCACTAAGCGTACAGCAAACGCGCGTCCGGTGCGCGTTACTCTTATCGAACGGCAGAATTTCCAGTATAATAGCCGCCTTTTTTCATCCAGTTGTGACATTCAGCTAAAGCTGCGACAGTAGTGCCTGCGGCTAAGTTAAGGGAACTCTCATGCGTACAGAATATTGCGGGCAGCTGCGTCAGACCCACGTCGGGCAGCAGGTGACTCTTTGTGGTTGGGTCAATCGCCGTCGCGATCTCGGCAGCCTTATCTTCATCGACATGCGCGACCGCGAAGGCATTGTTCAGGTATTTTTCGATCCGGATCGCGCGGACGCGCTGAAGCTTGCCTCTGAACTGCGTAACGAGTTCTGCATTCAGGTGACCGGCACCGTGCGCGCCCGCGACGAGAAAAACGTCAACAGCGATATGGCGACCGGCGCTGTCGAAGTGCTGGCCTCTGACCTTGTCATCATCAACCGCGCAGAATCGCTGCCGCTTGACTCCAATCACGTCAACACCGAGGAAGCGCGCCTCAAGTACCGCTACCTCGACCTGCGCCGTCCGGAAATGGCCACCCGCCTGAAGACCCGCGCCAAAATCACCAGCTTCGTGCGCCGCTTTATGGACGACCACGGTTTCCTCGATATCGAAACCCCGATGCTGACCAAGGCGACGCCGGAGGGCGCGCGCGACTACCTGGTGCCGTCCCGCGTGCACAAGGGCAAATTTTACGCGCTGCCGCAGTCTCCGCAGCTGTTCAAGCAGCTGCTGATGATGTCCGGCTTCGACCGCTACTATCAGATAGTCAAATGCTTCCGCGACGAAGATCTGCGCGCCGACCGCCAGCCTGAATTCACCCAGATCGATGTTGAAACCTCCTTCATGACCGCACCGCAGGTGCGCGAAGTGATGGAAGCGCTGGTGCGCCAGCTGTGGCTGGAGATCAAGGGCGTTGACCTGGGCGACTTCCCGGTGATGACCTTCGCCGAAGCCGAGCGCCGCTACGGCTCCGATAAGCCCGACCTGCGCAACCCGATGGAGCTGGTGGACGTGGCCGATCTGCTGAAAAGCGTCGAGTTCGCCGTCTTCGCCGGTCCGGCTAACGATCCGAAAGGCCGCGTTGCCGCGCTGCGCGTGCCGGGCGGGGCGTCGCTTACCCGCAAGCTTATCGACCAGTACGGCGAGTTTGTGAAGATCTACGGCGCCAAAGGCCTGGCCTATATTAAAGTCACCGAGCGTGCGAAGGGTCTGGAAGGTATCACCAGCCCGGTCGCCAAGTTCCTGACCGCAGAGATCGTTGAAGCGATCCTTGAGCGCACCGGCGCGCAGGACGGCGATATGGTGTTCTTCGGCGCCGACAACAAGAAAATCGTTGCCGATGCCATGGGCGCGCTGCGCCTGCGCCTGGGTAAAGACCTCAGCCTTACCGACGAAAGCCAGTGGGCGCCGCTGTGGGTTATCGACTTCCCGATGTTCGAGGACGACGGGGAAGGCGGCCTGACCGCGATGCACCACCCGTTCACCTCGC
Source organism: Pluralibacter gergoviae ATCC 33028 = NBRC 105706 (assembly GCF_001598855.1). Taxonomy (GTDB): domain Bacteria; phylum Pseudomonadota; class Gammaproteobacteria; order Enterobacterales; family Enterobacteriaceae; genus Pluralibacter; species Pluralibacter gergoviae. The sequence continues at coordinate 78,869 of NZ_BCZS01000004.1, read as the reverse complement.
CGAAAGACATGACGGCCGCCGAGCTGAAGGCCGGGGCGGAAGACGCCGTGGCCAACGCGTACGATATGGTCATCAACGGCTATGAAGTGGGCGGCGGTTCCGTGCGTATCCACAACGGCGAAATGCAGCAGACCGTGTTCGGCATTCTCGGCATCAATGAGCAGGAGCAGCGCGAGAAGTTTGGCTTCCTGCTGGACGCCCTGAAGTACGGTACGCCGCCGCACGCGGGCCTGGCGTTCGGTCTGGATCGCCTGACCATGCTGCTGACCGGCACCGACAACATTCGCGACGTTATCGCCTTCCCGAAAACCACCGCCGCCGCCTGTCTGATGACCGAAGCCCCGAGCTTCGCCAATCCGACCGCGCTCGGCGAGCTGGGCATTCAGGTGACGAAGAAGGACTAAGCGAGATGGCATACAAGCGTCCCGTATCGATTCTGGTGGTGATTTTTGCGCAGGATTCGGGGCGGGTGCTGATGCTGCAGCGGCGCGATGACCCTGAATTCTGGCAGTCGGTTACCGGCAGCGTGGAAGAGGGCGAAACCGCGCCGCAGGCCGCCGCGCGCGAAGTAAAGGAAGAGGTCGCCATTGATGTCGCCGACGGACAACTGACCCTGATCGACTGTCAGCGCACGGTGGAGTTTGAAATTTTTTCACATTTACGTCATCGCTATGCGCCGGGCGTGGTGCGCAATACGGAATCATGGTTCTGTCTTGCGCTGCCCCACGAGCGCGAGGTTACGTTAAGCGAGCACCTGGCCTGGCGCTGGGTGGAGGCCGCCGAGGCGGCCGCGCTTACCAAGTCCTGGAGCAACCGGCAGGCGATTGAAGAGTTTGTAATTAAAGCGGCCTGAGGGCCGCTCTTTTCGGAGAGTAATTTATGGCAGGTCACAGTAAATGGGCCAACACCAAGCACCGCAAAGCAGCTCAGGATGCCAAACGCGGTAAAATCTTCACCAAAATCATTCGCGAGCTGGTTACCGCTGCGCGTCTGGGCGGCGGTGATCCGGCTTCCAACCCGCGCCTGCGCGCGGCGGTGGATAAAGCGCTGTCCAACAACATGACCCGCGATACCCTGAATCGCGCCATCGCGCGCGGCGTGGGCGGTGATGAAGATTCCAACATGGAAACCATCATCTATGAAGGCTATGGCCCGGGCGGTACCGCCATCATGGTTGAGTGCCTGTCCGACAACCGCAACCGCACCGTCGCCGAAGTTCGCCACGCCTTCACCAAAACCGGCGGCAACCTCGGCACCGACGGCTCCGTGGCCTATCTGTTCAGCAAGAAAGGGGTTATCTCTTTCGAACAGGGCGACGAAGACACCATCATGGAAGCGGCCCTGGAAGCGGGCGCTGAAGACGTGGTCGGCTACGACGACGGCGCGGTAGACGTCTTTACCGCCTGGGAAGAGCTGGGCGCCGTGCGCGACGCGCTGGAAGCCGCTGGCCTTAAGCCGGACAGCGCAGAAGTCTCCATGATCCCGTCGACCAAAGCGGACATGGATGCGGAAACCGCGCCGAAGCTGCTGCGCCTGATCGACATGCTGGAAGACTGCGACGACGTGCAGGAGGTCTACCATAACGGTGAGATCTCTGACGAGGTGGCGGCAACCCTGTAATGCGGCGCGATACTTCGCTGCCCGGAGGTGCGTGATGGCGATTATTCTCGGTATTGACCCGGGGTCGCGCATCACCGGCTACGGCGTGATCCGCCAGGTCGGGCGGCAGCTCAGCTACCTCGGCAGCGGCTGCATTCGCACCAAAGTCGACGATCTGCCCTCGCGCCTGAAGCTGATTTACGCCGGCGTGTCGGAAATCATCACCCAGTTCCAGCCCGATTTCTTCGCCATTGAGCAGGTCTTTATGGCGAAAAATGCGGACTCGGCGCTGAAGCTGGGGCAGGCGCGCGGCGTGGCGATTGTCGCGGCGGTTAACCAGGACCTGCCGGTGTTTGAGTACGCGGCCCGCCAGGTGAAGCAGACGGTAGTGGGCATCGGCAGCGCGGAGAAGAGCCAGGTGCAGCACATGGTGCGCACCCTGCTTAAGCTCCCGGCCAATCCGCAGGCGGATGCCGCCGATGCGCTGGCTATCGCCATTACCCACTGCCACGTCAGCCAGAATGCGATGCAGATGAGCGAATCAAGGCTTAATCTGGCGCGCGGCAGGCTGCGTTAACGTAAGGCTGGATATTCATCCAGCCTTTTTTTATGATACCCGCTGGTATTCTCTTTTTATCCAGGAGCATTGTGTGATCGGCAGACTCAGAGGCATCATTTTAGAAAAGCAGCCCCCGCTGGTACTGCTGGAGGCGGGCGGCGTGGGCTATGAAGTGCATATGCCGATGACCTGCTTCTACGAACTGCCGGAGCTGGGACAGGAGGCGGTGGTCTTCACCCACTTCGTGGTGCGCGAAGACGCCCAGCTGCTGTTCGGCTTCAACAATAAGCAGGAGCGGACGCTGTTCAAAGAGCTGATTAAAACCAACGGCGTCGGGCCAAAGCTGGCGCTGGCCATCCTGTCGGGCATGTCGGCGCAGCAGTTCGTCAATTCCGTCGAGCGGGAAGATGCCGCCGCGCTGGTGAAGCTGCCGGGCATCGGCAAGAAAACCGCCGAGCGGCTGGTGGTGGAAATGAAAGACCGCTTCAAGGGCCTGCACGGCGACCTGTTTACCCCGGCCGCCGATCTGGTGCTGACCTCGCCTGCCAGCCAGGCCACCGACGACGCCGAGCAGGAAGCGGTTGCCGCGCTGGTGGCGCTGGGCTATAAACCTCAGGAAGCGAGCCGAATGGTGAGCAAAATCGCCGCCCCGAACGCCAGCAGCGAAACGTTAATCCGCGACGCCCTGCGCGCCGCCATGTGAGGTAAGGGATGATTGAAGCCGACCGCCTGGTCTCTGCCGCCAGCGTCACGCCGGAGGACGTGGTTGACCGCGCTATCCGCCCGAAAATGCTCGAAGAGTACATCGGCCAGCCGCAGGTGCGCTCGCAGATGGAGATCTTCATCCAGGCGGCGAAGCTGCGCGGCGACGCTCTTGACCACCTGCTGATCTTCGGCCCGCCGGGGCTGGGCAAAACGACGCTTGCCAACATCGTTGCCAATGAGATGGGCGTTAACCTGCGCACCACTTCCGGCCCGGTGCTGGAAAAAGCGGGCGATCTGGCGGCGATGCTGACCAACCTTGAGCCGCACGACGTGCTGTTCATCGACGAAATTCACCGCCTGTCGCCGGTGGTGGAAGAGGTGCTCTATCCGGCAATGGAAGACTACCAGCTGGATATCATGATCGGCGAAGGGCCGGCGGCGCGCTCAATTAAAATCGATCTGCCGCCGTTTACCCTGATTGGCGCCACCACGCGCGCCGGTTCGCTGACCTCGCCGCTGCGCGACCGCTTTGGCATCGTCCAGCGGCTGGAGTTTTATCAGGTGCCGGACCTGCAGCATATCGTCGCACGCAGCGCCCGCCACATGGGGCTGGAGATGAGCGAAGAGGGCGCCCTGGAAGTGGCTAAGCGCTCGCGCGGCACGCCGCGCATCGCCAACCGCCTGCTGCGCCGGGTGCGCGACTTTGCCGAAGTGCGCCACGACGGCACTATCTCGCACGAGATCGCCGCCCAGGCGCTGGATATGCTTAACGTTGACGCCGAAGGCTTTGACTACATGGACCGCAAGCTGCTGCTGGCGGTGATCGACAAGTTCTTCGGCGGCCCGGTGGGGTTGGATAACCTGGCGGCGGCCATCGGCGAAGAGCGGGAAACGATTGAGGACGTGCTGGAACCCTTTCTGATCCAGCAGGGCTTCCTGCAGCGCACGCCGCGCGGGCGCATGGCGACGGTGCGGGCGTGGGACCATTTCGGCATTAAGCCGCCGGAGATGCCGTAGGCCGGGCAGGGCACCGCCGCCGCCCGGCGCTGTCGCCCGTCAGGCGGCAGGTTTCTTACACATGCTGAACACAAACAGCACCGCCGCGCAGAGCACCACCGACGGCCCGGCGGGCGTATCGTAAAACGCCGAGAAGGTCAGGCCGCCGGTGACCGCCAGCATACCGATCCCCACGGCAATAGCCGCCATCTGCTCCGGCGTGCGGGCGAAGCGCCGCGCGGTGGCCGCCGGAATTATCAGTAACGAGGTGATAATCAGCGCGCCGACAAACTTCATCGCCACGCCGATAGTGAGCGCCGTCACCAGCATCAGCAGCAGCTTGACCCGCTGCAGCTTCACCCCGTCGACAAAGGCCAGATCCGGGCTGATGGTCATCGACAGCAGGTTGCGCCACTGCCAAAGCAGAATGGCAATCACCACCAGCGTTCCCAGTCCGATAGCAACCAAATCCTCCGGCGTTACCGCCAGCAGATCGCCAAACAGATAGGCCATCAGATCCACCCGGACGTTGGACATCAGGCTGACCACCACCAGCCCCAGAGACAGCGCGCTGTGGGCCATGATCCCCAGCAGCGTATCTACCGCCAGGTGCGGACGGCGCTCCAGAAATACCAGTCCGCCCGCCAGCAGCAGAGTCACGGCGATCACCGCATAGAAAGGATTCACGTTCAGCAGCAGGCCGAAGGCGACGCCCAGCAGCGAAGCGTGGGCGAGGGTATCGCCAAAATAGGACATCCGGCGCCAGACGACAAAAGAGCCCAGCGGGCCGGCGGCGCAGGCAAGCATCATCCCGGCCAGCCAGCCGGGAAGCAGTAGTTCGATCATTATTGGTTATTTCCCCGACGCAGGACGATCCGCCCCTGTAAATCATGGCGGTGGTTATGCTGATGGCGGTATATGCCGAGCTGTTCGGCGCCGCGCGGCCCGAACATGGAGATAAATTCCGGATGCAGAGAGACCACGTCCGGGGTGCCTGAGCAGCAGATGTGGTGATTGAGGCACAGCACCTCGTCGGTTTTGGCCATCACCAGGTGCAGGTCGTGAGAGACCATCAGCACCGCGCAGTTCAGCTCCCGGCGCAGCTGGTCGATAAGGTCGTACAGCGCCACCTGGCCGTTGACGTCGACGCCCTGCGTCGGTTCGTCCAGCACCAGCAGCTGCGGGCTGTTGAGCAGGGCTCTGGCCAGCAGCACGCGCTGGGTTTCGCCGCCGGAGAGCTTCTGCATCGGCGCATCCGCGAGGTGGCCCGCATGTACGCGCCTGAGCGCCGGCAGGATCTCCTCTTTGCGAACGCCGGGGCGCAGGCGCAGAAAGCGGTTCACCGTCAGCGGCAGCGTCGCATCGAGGTGTAACTTTTGCGGTACATAGCCGATGCGCAGTTTAGGCTCGCGGTGGATGCGCCCTTCATCAGGTGCTACCAGCCCAAGCACGACCCGCACCAGCGTGGACTTGCCGGCACCGTTTGGCCCGAGCAGCGTAAGGATTTTTCCGGGGCTGAGCGTCAGGGAAATATCGGACAGGACGCGGCGTCGGCCAAAGGTGACCGCGACGTTTTCAAGCTTTACAAGGTTGCTCATAACAATAGGGGTTACATTAATAATTAAATGTTATAATATCACGCAACTTAAGTTGATAACGATAGGTTGACGCATTATGTTACATAAATATACGCTTCTTTGCGCTGGCATTGCCACTGCCCTTTGGACGACAAGTGTAACACATTCCCAGGCGGCGGTTGTTGCCTCCCTGAAACCGGTAGGCTTTATCGCTTCAGCTATCGCAGATGGCGTGACGGATACCCAGGTTTTGCTGCCAGACGGCGCCTCAGAGCATGACTATTCCCTGCGTCCATCCGATGCAAAACGCTTACAAAACGCTGACTTAGTCGTATGGATCGGTCCTGAGATGGAAGCATTTATGGACAAGACGGCGAGCAAGTTTCCTGAAGCAAAAAAGGTCACAATCTCGGCGCTGCCCGGCGTGCAGCCGCTGCTGCAAAAAGGCGCGGATGATGATGACCACGACCACGGGCACGGACAGGTTTCAAATGAAAAAAGTGATGGCGATCACCATCACGGCGAGTACAACATGCATCTGTGGCTTTCCCCAGAGATAGCGCGGCTTTCGGCGGTTGCAATCCACGATAAATTAGTGGAACTTATGCCGCAAAGTCGAGCCAAACTTGACGCCAACCTGCGGGACTTTGAGGCACAATTAGCCGCGACCGATAAGCAGGTAGGTAACGAGCTGGCACCGCTGAAAGGTGAAGGGTATTTTGTTTTTCATGACGCCTATGGCTACTTTGAAAAGCACTACGGGCTGACCTCCCTGGGTCATTTTACCGTAAACCCTGAAATACAGCCTGGTGCGCAGCGTTTACATGAAATAAGAACACAGTTGGTTGAGCAAAAAGCGCGCTGCGTTTTTGCTGAGCCACAATTCAGGCCGGCAGTGGTAGAGGCGGTTGCGCGCGGCACCTCCGTTCGAATGGGAACGCTGGATCCGCTTGGCACCGCTATCCAGCTGGGGAAAACGAGCTATATGCAGTTTCTCACCCAGCTGGCAAACCAATATTCAGGCTGCCTGAAGGGAGATTAACGAGGAAGTGAATACGTGCAACAGATAGCCCGCTCTGTCGCCCTGGCATTTAATAATTTGCCGCGCCCCCACCGCGTAATGCTGGGGTCGCTGACTGTTCTAACGCTCGCGGTCGCCGTCTGGCGACCCTACATCTATCACCCCGACTCGGCGCCCGTAATCAGGACGATTGAGCTCGAGAAGAAAGAGATCCGCTCCCTGCTTCCGGAGGCCAGTGAACCTATCGATCAGGCCGCACAGGAAGACGAAGCCATCCCCCAGGATGAGCTGGACGATAAAACTGAAAACGAGGCCGGCGTCCACGAATACGTGGTCTCCACCGGCGATACGCTCAGCAGCATCCTCAACCAGTATGGCATCGACATGGGCGAGATCAGCAAGCTCGCCGCCTCTGACAAGGAGTTGCGCAACCTCAAGATTGGCCAGCAGCTCTCCTGGACCCTGACCGCAGACGGCGATCTCCAGCGTCTGACCTGGGAGATGTCGCGTCGCGAAACCCGCACCTACGACCGCGCGGCTAACGGCTTTAAGATGAGCAGCGAAACGCAGCAGGGCGACTGGGTCAACAGCATTGTGAATGGCACCGTGGGCGGCAGCTTCGTGGCCAGCGCGCGCAGCGCCGGGCTGACCAGCGCCGAAGTGGGCGCGGTCATTAAGGCGATGCAGTGGCAGATGGACTTCCGCAAGCTGAAAAAAGGCGATCAGTTCTCGGTGCTGATGTCGCGCGAAATGCTCGACGGCAAGCGCGAGCAGAGCCAGCTGCTCGGGGTGCGCCTGCGCTCTGACGGTAAAGACTACTACGCTATCCGCGCCGATGACGGCAAATTCTATGACAAGAACGGCACCGGGCTGGCGAAGGGTTTCCTGCGCTTCCCGACCTCGCGCCAGTTCCGCGTCTCCTCGAACTTTAATCCGCGTCGCCTCAACCCGGTGACCGGGCGCATTGCTCCGCACCGCGGCGTCGATTTTGCCATGCCGCAGGGCACGCCGGTGCTCTCCGTCGGTGATGGCGAAGTGGTGATGGCCAAGCGCAGCGGCGCGGCGGGTTACTACGTGGCGATCCGCCACGGGCGGACCTACACCACGCGCTATATGCACCTGCGTAAAATTCTGGTCAAGCCGGGGCAGAAAGTGAAGCGCGGCGACCGCATTGCGCTCTCCGGAAACACCGGCCGCTCCACCGGGCCGCACCTGCACTATGAAGTGTGGATCAACCAGCAGGCGGTTAACCCGCTGACGGCCAAGCTGCCGCGCACCGAGGGCCTGACCGGCTCCGATCGCCGCGACTACCTGGCCCAGGTTAAAGAGGTAGCTCCGCAGCTGCGTCTTGACTGATTCGTAACCGCTGAAAGCCGGTGCCCCTGCGGGCATCGGCTTTTCCTTTTGTGCGAAGCCCGCGGCGTCGCTACACTATGCGATAATTTTCTTGAGTACGATCCTGACTTGCATGGACACTAAAAAAAATAATAGTGAGTTTATTCCTCAGTTTGAAAAATCCTTTCTCCACCCTCGCTACTGGGGCTCGTGGCTGGGGGTTTACGCCTTTGCCGGTATCGCCCTGACGCCGCCGGCGTTTCGCGATCCGATCCTCGGCGCGCTGGGGCGGCTGGTGGGGCGGCGGGCCAGAAGCGCGCGTCGCCGCGCGCAGATCAATCTGCTCTACTGCTTCCCCGAAAAAAGCGAGGCCGAGCGCGAGGCGATCATCGATGAGATGTATGCCACCGCCCCGCAGGCGATGGCGATGATGGCCGAGTTGGGGATGCGCGATCCGCAGAAGATCCTCGGGCGCGTTGACTGGCAGGGCATTGAGATTATCGACGAGCTGCAGCGCAACAACGAGAAGGTCATTTTCCTCGTGCCGCACGGCTGGGGGGTGGACATTCCGGCGATGCTGATGGCCTCTAAGGGCCAGAAGATGGCGGCGATGTTCCACAATCAGGGCAATCCTGTCTTCGACTACGTCTGGAACACCGTGCGCCGCCGCTTTGGCGGCCGGATGCACGCCCGCAATGACGGTATCAAGCCGTTTATTCAGTCGGTGCGCCAGGGCTACTGGGGCTACTATCTGCCCGATCAGGACCACGGCCGCGAGCACAGCGAGTTTGTCGATTTCTTTGCGACCTACAAGGCGACGCTGCCCGCTATCGGCCGCTTAATGAAGGTGTGCAGGGCCAGGGTTGTGCCGCTGTTTCCGGTGTATGACGGCAAAACTCACCGCCTGACGGTTGAGATACGTCCGCCGATGGACGATCTGTTGACGGCGGATGATACCACCATCGCGCGGCGCATGAATGAAGAGGTGGAGATTTTCGTCAACCCGCATAAGGAGCAGTACACCTGGATCCTGAAGCTGCTGAAGACGCGCAGGCCGGGTGAAATCCAGCCGTATAAGCGTAAGGATCTCTATCCGAAGTAAAAAAAGCGCCCTGAAGGCGCTTTTTTGTCAGAGTCGGTTTACTCGACCGTTAAAATACGCGTGGTGTTGGTTGAGCCAACGGTGCCCATCACGTCGCCCTGGGTGACGATAACCAGGTCACCGGACATCAGGTAGCCCATATCGCGCAGCAGGTTTACCGCGTCGTTAGCGGCGGCAACGCCGTCGGTGGCGCTGTCAACGTGCACCGGCGTGACGCCGCGGTAGAGGGCGGTCAGATTGAGCGTGCTCTCGTGGCGGGACATGGCGAAAATCGGCAGGCCGGAGCTGATGCGCGACGTCATCAGCGCGGTGCGGCCGGATTCGGTCATGGTGATGATCGCCGTGATGCCCTTCAGGTGGTTAGCGGCGTACATCGCCGACATCGCCAGCGCCTCTTCAACGTTATCAAACTGCACGTCGAGGCGGTGCTTGGAGACGTTAACGCTCGGGATCTTCTCTGCGCCGAGGCAGACCCGGGCCATCGCGGCCACGGTTTCCGCCGGATACTGGCCGGCCGCGGTTTCCGCCGACAGCATCACCGCATCGGTGCCGTCCAGCACGGCGTTTGCCACGTCCATGACTTCTGCGCGGGTCGGCATCGGGTTGGTGATCATCGACTCCATCATCTGGGTGGCGGTGATCACCGCGCGGTTGAGCTGGCGGGCGCGGCGGATCAGCGCCTTCTGAATGCCGACCAGTTCCGGATCGCCGATCTCGACGCCGAGGTCGCCGCGGGCCACCATCACAACATCAGAGGCGAGGATAATATCATCCATCGCGTCCTGGCTGCAGACCGCTTCCGCACGCTCCACTTTGGCGACAATTTTGGCATTGCAGCCCGCTTCCTCGGCCAGGCGGCGGGCGTAGTTCAGATCTTCGCCGCAGCGCGGGAAGGAGACCGCGAGATAATCCACGCCGATCAGGGCGGCAGTTTTGATGTCCGCCTTGTCTTTTTCGGTCAGCGCTTCGGCAGAGAGGCCACCGCCGAGCTTGTTGATGCCCTTGTTGTTGGAGAGCGGGCCGCCGACGGTCACTTCGGTGAACACCTTCATGCCCTGAACGTCGAGCACTTTCAGCTGCACGCGTCCATCGTCGAGCAGCAGGATATCGCCCGGCACCACGTCTGCGGGCAGGCCTTTATAGTCGATGCCAACTTTGTCCTTGTCGCCTTCGCCTTTCTCCAGGTTGGCATCCAGCAGGAATTTATCGCCAACATTGAGGAATACTTTGCCCTCTTTGAACGTGGAGACGCGAATTTTCGGTCCCTGCAGATCGCCGAGGATCGCTACGTGACGTCCCAGTCTGGCCGCGATTTCACGGACGTTATCGGCGCGGAGCTTATGGTCTTCCGCCGTACCGTGTGAGAAGTTCATGCGCACCACGTTGGCGCCTGCGGCAATCACCTTTTCAAGGTTGTTATCGCGGTCGGTTGCCGGGCCTAACGTGGTGACGATTTTGGTTCTGCGAAGCCTTCTGGACATGTAATACTCCGTTGATGAAACATTTTGGTGTCGTGTGAACAAAAATTTGCCAGGTCCACCCGAATAAATCCATTCAGGAACTTAACCGAATGTACTAATGGGTTACAATATTGTTATAAAAAATTTACTGATGATCGTTGCCAGTGAGCAACGCTTTATCAAAGCGCGATTCCTTCAGCGCTTCCTTGACCCGCTTCAAGTTATCCCTGAATTTTGCCCCGCGGCGCAGGGTAAAGCCGGTTGCCAGCACGTCGATGACCGTAAGCTGAGCAAGGCGGGAAACCATCGGCATATAAATGTCGGTATCTTCCGGTACGTCGAGCGTGATAGCCAGCGAGGCTTCCCGCGCCAGCGGCGTATCGGCAGAGGTGAGGGCGATGACCATCGCGTCATTTTCCCGCGCCAGCTGCGCCAGCTCCACCAGGCTCTTGGTGCGCCCGGTGTGGGAGATAATAACGACCACGTCATTTTCGCTGCAGTTCATGCAGCTCATGCGCTGCACGACGATGTCATCGGAGTAGACCACCGGGACGTTGAAGCGGAAGAACTTGTTCATCGCGTCGTGGGCGACGGCGGCAGAGGAGCCCAGCCCGAAAAAAGCGACGCGCTTCGCCTGGGTCAGCAGGTCAACGGCGCGGTTCACCGCCGCCATATCGAGAGCGTGCCGCACCTGGTCAAGACTTGCCATCGCCGATTCGAAAATCTTGCCGGTGTAGGCGTCTACGCTATCATCTTCATCAACGTTGCGGTTGACGTAGGGCGTACCGTTGGCGAGGCTCTGCGCCAGATGTAGCTTAAAATCGGGGAAGCCGCGCGTCTCCATGCTGCGGCAGAAGCGGTTAACCGTCGGCTCGCTGACCGCCGCCTGCTGGGCCAGTGCGGCGATGCTGGAGTGAATGGCCTGCGCCGGGGCCGCGAGGATTATCTCGGCAACTTTGCGTTCGGATTTGCTCAGGGTGTCCAGACGGGACTGGATTCTTTCCAGCATGTTCATTGATAGCAGGCGCCCAAAGTTGAAAGTGATTTCATTAATGGATGAAATCAACGTACATTCTGGAGAGAATATACCCTTCCCGCCGTGTGAATAGCGAAAGAAAGCGCGCGGGTTATGTTGTTTTTTTTCATTACATGATCGGTGTCGACTTTTACATTCGGTGCATGGATCGTAATAAATGTGTAAAATTAGGCAGTTGTCCGCAGCTGAAGCGATTTTTTTTTCCAGAAATGCCTTTAACTGCGGTCAGCAGACAATCAGGGTTTCGGCGGCTGCGTAAACACAGTACAGTGCGTTGTAATAAAGTTACGAAGAGTGGCCGGTATCTCTACCGGCCAGGCTAACTAAGGAGAATGACATGGCGGTAACGCAAACGGCCCAGGCATGCGATCTGGTCATTTTCGGCGCGAAGGGCGACCTGGCGCGTCGCAAATTGCTGCCTTCCCTGTATCAGCTGGAAAAAGCAGGACAGATCCATCCGGAGACCCGGATAATCGGCGTCGGACGCGCCGACTGGGATAAAGCGGCCTACCAAAAAGTGGTGCGCGAAGCGCTGGAAACCTTCATGAAAGAGAAGATTGATGAAGGCCTGTGGGACGCCCTCAGCAAGCGCCTCGACTTCTGCAATCTTGACGTCAATGATACCAAAGGCTTTTCCCGCCTCGGCAAAATGCTCGATCAGAAGGCCCGCGCCACGATCAACTATTTCGCCATGCCGCCGGGAACCTTCGCCGCTATCTGTAAAGGTCTGGGCGCCGCGAAGCTTAACGCCGCGCCGGCCCGCGTGGTGATGGAAAAACCGCTCGGCACCTCGCTGGCGACCTCCCGCGAAATCAACGATCAGGTAGGCGAATTCTTTGACGAAAGTCAGGTCTACCGCATTGACCACTATCTCGGTAAAGAGACGGTGCTCAACCTGCTGGCGCTGCGCTTTGCTAACTCCCTGTTCGTCAACAACTGGGATGCCCGTACCATCGATCACGTTGAGATAACCGTGGCGGAAGAGGTGGGTATCGAAGGCCGCTGGGGCTATTTTGACCAAGCCGGCCAGATGCGGGATATGATCCAGAGCCACCTGCTGCAGATCCTCTGCATGATCGCCATGTCGCCGCCGTCGGAGCTGAACGCTGACAGCATTCGCGATGCCAAGGTAAAAGTGCTCAAGTCTCTGCGCCGCATTGACCGCAGCAACGTGCGCGAGAAAACCGTGCGTGGCCAGTACACCGCAGGCTTTGCCCAGGGCAAAAAAGTGCCGGGCTACCTGGAGGAAGAGGGCGCGAATAAGAGCAGCAATACGGAAACGTTTGTTGCCATTCGCGTCGACATCGACAACTGGCGCTGGGCGGGCGTGCCGTTCTATCTGCGCACCGGCAAGCGTCTGCCGGCTAAATGTTCGGAAGTGGTGGTCTACTTCAAAACGCCGAAGCTGAACCTGTTTAAAGACTCCTGGCAGGAGCTGCCGCAGAACAAGCTGACTATCCGTCTGCAGCCTGACGAAGGCGTGGATATCCAGATCCTCAATAAAGTGCCGGGCCTGGACCACAAACATAACCTGCAAACGACTAAGCTGGATCTGAGCTGGTCTGAAACCTTCAACCAGACGCATCTGGCCGACGCCTATGAGCGCCTGCTGCTGGAGACCATGCGCGGTATTCAGGCGCTGTTTGTGCGCCGCGATGAGGTAGAAGAGGCGTGGAAGTGGGTTGACTCCATTACTGAAGCCTGGGCAGCCGATCAGGATGCGCCGAAGCCGTACCAGGCGGGCAGCTGGGGACCGGTCGCCTCGGTGGCGATGATCACCCGCGACGGCCGTTCCTGGAACGAGTTCGAATAGCGGCGCAAAAACGGTCATTACGCGATTTTACCGGTAACATGATCTGACGCACTTTCTCTTCTGTTATTTGTACTTTAAATGCCCCAATGGATTCACCTTTGGGGCTTTTTTAACTACACTGTTTGTAGTTGAATTTGCCCCCAGGCCCCATATCACACGCGCTTGAGCAATCCATACCCACGCTGTGGTTACCATCCCCCTGGGCAGTATGAATTAAGGAGATGCTATGAATCCGACATTGTTACGCGTAACAAACCGCATTATCGAGCGTTCACGAGAAACGCGTAATGCCTACCTGGCGCGTATTAATCAGGCGAAGTCCAACACCGTGCAGCGCTCGACGCTGGCCTGCGGTAACCTGGCCCACGGCTTTGCTGCATGTCAGCCGGACGACAAGGCCTCGCTGAAAAGCATGTTGCGTAACAACATTGCGATTATCACCTCCTATAACGATATGCTTTCCGCCCACCAGCCCTACGAGCACTATCCGGATATCATCCGTAAAGCCCTGCACAGCGTTAATGCGGTCGGCCAGGTTGCAGGCGGCGTGCCGGCCATGTGCGACGGCGTAACCCAGGGCCAGGACGGCATGGAGCTTTCGCTGCTCAGCCGTGAAGTGATCGCGATGTCCGCAGCGGTAGGACTTTCCCACAATATGTTCGACGGCGCGCTTTTCCTCGGCGTGTGCGACAAAATCGTCCCCGGACTTGCCATGGCGGCGCTCTCCTTCGGCCATCTGCCGTCGATCTTTATTCCGTCCGGCCCGATGGCCAGCGGCCTGCCGAACAAAGAGAAGGTGCGCATTCGCCAGCTTTACGCCGAAGGGAAACTCGACCGCATGGCGCTGCTGGAGTCGGAAGCCGCCTCCTATCACGCGCCGGGTACCTGCACCTTCTACGGCACCGCCAATACCAACCAGATGGTTATCGAGTTTATGGGCATGCAGCTGCCGGGCTCCTCGTTCATTCACCCGGATGCGCCGCTGCGCCAGGCGATGACGGAAGCCGCGGCCCGTCAGGTCACCCGCATGACCGGCAACGGCAATGAGTGGATGCCGCTGGGCAAAATGTTCGATGAAAAAGTGGTGGTTAACGGCATCGTTGCCCTGCTGGCGACCGGCGGTTCGACCAACCACACCATGCACCTGGTGGCGATGGCGCGCGCGGCGGGCATTATTATCAACTGGGACGACTTCTCCGACATCTCCGACGTGGTGCCGCTGATGGCGCGCCTCTATCCGAACGGCCCGGCGGACATTAACCACTTTAACGCCGCAGGCGGCGTGCCGGTGCTGATGCGCGAGCTGCTGAAGGGCGGTCTGCTGCATGAGGACGTAGAAACCGTTGCGGGCCACGGGCTCTCCCGCTACACCATGGAGCCGTGGCTTAATAATGGCGAACTGGACTGGCGCGAAGGCGCGACGGCGTCGCTGGATGAGGCGGTGATTGCCTCCTTCGATAAACCGTTCTCCCACCACGGCGGCACCAAGGTGCTGAGCGGCAACCTGGGCCGCGCGGTGATGAAAACCTCCGCCGTGCCGGTAGAAAATCAGATTATTGAAGCGCCGGCGGTGGTCTTTGAGAGTCAGCACGACGTGGTGCCTGCCTTTGAAGCCGGGCTGCTGGATAAAGATTGCGTGATTGTCGTCCGCCATCAGGGACCAAAAGCCAACGGCATGCCAGAATTACATAAACTTATGCCGCCGTTAGGTGTATTATTGGACCGCCGTTTCAAAATTGCGCTGGTCACCGATGGCCGCCTCTCCGGCGCGTCCGGTAAAGTGCCTTCCGCGATCCACGTGACCCCGGAAGCCTTCGACGGCGGACTGCTGGCGAAAGTGCACGATGGCGACATCATTCGCGTTAACGGCCAGACCGGCGAGCTGACGCTGCTGGTTGACGACGCCGTTCTGGCGGCGCGCAAGCCGCACATTCCCGATCTGCGCGCATCCCGCGTCGGGACGGGTCGCGAACTGTTTGGCGCGCTGCGCGAGAATTTCTCCGGCGCAGAGCAGGGCGCAACCTGCATCAAATTTTAATGTACCGTTTTGGCGAGAGAACACTTTGATGAAAAACAACTGGAAAACAACCGCAGAAGCTATCCTGACCACTGGCCCGGTCGTCCCGGTGATTGTGGTTAAGAAACTGGAACATGCCGTGCCGATGGCGAAAGCGCTGGTCGCCGGCGGCGTGCGCGTACTGGAAGTGACGCTGCGCACCGAGTGTGCGATGGATGCCATCCGCGCTATCGCGAAAGAAGTGCCGGAAGCTATCGTCGGCGCGGGTACCGTGACTAACGTTCAGCAGCTCAAAGAAGTGACCGAAGCGGGCGCGCAGTTCGCCATCAGCCCCGGCCTGACCGAGCCGCTGCTGAAAGCCGCGACCGAAGGCACTATCCCGCTGATCCCGGGCATCAGCACCGTGTCTGAACTGATGCTGGGTATGGACTACGGCCTGAAAGAGTTCAAATTCTTCCCGGCTGAAGCCAACGGCGGCGTGAAGGCGCTGCAGGCGATTGCCGGTCCGTTCGCCCACATCCGCTTCTGCCCGACCGGCGGTATCTCCCCGGCTAACTACCGCGACTATCTGGCGCTGAAGAGCGTGCTGTGCATCGGCGGCTCCTGGCTGGTGCCGGCGGACGCGCTGGAAGCAGGCGACTACGACCGCATTACCAAAATCGCTCGCGAAGCGGTGGAAGGCGCGAAGTAACTTTTCGCCACGCGCAGCGCCGCCCGGCGCTGCGCATCTCCTCTTTTATCCCCTGACCTCCACGGCTGCGGCCGCCGCTTTGGCCCGATCTACGGCCGTCTCAACATCTTCCGCCGTGGCTAACGCCACCCCCAGCCGACGGCTGCCCGCGATTTCCGGCTTGCCAAACAGGCGCAATTGGATACCTGCCCCGAGCGCGGCGTCTACGTTGCCAAATACCACGTCAGTGCTGTGAAGCTGCGGCAGAATGACCGCCGACGCCGAGGGGCCGTACTGGCGAATGCCGCCGACCGGCAGGCCGAGAAAGGCGCGCACGTGCAGGGCGAACTCGGAGAGATCCTGAGAAATCAGGGTCACCATGCCGGTGTCGTGCGGGCGGGGCGACACTTCGCTGAAGATGACCTCATCGCCGCAGACAAACAGCTCGACGCCGAACAGGCCGTGGCCGCCGAGCGCCAGCACTACTTCGCGGGCAATCTGCTCCGCGCGCTGCCGGGCCGCGGCGCTCATCTGCTGCGGCTGCCAGGACTCCCGGTAGTCGCCGTCCTCCTGGCGGTGGCCGATGGGGGCGCAGAAGTGGACGCCGTCGGCGGCGCTGACGGTCAGCAGGGTTATCTCAAAATCGAAGTCGACCACGCCCTCAACAATCACCCGACCGGCGCCGGCGCGGCCGCCCTGCTGGGCGTATTGCCAGGCGGCATCCAGCTGCTCCCGGCTGCGGATAAAGCTCTGGCCTTTGCCGGAGGAGCTCATGACCGGTTTCACGATGCAGGGCAGGCCAATCTCGTCAACCGCCGCCCGGAAGCTCTCCTCGCTGTTGGCAAAGCGGTAGCGGGAGGTCGGCAGAGCAAGCTCCTCGGCGGCGAGGCGGCGAATGCCCTCCCGGTTCATGGTCAACTGCGTGGCCCGCGCGCAGGGCACGACCCGCTGTCCGTCCTGCTCAAGAGCGACCAGCATGTCGGTGGCGATGGCCTCGATCTCCGGCACGATGTAGTCCGGCTTCTCTTCATTAACCAGCGCCTTCAGCGCCCGGCCGTCGAGCATATTGATAACGTGGGCGCGGTGGGCGACGTGCATCGCGGGCGCATCCGCATAGCGGTCGACGGCGATAACTTCAATTCCCAGACGCTGGCACTCAATGGCCACCTCTTTTCCCAGCTCGCCGGCGCCCAGCAGCATCACCTTCGTTGCTGCCGGACGCAGCGCAGTACCCAGAACGGTCATATCAGACTCCTTAAAAAAATTGGCCGCAGTATATACGAAAACGTTTGCGTCTGTCTTGCGGACGATGTCCCTGCCGGGGCCGGAATTTGCGCATCTTTAGGTCTGGCACACACTTCCTGACGCCGGGTCGCATAGGCTAGAGCGATCTGCGCGATTAATTAATGAGAGGAAAATGATGTCGAACTGGCTTAATCAACTTCAGTCTCTGCTGGGGCAGGGAACCCGCGACGCACGGCCCGGCGCTCAGCAGGGGCTCAGCAATCTTCTGATACCCGGTGCCCTCGGCGGGCTGGCGGGCCTGCTGGTCTCCAGCAAGTCTTCGCGCAAACTGCTGGCGAAATACGGCACCGGCGCGCTGCTGGTCGGCGGCGGCGCGGTGGCGGGAACCGTACTGTGGAATAAGTACAAGGGCAAAATGCAGGGCGCGCCGCAGGAGGCACCCCGGCCGGCTGACGGGGAGCTCGAGGTGGACCGCCGGACCGAGCGGCTGATCCTCGCCCTCGTCTTCGCCGCCAAAAGCGACGGTCATATTGACGACAAGGAGCGGGCGGCTATCGACGGCCAGCTGCGCGAGGCGGGCATTGAGGCGCAGGGGCGGGCGCTGATAGACAAGGCCATTGCCCAACCGCTCGAACCTGAGCTGCTGGCGCGGGACGTCAGCAGCGAGGAAGAGGCGCTGGAGCTCTATTTCCTGAGCTGCGCGGCCATTGATATCGACCATTTTATGGAGCGCAGCTACCTCAGCGCGCTGGGCGATGCGCTGAAGATCCCGCCGGAGGTGCGCGAGGATATTGAGCGTGACCTGGCGGCGCAAAAACAGGCGCTGCAGGCTACCTGACGCAGATTTTTGTTGCAAGATCCTGCGCATTTGCCACCCTAGGGTCTTCTATTTTTCAGAAGGCCCAGGCTATGCCACCAAAAGCTCAACGTCGTCCCCACAGCATGACGCTCCACGGCGATACCCGCATTGATAACTACTACTGGCTGCGCGACGATGACCGCGCGCGGCCGGAGGTGCTGGACTACCTGCGCCAGGAGAACGACTACGCTGAGTCGGTGATGGCCCCGCAGGAGGCGCTTCGCCAGCAGGTGCTGCAGGAGCTTGTCGACCGCATTCCCCAGCGCGACGCCTCCGCGCCGTATACGCAAAACGGCTACCGCTACCGTCAGGTTTACGAGCCGGGCTGTGAGTACGCTCTGCATCAGCGCCAGCCGGCGCAGAGCGGCGAAGCGGATCCGTGGGAGCTGCTGATCGACGGCAACGCGCGGGCGGCGGAGCATCCGTTTTACACGCTCGGCGGGCTGAATATCTCTCCGGATAACGCCATCATGGCGATTTCCGAGGACGTCCTTTCCCGCCGCCAGTATACGCTGCGGCTGAAAAATCTGACCGACGGCAGCTGGTATCCCGAGGCGCTGGAGAACGTCTCGCCGGGCAGCGCCTGGGTCAACGATTCGTCGGCGCTCTACTACGTGCGTAAGCACGACGAGACGCTGCTCCCTTATCAGGTGTGGCGCCACCGCGTCGGTACGCCGCCGGCGGAGGATGAGCTTATCTACGAGGAGGCGGACGATACTTTCTACGTCAGCCTGAGCAAGACCAGCTCCCGGCGCTACATTGTGATCCACGTCGACAGCGCCACCGCCAGCGAAATGCTGCTGCTGGACGCGGACGCGTCCGACGCGCGGCCCCGCACCTTCCTGCCGCGCAGAAAGGATCACGAGTACAGCCTCGACCATTTCCAGGACCATTTCTATCTGCGCTCCAACCGCGAAGGCAAAAACTTCGGCCTCTACCGCAGCGCGTCGGCGGCGGAGTCGCAGTGGGAGACCCTGATCCCCGCCCGCGAAGCGGTGTTGCTGGAGGATTTTACGCTGTTTACCGACTGGGTGGTGGTGGAAGAGCGCCAGCGCGGCCAGACGCTGCTGCGCCAGATCAATCGCCATACCGGCGCATCCGCCGATATCACCTTTGACGACCCGGCCTACGTCAGCTGGATTGCCTGGAACCCGGAGCCGGAAACCTCCCGGCTGCGCTACGGCTACTCGTCAATGACCACGCCAACGACGCTTTACGAACTGGATATGGATACCGGCGAGCGCCTGACGCTGAAGCAGCAGGAGGTGAAGGGCTTCGATCCGGCGCGCTACCAGAGCGAGCGCCTGTGGGTGACCGCCCGCGACGGCGCGGAGGTGCCGGTGTCTCTGGTTTACCGGCGCGACGGCTTCCGGCGCGGCGACAATCCGCTGCTGGTTTACGGCTACGGCTCCTACGGCTCCAGCATGGACGCCAGCTTCAGCAGCAGCCGCCTGAGTCTGCTCGATCGCGGCTTCGTCTACGCCATCGCCCACGTCCGCGGCGGCAGCGAGCTGGGCCAGCAGTGGTATGAGGACGGCAAGTTCCTCAAAAAGATGAACACCTTTCACGACTATCTCGACGTCTGCGACGCGCTGCTGGACCAGGGCTACGGCAGTCGGGCGCGATGCTACGGTATGGGCGGCAGCGCCGGCGGGATGCTGATGGGCGTCGCCGTCAACCAGCGCCCCGAACTGTTTCACGGCGCGGTGGCGCAGGTACCGTTTGTAGACGTCCTGACGACCATGCTTGACGAATCCATTCCGCTGACCACCGGCGAGTTTGAAGAGTGGGGCAATCCGCAGGACCCGGAGTATTACCGCTACATGAAAAGCTACAGCCCGTATGACAACGTGGCTGCCCGGGCCTACCCGCACCTGCTGGTCACCACCGGGCTGCACGACTCGCAGGTACAGTACTGGGAGCCGGCCAAGTGGGTGGCGAAGCTGCGCGAGCTGAAGACCGACGATAACCTGCTGCTGCTCAGCACCGACATGGACGCCGGGCACGGCGGCAAGTCGGGGCGTTTTAAGAGCTACGAGGGTGTGGCGCTGGAGTATAGCTTCCTGATAGCGCTTGCCAGCGGCGCGCTGCCGGTCCGCTAGCGCGGTTTACTCCCCGAGCCAGTGCTTCAGGGTGAGGCGCAGCTCGGGGCTCATATTAGTGAGGTTGTTATTGAGCCAGCGCAGGTAGCCGGGATCGTTCTGCGCCACCTCGGCGACCGGCTTGCCGCGATATTTGCCGAAGCTGAAGGTGGTAATCAGCCCCGGACGGCCGGTTACGTCCAGCATCTGCTCCGGCGTCCAGCCTGTCGTTTTGATGATATCCAGCAGCAGGGCGGCGGTGATGTAGCAGTCGTACAGCGCCCGGTGGTGGTGCAGCCCCGGCGGCGTCGCCACGCTGAGCTTGCGCGATTTATACAGCGCCATGTTGCTGTACTTAATGCCCGGCCACAGGCGGCGGGCCAGCTTCATGGTGCAGATCCACTCGCCGTGCATTTCCGGCAGGACGCGCCTGTCGAAGCTGGCATTGTGCGCCACATACCAGCGGCTGCCCTGATAGTGGGGCACGATCTCTTCAATCCACGGCTTGTCGGCCACCATCTCTTCGGTAATGCGGTGGATCGCCATCGCCTGAGGCGAGATAGGCCTGTCGGGGCGCACCAGGTGACTCATTGGATTGACGATCTCGCCGTCGACGATATCCACGGAGGCGATTTCCACCACGCCTCCCTGAAGACCGCAGGTTTCGGTATCTATTACGCGCAGCATAGCGCCCTCCCGGCAGAAAAGGGCAGGTTAGGCGCCGCAGGCGATTTCGTCAATGGGCGACAGGCATTCGCGCAGCGGAATAATATCGCCTTCCCAGCACGCCGCGCGGCGGCGGCCGACCAGCAGCAGCTCTCCGGCATCGGCCCTGACGATCAGCTGGCCGTTGTCGTCCCACAGCGCGCTGCCCCCGGCGTAGTTCGCCTTGAGGACGGTGATCGCATACTTATGCGCCAGGCGCTGCAGGCGCTGGACCGACTGCTGCTGCTGGCAGCCGCAGGTGCAGGTGCCAGTCGCCAGCAGGGAGGCCTGCGGGTCGAGTTCGCTCCCTTCGGCAGCGGCCGGGAAGTGCATGGTGCCGCGCGGGTGCGGGCTGAGGCAGGTACCGCAGCCCTGATAAAAGGTTACCGGCGCGGCGGCATCGGGGGAGAAAACGGCCACGCCGGCGCGCGAAACGCCGTCTGCGGCCAGCGGCACGCCGGCAATAACGGTCATCTGATAGCGGGCGGCCGCCTGCGACAGCGGCTGAAGCAGAGCGGAATCGGCGCGGAGCGGGAGTATAACATTTGCCGCGCCCGTTAAAGAGAGTTCGGGGAATAGCAGCAGGCTGCAGCGCTGGCGGGCTGCAGCGGCAATAAAACGCAGGTGGATGGCGATATTTTGCGCAATATCGTGGCTGCGGTCGTCGTACTGCGCCGCAGCAATGGTCCATTCTGACATAGTGGCTTCCTTTCACTTAGTAACTTCGGACTATTCTTGGATAGTAGCAGGCCGCGCGTAAGGAAGTGTATCGGTCAGTAAGATTTATTTCTGTTTCGGCTCATAGGGCAGGCGCGACAGATTAACGGACGCCAGGCGGTGGGCGATAAGACGTTCGCGAAACCAGTCCCGCAGGTGCGCAGGCTGCTCGCGCTCAACCACTTCCGCAACTATCGGCATGTTGTAACGCTCTTTGAACGCCACGCCCGCCGCGGCGAGATCGACATTGATCTTGTCCATCTCCTGCTGGGGAAGGCGGGCCAGATTAATTTCCATTCTCTACTCCTCATGCTTGTGCGTCAGACGTTACCCATCGCCGCGGCGAATGGCAAGACCGGCGGCAACGAATCTCGACGCAGCCATTATACAGCGTTATTCTCTACTCCAGTTAAATAACGACAAGGAATAGATTGCATGACGTCATCTGCTTCCCGCGCCCTGCGCGCAGGCATACTCTTCATCTCCCTCACCGGCGCCGCCGGGGCGTGGGCCCATGCGCACCTCAAGGCCCAGCAGCCTGCTGCGGATACGGAAGTCGCCGTCTCCCCTGGCGAACTGACCCTGACCTTCTCCGAGGGCGTGGAGGAGAAGTTTAGCGGCGTAACCCTGACCGGACCCGGCGATGCGCCTGCGGCTACCGGACCCGCCGCGCGCAGCCCCGACGACGCCGCTCGCCTGGTGGTGCCGGTCAGGCAGGCGCTTGAGCCCGGCACTTATACCGTGTCATGGCACGTTGTATCAGTTGACGGGCACAAAACCCAGGGCCAGTACCGCTTTCGCGTGAAGTAGCGGATGCTGGACGCGCTGTATATCGCTCTGAGGCTGCTGCACTTTGCCGCGCTGATGGCCGCCTTTGGCTACGCCCTTTATGCGGCCTGGTGGGCGCCGTACCCCCTGCGTCGGCTGCTGCGCCGCCGCTACGGTTCAACCCTTGCCTGCGCGCTGTGGCTCAATGCTCTCAGCGCAACGCTGATATTGATTGTCCAGGGCGGCCTGATGGGCAGCGGCTGGGCGGATGTCCTCAGCCCGCCGATCTGGCAGGCGGTGGCGGATACCCGCTTCGGCAGCGTCTGGCTGTGGCAAATTGTCCTTGCCTGGCTGACGCTGGCGGCGGTGCTTCTGCGCCCGCGCCGCGCGGCGGCGCTGCTGCTCGTGCTGTGCATCGGGCAGTTTATGCTGCAGGCGAGCGTTGGCCACGCCGCGATGCACGGCGGCACGGCGGGCGTGCTTCAGCGAATTAATCATACGCTTCACCTGCTGTGCGGCGCCGCCTGGCTGGGCGGGCTGCTGCCGTTTCTTTACTGCCTGCGCCTGGCGCACGGCCGCTGGCGGCAGGCGGCGCTGGCGGCCATGATGCGCTTCTCCCGCTACGGCCACCTCGCCGTGGCCGGGGTCATCGCCAGCGGTGCGGTTAATACGCTGCTGATCCAGGGGCGGCTGCTGTCGGATTCGGACTGGGGGAGGGCGCTGTTGCTGAAAAGTGCTCTGGTGGCGCTGATGGTGGTTATTGCGCTGGCAAACAGGTATCTTCTGGTGCCGGGGTTGGCGACGAACGGGCGGCGCGCTGAGCGGCTGTTGGTCCGTACCACCCAGGCGGAAATTGTTTTAGGCGCTCTGGTGCTGGCAGCGGTAAGTCTGTTCGCCACCTGGGAGCCGTTCTGACTAACTGGTTAATACATGAAAAAAATCGTTTTGACACTGCTGCTGCTGGCCTCGTCCGGCGCGGCGCTGGCGGCACCGCAGATCATCACCGTCAGCCGGTTTGAAATTGGCAAGGATAAATGGGCCTTCAACCGCGAAGAGGTGATGTTGACCTGCCGCCCCGGCAACGCCCTGTACGTGATTAATCCCAGCACCCTGGTGCAATATCCGCTAAACGGCGTGGCGGAGCAGGAAGTGAAAGAAGGCAAAACCTCCGCCCAGCCGCTGTCTGTGATCCAGATCGACGATCCGCAGCATCCGGGGGCGAAGATGAGCCTCGCGCCGTTTATCGCCAAAGCGGAAAAGCTCTGCTGACTTAATGCATTAGCGCAGCCAGGACAATAAAAAAAACCGCAGTTTCCGTTGAGGAAAATCTGCGGTTTTTTATTCTTTCGCCGTTAAGCTCACGGTTTTTTTGCGTTCGCAGGGGCTGCGGACTGGAAAACCTGCCACGGTCATCTATTCTTATAAGGCAAGGCGATTGAGCCTTCATCAATGCCAACTTTTAGCGCACGGCTCTCTCCCAAGAGCCATTTCCCTGGACCGAATACAGGACTCGTATTCGGTCTCTTTTTATTTAAAGGGAAATCAGCCCGTTATCATCAGCTCCTCTGACAATAACCTGACCTCTGTATTCCGTTGCCATCCGTTATACCACAGGAAAAAACGCTTTAACATTTCTTTTACGCAATTAATGCGGCATTTCTCGGATTTGGGGGGCGGGAGATAACTATTTCGGCGTGTGTAATTCGGGATAAAGGAGAGTTTCAAAGTAGCTGACGAAGGACCAGATAGCGCCGCTGAAGATAAACCAGATGCCAAAAGCGAGGATCAGCATAACCAGAACTATCAATGCTGTTTCAGTTTTGCTCATTACCCACTCTTTCTGTTTACGCCAGAATAACCAAGAATAATAGCGAAACTGGACAAGGCGGTGCAATTGCAGTTAATGCTATCGCCTAAAAATCGCTGAATTCCTGCGCCGGGCGCCAGAAGCTGTCGATGTAATCTTCCACCGGGTAGCAGCCGCCGTAGCGTAGCCGCTGAACGTCCATTGCGTGGATGCACTGCGTTTCGCTGTTGTAGACATCCAGCACGATGTCCTCGCAGCCGCCGTCGAGATAGCAGATAAACAGAACCAGAGCGTACATCTCTTCCTCAAACCATAAAGCCTGAAGTGAGTGTAGGTGAAAACGGCAGGGCAGGGAATAAATAACCCGCCTGCGGGCGGGTTCATCTTGAGTCAGGCCAGGCGCATGACCCAGGCATCGGACTGGCGATCGTAGTGCTGGCGGTAAAGGACAGATTTTTCTCCATTGAGGAAGGCGAGGATGCTGGTTTCGGCATCCCAGCCGTCTAACTGCATACACAGGTCGGGATCGGATTTACAGGGAATGCTTAACGTGCGCTCCCCTTGCTGCTCGCTGTGCAGCTCGGCGTCGTCAATTTCGAAGGCGCCGATACGTACGCTGGTTTTAGCCATAGTGCTCTCCGTTGTCTGCTGGGCGTGGTACGACCAGTAGGTCGTCACAACTACATCCTAGACAAAACGGAAATAATTTCCAGTAAAAAAGTGCGCAATTTTTGAACTATATCACGACATTTCTGTGAACAGCTTTCCGTCGCGGACCAGCTCGCGCGGATAGCTGTTCTTCAGCCGGGAGCCGACGCGCTTGGCCAGCCCCAGAGGATGTCCCTGAAAGGTCACGATAACTTCACTTTGCGCCGGGGCGGGCTCGGGCCAGACGTCGCGACCGCGGTACCATTCAGCGGCATCGCTTTCGCTCAGCTCGAAGGCGAACTCGGGGCGGAAGGGCAGGGCGATGACCGCTTCATGCTGCCAGCGGTAGCCCTTGTTGTAGCACTCTGCCAGCCGAATGCCGATGCGCGAAAAGCGCACTTTGCCCGCCAGGGCGTCAATATCTTCGGGGAAAAGCCAGATCTCTTTGTCGCGCTGCCACAGGCGCAGGTCGTTGCTCCACTGCAGGCCGACGGCCGCGGCGGCCTGCTCAACGGCGGCGGCCTCCCGGCCCTTCATCGGCGTGAACGGGAATTTACCCACCTTATAGCCGGGGGCCGGCAGCGGCGGCACGGAGGCGGTTTTGCGCAGGCGGGCCACGAAGAAGCCTTCGCAGTCGTAAATCTGCGGAAAGACGTGCAGAAATCCCTCCGGGGTCAGCGCCCGCCCGGCGTCGGGAAACAGGTTGTCCAGCGGCGCTATCTCAGCCGCCTGCGGATAGCGGGCCAGCAGCCACGCCAGCACCTCTTCATTCTCTTCCCGGTTGAGGGTGCAGGTGGAGTAGACCAGCGTCCCGCCGGGGCGCAGGGCGTGAAAGGCGCTGTCGATCAGCGCCTTCTGGGTGTCGGCAATCTCGCGATTGCTCTCCGGCGACCAGTTTTTCAGCGCATCGGGATCTTTACGCACTACGCCTTCGCCGGAGCAGGGGGCGTCGAGCAGGATAGCGTCGAACGCCTCCGGCAGCGCGGGGCCGAATACCCGACCGTCAAAGTGGGTCAGGGCGACGTTGCTGACGCCGCAGCGGCTGATGTTGGCGTGGAGCACCTTCACCCGGCTGGCGGAAAATTCGTTAGCGAGGATCAGCCCGGCGTTGCCCATCCGGGCGGCAATCTGCGTGGTCTTGGAGCCGGGCGCCGCCGCGACGTCCATCACCCGGCGGGGCCGGTTGTCGTCGGCAAACAGGGCGGCGACCGGCAGCATTGAGCTGGCTTCCTGAATATAAAACAGACCGCTGAGGTGCTCTGCGGCGCTGCCCAGCGCCAGCGCGTCTTCGTTCTCGCGCTCGATCCAGAATCCCTCTTCGCACCACGGCACCGGCGTCAGCTGCCAGCCGTAGGGGGCCACCAGCTGCAGAAAGTCGGCGACTGAGATCTTCAGCGTGTTAACCCGAATGCTGCGGCGCAGCGGGCGGCCGCAGGCGGCGAGGAAGTCGTCAAAGGAGAGATGCGGCGGCATGGCCGCACGCATCAGGTCGAGAAAAGGGTCGGGAAGATAAGCCACGAAGCGCACCACGTTCACAAAATACGTTTACAGAAAGAGGCGCGCAGTTTAGCACATCGACGCCGGCAGCAAGAAGCCGGCGTCGACGGGGCTAGCGCGGCAGGGCGGTACCCCAGGTGCGCCACTCTTTCGGTTCGGCATCCTGCAGCAGGAAGTGTTTCCCCTCCTGGGCCTTGGGGGCCAGCGGCGTGCCCGGCGGCGTGGCGAAGGCGATACCGCCGCGAATGAACTGATTGAAGGTGCCGGTTTTCACTACCCCACCGATGATGCCGAAGTCCAGCGAGTAGCCGGAGGCCAGCCAGAACACCGAGTTATTGCGCACCAGGTGCTGGTAGCGCTGGCTGATGCGCAGGGCAACCATCACGCGATCGGAGAGCGAGCCGAGCTGCAGGCCGGTTACCGTACCGACTTCGATGCCCCTGAACAGTACCGGCGTGCCGATGCTCAGCGAACCGGCTTCCGGCGCTTCGACCACGATGCTCAGGCCATCGAGATAGCGGGAGTCGGTAATGGTCGCTTCCTGCAGCTCAAAATCGCGTTTCGGCGCGCCCTTACGGCCCTGCTCGACGTTGATATAGGGCTGCAGCAGGGTATCCAGATGCTCGACCCCGGCGGCGGAGATCTGCGGCGTCACCACCGAGAAGCGCGTTCCGGCGCGGGCGAAGGTCTGGACATACTCCGGATAGAGTACCGCTTTGGCCTGCACCTCATTGCGGTTGGTGATAAGTTCCAGGCTCTGGACCTGGCCGATGTCGATCCCCAGATAGCGGATAGGCATCCCCGCCGCCAGCTTGCCGGCGTCAAAGGCGTGGAGCGTTATCTGCCCGCCGACGGCGCGCGCCGCGGTCTCTGACGGATAGAGAATGCGCTTATCGCCCTTGCGCTGGTTGGCGCCGCTGAGGCTGTCAAAGCTGATGGCGCCCTTCAGCGCGCGGGCGAGCGGCGAGGCCTGTACCGTCAGCCCGGCGCCGTTGAGCTGCACTTTCGCGCCGCCCTCGGCCCAGAAGACGCTGTCGGGCTTCAGCAGCTGGCGATACTCCGGCTTAATGTGCAGATCGATATCGAAGGCATTGGTCCGCGGACGGACGGTAATGACTTCACCCACCTCAAATTTGCGGTACAGCACCACCGAGCCCGCCTGCACGTCCGGCAGCGAGCTGGCCGTAAGCGTCAGGGTGGTGGTCGGCAGGTCGCCGATACTGTTCTCCAGCGCCTTCTCCAGATTGGCGTACAGCGGATAGGAATCCTTCATGGCGCCGCTCTTGCCCGGCAGAATGCGGATACCGCCGCTGAGCCACTCGCTGGCGCTGGCGCCGAGGAACTCGACGCCGTCGAGACCAACCTTAACGTCTACCCGGCTGTTGACCACGAACTTACTGTCGCCGTGGAGCAGATCCCGGTACTGCGGATCTATCGCCGCCGAGAACGTTACCCCGCTGGCGCCCAGCTTACGCTCAAGGATCTGGCCAACTTTGACGCCGTGCAGGATGATCGGCTGTCCGCCGTCAATGCCGTAGGAGTCCGGCGCGGTCAGCGTAAAGGTGATGACCCCCGGCTGCTGGAGCAGGGTTTTATCGGCCGGCACGACCACGAAATGGTCGCGCGGCTCGCCGTCGCCGGGCACCAGCTCAAAGGTGCTGCCGGTCAGCAGCGAGCTGAGGTTGGCGTTGTCCAGCGAGATCTTCGGATTGCGCAGCTCGATGCGGGTATTCTCCCGCAGCAGGCTGACGACGCTCGGATCGACGGTCATTTCGCCGGTTACCGTACCGCCGGGATTGAGGTTAACCTTGGTCAGTTGGCCGACTTCCAGACCCTGATACATCAGCGCGGTGGAACCCGCCTTCAGCCCATCGCCGCCCGGCAGATCGAGCTTCACTATCACCCCGCGCTGGCTGTGCGCCAGATCCTCATACAGCCCGAAATCGTCGTTCTGATCTGCCGGTTTAGAGTCCGCCGGCGAGTCAAAGGCGATGGCGCCGTTAACCAGCGCCGCCAGGCTTTCAAGCTGTACTTTCGCCCCGCCGAAGCCGACATCGGCCTTCACGCCAGACACGTTCCAGAAGCGGCTGCCTTTTTTCACCAGGTTAGTGAAGCGGCGTTCAATCAGCAGATCGATAGTCACGCCCTGGTGATTGGTGTTGATGGAGTAGTCATACACCCGGCCTACCGGGATCTTGCGGAAGTAGACCAGCGAACCGCTGCTCAGGGAGCCGAGGTCGGCCGCGTGCAGATGGATCATCAATTCGCCGTTATTGAGGTGGAAACGGGGCTGAGTATCCAGTGCCGTAAAGTGATCCTGCTCTTTACCTTCCCCGGGCATCATGCCGATATAGTTACCGCCCACCAGCGCATCAAGCCCCGAAACGCCTGCCAGAGAGGCTTTGGGCGTCACCAGCCAGAACTGCGTTTGATCGCGCAGCGCGTCCTTCATGCTGTTTTTAATGCTGACCTTAACCTCAATTTTATTGAGATCCTTGCTGAGGCTGATCTCCTGCACGGTGCCGACTTCCACGCCCTGATAGCGAACCGGAGTTCGGCCAGGGACGATGCCGTCAGCGGACATGAAGTCGATGGTGACGGTGGTGCCGCGATCCTCATAGGTGGTCCAGATTAGCCAGCCAGCAATCAGCAGAGCGATTATCGGCAGCAGCCAGAAAGGCGAAATACGGCGTTTGGTTTTAATTCGCGCTTCAGTCGGTGAAGCGGGCGTTTCCTGACTCATGTGCGTCCCAAAGTAAGCGGCTGTCCAGCCATTCAACAGCAAGAATAGTCAATATTACCGCTGCGCCGAAATAGAACGCGGCGGGCCCCATAGTAAAAGCAAGCAGCTGGTCGCGATTGATAAGCGACATCGTCAGCGCCATCACGAACAGGTCGAGCATTGACCAGCGGCCAATCCAGGTGACGATCCGCAGCAGCAGAATACGCGTTTTCAGCCCCTGTTCGCACTTAAAATGAATAGAGATAAGCAGCGTCAGCAGCACCAGCACTTTGGTAAACGGCACCAGGATACTGGCGATAAACACCACGGCGGCAACGGCGATATTGCTACTGGCAAGCGACATGATGCCGGAGAGGATCGTGTCGTCCTGGCGGGCGCCGTTCACGTAGATGATTGAGATAGGCAGCATGTTGGCCGGAAACAGAAAAATCAGCGAGGCGATGAGTGCGGCCCAGCTCTTCTGCAGGCTGTAGGGCTGGCGGTGGCGCAGCGGGATATGGCAGCGGCGGCAGCGGCCCCGGGCGTCGGCAAACCCCGTGTGATAGCAGCCAAGGCAGACCTGCAGGCCGGGGTCCGGACGCAGGGCAGGGCGCTGGGGATAGAAGCGGTCCCACAGCTGCTCAACGTTAAGGTGAATCAGGGTCAGAATACTCAGCAGCACCAGCGAGACGAAGGCAATCAGGCCGATGCCCGGCTGCAGGAAGGCGTAGTCCTGAACCTTGATAGAGGCGACGCCAATGCCCACCAGGTAAATATCGAGCATGACCCACTCTTTAAGCTTCTCCAGCATGATAAGGACCGGACGCAGGTTCATGCCGAGGATATTGCCGAGCCAGAGATAGGCAATCGCCATCACCAGCACCAGCGGCGCGCCGACCGTGCAGAAAAACACCATGGCGGCGGGGATAGGATCGCCCTGATCGGTCATCTGCCAGATCCCCTGCAGCAGGCTGGCGTTAAGCTGCATACCGAACAGATCCAGGTGCAGCAGCGGTTCGCTCCAGGCGAAGGGCATCAGCAGCAGCATGGTGATGGCCATGGCCCCGAGCCGGGTCAGCGACCAGTCGCGGCCGCTGCGAATTTTCGCATTGCAGCAGGGACAGCGCGCCAGCTGGTGCGTTTTCACCGGCGGCAGTCTGAACAGGGTGTCGCACTCCGGGCAGCGGTGATAGGCAGGCAGGGCGAGGGGTTCACGGATGGCGTGAATCGTAATTTTTTTACCCGGCGTTATTTGAGTCGCTCTTCGTGCCATTTAGTGGTTTTTAAAATGGATGTATAACGCTATCTTAACATGAATGAAATCAACTTGAGCCTACGCGTAATTAATGATTATTTTATTACGCTGTGTAGTGGTAGTTAACGACAGTAACAAGTGAATATAAAATGAGCAAAATAGCATTTTACGCGGAGCTTAACCGCGATTTTCAGGCATTAATGGCAGGTGAAACCAGTTTTTTAGCCACACTCTCTAATACCAGCGCGCTGCTCTACGAACGTCTGAGCGACGTCAACTGGGCGGGGTTTTATCTGCTCGAAGGGGATACGCTGGTACTGGGGCCGTTCCAGGGCAAAATTGCCTGCGTGCGCATTCCCGTCGGGCGCGGTGTGTGCGGTACCGCCGCCGCCAGCCGCAAGGTGCAGCGCGTCGATGACGTTCACGCCTTCGATGGCCACATCGCCTGCGATGCCGCCAGCAACGCTGAAATTGTGCTGCCGCTTGTCGTAAATGGGCAAGTCATTGGCGTTCTTGACATCGACAGCACCGCGTATTCGCGGTTTAGTGCTGAGGATGAGCAGGGGCTTTGCCAGCTGGTCAGCCAGCTTGAAGCGCTGCTTGCGGGGACCGATTATCATAAATTCTTTCAGCCTGTCGCAGGATAATCAACGGATAACGTAGCAATTACCGATGGCGTCATTATAATGGCGCCTGTTCATGCCTGCGGAAAGTTGGCTACGTCCGTTGTAATCAGGAAATTTCATGGAAAATCAACCTAAGTTGAATAGCAGTAAAGAAGTTATCGCTTTTCTGGCCGAACGCTTTCCCCACTGTTTTAGTGCTGAAGGCGAAGCGCGCCCGCTGAAAATTGGTATTTTTCAGGATCTGGTGGCGCGCGTTGAGGGTGAGATGAATCTCAGCAAAACTCAGCTGCGCTCTGCTTTACGTCTTTATACCTCCAGCTGGCGCTACCTGTACGGTATCAAAGCCGGCGCGACCCGCGTTGATCTGGACGGTAATGCCTGCGGCGAACTGGATGAACAGCACGTTCAGCATGCCCGCCAGCAGCTGGAAGAGGCCAAAGCCCGCGTGCAGGCCCAGCGCGCCGAGCAGCAGGCGAAGAGGCGTGAAGCCGCCGCTGCCGCCGGCGAGCAGGAAGGTGCGCCGCGTCGCGAGCGTAAACCGCGTCCGCAGCCGCGCCGCAAGCCTGAAGGCAGCGAGCAGCGCAAACCGCGCAACAGCGAGAGACCCGCCGCCGCCAAAGCGCCGCGTCCGGAACGTGAAGAGAAATTCACTCCGGTCTCAGATGTGTCCGAATTATCCGTTGGCCAGTCTCTGAAAGTAAAAGCGGGCAACAACGCAATGGATGCCACTGTACTGGAGATCACCAAAGATGGCGTTCGTGTACAGCTGACTTCTGGTATGTCAATGATTGTACGCGCAGAACATCTGGTGTTCTGAAACGGAGGCCGGGCCAGGCATGAACAGATTCTTTAAGGTCACCGCGCTCGCTGGCATGCTGTTAATGGCGGGCCAGTCTGTCGCGGTAGACAGCATTACCAATATTACTGAGGCTTCGCAAATTCCGGTCTTAAAGGAAGAGCCTCAGCACGCAACGGTAAGCGAGCGGGTAACGTCTCGCTTTACCCGTTCCCACTATCGTCAGTTCAGCCTCGACGAGGCGTTCTCGGCAAAGATTTTCGATCGCTACCTTAACCTGCTCGATTACAGCCACAACGTGCTGCTGGCAAGCGACGTTGCGCAGTATGAACCGCGCAAGAGCGAGGTTGGCGATGAGCTGCGCAGCGGCAAGCTTAACCTGTTTTACGACCTCTACAACCTCGCGCAGAAGCGCCGCTTTGAGCGCTATGAATACGCGCTGAAGGTGCTCGATCGCCCGATGGACTTTACCGGTAAAGACACCTTCAACCTCGACCGCAGAAAATCGCCGTGGCCGAAGGATGAGGCGGAGCTCAACGCTCTGTGGGACGGCAAGGTCAAATTTGACGAGCTGAGCCTGAAGCTGACCGGCAAAACGGACAAAGAGATCCGCGACACCCTCCAGCGCCGCTACAAGTTCGCCATCCGCCGCCTGGCGCAGACCAACAGCGAAGACGTGTTCTCGCTGGCGATGACCGCCTTTGCGCACGAAATCGACCCGCACACCAACTATCTTTCGCCGCGCAATACTGAACAGTTCAATACCGAGATGAGCCTCTCGCTTGAGGGGATCGGCGCGGTGCTGCAGATGGACGATGACTACACGGTGATCAACTCGCTGGTGGCCGGCGGTCCGGCGGCGAAAAGTAAAGCCATCAGCGTCGGCGATCGCATCGTCGGCGTAGGGCAGACCGGCAAGCCGATGGTGGATGTGATCGGCTGGCGGCTGGATGACGTGGTGGCGCTGATTAAAGGACCGAAAGGCAGCAAAGTTCGCCTCGAAGTGCTGCCGGCCGGCAAAGGCTCAAAAACTCGCTTCGTGACCCTGACCCGCGAGCGCATTCGCCTGGAAGACCGCGCCGTGAAGATGTCGGTGAAAACCGTCAACGGCGAGAAGGTCGGCGTACTCGATATTCCGGGCTTCTACGTCGGGCTGACCGATGACGTTAAGGCCCAGCTGCAGAAGCTGGAAAAACAGAACGTTCGCAGTATCGTTATCGACCTGCGCAGCAACGGCGGCGGCGCGCTGACCGAAGCGGTCTCCCTCTCCGGACTGTTTATTCCTTCCGGGCCGGTGGTGCAGGTGCGCGATAACAACGGCAAGGTGCGCGAAGACAGCGACACCGACGGCGTGGTTTACTACAAAGGCCCGCTGGTGGTGCTGGTTGACCGCTTCAGCGCCTCCGCGTCGGAAATTTTCGCCGCGGCAATGCAGGACTATGGCCGGGCGCTGATTGTCGGCGAGCCGACCTTTGGTAAAGGTACGGTACAGCAGTACCGCTCCCTGAACCGCATCTACGATCAGATGCTGCGCCCCGACTGGCCGGCGCTGGGTTCGGTGCAGTACACCATCCAGAAGTTCTACCGCATCAACGGCGGCAGCACGCAGCGTAAAGGCGTCACGCCGGATCTGCTGATGCCGACGGCGAGCGAAGATACGGAAACCGGCGAGAAGTATGAAGACAACGCCCTGCCGTGGGACAGCATCAATGCGGCGACCTACGTCAAGTCGGGCGATCTTAAGCCGTTCGAGCCGCAGCTGCTGAAGCTGCACAGCGACCGTATCGCCAAAGATCCGGAGTTCCAGTACATCATCAAAGATATCGCCCGCTTCAATGCCCTGAAGGCGCAGCGCAACGCGGTATCGCTCAACTACGCCCAGCGGCTGAAAGAGAACGATGAGGACGACGCAATCCGCCTGGCGCGTATCAATGACCGCTACAAGCGCGAAGGCAAGCCGCCGCTGAAGAAGCTGGATGATTTGCCGAAGGATTACAAAGAGCCGGATCCTTATCTTGATGAAACGGTCCATATCGCCCTCGACCTGGCGAACATGGAAAAAGCATCGCCGGCGGCGACGCCCGCTCCGGCGAAATAACCCGCAACAGGCACAAGAAATTGTGCCTGTTTTTTTTACCTCTGTTATTGCTGCGTCAGCGAGATGATACAAAGTGTAAAGTTGTGTTTTTCTCGTGACTTAGCGCCCTTCGATCGTTGAAAATCCCCGCCACGCCCATACGATTGGGTAATCGCATAGTGCGTTTTGTTAAATCGAGGTTAAAAGATAATTATGATGCGAATCGCGCTTTTCCTGGTGACCAACCTGGCGGTAATGGTCGTATTCGGGCTGGTACTGAGCCTGACGGGGATTCAGTCGAGCAGCGTAACGGGGCTGCTTATTATGGCGGCGCTGTTTGGTTTCGGCGGCTCTATTGTGTCGCTGCTGATGTCAAAATGGATGGCGCTGAAGTCGGTGGGCGGCGAGGTTATTGAGCAGCCGCGTAACGAAACCGAGCGCTGGCTGATGGATACCGTCGCCGCGCAGTCGCGCCAGGCGGGGATCGCCATGCCGCAGGTGGCCATCTACCATGCGCCGGATATCAACGCCTTTGCTACCGGCGCGCGGCGCGACGCCTCGCTGGTAGCGGTCAGCACCGGGCTTTTACAAAATATGAGCCGCGACGAGGCTGAGGCGGTTATTGCCCACGAAATCAGCCACGTCGCCAACGGCGACATGGTTACCATGACCCTGATTCAGGGCGTGGTGAACACCTTTGTTATCTTCATCTCGCGCATCATCGCGCAGCTGGCGGCCGGGTTTCTCGGCGGCAACCGCGACGAAGGGGAAAGCAGCAGCGGTAACCCGCTGATCTATTTCGCCGTGGCGACGGTGCTAGAGCTGGTGTTCGGGATTCTGGCGAGCATCATCGCCATGTGGTTCTCCCGCCACCGCGAATTCCACGCCGATGCCGGCTCCGCCCGCCTGGTGGGCCGCGAAAAGATGATTGCCGCCCTGCAGCGCCTGAAAACCAGCTACGAGCCGCAGGAAGAGAGCAGCATGATGGCGTTTTGCATCAACGGCAAATCTAAGTCGCTGAGCGAGCTGTTTATGACTCACCCGCCGCTGGATAAGCGCATTGAAGCCCTGCGCAGCGGCGAATATCTTAAATAAGCCCGCTGGTTTCCCGAGCGCCTCCCGTGAGGCGCTTTTTTTTGCCAAAAGAGCCTGTCAGTGTCGCATATTAGCGCTTTCAGAGGGCGACAGCCGTTGCGGCTGGCGGCGGGCGAAATTATAATAAAAACCAGTTCTGAATTTTATAAAACAAGATGCGGTGAGGTGATAAATGGCAGTCGCAGATTTAGATAAACAGCCTGATTCCGTCTCTTCTGTCCTGAAGGTCTTTGGCATTCTTCAGGCGCTGGGGGAAGAGCGCGAGATAGGAATTACCGAGCTGTCGCAGCGCGTCATGATGTCAAAAAGCACCGTGTACCGCTTTTTGCAGACAATGAAGTCGCTGGGCTATGTCGCCCAGGAGGGCGAATCAGAGAAGTACTCGCTGACCCTTAAGCTGTTCGAGCTGGGCGCAAGGGCGCTGCAGAATATCGATCTTATCCGCAGTGCGGACATCCAGATGCGTGAGCTGTCGCGGCTGACGAAAGAGACGATTCACCTTGGAGCGCTGGACGAAGACAGCATTGTCTACATCCACAAAATCGATTCGATGTATAACCTGCGCATGTACTCCCGCGTGGGTCGCCGCAATCCGCTTTACAGCACCGCCATCGGCAAAGTGCTGCTGGCGTGGCGCGATCGCGCCGAAGTGGAGCAGATCCTCTCTCAGGTGGAGTACAAGCGCAGCACTTCCCGCACCATCGTCAGCACGGCCGATCTTCTGCCGGTGCTGGATCGGGTGCGCGAACAGGGCTACGGGGAAGATAACGAAGAGCAGGAAGAGGGCCTGCGCTGCATCGGCGTGCCGGTTTTCGATCGCTTCGGCGTGGTGACGGCCGGGCTGAGTATCTCTTTCCCGACCCTGCGCTTTTCAGAGGAGCGTCTGCAGGAATACGTTGCCATGCTGCACACCGCGGCACGCAAAATCTCCGAGCAGATGGGATATAACGATTATCCTTTCTGAGGCGCCTGACGATAAAAAAACGCCGCTGCTGCGGCGTTTTGCCGTTCTGGTTCAGTCATCTACTACGGTCTGAACTTTGCGCAGGAGCGGGCAACTGCTGGTGCCGATGATCCCGCTATCGGAATGGACGTACTGCGCGGTGCTGGTGCCTCTGGCGGTGAGGTATTTGCACTGCAGGCCGAGGCCGGCCGCGTTCTGGTGGCTAGCGAACAGCACGCCGTAACCGCTCAGCAATAGCGCCAGCCAGGCGATGGCCAGCACAATAAGCGTACGAAGTAAGAAATGCATATCATCCTCAATACGGTGGTTTCATCTCTTCAGATTAAGGATGAGGTTGCTGAGGACAAGTTGATGATTCCTAAAGTTGAGCATGTTGTTTCTGGTGAGCTTAAGTTTAAGCTTCGCGTGCTATCTTTTGAATCAGTTACTGTTGCCCGGAGTATTGAGTGAAAAAATTACCGCGTATCATTCTGGTCGTCGTTCTGCTGATCGCCTGCCTGCTGCTGTGGACGCAGATGATCAACGTAATGTGCGATCAGGACGTTCAGTTTTTCAGCGGCATCTGCACGGTGAACAAGTTTATTCCGTGGTAGGTAATTTTTCACGGCGGTGATTTTCTTCTCCAGGCCGGGTGGTAGAATGGCACCTTCTATTTGAGGTGGTGAAATGGTTGATTTGATGAATTCCGGCATGTTGAATCTGGTCTCGCTGGCGGTCTTGCTGCTGGTTGCCGTCGTGGGGCTGATCGTCTGGTTTTTTGTGCATCGGGCAAGCTCGCGGGCCAATGAGCAAATCGAGCTGCTGGAAGCGCTGCTCGATCAGCAGAAGCGGCAAACCACGCTGCTGCGTCGCCTGTGCGAGGCAAACGAGCCGGAGCGTGAAGAGCCGGTGCAGGCGTCAAAAAAAGCGCAGCAGGATGACGAAGGGGATGATTTTATCCGCCTGGTGGCCGAGCGCTAAGTGAAAGGCTCCCGCTGGCGGTGCCGCCGGGAGCCTGGTCAGAACACTTTTATATAAAATATAGCGACAGCTTCTTTATAACCGCCATTCTCATCGCCGCACTTCACGCTTCCGGATTTAACATTTTGCCGCCGACTATCGTTTTTGGCGTCAGCGAAACGTTTTTATTGCCGCTTTAGCCATAAAATGTCATCAGTTCTTCATTATTTTCCAGTATTACTATTAATAAATGCAGGTGTTTATTGTCGGCAGCGACGAAACTAATCGTGAATTAATATGCGCATAGTTATGCAAAAAATATTCTAAGATTAGAAAATCATCTGGTACAACCTGTGATAACGTGGACGAACGGAACTTATTGAGCTATGGTAAAAAAGTTGCAGAATCCTTGTCGCGCGGTGCGCCGCCCGTGGGGCAAGGGCGCTGTTAACACGCATAATTGCGCAGCCGGCCACTTTCGTATGTGTGATTTGTGCGACCGATCGAGACATATTTAAAAATGGCTTGCGATCGTAAACATTGTGTGTGATAACACGTTTTGGGTTAAACGAGGTACAGTTCTGTTTATGTGTGGCATTATCAGTAAAGAAGTTCTGAGTAAACACGTTGTCGTTGAATACCGCTTCTCTGCCGAACCTTTTATTAGTGCCTCATGCAGTCATGTCTCTGTTTTAGCTATGTATGCGCCCGCGGGCAAAGAAAACATTCAAAGGAATTTTGCAAATGGCAAAGATTAAAGGTCAGGTTAAGTGGTTCAACGAGTCTAAAGGTTTTGGCTTCATTACTCCGGCTGACGGCAGCAAAGACGTGTTCGTACACTTCTCTGCCATCCAGGGTAATGGCTTCAAAACTCTGGCTGAAGGCCAGAACGTTGAATTCGAAATCCAGGACGGCCAGAAAGGCCCGGCAGCTGTTAACGTAACGGCTATCTGATTCGAATCCACTGAGTCAATTTGACATCAGCCATAAAGCCTCGCTAAACGCGGGGCTTTTTATTATCCGTTGCAAACTGTGTCTGTGTTTCCCGCCTGTTGCGCTTTGTTGCAAAATTGCCGTGTTATTAGCATTGTTTAGCACCTCTTGCCTCGTTTTTTCGCGTTAAATCATCGGGTTGTAATCATAAAAATCCGGGAGCCGGAGTGCAAAACCATCGCTTTAACTTTCCCCCCGTCCGCTTTGGACTACTTTGTATTGCTATTCTCTGCTGCCTGGGCCTGCTGCTGGCCCGCGTCGGCTGGCTGCAGATCGTGGCGCCGGACAATCTGGTGAAGCAGGAGGATATGCGCTCCCTGCGCGAAGAGCCTATTGACGTGCCCAGGGGCATGATCACCGACCGCGAGGGCAGGCCGCTGGCGGTCAGCGTTCCGGTTAATGCGGTATGGGTCGATCCGCAAACCCTGCTATCAAAGGGCGGCGTGGGCTTCGACGCGCGCTGGCGGGCGCTGGCCGAGACGCTGCACCTGTCGCTGAGCGATCTGCAGGCGCGCATTGGCCAGCATCCCCACGGCCGCTTCCTCTACCTGGCCCGCCAGGTCGATCCCCAGCAGGCCGCGTGGATTAATAAGCTGCACCTGCCCGGTATCAATCTCAGAGAAGAGTCCCGGCGCTTCTATCCCGCCGGTCACGTCGCGGCCAACCTGATCGGTTTTACCAATATCGACGATCAGGGTATCGAAGGCGTCGAAAAAAGCTTCAACGCCCAGCTGCAGGGCAAGCCGGGCCTGCGGCGGGTGCGCAAGGACCGCTACGGGCGGGTGATTGAAAATCTGACCGAAATCGCCCCGGTGCCGGCGCATAATTTGCAGCTCAGTATCGACGAGCGCCTGCAGACCGTTACCGAGGATGCGCTGGACAATGCCGTACGCTGGAATAAAGCCGACGCCGGCGCCGCGGTGCTGATTAAAATCGACACCGGCGAGATCCTGTCGATGGCAAGCTATCCCGACTTCAATCCTAACAATCGCGAAAATGCCACGCTCGATGATTTCCGCAACCGGGCCATCAGCGACACCTTCGAGCCAGGCTCCACCGTTAAGCCGATGGTTATCATGACCGCCCTGCAGCAGGGCATTGTGCAGCCGGACAGCGTGGTCGATACCCATCCCTACATGCTCGACGGCCACCGCATTCGTGACGTCGGCTACTATCCGGAGCTGACCCTGACCGGCATTCTGCAAAAATCGAGTGATACCGGCGTGTCGCGCCTGTCGCTGGCGATGCCCATCCAGCGGCTGCTCGACACTTACCGGGCCTTCGGTTTCGGCCAGCCGACGGGGCTGGGGCTGACCGGCGAAAGTCAGGGCTTCCTGCCCGAACGCCGCTTCTGGAGCCAGCTGGACAGAGCCACCTTCGCCTTTGGCTACGGTTTGATGGTCACGCCCCTGCAGCTTGCCCACGTCTATGCCACCATCGGCGGCTACGGCGTTTCCCGCCCGCTGTCGATAACCCGGATCGATCCGCCGGTGGTGGGGCACCAGGTGATGTCGCCCGCCATTGTCCACCAGGTTGAGCATATGCTGGAGAGCGTGGCTCTGCCGGGCGGCGGCGGCATTAAAGCCGCGGTACGCGACTATCGCGTGGCGGTAAAAACCGGGACTGCCAAAAAAATTGGTCCGGACGGTAAATACGTGAACAAATATATTGCCTACACGGCGGGCGTGGCGCCGGCCAGCAGGCCGCAGTTTGCGCTGGCGGTGGTGATCAATAATCCGCAGAACGGCGACTATTACGGCGGCGCCGTGTCGGCGCCGGTATTCAGCCAGATCATGGGCGACGTGCTGCGCCTCGAAAATGTGCTGCCCGACGGCATCGCGCCCGGCTCCGATAACCTTATCGTCATGCACCGCAGCGGTGAAGGGGCCCCGGCGCTGTAGCGGTTTCACCGGAGGGCGAATAGCGGTACACTTTCGCCCTTTGCATCCTACCGGAGTTTCCATGTCCTGGAGTTGTCCCCTCTGCCACGCGCCGCTCACCCGGCAGCAAAATAGCTATCACTGCCCGCAGCGCCATCAGTTTGATGTCGCGAAGGAGGGGTACGTTAACCTGCTGCCGGTGCAGCACAAGCGCTCGAGGGATCCGGGTGACAGCCCGGAGATGATGC
Source organism: Pluralibacter gergoviae ATCC 33028 = NBRC 105706 (assembly GCF_001598855.1). Taxonomy (GTDB): domain Bacteria; phylum Pseudomonadota; class Gammaproteobacteria; order Enterobacterales; family Enterobacteriaceae; genus Pluralibacter; species Pluralibacter gergoviae. The sequence goes on along the minus strand of NZ_BCZS01000004.1, from coordinate 39,057 downwards.
AGGCCCGGCGCGCCTTTCTCGACGCCGGGCACTATCGTCCGCTGCGCGACGCCGTTTGCGGTATTTTACAGGAGGCCGGCGCGCGGCAGATCCTCGACATCGGCTGCGGCGAGGGGTACTACACCCACGCCTTCGCCGCCATCGCTCCCCGGACCTTTGGCCTTGACGTCGCGAAAGTGGCCGTCCGCTACGGCGCTAAGCGCTATCCGCAGGTGCAGTTCTGCGTCGCCTCCAGCCAGCGGCTGCCTTTTGAGGACGCCTGCATGGATGCCGTGGTGCGCATCTACGCCCCCTGCAACCCGCAGGAGCTGGAGCGGGTGGTGAAGCCCGGTGGTCTGGTCATTACCGTCACGCCGGGACCGCGGCATCTGATGGAGCTGAAGGGGCTGATTTACGATGAGATCCGCCTGCACGACGAAAACCGGGAGCAGCTGGCGGGATTTGCGCGCGTCGCGCAGCAGGCGCTGGCGTATCCGATGCAGCTGAGCGGTAAGGAAGCGGTGGCGCTACTGCAGATGACGCCGTTTGCGTGGCGGGCCAAGCCGCAGGTGTGGGAAGGTCTGACTCAGCAGGAACATTTTGCCTGCCAGACCGACTTTCTGATCCAGGTCTGGCAGCGGGAGGGTTAGCCGGCGAAGTGGCTCCAGAGGATCTGCACGCCGATGCCGATCAGCACGATACCGCCGAGAATTTCGGCCCGCTTGCCGAGCAGCGGGCCAATAAAGCGCCCGACCATAATGCCCAGCGTGGTCATGATAAGCGTGGCGCAGCCGATGGTCAGCGCGGTGAGAATGATATTGACCTGCAGAAAAGCGAGGCCGACGCCGACGGCCATCGCGTCAAGGCTGGTGGCGATGGCGGTTGTCACCAGCAGCCAGAAGCCGTGGCGGCGGGGCGGCGTTTGCTCTTCATCATCATCGGCGCGCCAGCCTTCAATCAGCATCCGGCCGCCGAGAAATACCAGCAGCGCAAAGGCAATCCAGTGATTCCACGCCAGCACGAACTGGCTGGCGAGCATCCCCAGCGCCCAGCCGATCAGCGGCGTCGTCGCTTCAACCGCGCCGAAAATGAGTCCGGTGCGCAGGGCTTCAGAGAATTTGGGTTTATGCAGCGCAGCCCCTTTGCTGATGGAGACGGCGAACGCGTCCATCGACATTCCAAAGGCAAGAAGCAGGGTAGCTGAGAGGTTCATGGCATATCCAGACCGGGGAAATATCCATACGACACACCGCTGCCCCCAGTAAATATACGCCCGCTCAGGCGTAATGCGGCAGTGTGTCTATGGTCTCGCCTGACTGTCAGTGACAGTCCGTACGCGCCACGTTTTGCAACGAGTATGTTGACGCGTACATCTCCGGTGTGGAAATCGGCTACTCCCCAACGACGAGCGCAACCTTAACATAATTTTAGAATATAAAACAATGTTCAAGGGATATTATTTATTTCTCTAATTGATAACGATTTTCATTTAAAAATAATGGTAATAAAAACGTTAATAAATATGAGGGATCAGGTCGGGTAATATAGCCCGTGCTATATTATAAACTGTATAAAACAGCGGCAAATATAGCACAAGGTATGTTTGTAACTCATTGAGTTGAAATGAGTAATTTATAAATTCTTTCCAGATCGTTTATATTCCGTACGCGGATAAGCAGCCGCCTCTGTTCTAATTGCATTACCAGCACGCCGTCTTCAGATAAATTCATAGCTTTAATCCGGGAATAGGCAATCCATGCTCCGGCGAAAAACAGGCCGCTGGATTTAAAGACAATCTTCGGGATGCGGATCCAGAACAGATAAAGTCCCATCAGGGCCAGCGCACATAATAACCACGTGGTGATCGGCTGACCGCGGTTGACGATGTTCTGCCAGATAAGAATGGCCACCAGGCCGACAAAAATAATGCCGTCCACCCGGCCGCGGCGCAGCAGGGGCGTGGCCAGCAGCACCGGGCCTTTAAGGCGCGGCAGGATGAACTGATCGTAGATGGCGAATGCCAGCAGGGCGGCGATAAAGGCTATCAGCAGCCAGTCGGTAAGCGACATAGGGCCTCCGGAAATAAAAAAGCCGGGAGCATTTGCCCCCGGCGGATACGGATGTGTGATTACAGGCCCAGCAGGCCGACGGCGTAGCCGGCGATACCGATGACGAAGAAGCCCACGATGATCCACAGCGGGTTGACTTTCTTGCGCAGCAGCCACATGCAGGCAAAGGTCAGCAGCAGCGGCACCAGGCCCGGCATCAGCTGGTCGAGGATAGTCTGTACGGTGGTGACGCGGGTCTGGCCATCCTGACCGGTGATAGTGGAAACCACCAGCGGGATGTTAACGTGCGTCCACTTGTTGACCAGCGCCCCCATGACGAAGAGGCCGAGAATCGACGCCCCCTCCGTCAGCTTCTGCAGGAAGCCGCCGCCCATATCGGAAACGATATCGACCCCTTTGCGGTAGCCGTAGGCCACGCCGTAGTAGCGGGTCGCCAGGCGCACAAGGTTAAACAGGATAAAGAACAGCAGCGGGCCGAGCAGGCTGCCGCTCATGGCAATCCCCGCGCCGAGGGCGGCGAAGACCGGACGCACCGTGCCCCAGAAAATTGGGTCGCCGACGCCCGCCAGCGGGCCCATCAGGCCGACTTTGATGCCGTTGATGGCGCCGTCGTCGATCTCCGCGCCGTTGGCGCGCTGCTCTTCCATCGCCAGCGTTACGCCGAGCACCGGCGCCGCAACGTAAGGATGGGTGTTAAAGAACTCCAGGTGGCGCTTGATAGCCTGACGGCGCGCTTCGTTGTTCTCCGGATAGAGGCGCTTAATCGCCGGGACCATTGAGAAGCAGAAGCCCAGCGCCTGCATACGTTCAAAGTTCCACGAGCCCTGAAACAGGTTGGAGCGGATGAACACGCCGCGAATATCGCCCGGAGTGAGTTTTTTCACCGAGGTAGTTTTAGTCATATCAACCATGTTGCTCACCCGTTAGTCCAGTTGGTTGTCGAGATCGTTAGCAGCAGCCTGCGCCGGGGCACCCGCCACGCGGTTGTATTTCGGGCTCAGCTGGATGTAGAGAATGGCCATAACGGCACCAATCACGCCCAGACCGACCAGGTTAAAGTTGGTGAAGGCGGCGGTCACGAAGCCCAGGTAGAAGAACGGCATCAGGTAGCCCGCGCGCATCATGTTGATGACCATCGCGTAACCGACCACCACGATCATGCCGCCGGCGATGTTCAGACCGCTGGTTACCACTTCCGGAATGGCGTTGAGCATGTTCTGCACTTCGCTGGTGCCGACGGAGACAGCCACGATGACTGCCGGGATGGCGATACGCATAGCCTGCAGGAACAGCGAGGAGACGTGCAGCCAGGAAAGGGTCGTGAGGTTGCCTTTCTCCGCTGCCTTATCCGCCGCGTGCTGGAATGCCACGGTGATGGTGCGCACGATGATAGTCAGTACCTGACCGGCCGCCGCCAGCGGGATAGCCAGCGCGATACCTGCGCCGATGCTCTGGTGTCCGGCGATGACCAGCACGGTTGAAATGATGGAGGCGAGGGCGGCATCCGGCGCAACGGCGGCACCGATGTTCATCCAGCCAAGGGCAATCATCTCCAGCGTACCGCCGATGATGATGCCGGTTTTCATATCGCCGAGTACGGCACCGATTAAGGTACACGCCACCAGCGGACGGTGAAACTGAAATTCATCGAGTACGGATTCCATACCCGCGATACACGCGACGACGAACACCAGCACAATCTGAAGAGTGGTAATCTCCATTGTACTTCTCCTGTAACGTAAGACTTAACGATGAGTAATCAAAACCCGCCAGGCTGCTTTATTTTTCAACCTTAGCGATCAGGTCCATCATTTTGAGTTTTTGATCGGTAGAGACTTTCCGCGCCTCAAGCTCAATACCGCGAGCGTTCAGCTTCCGGAAGGCTTCAATGTCTTTCTGGTCAACGGAAATCGCGTTATTGACCTGGGTTTTACCCTGGTGGAAGGCCATGCCGCCGATGTTCACGGAGGTGATTTTCACACCCTGTTCCACGATGCGCTCAACGTCCGTCGGGTTAGTGAACAGCAGCATCACGCGCTCGCCGGCGTACTGCGGGTTGTTGTAGACGCGGATCATTTTGGCAATATCGACCACGTGGGCGGTGACGCCCGGCGGTGCGACCTGAGTGAGCAGCGTTTTGCGCACCTTGTCGGCGGCGACTTCGTCGCTGACGACGATGATGCGCGAAACGTTGGTCTCTTTGGTCCAGCGGGTCGCCACCTGGCCGTGGATCAGGCGGTCGTCGATGCGCGCCAGGCCAATAACCATATAGTCATTCGGGCCCATCGGTCTGGCGGGGGCCGCCGCTTTCGGCGCGGCGGGTGCTGCCGGGGCCGCTTTCTCTGCGGGCTTCGCTTTCAGCGCTTTTACGCCTTCGCGTCCGGTCTCAACCGCCAGCGCCACCAGTTCGTCGAAGCTGGGGTTATCATCGCGGCCCATGAAGGTCTCAACCAGCATCGGGATGTTGACGCCGGCGACCACTTCATAGTTCTCTTTATCGACGACCATCCGGCTTGCGGCGTTGAACGGGCTACCGCCCCAGGTATCGACCAGAAACAGCACGCCTTTGCTGGTATCCAGTTTCTCCAGCTGTGCGGTGTACTTCTCGATCAGCGTCTCCGCATTCTCGCCGGGAACGAAGTCGATCCAGCCGACGTTTTCCTGCTCGCCGAGGAGCATTTCAGCTGTTTTCAGCAGCTGTTCTGCCGCCCAACCATGTGTGCCTATTACAATAGCAATCGTCACTTGCTACCTCCTTTATTATCGTGACATCCGTCAGGCGGATGTATCATGAACCGAATCGATTCAGACGAGGGTTAGAAATAAAAAATCACACAACCGCGAATTATTTTAGATAGTGAAAAAATAATTAATGTGATGAAGGTCGGTAAATTACTCATCTGTAAGCAATAATTTTGGGGCGCAAAAAATCTGCAGCAGAGTGCAAAGTGCGGTAAATTTTTGCCGTTTCGTCTCTCTCTCTGTTATGTTTAGCTTCCGTTTAACTAGACAGGAGTACAGGGCGTAGCCCGCAATATGGACCGTCATCGACGCCATTTCAGCCTTTGGCCCCCGGCCATCTCAACACGCGTTTACCTCCCCTCTCGTCATGCCGACGCATTTCATTCTGATAGCCGGAGCGCAACATGGAACTGTTAATGGATCCCTCTATCTGGGCAGGCCTGCTGACCCTGGTCGTGCTGGAAATCGTTCTTGGTATCGACAACCTGGTATTTATTGCCATTCTTGCCGACAAGCTGCCGCCAAAGCAGCGCGACAAGGCGCGCCTTATCGGCCTGTCGCTGGCGCTGGTCATGCGACTGGGGCTGCTTTCCGTTATTTCCTGGATGGTAACGCTGACCAAGCCGCTGTTCAGCGTTGGTGACTACGCGTTTTCGGGCCGCGACCTGATCATGCTGCTGGGCGGTATCTTCCTGCTGTTCAAGGCCACCACGGAGCTGCACGAGCGGCTCGAGAATAAGCAGCACGATGGCGGCCACGGCAAAGGCTATGCCAGCTTCTGGGTTGTGGTGCTGCAGATTGTGGTTCTGGACGCCGTCTTCTCGCTGGATGCGGTGATCACCGCCGTGGGTATGGTGAACCATCTGCCGGTCATGATGGCGGCGGTGGTGATAGCGATGGGTATGATGCTGCTGGCGTCGAAGCCGCTGACCAATTTCGTCAACCAGCATCCGACGGTGGTCGTGCTGTGCCTGAGCTTCCTGCTGATGATCGGCCTGAGCCTGGTGGCGGAAGGCTTCGGTTTCCATATTCCGAAGGGCTACCTCTATGCGGCCATCGGCTTCTCGATAATTATTGAGCTGTTTAATCAGATAGCCCGCCGCAACTTCATTCGCCACCAGTCCAGCCAGCCGCTGCGCGCCCGCACCGCCGACGCTATCCTGCGCCTGATGGGCGGCCGCAGGCAGAGCGCAAGTGGGCACGAGGCGGAGAGTTCCGCTGCGGTGCCGGTGCCGGAAGGCGCCTTCGCCGATGAAGAGCGCTATATGATTAATGGCGTGCTGACCCTGGCTTCCCGCTCCCTGCGCAGCATGATGACGCCGCGCGGCGAGATAAGCTGGGTGGATGCTACCCTGGGTAAATCGGCGATCCGCGAACAGCTGCTCTCTTCGCCGCACAGCCTGTTTCCGGTCTGCCGGGGCGAGCTGGATGAGATTATCGGCATCGTGCGGGCGAAAGAGCTGCTGGTCGCCCTTGAGGCCGATGAGGATGTTGCGGCGATTGCCGCCGAGTCGCCGGCGATCGTGGTGCCGGAAACGCTGGATCCGATTAATCTGCTCGGCGTGCTGCGCCGGGCCCGGGGCAGCTTCGTCATCGTCACTAACGAGTTTGGCGTGGTGCAGGGGCTGGTCACGCCGCTGGACGTGCTGGAAGCGATCGCCGGCGAGTTCCCCGATGCCGACGAAACGCCGGAAATCGTGGTGGACGGCGACGGCTGGCTGGTAAAAGGCTCCACGGACCTGCACGCGCTGCAGCAGGTGCTGGCTCTTGACGGACTGGTCGACGAGGAGCAGAACGTAGCCACCGTCGCCGGACTGGTGATTGCGGAAAACGGCCACATTCCCCGCCGGGGCGACGTGCTGAATATCGCGCCGCTGATCGTCACCATTGTTGAGGCCAACGACTATCGGGTCGATTTAGTTCGCGTCGTGAAAGAACCTTCGCCTTACGACGACGAAGAGGAGTGATCCACTGCCGGTGGTGTGCTTTCCGCCAGCCAGCGCGGAAAGTCCGCCACCGGCATCGGTTCGGCATAGAGATAGCCCTGCAGGATATGCACTCCGCGCTGGCGCAGGTAGTCCGCCTGCTCCGGCGTTTCAACCCCTTCCGCCACCAGCCCGATATTGAGGCGCTGCCCCAGCGCAATAATCATATCCGTCACCGTAGAGTTCACCGCATCGGTTCCGATGGCGCCGGTGAATGACTTATCGATTTTGAGTATGTCGGGATGGAGCTGCTCCAGCCACAGCAGCGAGCTGCTGCCGGTACCGAAGTCGTCAATAGCGAGCAGGGCCCCTTTGCGGTGGAGTTCGTGCACGACCCGGTAATCAACGCCCTGCAGGCCGTCGCGCTCGGTCAGCTCCAGCACCAGCTGCTGGCGGCACGGCTGGCTAAACCACAGGGTATTAATATCATCGAGCAGCTCTCCCTTCAGGAAGTGGCTGGCGGCGACGTTGATGCTGATATGAAAATCGGCGCTGTCGGGGAAGAGATCAATCGAACGTACCGTTTCAGCAATCACGTAGCGGGTCAGGGGCGCGATTTGGCTGTTATTCTCCGCGACCGGAATAAATACGTCCGGCGAAATGCGGCCCAGCCGCGGGTTCTGCCAGCGCAGCAGAATTTCAACGCCGGCGCAGCGGCGGGTGCGGGCGTCTATCTGCGGCTGACAAAAAAGCTCAAATTCGCGGCCGACGATCCCGAGGTTTATCTCGCGAGAGAAACTCATGCGCCCCGCCGTACTGACCCAGGCGATAGCGGTGAACAGCAGCGTAATCAGTGCGACCAGCGGCGTCTGAGTCGGCAGCCACGCCAGGGCAAGCCGGGTGGCGCCGGGGGTTTTCACGCTGATGCTGAAGGGAAACCGCGCTGAATGGCGGGTGACCAGCCCCTTCGCGCCCTGTTGCGCACTCTCCTGCAAAACGCCGTCAGGATCGGTATAGTTCCGGCCATTCACCGAGAGAATAACCTGCTGAATCAGCGGCGGCTGCGGTTCGAGCAGCAGCGTGCCCAGCAGGTGAATATTAATACCCAGCAGTACGCCGTCCTGGCCGTCGGCGGTGGCCGGAAACCACTGAAGCAGCAGCGGAGAGCCCTTAAGGAACGTATGGTCAGTGGTCAGGATCAGGCTGGGCCGCGGCGTCGGCAGCTGCGGCTGCAGGGCGTTGAGCGATACGTGACGGCTGCCCAGCACGCTTGAGCAGTAAATAATACCCTGCCTGACCAGCGAGATGGAGCGCAGAGTTTGCAGCACGGCGGACTGCCGGCGCAGCTCGGCGTTGACCTCATCACAAGGTTGCCCCACCAGCCGGAGCAGGGCCCCGCGGCTCTCTTCCAGCGGACTCATCACCTTATCCAGCGTCTCTACGGTGTGCGCCGTAAAGCTATTAATGCGCTGCTGATTTAAGTTACGCTGCGAAATAAATCGCTGGCCGAAGGAGAGCAGGAGCGTGATCAGGGCGACGGCCAGGCACAGGGCGATCCGTCTGCGGCGGTATTGTTTGATGACCAGGGATGCTGTTTGCATGAATGACGCTTACTCCAGCGCGCGCTAGCCGGTCCGCTGTTGCTTATAGAGCAAGTGTAGCGCTGGACGGAAAAAAAAGCCCGTCTGCGAGAGGCGGGCCGGAAGAGAAAAAATTTAGTCGCACTGCACCTTTATGGCAAGTCCGCCCCGGGATGTTTCCCGGTATTTGGCATTCATATCTTTGCCGGTTTCATACATCGTCTCAATGACCTTATCAAGAGAGACGCGCGGCTCGCTGGTGCGGCGCATCGCCATGCGCGCGGCGTTGATCGCCTTCACGGAGGCGATAGCGTTGCGCTCAATGCACGGTACCTGCACCTGCCCGGCAACCGGGTCGCAGGTCAGGCCCAGGTTGTGCTCCATGCCGATTTCCGCGGCTACGCACACCTGCTCGGGGCTGGCGCCCAGCAGCTCCGCCAGCCCGGCGGCGGCCATTGAGCAGGCTACGCCGACTTCACCCTGGCAGCCCACTTCGGCGCCCGAAATGGAGGCGTTCATCTTATACAGCGCGCCGATAGCGCCGGCGGCCATAAAGTAGCGGGTGTAAATATCCGGCGTCACCGGTTCAATAAACTGGTTCACGTAGGCCAGCACCGCCGGCACGATGCCGCAGGCGCCGTTCGTCGGGGCGGTTACCACCCGGCCACCGGCGGCGTTCTCTTCGTTAACGGCCAGGGCGAACATATTGACCCAGTCCACCACCGCCATCGGATCGCTGGAGGTTTTGTCCTGGCTTACCAGCATCCGGCGCAGCGCCGCGGCGCGGCGCGGCACCCGCAGCGGGCCGGGCAGCACGCCTTCGGTATTCAGGCCGCGATCGATACAGGCCTGCATCGTCTGCCAGACGTTGGCGAAGTAGTCGGCAATCTCCTGCTTCGTATGCAGCGCCAGCTCGTTTTGCATCACCATGCCGGAAAGCGAGAGACCGGTCTCTTTGCAGTAGCCGAGCATCTCTTTCGCCGACGCGAAGGGATAAGGCACGCTAACGTCGCCGGTCAGGTCCTGGCCGAAGTGTTCGGCGTCAACGATAAAGCCGCCGCCGACCGAGTAGTAGGTTTTGCAGTGCACTTCCTGCTCGCCGGCCCAGGCGTGAATGGTCATGCCGTTCTCGTGCAGGGGCAGGTTATCGCTGTGAAAGCGCATCCCGTTGTCAGGAGGGAAGTCCACTTCGCGGCGGCCGTGGGCGAGCAGCAGGCGGCCGCGGTTTTCGACATCGCGGATAAACGCCGGAATGGCGTCTATCTCAACGGTATCCGGCATATTTCCGGCGAGACCCATGATAATGGCGATATCGGTATGGTGACCCTTACCGGTTAATGAGAGCGATCCGTAGACGTCTACCGCCACGCGGGTCACGTCATCAATCAGCCCCATATCGACCAGATCATCGACGAACTGCTTCCCGGCCTTCATCGGACCAACAGTATGGGAAGAGGAGGGACCGATCCCTACCTTGAACATGTCGAATATACTAATCACGTTAACGCTCCTGACAGGGCTGCCGGGGCATACCGGCAACGATGTTATAACTGCGCATAGTGTAAGAGGGAACACGGCGGGCAGCTTAACTATTCACATGAATTAAACTAATGCATTACCGCGGGTTAACTAATGCCGGGCGGCGAAATGCACAAACGCTGGGACGAGTATAGCTAAGGCCTGATGCCGATTTGTAACGCCAGCTCACGAATAATACCCGCGGTCATCCCCCAGACGAAGTAATGCTGATACCAGGAGAGCCAGACCCGGTGCGAGTTACCGCGGCGGTAAATATCCAGCGGATGGTAGCGGCTCAGGCGCAGGGCCTCCGCCAGCGGCATTTCAAACACCGCGGCGACCTCGTCTTCGCTGGCGCGGTAATGCAGGTCCGGCGGGATCACGCCCACCACCGGCGTTACCTGAAAGCCGGTCACGCTGTCCACCGGCGGCAGTACGCCCAGGATCTCCACTGATGAGGGCGGAATGGCGACCTCTTCCTCGGCCTCCCTGAGAGCGGCGGCAATCAGCGAGGCGTCGGTTGCGTCAACCGCGCCGCCGGGAAAAGCCACCTGGCCCGCATGTTTGCGCAACTGCGGCGAGCGGCGGGTCAGCAGCAGCCCCGGCTCCGGGCGGCGGACGATGGGCAACAGCACCGCGGCCTGGCGTCGATTGTGCGCCGCTGGCGCAGGCTGCGGGCGCATCAGCTGGAAGCGGGCGATAAATTCGTTGAGGGAAAAATCCGGGTACGCCATGGTTACTGCTCCAGCTGCTGCAAAATGCGGTTAACTTTCGCGAAGGTTTCCTGATACTCCGCTTCTTCATCGCTGTCGGCGACGATGCCGCCGCCGGCGGAGCAGTAGATCTGGCCGCCGCTGGCGGTCAGCGTGCGGATAGTAATACTGGTGTCCATATTGCCGCAGAAGCTGATATAGCCGATAGAGCCGCACCACGCGTTGCGCCGGTGCGGCTCCAGCTCGTCGATGATCTGCATGGCGCGCACTTTTGGCGCGCCGGTAATCGAGCCGCCGGGAAACGCCGCCCGCAGCAGGTCGGTGGCGTGCAGGGCCGGCGGCAGCTCGGCGGTGATGGTGCTGACCAGGTGATGCACCGCCGGGAAAGGCTCGACCACAAACAGCTCAGGCACCCTGACGCTGCCGGGCGTGGCCACCCGGCCGACATCATTGCGCATCAGATCGACGATCATCAGGTTTTCCGCCCGATCCTTCGGCGAGTGCTTCAGATCCTCCGCCTGGCGCGCGTCCGCTTCGGGGTCGTCGAGGCGAGGCAGGGTGCCCTTAATCGGTCGGGTCTGGATGTGGCCGCGATCCAGCAGGATAAAGCGCTCCGGCGACAGGCTCATCACCGCGCTGTCGGGCAGGCGCAAGAAGGCGCTGAACGGCGCGCGGTTTGCCCGGTTGAGCTGGGTGAACGCCTGCCACTCGTCGCCGCGATATTGCGCCTGAAAACGCTGGGCCAGGTTGACCTGGTAGCAGTCGCCGCTCTGCAGCCAGTCCTGCACCCGGCGGTAGCGCTCGCCGTAGCCTTCCCGGCTCATGTTCGACTGCCAGGGAGAGGTCAGGGCGAACGGCGCTTTGGCAGCCGCAATTTGCGACGTCAGCCACGCCAGCCTCTGGCGCGGATCGTCATGGCTGAGCAGCGTCACGCGCTGCCGGTGGTGATCGACAATCAGCGCCCAGCGGTAGATCCCCACCGCCATATCGGCGGTAGCGATATCGGCCTCAGCCGAGTCGGGCAGTGACTCAAAGCGGCGGCCAAGATCGTAGCCGAACAGGCCCAGCGCGCCGCCCTGAAAGGGAAGGTTTTCGCTGGCGTCCACCGCCAGCTGCTGCTGCTCTAACTGATGTCTGAGTAGAGTGAGCGGATCCTCCGGCGAGACCTGCGTAACGCCACCGGCGGTAATTTCCGTGCGCGCGCCGCGGGTGACCAGCGTGGCCTGCGGATCGGCGACCACGATATCAAAACGGCTGTGGGGATGGTCGGCAAAGCCGGAGTGCAGCAGCATCGCCCACGGCGTACCGGCGAGCGGCGCAAAATAGCGTTCGGCGGCATCGGCCTGCCAGGGCAGCGAAATAACAGCAGGGGACAACATGGACCTCGTTCCGGGTTGCGCCACCGCTGGCTAACCCGCAGGCGGCGTGAAATAATAGGCGCCCACAATGTAGCAGGAGTTAGCGATGTTTGCAGGTTTACCTTCACTGAGCCACGAGCAGCAGCAGAAAGCGGTTGAGCGCATTCAGGAACTGATGGCCCAGGGCATGAGCAGCGGCCAGGCCATCTCACAGGTGGCGGACGAGCTGCGCGCCAGCCATACCGGCGAGCGGATTGTGGCACGGTTTGAGGATGAGGATGACGAGGAGTAGGGCGGGTCGGCCTGTTCCCTCTCCCTGGGGAGAGGGTTAGGATGAGGGGGCAAGCGCGGCCTCACGCCTGGCGCGCGGCCACTACCTTAATCTCCACCTTATAGCGCGGATTCATCAGCCCCGCCTGCACCGTGCAGCGCACCGGCGCTTCCCCGGCCACCACCCACGCGTCCCACGCTTTGTTCATCGCCGCAAAGTCGGCCTTGTCGACCAGAAAGATCGTCGCGTCGAGAATGCGCGTCTTGCTGCTGCCGTGCTTTTCCAGCTCCGCTTCAATCTGCGCCAGGGTATTGGCGGTCTGCTCAAATGCATCGGCGTCCAGGTTGTCCGGAACGGCGGTGTAATAGATGGTATTGTTATGAATCACCACTTCGGACATGCGGGCGCCGGCATCAATGCGCGTAATCGTCATTTTCTGTTTCCTCTCTCTGTTCCATTCGAAAGGCGCAAGAGTGCCATAAAACCCGCACCATCGTCACCACTTTGGCTGGTACAACGTGAGCGGCGCTGACATAATCACTGTCCAGATATCCAGGGGGAAGCGTGACGGACGATTTTGCAACAGATGGCCAGTTAGCCAAAGCGATACCCGGTTTTAAGCCGCGCGAGCCGCAGCGTCTGATGGCGAAGGCGGTCAATGAGGCCATTGATGAAGCGCGTCCGCTGGTGGTGGAAGCGGGCACCGGCACCGGGAAAACCTACGCCTACCTGGCGCCGGCGCTGCGGGCAAAGAAAAAGGTGATTATCTCCACCGGCTCGAAGGCGCTGCAGGATCAGCTCTACACCCGCGATCTGCCGACAGTGGCGAAGGCGCTGAAGTTCACCGGTAAAACCGCGCTGCTGAAGGGGCGCTCCAACTATCTCTGCCTGGAGCGTCTGGAGCAGCAGGCGCTGGCCGGCGGCGACCTGCCGGTCAACGCGCTGAGCGACGTGATTATGCTGCGCAGCTGGGCGAATCAGACCACCGACGGCGATATCAGCACCTGCGTCAGCGTTGCCGAAGACTCCCAGGCCTGGCCGCTGGTCACCAGCACCAACGACAACTGCCTCGGCAGCGACTGCCCGCTGTATAAAGAGTGCTTCGTGGTCAAGGCGCGTAAAAAGGCGATGGATGCCGACGTGGTGGTGGTCAACCACCATCTGTTTCTCGCCGACATGGTGGTGAAGGAGAGCGGCTTCGCGGAGCTGATCCCCGAGGCCGAGGTGATGATTTTCGACGAGGCCCACCAGCTTCCGGATATCGCCAGCCAGTATTTCGGCCAGTCGCTCTCCAGCCGCCAGCTGCTGGACATGGCGAAAGATATCACCATTGCCTACCGCACCGAGCTTAAAGATACCCAGCAGCTGCAGAAGTGCGCCGACCGGCTGGCGCAGGCCACCCAGGATTTCCGCCTGCAGCTCGGGGAGCCGGGCTATCGCGGCAACCTGCGCGAGCTGCTGGCGGACAGCGGTATTCAGCGGGCGCTGCTGCTGCTCGATGATGCCCTGGAGCTGTGCTACGACGTGGCGAAGCTCTCTCTCGGCCGCTCGCCGCTGCTTGACGCCGCCTTCGAGCGGGCCACGCTCTACCGGGCGCGCCTCAAGCGCCTCAAGGAGATCAATCAGCCGGGCTACAGCTACTGGTACGAATGCACCTCCCGCCACTTCACCCTCGCCCTGACGCCGCTGACGGTGGCGGACAAATTTCAGGAGGTGATGGCCGGGAAAAAGGGCAGCTGGATTTTTACCTCCGCCACCCTGTCGGTGAACGACGACCTGCGTCACTTCACCGCCCGGCTGGGTATCGAAGAGGCGAACTCCCTGCTGCTACCCAGCCCCTTTGACTATGAAAAGCAGGCGCTGCTCTGCGTGCCGCGCAACCTGCCGCTGCCCAACCAGCGCGGCGGCGCGCGCCAGCTGGCCACCATGCTGCGGCCGATGATTGAGGCCAACAACGGCCGCTGCTTTATGCTCTGCACATCGCACGCCATGATGCGCGAGCTGGCGGAGCAGTTTCGCGCCATACTCGATCTGCCGGTGCTGATGCAGGGCGAGACCAGCAAAGGTCAGTTGCTGGCCCAGTTCGTGAAGGCCGGCAACGCCCTGCTGGTAGCCACCAGCAGCTTCTGGGAGGGGGTTGACGTGCGAGGCGACGCGCTGTCGCTGGTGATTATCGACAAGCTGCCGTTCACTTCGCCGGAAGATCCGCTGCTCAAGGCGCGGATGGAGGACTGCCGCCTGCGCGGCGGCGATCCGTTTGACGAGGTACAGCTGCCGGATGCGGTGATCACCCTCAAGCAGGGCGTCGGCCGCCTGATCCGCGACGTTACCGATCGCGGCGTGCTGGTCATCTGCGATAATCGGCTGGTGATGCGCCCCTACGGGGCGACCTTTGTCGCCAGCCTGCCGCCGGCGCCGCGCACTCGCGACATCAGCCGCGCAGTGCGCTTTCTCGCCGGGCTCAGCAATAAGTAATCTTTGGTGAATTGTGTTAAGATGCGCGCCATTTTGTTGATCTGCTACTGCGAGAGCGCGACGTCCTATGCGAATTCTGGCTATTGATACCGCCACGGAGGCCTGTTCTGCGGCCCTGTGGAGCGACGGTACAGTCTCTGCTCACTTCGAGCTTTGTCCCCGCGAACACACTCAGCGCATTCTGCCGATGGTGCAGGATCTTCTTGCCGCCGGCGGCGCGGCGCTGACCTCGATTGATGCCCTGGCCTACGGCCGGGGACCGGGCAGCTTTACCGGCGTACGCATCGGTATCGGCATCGCCCAGGGGCTGGCCCTCGGCGCCGGGCTGCCGATGATCGGCGTCTCCACGCTGATGACCATGGCCGAAGGCGCGTGGCGGAAAACCGGCGCCACCCGGGTGCTGGCCGCCATCGATGCGCGGATGGGTGAAGTCTACTGGGCGGAGTACGTCCGCGACGATGCGGGCGCCTGGCGTGGAGAAGCGTCTGAAGCGGTGCTGAAACCGGAGGCCGTTAACGCGCGGTTGAAGCAGCTTGAAGGCCAGTGGGCTACTGTAGGCACGGGCTGGCAGGCGTGGCCGGAGATGAGCAGCGGCAGCCTTGCCGAACTGGCCGACGGCGAGACCACGCTGCCAGCGGCGGAGGACATGCTGCCCATTGCCCGCCGGCTGCTGGCGCAGGGCGACACGGTGGCGGTGGAAAACGCCGAGCCGGTTTATTTGCGTAATACCGTCGCGTGGAAGAAACTTCCGGGCCGGGAATGAATCTCAGTGTTATAACATAGTATAACTTCGGGATTGAAAGGAGCCGCTTTATGGCGAGTCAAACAAAGGTAGTACGCGGGTTACTGGCTGGACTGGTCATGGCAGTATTAAGCGGGTGCGCATCGGTGCCGGAATCGATTCGCGGCACCAGCCCGACGCCGCAGCAGGATCTGGTGCGCGTGATGGCCGCGCCGCAGCTGTACGTCGGGCAGGAAGCGCGCTTCGGCGGCAAGGTCATCGGCGTCAAAAACGAGCAGGGCAAGACCCGGCTGGAAATCGCCACCGTGCCGCTTGACGCCTCCGCGCGCCCGGCGCTGGGCGCACCGTCGCGCGGACGCATCTACGCCGACGTCAGCGGCTTCCTCGATCCGGTTGATTTTCGCAACCAGCTGGTCACCGTGGTCGGGCCGATTACCGGCACCGAGCAGGGGAAAATCGGCAGCACCGATTACCGCTACATGGTGATGCAGGTCATCGGCTACAAACGCTGGCGCGTGGTGCAGGAGGTGATGACCCCGCCGGGCTACATGGATCCCTACTGGGGCATGGGTCCTTATCCCTGGCATCGCGGCTGGGGCTACGGCGGATGGGGCTACGGCGGCGGCTGGTACAGCCCGGGCCCCGCGCGCGTGGAATCGGTCGTTGTAGAGTAACTTATTGAATTAAAAGATTAAGAGACAGCGGCCCGGCCGCTGTTTCTTTTTGCCGGCCCGGATCGCCGGCGGAGAACAAAAATAAATAGTGACGTGCTTCTCAGCCTTAAATGCGACTAATTAATAAACTGGTAGGATAAGTTAATATAGTGTTAACGACTTGTTTATTGATGGGGTTGTGATGACGACGAATTCTCAATTCAGAGGTGATGTGTTGAAAAAGGTTTGGCTAAACCGCTATCCCGCCGGCGTCCCGGCGGAGATCGATCCTGACCGTTATCAATCCCTGGTAGATCTGTTTGAACAGGCAACGACCCGCTATGCCGACCGGCCCGCGTTCGTCAACATGGGCGAGGTAATGACGTTTCGCAAGCTGGAGGAGCGCAGCCGCGCCTTTGCCGCCTATCTTCAGCAGGGCCTGGGGCTGAAAAAAGGCGACCGCGTGGCGCTGATGATGCCTAACCTGCTGCAGTATCCGGTGGCGCTGTTCGGCATTCTGCGTGCCGGCATGACGGTGGTGAACGTCAACCCGCTGTATACCCCGCGCGAGCTGGAGCATCAGCTTAACGACAGCGGCGCCAGCGCCATCGTTATCGTCTCCAACTTTGCCCATACGCTGGAAAAAGTGGTGGCCAAAACCCAGGTGCGCCACGTGATCCTCACCCGCATGGGCGATCAGCTCTCATCGGCAAAAGGCACGCTGGTCAACTTCGTCGTCAAGTACATCAAGCGGATGGTGCCGAAATATCACCTGCCGGACGCCATCTCATTTCGCCGCGCGCTGCAGCAGGGCTACCGGATGCAGTACGTCAGACCGGACGTCGTCCGGGAGGACCTGGCTTTTCTGCAATATACCGGCGGCACCACCGGCGTGGCTAAAGGCGCGATGCTCACCCACCGCAATATGCTGGCTAACCTTGCTCAGGTGCACGCCACCTATGGCGCGCTGTTCAAACCCGGCCATGAACTGGTGGTGACCGCGCTGCCGCTCTATCACATTTTCGCCCTGACCATGAACTGCCTGCTGTTCCTGGAAATTGGCGGCCACAACCTGCTTATCACCAACCCGCGCGATATTCCTGGGCTGGTGAAGGAGATGGCAAAATACCCCTTCACGGCGATCACCGGCGTCAATACGCTGTTTAACGCTCTGCTGAACAATAAAGAGTTTGCCCAGCTTGATTTCTCCTCCCTGCGGCTGGCGGCAGGCGGCGGGATGCCGGTCCAGCACGCGGTGGCCGAACGCTGGGTTAAGCTGACCGGCCGCTATCTGCTGGAGGGCTACGGCCTCACCGAGTGCGCGCCGCTGGTGAGCGTCAATCCGCTGGATGTCGATCGCCACACCGGCAGCATCGGCCTGCCGGTGCCGTCCACCGAGGTTAAGATGGTGGACGATGATGATAATGAAGTCCCGTTCGGCCAGCCGGGCGAGCTGTGCGTCAAGGGGCCGCAGGTAATGCTCGGCTACTGGCAGCGCCCGGACGCCACCGACGAAATTATTAAAGACGGCTGGCTGCACACCGGCGATATCGCGGTGATGGATGATGAAGGCTTCATGCGCATCGTCGATCGCAAGAAGGACATGATCCTTGTCTCCGGCTTTAACGTCTATCCCAACGAAATTGAAGACGTGGTGATGGAACACCCCGGCGTGCAGGAAGTGGCCGCCGTCGGCGTGCCGTCAGAGAACAGCGGCGAAACGGTGAAGATCTTCGTCGTCAGAAAGGACGCCTCGCTGACCGAAGAGGCGCTGATCACCTTCTGCCGCCGCCAGCTCACCGGCTACAAGGTGCCGAAGCTGGTTGAATTCCGCAATGAGCTGCCAAAATCGAACGTTGGCAAGATTTTACGGCGAGAACTGCGTGACGAAGCGCGTGCTAAAGTGGACAATAAAGGCTGAAGCTACGCGTGAGTCGCCAAAAACGCCGGGTGATCCGGCGTTTTTTATGGGCGCAAACCAGTGAGAATGCAGATTGAATTACCAGATGATAACCGATGACGCTGCCCTGAAAGCCGCCTGTGACGCGGCCAGCAGCGTTCCCGCCATTGCGCTGGACACCGAGTTTGTCCGCACCCGCACCTACTATCCGCAGCTTGGCCTGATCCAGATGTTCGACGGCGAAACGGTGGTGCTTATCGATCCGCTGACCATCGGCGACTGGACGCCGATGCGCGATCTGCTGGTCAATAAGAACGTCACCAAATACCTGCACGCGGGCAGCGAGGATCTTGAAGTGTTTCTCAACGCCTTTGGCGTGCTGCCCGATCCGCTGATCGACACCCAGATCCTCGCCGCCTTCTGCGGCCGTCCGATGTCCTGGGGCTTTGCGGCGATGGTTGAAGAGTACACCGGCATTGCGCTGGACAAGAGCGAGTCCCGCACCGACTGGCTGGCGCGTCCGCTGAGCGAGCGCCAGTGCGACTATGCGGCGGCCGACGTCTGGTATCTGCTGCCCATCGCCCGCAAGCTGCTGGCGGAAGCCGACACCAGCGGCTGGCTGCCCGCCGCGCTTGACGAATGCAATCTGATGAAGCAGCGCCGTCAGGACGTGGCCGATCCCGCCGAGGCCTGGCGCGACATCACTAACGCCTGGCAGCTGCGCACCCGCCAGCTGGCCTGCCTGCAGCTGCTGGCCGACTGGCGGCTGCGCAAGGCGCGGGAGCGCGACATGGCGGTGAACTTCGTGGTGCGCGAGGAGCATCTGTGGAGCGTGGCGCGCTACATGCCGGGCAGCATGGGCGAGCTGGACAGCCTCGGCCTGTCGGGCAGCGAAATTCGCTTCCACGGCAAAACGTTGCTGAGCCTGGTCGAAAAAGCCAAAGCCCTCCCGGAGGAGGCTCTGCCGGAGCCGCTGCTGAACCTGATGGATATGCCGGGCTATCGCAAAGTGTTTAAAGAGATCAAGGTGCTGGTGCAGGATGTCAGCAAAGAGAAGGGCGTCAGCGCCGAGCTGCTGGCCTCCCGCCGCCAGGTAAACCAGCTGCTCAACGCCCACTGGGGACTCAAGCCGCAGGCTACGCAGCCGGAGCTGATTTCCGGCTGGCGCGGTGAAATGATGGCCGGGCGACTTAATTCCCTGCTGGCCAACTATCCCCGCTAAGCGGCAATAAAAAACCCTGGCGCGCCAGGGTTTTTTTTCAGGATTTCGACTCTTCCGCTTCCGGGAGAGTGACGTTAAGTTCGAGTATCGAGATGTCGCCATCTTTCTGCTCAAGCTGAACGCTCACCATATCCGGATCAATCTGCACGTATTTGCAGATAACATCCAGAATATCCTTTCTGAGCTGCGGTAAGTAGTGCGGCTCGGCGTCGCTGCGGCGACGCTCCGCGACGATAATCTGTAAACGTTCTTTCGCGATGTTGGCTGTGCTCTTTTTTCGGGAGAGAAAAAAGTCGAGTAAGGCCATAACTTATCCTCCGAACAGGCGTTTGAGGAATCCTTTCTTCTCTTCTTCTATGAAGCGGAAAGGGCGTTCTTCGCCCAGCAGGCGATCGACAGTGTCGGCATAGGCTTTGCCGGCGTCGGCTTCAGCGTCCAGAATAACCGGTTCGCCCTGGTTGGAGGCGCGCAGCACCGACTGATCTTCGGGGATAACGCCCACCAGCTTAATGCGCAGAATTTCCAGCACGTCTTCCATGCTCAGCATGTCGCCGCGGCTTACGCGGCCCGGGTTGTAGCGGGTCAGCAGCAGGTGCTCTTTGATCGGCTCTTCGCCATTTTCGGCGCGGCGTGATTTCGATGCCAGAATACCGAGAATGCGGTCGGAGTCGCGCACGGAAGAGACTTCCGGGTTGGTGGTGATAATCGCTTCATCGGCGAAGTACAGCGCCATCAGGGCACCGGTTTCGATGCCGGCCGGCGAGTCGCAGACGATAAAGTCGAACGCCATCTTCTTCAGTTCGTCGAGCACTTTCTCGACGCCTTCGCGGGTCAGGGCATCTTTGTCGCGGGTCTGGGAAGCGGGAAGAATGTAGAGATTGTCGGTGCGCTTGTCTTTAATCAGCGCCTGATTCAGGGTGGCGTCACCCTGAATCACGTTGACGAAGTCGTAAACCACGCGACGTTCGCAGCCCATGATCAGGTCCAGATTACGCAGACCAATATCGAAGTCGATAACGACGGTTTTCTTTCCCTTCTGGGCCAAACCAGTCGCGATGGCCGCGCTGGAGGTAGTCTTGCCTACGCCCCCTTTACCCGA
This sequence comes from Pluralibacter gergoviae ATCC 33028 = NBRC 105706, assembly GCF_001598855.1. Taxonomy (GTDB): domain Bacteria; phylum Pseudomonadota; class Gammaproteobacteria; order Enterobacterales; family Enterobacteriaceae; genus Pluralibacter; species Pluralibacter gergoviae. Next base: position 18,811 of record NZ_BCZS01000004.1, on the reverse strand, counting down.
AGTCACAACAATAATGCGTGCCATAGAAATTCCTTGTTAAAAAGGGATTAGTTTAACGGTTCAATTGTCAGAGCGGCGTCGCTAAGACGCAGGCGCACCGCTTTGCCATAATAGTCGGCCGGGATGTTATCGCTCAGCCAGTAAGTACCTGCGATAGAGACCAGCTCCGCCGTCAGGTGGCTACAGAAAATTTGTGCTTCTTTATCGCCGCCGGCGCCCGCAAGCGCGCGCCCACGCATCATGCCATAAATATGAATGTTGCCGTCAGCAATGAGCTCTGCGCCCGCGCTGACGTGCCCTGTCACAATCAAATCACAGTTTGGCGCATAAATGCGCTGTCCAGAGCGTACGGGTGTGTCGATCAATCGCGTTTTTGTGACGGGGGTAACAGTTGGTTCAGGTTCAGGTGCTGGCTCCGGGACCGGAGCAGGGCGGGCGGTTTTCTCTTTCCCTTCAGTCAGTAAGGGTATGCCCGCCCGGTCAATTTCTGTTTTCAGCGCCGGATCTTTACAGCCGCTAACGCCCATAATCCGCAGCCCGGTGGCAGTAATGGCCTGCGCCAGGGGCTGCCACTGCGCAACATCGGCCAGGGCGCCAATATTCACCACCACCGGCGCGTGACGCAAGAAAGCGGGAGCCTGGGCGATTTTATCTTCTAACGCCTGACGAATAACCTCGGGATTTGCATCATGCAAATGAACCACTGATAAGGTGAAGCTACTGCCTTTAAGCTCGATTGGCGTGTTTGACATCCTGGCCTTACTCAATTTTCAATTTATCGGCCGCGCGGCTGCGGCGATATTCCGAAGACTACAGGGCATGTTATAGTCACTGATATAGAGAGGCAAGTAACCACCGTCCAATTCAGAGTAAAAGTAATGTTTTGTGCAATTTATCGTAGCAACAAGCGTGACCAGACCTATTTATATGTCGAAAAAAAAGACGATTTTTCCCGCGTACCGGAAGCGTTAATGCAAAGCTTCGGCCAGCCGCAGTTCGCCATGGCGCTGATGCTGGACGGTCGTAAGAAGCTGGCCAATGCCGATCCCGACAAGGTCAAAGAGGCATTGGTCGCGCAGGGCTATTATCTTCAGCTTCCGCCACCTCCTGAGGACTTATTAAAGCAGCATCTTCAGGGCAGCGGAGAACAATAACGCAACATTTGGGGTGTAACATGTATCAGCATCATAACTGGCAGGGTGCGCTTCTTGATTACCCGGTCAATAAAGTGGTCTGCGTGGGCAGTAATTACGCGAAGCATATTCAGGAAATGGGCAGCGCCACGCCGGAAGAGCCGGTGCTGTTTATCAAACCGGAAACGGCGCTGTGCGATATTCGCCAGCCGCTGGCGCTGCCGGAAGGCCTCGGCTCCGTACACCATGAAGTGGAGCTGGCGGTGCTGATTGGCAGCACGCTGCGTCATGCCACGGAAGAGCACGTCCATAAGGCTATCGTTGGCTACGGCGTGGCGCTGGATCTGACCCTGCGCGACGTGCAGGCGCAGCTGAAAAAGGCGGGCCGCCCGTGGGAGAAGGCCAAGGGCTTCGACAACGCCTGCCCCATCTCCGGCTTTATTCCCGCCGCCGAATTCCACGATGACCCGCAGAACACGCCCCTTACGCTTAAGATCAATGGCGAAGTGCGTCAGCAGGGCAGCACCGCGGACATGATCCATAAAATCGTGCCGCTTATCGCCTATATGAGCCGCTTCTTCACCCTTAAAAGCGGGGACGTTATCCTTACCGGCACCCCGGAAGGTGTCGGCCCGCTTGCCAGCGGCGACGAGCTGGAAGTCAGCTTCAGCCGCTACGCACTTTCCACCCGCGTACTGTAAGCCTCTCTTGCCGCTCATTTGGGCGGCAAAACTTGCATCCCTCTGCCAGACTCGTTATAAGGTGCCCTTCATTTTTTAACGCGGACAGAGCGATGACCGACAACCCTTTCTGGCAAAGCAAGACCCTTGAGCAGATGACCGACGCCGAGTGGGAGTCGCTGTGCGACGGATGCGGCCAGTGCTGCCTGCATAAGCTGATGGATGAAGACAGCGACGAGATCTACTTTACTAACGTCGCCTGCAAGCAGCTGAACATCAAAACCTGCCAGTGCCGCAACTATGAACGCCGCTTTGAGTATGAGCCGGACTGCATCAAGCTGACCCGCGAGAACCTGCCGACTTTCGAGTGGCTGCCGCACACCTGCGCCTACCGCCTGCTGGCGGAGGGAAAACCGCTGCCGCAGTGGCACCCGCTGCTTACCGGCTCGAAAGCGGCGATGCACGGCGAACGCATCTCGGTGCGCCACATTGCCGTCAAGGAGTCAGAAGTGTGCGATTGGGAAGACCACATTATCAATCATCCGCATCGCGGAGAGTAACCTGCCATCACCGCCGGGACATTTCTTTATCAGATATTTCCCGGTCAAGTATTATTAATAACCACTCCATTTATTTAATTTAATAACTCAGATAAATCTTTCATATTTATCCTGGGTATTTTTCTTAATCCCGGGCAATGAATTAGGCGAGTTGCGGAAATAGCACATAAAATCCTTTGTCATGTCGCAGTATTTATTATATGCTCACTTTTGCTGCGGCTATGAACGTTGGGTTTTATCATCATTAAATTCATTGCCAATGTATCTCTGTAAATAAATTGCTCAGGGTGACTATTCTCCGCTTCTGCATACGGTGTTTCTGAAATAACAGACAGGGTTTATTGTTTGAATGTCACCGCCTGCCATATTGCGGTGAGGAGTCACGCTGTGCTCTCGCTAATAAAGTGAATAATATGAAAGGATTCTCCGCTTCACTCAGGACACTTATCGCCTGCGCGTTCGTTACTATACCTCTCTCGGCAGAGGCCACCGGCATGGTGCCGGAATCCTCCGTGGTGGTGATTGAAGAGTCTGACGGCGAAGCCGCCATGAATGTAACCAACACCGACCGCTATCCGCTGCTGTTAACCACGACGCTGCAGTCTATCAGGCAGGATAACGAAGCCCTGCTGCTGGTCTCGCCGCCCGCCATTCGCGTAGAGGGCGGCAAAACGCAAAAGGTGCGTTTTCTGCTGCATGCGTCCGCGCCGTTAAAAACGGAGCGCCTGCGCCGGGTTATTTTTAGCGGTATACCGCCGCGCAGCAAAGATAAAAATGAAGTCAGAATGAGCATCAGTCAGAATCTTCCCGTTATTATTCGCCCGGCAGGATTACCCAGAGATGAATCCCCCTGGAAGCGCCTTACCTGGAAAGTGGTAGATAATCATCTGGTCGTTGCTAATAACTCGCCATATGTTGTTCGCCTGGCGCAAAATGTGCAGACTCTGCCGAGGAATATAATATTAACCCTGCCGCAGAGCTATATATTACCGGGCGAGAATCTGACGCTGGCAGCGCCCGAGGGTAAATCGCTTGTCGGCACCCGCCAGGTGCGCATCTCGCCGGCAACCACCTGGGGCTATTCGGTAAATAGCTGGGATGCGCCGCTGTCGCAGTAACGAATTAAAGAATTAAAGAATTACCTCAGTGCAGAAGGGGCGCGTCTCCTTTGCCAACGGACGGTAATACAGTGAAACATGCAAACAAGGAACTGAAATGAAAGTAATTCAAAAAACGCTGCTGGCGGCGCTCCTCGCCGCCTCGGCCGGCTCCGTCATGGCGGACAGCGACAGCATTGATATTAAAGTCATTGGTCAGATCGTACCCGCGGCCTGCAAGCCGGCGCTGAGCGGCGGTGCAACGGTAGATTACGGGACGATCAAAGCCGATACCCTCAAAGCGGATGCGTTTACGGTACTGGAGAGTAAAAGCCTGGACTTCTCCATCACCTGCGACGCGCCGGCAAAAGTTGCCCTGCGCTCCACCGACGCGCGCGCGGGCAGCGCCGTAAGGCCCGTAGGCTCATCGGTGCTGGGTGTCTCCGTAACGGAGGCCACAGAACTGATGGGGCTTGGCCAGGCGGACGGTAAAGACATCGGCGCCTACGGTATGACCATTGGCCGCAGCGTCAAGCTGGACGGCGAAACGACGGCGACTGATGCTATCTGGTCCGGCGACAGCGGCCACACCTGGGCTAAATCCACGCTCAGCGATACCTGGCTCGGCGGTAGCGGCAAAAACATCTACAGCTGGAGCAAATCTGGCGACCTGGTGCCCGTTGCCTTTAAGACGCTTTCCGGCACGCTCAACGTGCAGGCGGTGATCAATAAAGGCGCTGAACTGGATCTGAGTAAAGCCGTCAACCTCGACGGGCTATCGACGATTCAGCTCTACTATCTGTGAGGCAGTCGGCGGGCGTGAATAGCTGACGGCAACGCCTGCATAATAAAGGTGTTAAACATGCAATTGATGAAAATAGCGCTGATTGCCGCCGCCCTGGCGGCAGCGGCGGGGAGCGCTGTGGCCCAAGACAGCGTGGACATTAAAGTCATCGGCCACATTGTTCCCGCCGGCTGTACGCCGAGCGTCAGCGATGGCGCGGTCTTTGACTATGGCACGATCCCTGCCAGCGAGGTTGTCCACGGGACTGACGACTATACCATCCTGGCGCAGAAAGATTTGAGCTTTGTCCTGACCTGCGATGCCTCCACCAGGGTGGCGCTCAGAACCTTTGATGCCCGGGCGGGGAGCGCCGTGGTGCCGGTGGGGAAAGTGCTGCTCGGCGTGCCGGTGGCCTCTAATACGCCCGTGTTCGGCCTCGGGACGGCAGAGGGGAAAAAAATAGGCGGCTATGTCTCGATCATTAAGGAGGTGACCGCGGATGACAATACCGCCGTAGGCTACCTGCACTCGGCGGATAGCGGTAAAACGTGGGTCTCGCGGCCAAATCTGGATCTGGGACAGGCTTCGCTGCCTCAGCATCTGGTCACTGTGTCCAGCCCCGGCGTGAAGGCTCCCCTGGCGGTGAAGTCCTTTTCCGGAACCATTTCGATACAGGCGGTGGTGAATAAGGCCTCTGAACTCAACCTGGCCCACGTCATCAATCTCGACGGCCAGGCCACGATTCAGGTCGTCTACCTCTAGCGTACTACGGCAACATCAGCCCCTGCTGCAGGGGCTGATGTCAACGGGCTGACAAGGACGATGCCAATGAACTCTCTTACAAAAGTGGCCCTGCTGGCGCTTCTGGCCGGGCAGACGATGGCCGCTGGCCGCAGTGTTCATATTCAGATAACCGGTGAAAGCATCCCTTCCGCCTGCAAACCGAAGATCGGCGGCGGCGCAACCTTTGATTACGGCACGCTGAAGGCGGCACGGCTATCGGCGAATACCTTCACGCTGCTGGAGAAAAAGAGCCTCACTTTTGCTATTGCCTGCGCCGCGCCCGCCAAAGTGCAGTTCAGGGTCAACGATGTGCGCAAAAACTCGCTGGCGGTGCCCGATAACCCGCGCACCGCGCCCTTTGCCATCGCCTCCGCGAGTGAAGGCAAGTTCTTCGGTCTTGGCATGGCGGGGGCGAGTAAAACCGGCGTTTACGCTATGCGGCTTGAGGATGTGAACATTGATGGTCAGATACCGCCGGGCCTGACGGGGCTGGTCTCCACCGACGGCGGTACGGTCTGGACCACGGACAGCGCGGTGTGGCTGTACAGCGATGGCGCCAAAGTCAGCAGCATCGGTCAGGGGAGTGCCGTACCGGCGGCATTTACCACGCTCACCGCCCGCTTAACCGTCCAGGCCGCGATCAATAAAACCGCTGAGCTGGAGCTGAACCGCGCGATCGGCCTCGACGGCCTGAGCGCGCTGCAGATCGTTTACCTGTAGCGGAGGCGAACGTGCGCACTCTCGTCTTGCCAGGATTACGATGCACCGCATTGCCGCTGGCGCTGATTGCCGCGGCCGGACAGCCCGCTTTCGCCGATGACGTTATTTTTGATGCCGAGGCGCTCAGCGCCCAGGGCCTCGATGCGGGGCTTGCGGGGCAGTTCAGGCAGGCCGCGAGGTTTCCGCCGGGCGTCAGCGCGGTGGCGCTTTTCGTCAACGGCGAATCGCGCGGCAGGCTGCAGGTCACCTTTGACAGCCAGGGGCGCCTCTGTCCGGATACCGCGCTGCTCAGGCAGGCCGGCCTCAAGATCCCCGCCGGTTTTCCCGATGCCAGCGGCGGGCGGGAAGATGCCTGCCGCGACCTGCGCGCCTTCTGGCCGCAGCTGTCGGCGATCCCCAGCCCCGCGGACGCAACGCTCACGCTGCTGGTGCCGCAGTCGGCGCTGGAGCCGCGGACGGATAACGCCCGCTGGCAGCACGACGGTACGGCCGCGCTGCTGAACTACGCAGCCCAGCTTATGGGCAGCCGCGCGCCGGGCAGCAGGATGAACTACTGGCAGATCCAGACGGAGCTGGGCTTTAACGCCGGGGACTGGATAGTGCGCAGCAATCAAAACCTCTATCGCTTCGGGCAAAAAGCGCAGACCGACTATCAGAACGCCTACGCCCGGCGGACGTTTACCGGGCTGAAAAGTACGCTGCAGCTAGGACAGATCCCGCTTTCCGGCGGTCTGTTCGGTATCGGACAGGTGCTGGGCGTGCAGATGACCCCCGAACAGGCGCTGTACGGCAAAAGCGGTAGCGCGGTCGTCGCGGGCGTGGCCGATACCCCCTCCGTGGTGGAAATCCGCCAACTGGGCGTCCCGGTGTTTCACACCACCGTCCCCGCGGGGCCGTTCAGCCTCAGCGGCTTTTCGCTGCTCAATACGCGAAGCGATCTGAGCGTCACGGTGACGGGCGCCGACGGCGGCGTGCGGCGCTATCTGGTGTCCGCCGCCGCCTACGCGCGCGACGGCGCCGTCATTACGCCGGGCATCAGCTGGGGACTCGGACGCTACGATCTGCGCGGGGCGGATAAAAAGCCGCTGCTGGCCACCGCCGCGCGCGGCGTTCAGCTCTCGCCGCGCGCGGCGCTGCAGCTTGGCGGACTGTGGGCGGAGAACTATCAGGCGCTCGGCGCAACCCTGGAGAGCGTTCTTCCCTGGCGCACGAGCCTCTCGCTGCAAAGTACCCTCGCGCGGGCCCGGCGCGGGGATCGCCGGGGCTTCCTCAACGCCCTGACTCTGACGCAGCCGATCGGCGGCAGCCTCTCAGTGAACCTCAGCGGCTCGCATCAGGCGGCAGGCTATCGCGAATTCAGCGAAGAGCAGTTCAGCGCGCGGGGCGACTACGCCCGTAACAGAGATCAGTACGGCGCGGGCGTCAGCTGGGCAAACGCGCTGCTCGGCAGTCTCAGCGTTGCGGCCGGGCGCAGCACCCAGACCCGCGGTGCGCCGACGGGCTGGGCGCAGATAAGCTGGGGGCGGCAGTTCGGGCGCGTGTCCCTCAATCTCAACGCGGCGCATCAGCAGAGCGGCGGCCGCTACGGGCGGGAAGACCGGCTCTACCTTTCGCTGCAGATGCCCCTCGGCGACAGCACCACGGTCAGCAGCACGGCGAACCACGGCCGCGGCGGTAACCGCTATGGGATGCGCCTCGACCAGCGCCTCAGCCAGGACCGCAGCTGGAGCCTGGCGGCCGAACGCGACCAGGGCCGCGGCCTCAGCGCGGCCACCGGCGCTTTCAGCACGGTCACTCGCTGGAGCGATCTCTCCGGTAACCTGTCCGCCGACTCTGCGAGCAGCCGCAGCCTGTCGCTGCAGGCCTCGGGCAGCGTCGTCGCCCACGGGCATGGCGTCACGCCCGCACCGTATCAGGTCAGAGATACGTTCGGCATCGCGCGGGTGGGCAACAAAGGCGGCGTCAGGCTGGAGACGCCCGCCGGGCCGGTGTGGACCGACGGCGGCGGCTATGCGGTATTGCCCTCGCTCAGCGGCTGGAGCACCTCGCTGATTGAGGTGGACACCCGCAGCCTCGGGCGGCGGGCGGACGTCGTCAACGGCACGCAGGAAGTGATGCCCGCCAGAGGCGCCGTCAGCCGGGTGGATTTTCAGACCATTTCGTCGCGCCGGGTGCTGGTGAGCGCAGGGCGCGCGAACGGCCAGCCGCTGCCCCGCGGCGCGGCGGTGTACGATGCGCAGGACAATTTTATTACCGTGGTGGACGAGCAGGGCGCGCTCTTTTTGCCCGACGCCCGTCCGGGCATGGAGGTGACGGTCGATCTGGCGCCGGGTGAGTGCCGCATCAGGCTCGACAAGCTGCCGGACGCCCCCGCCCGTGAGCGTGATTTGTATGAGACGACCACCGGCCTGTGCCGGTAAGGAGCGAGAATGAACCTGCGTATGATGTCGTACCTCCTGGCGCTGGCGCTGAGCCCGGCAAGCGGCGCCCTGCCTGACATCCCGCAGCCGACTGTGCCCGAGTGCAGCCTGAGCGCCGGCGGCGGACAGGTCGACTTTGGCCGCAGCAGCCCGGCGCAGCTACGGCCCACCGCAGGCGGAATGACGCCGGGCGTCCGGAGGCTAATGGTGAGCGTCAGCTGCACGCTGGCGCAGGAGATGCGGCTGCGGGCCGACGGCCCGGCGAGCGGGGCGGCATTTCGCTGGGGCGAGGGCGGCGGTACGCTGAGGATCCACATTGAGCGGGCGCTGCTGGACGGCGACGACGTGCAGCTCGCGCGCATCATCGCGGGCGATAGCCGGACGGGCGATGCCGTCAGCCGCCTTCAGCTGCGTCCCGGAGAGGGCTTTGTCGTTCTGCGTCACGGCGCGCCCGCGCGGGGCAGGCTGCTGACGCTGAGCCTTACGCTGGAGCCGCTGCTGAGCGGGCAGGAGAGCCACCCGCGGCAGCGCGTGCGCACGGACGGCTGGCTCGACCTGACGCTGCTGCCCTAGCGGGCGATCAGGCAGGCTCCTCATCGGCCACGCGCACGCCGACTTTCAGCACCGCGTTGTCCTCTTTCTCCGCCACGGTCCACACCATGCCGGCGAATTCAACCTGATCGCCGACGACCGGCGCGGCGCCCAGCAGATGCTGAATAATCTCGCCCAGCGACTGGGTATTGTTGGCGTACTCTTCACCGCCGTCGAGGCCGTAAATCATCGCCACGTCGGAAAACTTCGCGCTGGCCTCCAGGATAAAGTCGCCAAAGAAGCGCTGGTCCAGCGCCACCGGCGGCGACTGGCTGAACAGCTTGCCGAGCATCGGCAGATCGCGCTCGCGGCCAATCACGCACAGCACGTCGCCCTCCCGCAGGCGGGTGCTGCCGGAGGGATGCAGCAGCACATTATCGCGAAACAGCGCCGCGATGCGGGTATCGCGCGGCATATGCAGATCGCGCAGCGCCGCGCCCACGCACCACTTGTCGGCGCTGAGCTGGTAGATAAACTGCTCCCAGGGGTTTTCCGGATGAATATCCAGCCCCACCCGGGAGACCGGCCAGCCCACCGGCGGCACCACCACTTTGGCTTTTTTCGCCGCCCAAGAGAGCGAAGTGCCCTGCAGCAGCAGGGACACCAGCACCACGAAGAAGGCGACGTTGAAGAACAGCCTGGCGTGCTCCAGTCCGGCCATCATCGGGAACACCGCAAGGATGATCGGCACCGCGCCGCGCAGGCCCACCCAGCTGATAAACACGCGCTCCCGCAGGTTGAAGCCCTTAAAGGGCAGCAGCCCGGCGAACACCGACAGCGGGCGGGCGACGAAGATCATCCACCCTGAGAGCAGCAGGGCCGGAACGGCAATCGGCAGCAGATCGGACGGCGTCACCAGCAGCCCCAGCACGAGGAACATGGCGATCTGCGCCAGCCACGCCAGGCCGTCAAAGTTTTGCAGGATGGCGTAGCGGTTGCGGATCGGCCGGTTACCTAGCAGGAAGCCGCACAGGTAAACCGCCAGAATGCCGCTGCCGTTAAGCGTGGTGGTCACGGCGAAAATCAGAATGCCGCCGCTGACTGCCAGCAGCGGATAGAGACCCGCCGGGAGCGTAATGCGGTTGATCATCCGCAGCAGCAGCCAGCCGCCGCCGAGGCCGATCGCGATACCCAGTCCGAACTGCTGAATAATATCCAGCGCAAAAGCGGCGCTCAGCTGCGCCTGGTTGTACTGGATCATCTCAATCAGCGTGATGGTCAGAAACACCGCCATCGGATCGTTACTGCCGGACTCTATTTCCAGCGTCGCGCCGACGCGCTCATTGAGGCCCTTGCCGCCGAGCAGGGAGAAGACCGCCGCCGCATCGGTCGAACCGACGATCGCGCCGATCAGCAGCCCTTCGATCAGGCTGAGGTGAAACAGCCACGCTGCCATCATGCCGGTCAGGCCGGAGGTGATCAGTACGCCGACGGTGGCCAGCGACAGCGCCGGACCGAGGGCCACGCGAAAGGAGCTCGCCTGGGTGCGCATCCCGCCGTCGAGCAGGATCACGGCCAGGGCGAGGTTACTGACCATATAGGCGAAAGGATAGTTATCGAAGGGGATCCCGCCGATGCCGTCAACGCCGGCCAGCATGCCGATGGCAAGAAATATCACCAGAATCGGAATACCGAGACGGGATGAAAATGAGCTCAATAAAATGCTGCCGGTGACCAGCACCGAGCCCAGAATAAACAGACTGATAATTGCCGCGGCATCCAACGTTCGACGACTCCTTTATTCGCGTGATATGAGGGTTATGACGTTAACACATAAGCGTGAGTAAAGAGCGGGTTAATCAGCATGATAGCGAACTTTTTTATTCCCCCAGCACCGGATGTCCGCTCAGGGTCAGCGTTGCCGCTTCGCGCTGATTTATCAGCCGGGCGCGGGCCCCCAGCGGCAGGGTCACGGTGCGCTGTTCGTGGCCAAAATCCAGCCCGTCGATCACCGGGATCGCCAGCCGCGAGCGCAGGTACGCCGCGACCGTCGGCAAATCGTATCCGGCATCGTAGTCGTTTGGCTCCGCGCCGCTGAAGCTGCCCAGCACCAGCGCGCGCTGGCGGCTTAAGATCCCGGCGTGGAAGAGCTGCAGCAGCATGCGCTCGACGCGGAACGGATGCTCGTTGACGTCCTCGACCACCAGAATGCCGCCGTCGATCTGCGGCAGCCACGGCGTACCGACCAGCGAGGTCAGCATCGCCAGATTGCCGCCCCACAGCGTGCCTTCGACGTCGCACTGCGGACCGCTGCTCTGCCACTCCACGGTGAACTGCGGATGGCGCAGGGCGCGCCAGAAGTGCTCAACCGTAAAGTCGTTCAGCGTCTCTGCGCCGAAGTTGCCGGTCAGCATCGGGCCGCTGAAGGTGATGACGTTGCCGCGGCTCAGGAGCGCCATCTGCACGGCGGTGAAGTCGCTGTGGCCGCAGATGAGCAGCGGCGAGCGCTGCTGGCGGCGGCACAGCGCCTGCCAGTCGATCTGATCGAGCAGGCGGGTGGCGCCGTAGCCGCCGCGCACCGGCATCACGATGGTATCCGGCCCCGCCAGCTGCGCGAGGTCGTTGAGATCGGCGGCGCGCTCGGCGTCGCTGCCGGCAAAGCGCTGCTGACGGCGGGTGATGACCCGCTGGTTCTCTACCGCATGTCCCGCCTGTTCGAGGCGCGCCACGCCGCGAAGGGCCGCCTGCTGATTGATGGCGTAACCCGAGGGGGCTATCAGATGAATCAGAGACATGGCATTTCCTTGATGAGTTTGAAACAGTTATGATGCCGCCTCAATGACTGATTGTCATTACGCACGGCACACTTGAGTAAAAGGATAAAGGCGTGAAATTCAGATTCCTGGTGATATTATTTGTTCTGCTGGCCGGCTGTAGCTCAAAACCGAAGCATGATTACAGAAATCCGCCGTACGACCCCACGATCCCCGTTCAGCGCGCGATGCAGTGGATGCCGATAAGCGAGAAAGCCGGCGCCGCCTGGGGCGTGAGCCCGCGCTTTATCACCGCCATCATTGCGGTAGAGTCCGGCGGTAATCCCAACGCGGTGAGTAAGTCCAATGCCGTTGGTCTGATGCAGCTCAAGGCCTCGACCGCCGGGCGCGAAGTCTATCGCTACATGGGCTGGCGCGGCCAGCCCTCTACCAGCGAACTGAAAAATCCCGAGCGCAATATCTCGATGGGCGCAGCCTACTTCAGTATCCTTGAGCACGGCCCGCTGGCGGGCATTGAGGATCCGCAGGTTATGCAGTACGCGCTGGTGGTCTCCTACGTCAACGGCGCCGGGGCGCTGCTGCGCACCTTCTCCTCCGATCGCAAAAAGGCCATCCGCGAGATCAACGGCCTCGATAAGGAGGAGTTCTTTGATTACATCGTCAAAAATCATCCCTCTTCCCAGGCGCCGCGCTACATCTGGAAAGTGCAGAAAGCGATGGACGCTATCGACTGATGCCCTGCCGGGAGGCCCGCGCCTCCCGGCGTTCTGACTCAGAAATCATACCCTACGGTAGCCATCACCGAGCGCTCCGCGCCCCGGTAGCAGTTAGTGGTACCGTAACAGCCGGAGACGTACTCGCGATCGCCGAGGTTATTGGCATTCACCTGCAGCCAGGCGCCCTTCAGTGCCGGAGACCACGCGCCGGCGTCCGCCCGCACCATCGCATCAAACAGCGTCACCGACGGCAGCCGCTCGCTGTTGGCATCATCGGCCCACTGCCTGCCGATATAGCGCACGCCCGCGCCGGCGCTGAGCCCGTAATCAAACTGATAGCGCGCCCACAGGGAGGCCATCTGGTTCGGCGTAAGCTGCGGAGTATTATGCGCAGTACCGTCGTCGGTATCGTGAAAGCGCAGGCGGTTCCAGGTATAGCCGGCGATAGTGCTCAGGCGCGGCGTGAGCTGGTTGCGCGCCTCCAGCTCCACGCCCTGAGAGCGCACTTTGCCGGCGGGAATGTAGGTAGCGGTAGCGATATTCGGATCGCGGGTCGCCACGTCCTTCTGGGTCAGATCGTAAACGGCAATGCTGTAGAGATCGGCGGTGCCCGGCGGTTGATACTTCAGTCCCGCCTCGACCTGTTGCGACGTGGTTGGTTTGAGCAGTGTGCCGTCAGCGCCGGGCAGCATCGCCGGCGTGATCGCCTGGCTGTAGCTGAAATAGGGTGAAAAGCCGTTTTCAAAGGCGTACAGCAGCGATCCGCGCCCGCTAACGCGGTCGTCTGACCGGCGGCTGGAGGTATGGTAGGTATCGCTGACCTGGCGGGAGACGATGCGGTCGTAGCGTCCGGCCACGTCGAGATGCCAGCGGTTCCACGTCATCTCGTCCTGCAGATAGGCCCCCGTCTGGTAGTAGCGGCGGTTGTTGTCGTCGCTGCCGGTCACGGTATGCCCCCGGCTGGCGGTATAGCCGCTCCACGGATCGAGCGGCGACGCGCTGCCCCAGCCGCTCCACAGATCGTTGCGCAGGCGATGATATTCGCCGCCGACAGTCACCGTATGGCCCACTGCGCCGGTGCTGAAGTCGGCCTGCAGCCGGTTATCCGTGGACCAGCCGTCCAGCGAGCCCCTGGAGCCGCTGTAGCCGCGCGACAGCGTATTGCCGCTGCCGATCCAGCCGGTCTGGTACACCTGATCGAGGCTGGCATTAATGTGGCTGTAGCTGGCGCTGGAGTGTAGGGACCAGACGTCATTAAACTGGTGATCGAATGCGTAGCTGTAGATCTGCTGCCGGCGCTGATAGCCGTCGCCGCTGTCGCCTTCGTTTACGTCCCGGTGCAACCGACGGCCGTTGTGCTTATAGCGCGTGCCGTCCAGCGGCAGCGAGCCGTGGTAGCCGCCGGAGGGATCTTTTTGCAAATAGGCCTGCAGCAGCAGGCTGGTATCGGAATCCGGCTGCCACAACAGGGAAGGCGCGATGGCGTAGCGCTCCTCGCGGGTATCGCTGTACTGGGTGTTGGTATTGCGGGTGATGCCGGTTATGCGGTACGCCCACTGGCTGTTGATGGCATCGGTATAGTCAAACGCCAGCCCTTTGGTCGCCTGGCTGCCGACAAAGGCCCTCAGATGCCCTTCCGATTTGAACTGCGGACGTTTTGAGGTGAGGTTGACCAGCCCGCCGGGCACGCTCTGGCCATAGGGCGCGGAAGAGGGGCCCTTGATCACGTCAACGCGCTCGATAAACCAGGGGTCTATTTGCAGCACGTTGTGGCTGCCGCCGTCGCTCATCAGGCGCATGCCGTCGAGGAAAATATTATCGACGTCGCCGCCGTGAAAACCGCGCAGCGAGATGGCGTCAAAGCGGCTGGAAGCACCGCCGAAGCCGCTGTTAACGCCGGGCGTGTAGTTCAGGGCCTGGCCGACGTTGGCGGCGCCCTGGTCTTCCATCTGCTGGCGGGTAACGACCGAAATGCTCTGCGCCGTTTCCACCAGCGGTCGGTCGGTTTTGGTCGCCCCGGAGGACGTTTTTGCCGTATAGCCACGGGTGGGGGAGAGGGCCGTATATGCGGGGGCGGCGGTCACCACCAGCGTATCGTCGGCGAACGACGCGTGCGGGAATGCCAGCGCCAGGGTACAAAGCAGCGGCGCGCGTTTAAGTTTACAGGCGTGGATCATTAACATCATTCCGGATACAGCGAGTCACGCTCCTGCGCGGGCTGTCATAAAGGTAAGGAAAAATCCTTTTTCGCAAAAAAGAATACGAATTATTCTTGTTCGCTTTATATCAATCAAGTCTAAAAACGCCGTTTTGCGAGATCGAACGTAACTATTGCTATCAATGAGGCGGGGAGGGAGCAGCGGAGCAGCCGTCGCGCTGCTCCGCAGCAGATCACGACTTAGCGGCTCCGGTTGCGGGTGCCGCGGCCTCAGCCGGGCGGCTATCCGGCACATTGTCGCAGGGCTTTTCTTTCGGACAAACCTTATCCAGCATCATCAGCGTGACGCCGTTGCTCCAGCCGAAGCCGTCCTGCAGCGGATATTCACCGCCGCCGCCGCCGGTCCCGGTGCGGGTGATATCATACTTTTCAACCAGCTTCTTCTCACGGTCATAGGTGTGCTGCACGTTGGTGAGGAAGCGCCAGGTGACCTCCATCGCCACTTTCTGATTGCCGTAGTTCTGCAGCCCCTCGGCGGCGACCCACTGCAGCGGCGCCCAGCCGTTGGGCAGGTCCCACTGCTGGCCGCTGCTGACGGTGGTGGTGGCAATGCCGCCCGCCTTCAGCAGCTGCGACTCGGTGACGGCGGCCATTTTCGCCGCCCGCGCGCTCGACGCGGCGTTGACGTACAGCGGGAACAGCGCGGCGGCGGTCAGCTGGCCGCGCACCCGGTGATTTTTCAGATCGTAGTCGGCGTACCAGCCCGCTTTCTCATTCCACAGATACTTCTCCATCGCCTTCTGGCGGGCGGCGGCATAGCCCTCGTAGCGCTGCGCGCTATCGTTATCACCGGCGGCGCTGCTGGCGCGGGCGACTATCTTCTCCATCCGGAACATCAGGGCGTTAAGATCCACCGGCACGATGCTGGTAGTGCGGATGGTGCTGAGCTTGTGCGGATCGTCCATCCAGCGCGAGCTGAAGTCCCAGCCTGACGCGGCGGCGGCGCGCAGATCGCGATAGATATCGGCGGCCCGGCGGTCGGGGTTACTTTTGGCGGTGGTGATATCATCCAGCCACGACTCCGGGCGCGGCGTGTCCCGGTCGTCCCAGTAGCGGTTAAGCAGGCTGCCGTCGCTCATTCTGACAACCCGCGCTACCGCGCTATCTTTCTCCAGACCCTCGCTGCCCGCCATCCAGTAGTCGTGCTCTTTTTTCATCTGAGGCAGGTACTTTTTCAGCGCGCTGTCGCCGTCGTGGGTTGCCAGCAGCTCCACCATCATGGCGAAGAAGGGCGGCTGCGAGCGGCTCAGATAGTAGCTGCGGTTGCCGTTGGGAATGTGGCCCCAGGTATCGATCTCGTAGGCGAAGTTATCCACCATATCCGCCACGTTATCCCAGTGTCCGCTCTCCGCGAGCCCGAGCATGGTGAAGTAGCTGTCCCAGTAGTAGACTTCGCGAAAGCGGCCGCCGGGGACCACGTAGGGCTTCGGCAGCGCCAGCAGCGAATCCCACTTCTCCGGCGTGCCGGTGGTGCGGGTCAGCACCGGCCAGAGTCCGTCAATGTGCTGGCGCAGGCTCTGATCTTTCGGTGGGACGTACTTTTCTTTCTCCTGCGGCAGGCTGAAGTTGACGTCAACGAAGTGGCGCAGATCGAAGCTGCGCTGGCCGCGCTGCATTCGGTAGTCGGCGAGGATCATCAGCGGATCGCTTTTCGGCACCGCATCGGCAAATGTTTTCTGGTCGGGGAACAGCTTCGCGCTTTGCACGTCGTTAAACAGCGGTCCCAGCAGAATATCCGGCGGCTGCGGCGTTCGGGCTTCATCCGCCCGGGCGGCTAACGCGGCGGTAAGCAGGAGGCCGCCGAGTGCAATATGAAGTGCCGCAGGCGCAGAGAGAAGCGCAACGTGGCGCAAAGCAGGTTTTGTCATTGGTTGTTCTCCTTTTAATCGCACAGCGCTGCTGCTGCGCCAACCTGTTCAAAACCTTAGCCTATTATTTGCTTTCTCGCGTGTCGGGGCTCCCATTTTCGGCCATTACGGATAAATCTGCTGCCGCTGCGCGGAAGGCGGTCAGCGCCGAAAGAAAGTGAGCAACCTGCGGTGAGGTGTTATTGCGCAGCACGCAGGCGCTGACGTCAACGGTTTGGGTTAATCCACACAGAGGGCGGAATATCACGCCAGGAACGCCGACCTGGCGCATACTTTCAGGCACCAGGGCAATCCCGTATCCGGCGGCAAGCAGCGTCAGGGTGCTGAGGGTGCTGTTAGCATAGTTGACGATATGGGGCTCGGCGCCCAGCAGAGAGGCAATCAGCGCCCGCTGCGCAGATTCCGCGTCGGGATTGCCATAGAGGATGAAATCACGGTCCTGGAGCAGCGGGGCCGTGAGTTCGCGATGCGCACTGAGCGGATCGTCGGCGCTCATGCCCATTACCCAGCGGGAAGCCTGTAAGGGATGGCACTCTGTCATATTACTGGCGTTGTCGGGGAAGGTCACGATCGCGACGTCCAGCTCGCCCTCCTCAAGACGCCGGAGCTGGGTATGGTTCTCGGCTTCCATCAGTTCGATGAGCAACTGCGGATGCCGGGCGCGAAAAAAGGTCAGAAAGGACGGCAGCACGCCTGACGCTCCGGCCATGCCGACAAAGCCGATCTTCAGGCGGCCTCTGTAGCCCTGGGCGAGGGATCTCACCAACTGTATCGCACGATCGCGCTTGCTCAGTATGGCCTTGGCTTCCTCATAAAAAACCGCCCCGACCTCGGTGAGGCGCACGTTGCGGCTGTCGCGAATCAGCAGCTGCGTCTGAAGTTCGCTCTCCAGATCCTGGATCTGCCTGCTCAGCGCCGACTGGACAATGTGCAGCCTGTCGGCCGCGCGGCCAAAGTGCAGCAGTTCGGCGACGGTGACAAAATATTTGAGATGTCTAAGTTCCATTCTAACCTATGCTTTTATGGCATTCATTGATGATACTAATGAATTTGTGTAATGAATGAAACCGCTTTAAGGTTTGCAATGCAACGGTTATAACACTCTGTGAGGTATCTGATATGTCAACTGTTCAACGCATCGATGTTCACCAGCACGTTGTCCCGCCCGACTGGGTATCGGCGCTGCCGTCCCACGGCGGCGATCCGTCAGGCTGGAAAAGCCCCGCATGGTCGCCGCAGAGCGCGATCGATTTTATGGATTCGCTGCAGATCCGCACCGGCGTTCTGTCGCTGACTGCGCCCGGCGTCACCGGCTGGCACGGCAAGGCGGCGGTCGACATGGCGCGGCGGGTCAATGAGTACACGGCGGGACTGGTCAGCCAGCACCCCACGCGCTTTGGCAACTTTGTGACCCTGCCGCTGCCGGACATGGAGGCTTCGCTCGAGGAACTGCGCTACGCGTTTGAGCACCTGCACGCCGATGGCGTCGTGCTGCTCACCAACTACCGCGGCGTTTATCTGGGTGATGCGAGCTATGCGCCGCTGTGGCAGGCGCTGGACGAACTGGGCGCCGTCGTTTTTATCCATCCGGCGAAGCCGCCGATGGACGTTATCCCCGGTCTGCCCGGGCCGCTGGTGGACTATCCGATGGACACCACGCGCACGGCGCTGCATATGGTGACTAACGGTGTGATGAGCCGTTATAAGCACATCAAGGTGATCCTTTCCCACGCCGGGGGCTTTGTACCCTTTGCCAGCTACCGCTTCGCGGAAGTGATGCCGGGACTCGATCCGCAGCTGACGAAAGCGCAGGTTCTGGAAGATCTCAAGACGTTCTATTTCGACACGGCGCTGTCCGGCAGCGACGTTGCGCTGAAGTCTCTGCTGGCATTTGCCCACCCGGGGCACGTGCTGTTTGGTAGCGACTTTCCCTACGCGCCGGCCTCGGTGGGGACCTCCTTTACGCATATGCTGGATAGCTACCCCGATTTCCGCGACGGCGAACTTGATCAGATCAACCAGCTGACCGGCAGGTCGCTGTTCCCGCGCCTGGCGAAATAAGCGGGCAGGGTGAATGAGGCATCGGGATCGGCGCCCGTCATAACATGACGGGCGCCGATCCCGATGCCTCAACCGAAAAGATCCCACAGCGTCCTGTTTCTGTGCCGCCCACCTCCCGGCGGAGCAACTCGCCAATCTTAACCTGCGCTGCATGCTCCAGGCCTCCTCGTAAAATACCGCTCCCGGCCTTCACGTCTGAAGATCGCTTTTCGGATCCCGCATCTGCCTGTTCAGCGCACGACAAGATGCCATCCGGCGGCAAAATATTTCAGGTACCTGATCTGCATTCTAACCTATGCTTTTAAGGCATTTATTGATGATACTAATGAATTTGTATAATGAATAGGGGCGCCTTAAAGTTAGCAATGCACTGGTTATAACACTCTGTGAGGTATCTGATATGTCAACTGTTCAACGCATTGATGTCCACCAGCACGTTGTCCCGCCCGACTGGGTATCGGCGCTG